>NZ_JCAFRJ010000004.1:0-413934 GCF_059367975.1 Stenotrophomonas sp. YJH_SMC_131 | reverse complement strand
GGTGAAGCAGGGCAATGCCGTACTGGAAAGCTACGGTTACAACCACCGCGGTGAACGCGTTCTGCGGACCCCGGCCGGTGGCGCAGCACTGATCACCCTGTACGACGAAGCAGGGCAGTGGCTGGGCAACTACTCGGCCACGGACCAAGCGCAGCAGCAGGCCATCTGGCTGGACAACTACCCGGTGGCACTGATGAACACGCCGGCTACCGGCGTGCCGGAGCTGGCCTACGTCCAACCAGATCATCTGGGCATGCCGCGCGTGGTGATCGATCCGGTACGGAATGTCTCGATCTGGGAGTGGAGCAACAAGAGCGAAGTGTTCGGCAACCAGATTCCGAGGGCTGACCCGGATGGCGATGGTGTGGCGTTTGGGCTTGCGCTGCGCTTCCCAGGCCAGCAGGCGACGGCTGCGAGTGGGATGCTCTACAACTACCAGCGGGAATACGACCCGGCGGCGGGGCGGTATTCGCAGAGTGATCCAATTGGGCTTGGTGGAGGTGTTAGCACCTATACCTATGCAATCGGCAATACAATTTCGCACGTTGATCCACTGGGTCTGAAAGACTCCCAGCCTGGAGTGACTGTGACAGAAACTGGCGCATATACGGTCGATTGGCGCTATTACGTGAATAGGACATTGGAAGCTCTTGGCTTTCCGGGGGCATTTGTCGCGGGAGCCAGCGACTTCGGCGGGCAGTATGCCAATCAATGGTCAGCCACACACGTGGTTGGTGGGTCTCATAACGGATGGGTTGGCCAGGATAAGTACTTCCACTGCATGGCGAACTGCGAGGCTGCACAGAAGGGTATGGGCGGATCAGCTGCTGCTCAGTGCATAAGCAACGGGCGCGAGTGGTTCGATCAAAACATCAAGGGCGACTCCGCCGCTGACTTCGCTGCGGATCAGCTGGCAAACCGCCTCGGACGATCATCTGGACAAATGAGCCGTACGCGGAGTTGCTCGCAGATGTGCGGGAGCTATCGACCCGGTGGAAACTTCCCTTGCTGATGACTCGGATGCCTCAGATGTACGCTTCCAAGCTGCTCCAAATCGTGACGCTGTCAATCGCACTTTCTGGTTGCATGGAAGTTGCCAGCACCGAGTATGCAGACCGCAATCAAGCCGTCTCAAGACAAGCAATCGGTGAATCGAAATGGTTGCCTTCATGGTTGCCTGAGGACGCAGTCAACATACGCGAGTCGCACGACATGGACACAAATGAATCGTGGCTGGTTTTCCGCCTGACCAGCGGGGTTCTTGCTTTGCCCGAAGAATGTAGGCTGGTGAGCAGGCTGGAGATGTCCGACGCGCGAGTCATGCGGAGATTTCCTCCGTTTGCCCGCAACGCGTGGTCGCGAGCGTCAAGCTATGGCGGCAAGTTCTATCTGTGTCCGGAGGGAAATGCTGGCCGCTGGGTCATGCGCGATGAAGAGCTGGGCCTTGTTTACAGCGGAATAAAGTTATAGGTGGCTGGGCGGTCTCACCTAGTAAGCGAAATGCGTGAGTGGCACGTGGCGATCTCCTTTCCCGGTGCCTGATTCGGCACTTTCCGGCCGAGCGTCGTGTGGGTTCGGGTATGTGTCAAATCGACCTTGCCACTTGTCCGTGTTCACGAATGGGAGGGCCGTGTAAGAAGATCGGATGGTCCGGCAAGCTTCAAGCACCCAGGCGTTCGGCAGGAAGATTGCTGGGCCGCGGTGACGACTGTGCGGGAGGACCTATGGGATATCGGCTCCATGGTCTATTGTGGCTGCAGCGCAGGTGGTGGATGGAGGCGAATGGACATGAAAGAATGCCTGAGAGAAAGAGGCGTGCTGTCGCCAACTGGCTTCTATGACCAATACTATGCGGAGAGTGGTCTGGATCAGGAAACCGTAGTGGAGCTGCTGGAGCATGTTGCAGACGAGCTTCGTTTGCCCTCCGGGAGGCTCCGTCCTGGAGATCGATTTTCGAAGGAACTGTCGCCTGGTGAAGCTCATGGCTGGGACTCGGGGTATGGGGTGTTGATATTCGAGCTTCAATCGCTCGCAAAAAAGCGTGGTATTGCAGTCGATCGGCGGGTGGATTCGCTCGACGACTACATTCGTATCATGGCGGGTATCTATTGATGAGATTGATGCATCCCTGAATGGCTATCGGCGTAGACGTCGCAGTGCGTACTGAGAATTCGGGGATGCCGAAGGTGAGGTATGCCGCCGCTGTCGTTGCCGGTCTGGTTCTGGCCGGCTGTGCGATATGATCGTGCGCGTCTCGGGAAGCGTGCCGCCAGGTCAGGGTGACGTTCGCGCTCTAGATTGTGAGCTGAGTATGCTCGGGGAGGACGAAGGTGTAGTTTCGTCGAAACCGGTTGGAAGCACATTCTCGGTCCCCATGATGGTCGTTGCAGGGCCGGAACCCAGAAGCTACCAATTCGCCGTCGAATGCAGGGATGGCCGGAGGTTCGCATCCAAAGAAGTACAGATCAGTAGTCGGCGGTCATATGCCCGGGATCTCAATCTTGGGGAGCTTCAGGAGCGGTGACCGGCGATCGTCCTCGCGCATCCCAGAGCTCTGATCGGGAATCTAGTCCATGAGATTCATTTACGTGTTGCTCTTCATCCTTCTCACAGGTGCGGCGCTGTTTTCATTTCGCAAACTCCAACGAGGTGAGCTGGGCGAGAAGCCGGTTTATGCCGCTTTGCAAAGCGCCGAGCTGGAGTACAGACGCCAGCCGGTTGGCGACCTGATCTATGAAGAAGGGGGCGGGCATCTGCTCGCCGGGTTCTCTGTAGACGCGCAAGCGAGGGTTTGGGTTGCGTTGGACACAACGAGGGACAATGGGGATCTGTTTGTCGTCCCTATGCACGGGGAACAGAGAATCTCTTGTCAACTCGTCGATCAACTGGTGTCGGCCAATGTTGGATCAGCACAGGCTAGGCACGCGTTGAAGTCGTCTTGCGTGAAGTAGGGCGTTGCGAGGCTGAAGAAATTCCCCGTACACGCCGCAGCAATGATGGCGGCGGTGATTCGGTCGTTCTGTTGTATGGGTTTGGGGAATTCCAGTAGATGAAAGATTTCAACGCGCTCGAATGGTGTGACGCCACGTTGCTGGCCATCAACATTGATAGGAGCAAACCTGGCGTATGCGACGAGGTAAAGGTCCACGTGCGCTGGCCGGACGGCCGGCAGGCAACCGTCTGCTTCTCGGAAGCCTACGGGTGCTCGGCGCTCATGAACTTCGGCGTACTGGGGGAGGAGGGAATAGAGTTCGCCAGGGTCGAGGACGACGAGCCGGGGCTTGCTCATCTTCTTGATCGTTGGAAGGCGGTCGGCTATCCGTTGTCCGGCCTGAAGTGTTTCCGTATCGAGACCACCTCGACCGGAAGCGTAATTCTTATCTACGCCAGGACATGGCTGATCGAGCATCTGCCGATGGCGGGTGCAGTGCTCTGAAGGACATTCCGTGCCCAGATTCCTCACCCCCGACAAGGTCTCCCTCATCCACAGGCTGCTGCCCGAGACGACCGAGCTGTCCGAACGGTTGTTGAAGGATCTGGCGCTCGCCCAGGTGGAGGACGTGGAGGTTGTCGGATTCGGGGGCGTGGTGTTCCTGTCCAGCACGACCCAGGTCTTCGGAAGCGACATTGCCACGGCGATGCTTGCCGATGCCGACGGCGTGCCGGTGAGAGTCACCCTGTGCCTGGACAATCACGATCAGCTCTTCGAGCTGGAGCTGTGCAAGGTGGACTTCTCGCCGATCATCGGCGTCGATCTGAGGAGCGCTTTCAGCGAGCACTGACGCCTGCTGAAGGCGATCCTCGCTGAAGGGCGCTGCGCATGGGATTCACCCTTCGGACTCGGACAGGGCCTGGCGCTGCGCTTCGGCTGCCATCCGGATTGCCTGCAGTTTCGAGTGATTCGGCCAGCTGTAAGCTTCGAACGAATTGCTGCCATCCGGATAGTAGAAGATCGTCCTGTTGCCTTTGGCTTTGACTTTAGGTCCCACGGATCGCGTGAGAAACTGCGAATGTAGGATGGGTTCGAAATGGACATTGCGGGCATCAGGTGCCTTGTAAGTTAGGTGGTAATCCCCGTTCGTGATCAGGCTCATTGACTTTGTATGGCCTCCAAGGAACCTTTCACTGAGCCATGGGTAGTAGTCCCGCACAACTGTCAGATCTCCGTCGACTTTGATACCCCAGCGGCCGTTGGGCGAATTGTTGTCATCAAAAAAGACAATCATGCCGGCGGGACGGCCGGATCGAATGCCCTCGCCAAACGCGGAGGTGTCTTTGTACTCCGCGCCGAAGGTGATATTGCTCAGTTGCCAGTTGCAGGTGCCACCTCCATTCACCGGCACTTTGGCCTCGAACAGTCTGCTCTCTCGCTGCTGGATGGGCTTCAAGTCCATCCGCTGATAGCCATCTCGATCATACGGAATTCCGGAGGCAGAGTAGCTGGTGATGGTGCAAGTCTTTGAACGGTACACGACTCGCACGTCCATCGTTTCGAGCTCAGTAGGGACTTTGATGGCCACATTGACCACGCCTGCGTCGGTGCTGGGAGATAGGCTTCGGTCCGGTAACTCCCGGTCCGGGGTGTGGCCGCAGCTGCTCAGAAGCAGGAGGGAGAGGATTGTTGCGGGGATGGGAAGTTTCATCGGCTGAAGTCGGGGCATGCTGATTTCTTCTGAATGCTGAGGGCTCCATCGGCATCTGTCTTGAGACAGAATGTGGCTTCATAGATTGCGGTACGCAGATACCAGAGATTTGGAATTTGTCGAATTGCTTGAAAGTAGTAGGTTGTGTTCAATTTCAGTTGAAAATTCTCCCTGTTGTCGGGCCCATCCCGCTCGTAGCCGTCTGGTATTGAGCCGTATGCAATGCAGTTGCCAGGCTTTAGCTTCATTGGCTTGGCATCGTCCTTCAGGCGGATGGCCCAGCTTTCGGATTCGAGCGTGTAGTACTCCAGCAGTAGCAGGTTGGCCACTGGGAACGAGCCCTTCGCTTTTTCCGGGATGCAGATCGCGGGTGTGCCATCCACAAGCCTGATATCTGCCTCTTCTCTGATCAGCTGGAACGCGTGCGCCATGTCTGGGGCCACGCAGCAACCGGCGGCCACGAGCAACGTCAAGGTGCTTTTGAAATTCTGCATTGGTTTCTGATGCCTCCGTCTGCACAGCTCTGAAAGTGCGAGTGATTCAATTGCCCTGATCACCCTTGCCAGCATGGTCGTGTCGTCAGAAGAATGGTGGCGCGCGCCAGTCTGGAGCGGCCGTCACAGGGTGAGTAAGGCGAAGGGCGTCGCATTTGAGCGGGCGAACGCCGGGGCGAAAAGAGGGCAGGCGCGACATCGATAGAGGCTACTGCTCACCCACCTGCAACCGCCCCACCGCCTGCGCGCACAGCGACTGGCAAGCCATGACCAACCCCTCCATCACCCGGTCGCCCACGTACTGCCCGGGTTCGCCGTTCTGCCGGGTGCGTTCGGCTGCCAGCAGCATTTCCAGCACCACCCGCAACCCAGTCAACGCGCAATCGGCGTCGGCCAGGGCCAGGCAGCGGCCGGGCAGCTGGTGACGCTCCGGCCAGGGTTGTCCGTCGGCCGCCGCACCGGAGCCGATGCGGTGGAGATTGGCAATGAAGGTGTTCCTGTCCACTGTTGGCGCAGCCGGAGGCGAACCGTCGTCGCCGGCGGTGCTGCGGTAGGCGTGCAGATGCGGGAGGTCCGATTCGTTCATGGCAAGGCTCCGTGCAGGGCAATCGGTAGCCGCCACCCGAAAGGTGGCGGGCGGTACGTGGTTCGAATCCGGGTTGGCCTCAAGCCGGCGGGCGCGAACGCCCCCAACGCACCGCCCGCCATAGCCGGCAGACGGATTGCCAGCCGGCGCCACGCATGGTGACGCCGGCTGGCAAGCGCACTTACTCAAGGCCAACACGGGATTCGAAGCCCGGCCACCCTTTTGCGGTGGCACGCCATCTGAGCCCCTGGCGCTGTGCAATGCCAATCAGAAGAGTTGCAAACATCACTCGATTGGAGACGCTTTTGACATTGTCCTACGCTGTTAAGCCCCGCCGGTGCTGGCTGGCGTAGTGATCCGCCCGCAGCGTGCAATCTGCGACAGGTGTCGAGGTTGTCACGGCGAACGGGACGGGCGCGGAGGGCCTATCGCGACAGGCGGTGCCAATTCAGGCTGCGTGGCTCACGGGTTGACGCTTTCAACGCCCCAGCGCACTCTGCGGGTTGGGGTCGACAACCCGTTCAGGGGCAGGGCTGCAGGGTGGTACCAGGAGGCGGAACAGCCATGAGCCAACTCACCGACAGCTTCGGACGCAGCTTTCCGTACCTGCGCTTGTCGCTCACCGAAGCCTGCAACTTCCGGTGCAGCTACTGCCTGCCCGACGGTTACCAGGCCGATGGCCACCCGCGTTTCCTGCAGGTGGATGAGATCGGCCGCCTGGTGCGGGCCTTTGCGGCGCTGGGGATGAGCAAGATCCGCCTGACCGGTGGCGAGCCCAGCCTGCGCAAGGATCTGGACGAGATCATCGCCACCGTGGCGGCGGTGCCGGGCATCCGCAAGGTGGCCATCACCACCAATGGCACGCTGCTGCCGCGGCGCCTGCCGGGCTGGCACCGGGCCGGCCTGACCGCGCTGAACGTGAGCATGGACAGCCTGCAACGCGAGCGTTTCCACACCATCACCGGGCACGACCGCCTGCCGGAGATCCAGCAGGGCCTGGCGCTGGCGCAGGCGTTGGGCCTGCCGACGATCAAGCTCAACGCGGTACTGCTGCGGGGCCTGAATGACGACGAGCTGCCGCAGTGGATGGACTACCTGCGTGACCGCCCCTTCAGCGTGCGTTTCATCGAGCTGATGCGCACCGGCGACAACGAAGCCTATTTCCAGCGCTACCACCTGCGCGCCGACGTGGTGGTCGAGCAGCTGCTGGCCGCGGGCTGGCACGAGCGTCCGCGCGCGGCCGATGCTGGCCCGGCGCGCGAGTTCGGCCACCCCGACCATCGCGGCAGCATCGGCATCATCGCCCCGTATTCGCGTGACTTCTGCAAGGGCTGCAACCGCCTGCGGGTGACCGCCAAGGGCGACCTGCGGCTGTGCCTGTTTGGCGAGTTCGGCGTGCCGCTGCGCCCGCTGCTGCAGCGCGATGAGGACCACGACGCGCTGCTGGCACGCATCACCACCCAGCTTGGCCTGAAAGCGGCCGGGCATGGACTGCACCAGGGCCAGACCGGGCTGACCCCGCACCTGGCCTCCATCGGAGGATGAGCAACACGATGAGTGGGGAATTGAACGCGGCCTTCCACATGGCCGATGTGCGCAACAAGCGCATCAGTCGCCGCCGTGCGGTGGCGGTGGGCGAGCTGCATGCCGGTCCAGTGGCCTATCCGCTGATCGTCGAGCGCCGCCTGCCAAAGGGCGATGCGCTGGTGATGGCCGAGATTGCCGGCCTGCAGGGCGCCAAGATGGCGTCGATGCTGATGCCGCTGTGCCATCCGCTGCCGCTGGAACTGGTGCAGGTGTTCTGCGCGCCGGTGCCGGAACGGCAGGCGATCCGCGTGTGGTGCGAGTGCGCCAGCGAGGCGCGCACCGGCGTGGAGATGGAGGCACTGGCCGGCGTCAACGCGGCGCTGCTGACCCTGTACGACCTGAGCAAGCCGGTGGAACCGGCCCTGCGGATCGAAGGCATCCGCCTGCTGTTCAAGGAGGGCGGCAAGCGCGGTGTCTGGCTGCACCCGGACGGCATGGACGAGGCCGAGCGTGAGCGGTTCAAGCCGCGTGCGCCGAAGGGCCTGGAAGGCGCGGCCTGCGCGGTGATCACGCTGAGCGATCGCGCCAGCGAAGGCACCTATGAGGATGCCTCTGGCCCGACCCTGGTGACCGGGCTGAAGAAGCTGGGGGGCGAGGTGGTGGCCGCCGAAGTGCTGCCCGATGGCATCGAGCCGTTGGCGGGCCGCCTGCAGGCGTTGGCTGCCGAGGGCGTGCGCCTGTGCCTGTGTACCGGGGGTACCGGGCTGGGCCCGCGTGACCTGACCCCGGAGGCGCTGCGTTCCTTGAATGCGCGGCCGGTGCATGGCCTGGCGCAGATGGTGCGGGCCCTGAGTGCGCAGCACACGCCGATGGCCTGGCTGAGCCGCGCCGAGGTGGTGCAGCTGGGCAACATGCTGGTGTTTGCATTGCCGGGCAGCCCCAAGGCGGCGGCACAGTGCCTGGACATCCTGGCGCCGGTGCTGGGCCACGCCCTGGCGATGGTCGAGGGTGGTGGCCACTGATGATTGCCTACAGCGAGGCCTTGCAGCACCTGCTGGACGCGGCCACGCCGCTGCCGGCCGAGCGCCTGCCGCTGCATGAGGCCGGCGGCCGTACCCTGGCCCGTGACATCCACAGCGCGCAGTCGCTGCCGCCGTTCGACAATTCGGCGATGGACGGCTTCGCGCTGCGCGCCAACGGTACGGCGTTCGAGGCCGGTACCGAATTCGCGGTGCAGGGCTGGCAGGCGGCCGGCGATGCCGGTGCCGACGGCGGCGAGGGCGCCTGGGAGATCATGACCGGCGCGCGCATGCCGGTCGGGCTGGATACGGTGGTGCCGGTCGAGAACGTCGAGATCCTCACCAGCGAAGATGGACGCCCGACCCGCATCGCCCTGAAGGCATCGGTGAAGCCGGGCCAGAACGTGCGCCTGCGTGGCGAGGATGTGAGCGACGGCGAGCGCGTGCTGCAGTCCGGGCAGGTGCTGGACATCAACGCGCGCACCTTGCTGCATGCCATCGGCGTGGCTCAGGTGGCGGTGGTGGCACGGCCGAAGGCGGCGGTGATTGCCACCGGCAAGGAGCTGGTGACCGAGGCGGCGCAGACGCTGGCATCCGGGCAGATCCGTGACAGCAACCGGCCGTACCTGGTCGGCCGCCTGCAGGCCGCCGGTGCCGAGGTGGTCTGGCAGGGCACGGTGGGCGATGAGGTGGCCGCCTTCAATGCCGTACTGGATCAAGCACTGGACGCGGGTGCGCAGCTGTTGATCAGCACCGGCGCGGTGTCGGCCGGCCGCTACGATTTCATTCCCGACGCGCTGCGCGGCCGGGGTGCGCGCATCGTGTTCCACAAGGTGGCGATCCGCCCCGGCAAGCCGTTGCTGTTCGCGGTGCTGCCCAATGGCGCGCTGTATTTCGGCCTGCCGGGCAACCCGGTGTCGGCTGCGGTGGGCCAGCGCTTCTTTGTCGAGCCGGTGCTGCGCCGCCTGCTGGGGCTGGCACCGGAGCAGGTGCTGATGTTGCCGCTGCAGGCCGACGTGCGCACGCCGCCGGGCCTGCGCTTCCATGCGCGGGCCCGGGTGGAAGTGGACGCGCAGGGCCGCCTGAGTGCGCGCGTGCTGGCTGGGCAGGAGTCGTTCCGTTTGATGTCCATGCTGCAGGCCAACGCCTGGGTGGTGCTGGACGGCGAGGGCGGTCTCGCCCCTGCCGGCACGCCAGTGCGCGTGCAGGGCTGGGGTCATCAGGACCCTGTGCAGCTGGCGAGCCAGGAGCCGTGATGAGACAGGTGAATCTGCAATTGTTCGGTGCGTTTTCCGATCTGGATGCCAGCCGCGAGATCGCCGTGGATGTAGCCGGTGGCACCGTGGCCGATCTGCGCCAGGCGCTGCGCGAGCTGCTGCCGCTGCGTTGGCCGGGTTTCCGTGCCGGCTTGCTGGATTACTCGGCATTCGCCGACCAGCAACGCGTGCTGCGCGACCACGAGGCGCTGCCCGACGATGGCCGGGTGGCGATCCTGCCGCCGGTGAGCGGGGGCTGAGCGATGAGCGAGACGATCATCGCCAAGGTCGTGGACCGCGCGCAGGCGGCAATCGATCCGGCCGAGGGCATCGCGGCGGTTTCCGATACGGGCTTCGGCGGCATCGATGTGTTCATCGGCAAGGTGCGCGACGTCAACGTGGGCCGGCGGGTGACCGGGATCACCTACGATCTGTTCGAACCGCTGGTGCTGAACGAATTCAAGCGCCTGGCCGCCCAGGTCGAAGCCACGTTCGGTCCGAAGCTGAAACTGTATGTAGCGCATGCCAAGGGCCGGCTTGGCATCGGCGATGTGGCGGTGGTGGTGGCCGCCGGCAGCCCGCACCGTGACGAGGCGTTCCGCGCCTGCCGGCAGTTGATTGAAGTGGTCAAGCACCAGTGCCCGATCTGGAAGCAGGAGCATTACGAGGACGGCGACAGCGCGTGGAGCGAGGGTTGCAGCCTGTGCCATGCGGACGGCGAACCCGGCCATGACCATGCGCACGATCACGAACATCCCCATTGATGGCATCGTGCTGGCCGGCGGCCTGTCCAGTCGGATGGGCCGCGACAAGGCGCTGCTGCCCTGGCACGGCCGCACGCTGCTGGAACACATGCGCGGCCTGCTGCTGCAGGCCGGCGCCGGGAGGGTATGGGTGAGCGGCGACTACCCAGCTTTTGGTGGCATCCCGGACCGGGTCGCACGCTGCGGCCCGCTGGGCGGCCTCTACAGTGTGGCGATGCAGATGCCAGACGGCCCCGCCTGGGTGGTGCCGGTCGATACGCCGCGGGTGACACCCGCGCTGTTGCAGCGGCTGCAGGCCGATCAAGGGCGTGCCTGCACGGTATTCGACGATGAACCGTTGCCGATGCGGTTGCAGATCGATGATCATTGCCGCCGCGTGCTGCAGGCCTTGATCGATGATCCGACGGCGCGCCGTTCACTGCGCGCCCTGCAGGAACGCCTGGGCGTGACACGGATGCCACTGGCGCCGGAGGATCAGGCGTTGCTGCTCAACTGCAACACCCCGTCGGAATGGGAGTCCATCACAGCATGAAGGTCCAGCTGCAACAGCAATCGATGCGCCTGCGCGTGGATGAAGAAGAACTGGCAGGATTGCTGGCCGGCGAATCAGTGGAGAACCTGACGCGCTTTGGTGGCAGCGGTGGCTGGGGCGTGGCGCTGTCGCTGCATGCCGGCGATCAGGCGGTGCTGCTCGATGGCGGGACATTCTGCCGGTTGGTACTGCCTCGCCAGGCCGTTGAGTCGCTGGCGGGCAGGCTGCCCTGCCGGGATGGGCTGGGCTTCGGTATCGCGTTGGATGACGACAGCATGCTGCAGCTGCAGTTCGACGTGGACGTGCGCGACAGCATGCGGCAGCGTGGCCCGCAGCGGCGTTCCGAACCCGCGCCAGAGTAGGTGCACGTTGCGCAGGGCCGGGCGGTGCGCTGTCGTATGATGAGGGCCTTCGTTCCTGCCTCGCTGCAATGCCTCTGAACCCCTCCGCTCCCTCTGCGTCCCGGCCGGCCACGCCCAATCCGGCAGCGGCCGATGACGGAGACGCGCTGCACTTCTGCAGCACCTGTGCGTTCTCCGACGCCTGCATGTCGCAGGGCTACGACAAGACCGCGCTGGGCGAACTGCATGTGCTGGTCGACCACGTCGGCCCGTTCCAGGCCGGCGACTACCTGTTCCGTGCCGACGATCCATTCGACTCGATCGCCGCGGTGCGTGCCGGCATGGTCAAGACGTTCGTCGATGACAGCCAGGGCAACGAGCAGGTGCTGGGTTTCAGCCTGCCGGGCGAGGTGATCGGGCTCAATGCCATCCACGGCGCGCGCTTCCCTTGCAACGCCGTGGCCCTGGACACCGTCTACCTGTGCCGGATCTCGTTTCCGCGATTGAGCCTGCTGGCCACGCGCATGCCGGGGTTGCAGGCGCGGCTGTTCAGCCTGCTCAGCGCCGAGATCGGCAAGGTCGCCACGCTGGCCGCCAACCATCGCACCGAGGAGCGCATGGCGGCGTTCCTGCTGGATCTTTCCGAGCGCTATGCCCGGCGCGGATTCTCCGCCACCCGTTTCAACCTGAGCATGGCCCGCACCGAGATCGCCAACTACCTGCGGATGGCGCCGGAGACGGTGAGCCGGGTACTGCGCCGCTTGAGCGACGACGGTGTGATTGCGGTGAACCAACGTGAGATGCTGTTGCTGGACCCGGACCGGCTGGCGGAACTGGCCGTAGCCCGGGACGCCGGACTGGACTGATCAGGCAGGGGGCTGGGCATGAAGCGAGCGGCATTGTTGTGGCTGGGCCTGCTGGCCACGGTACCGGCCTGGGCGGCCGACCTGACGGTGTCGGCGGCGTCGAGCCTGACCGAGAGCTTCCGCGAACTGGGTGCGGCCTATGAGAAGACGCACCCGGGAACCAGGGTCGATTTCAACTTCGCCGCCTCTGGCGTACTGCTGCAGCAGATCAGCCGCGGCGCGCCGGTGGATGTGTTCGCGTCGGCCGATGAAGCCACCATGGACCAGGCCCAGCAGCAGGACCTGCTGGCGGCCGGCAGCCGCGCGGTGTTCGCGGTGAACGCGCTGTGGGTGGTGGCGCCGCCGCAGGCCAGGGCCGCGCCGCGCAGCTTGAAGGACCTGGTCGGTGCCGGCGTGCAACGCATCGCACTGGGCAACCCGGACAGCGTGCCGGTCGGCCGCTATGCCAAGGGCGCGCTGGAAGCGGCCGGCCTGTGGCCGTCGGTGCAGGGCCGGATCATCACCACGCAGAACGTGCGCCAGTCGCTGGATTACGTGGCGCGCGGTGAAGTGGATGCCGGCTTCGTCTATGCCACTGACGCGCAGGCCATGCCGGACCGGGTACGCCGTGCCTTCGTGGTACCGGTGTCCGGGCGCATCGCCTATCCGCTGGCGGTGACCAGGGCCAGCGCGCAGCCGGCAGAGGCCAAGCGGTTTGTCGCCTTTGTGCGTTCGGCGCAGGGCCAGGCGATCCTGGCCCGGCACGGATTCGGCAAGCCCTGACGCATGGATCTGGACTGGAGTGCATTGGGGTTGTCGCTGAAGGTGGCCGGCTGGGCCACCGCGATCAACCTGGTGCTGGGCGTGGCGCTGGGCGCGCTGCTGGCGCGTCGGCGCTTTCCCGGCCGTGAGCTGCTGGATTCGCTGTTGACCCTGCCGATGGTGCTGCCACCAACGGTGCTGGGGTATTACCTGCTGGTGCTGATCGGTCGCAACGGCCCGATCGGCGCGTGGCTGCAGTCGTGGTTCGGCATCAACCTGGTGTTCACCTGGCAGGCTGCGGTGATTGCGGCGGCGGTGGCTTCGCTGCCGCTGGTGTTCAAGCCGGCACGCGCGGCGTTCGAGGAAGTGGACGGACAGCTGGAGCAGGCCGCGCGGACGCTGGGTGTGTCCGAAGCGGCGGTGTTCTTCCGCGTCACGCTGCCGCTGGCCTGGCGCGGCATTCTTGCCGGCCTGTTGCTGGCGTTTGCACGCGCGATGGGTGAATTCGGCGCGACGTTGATGGTGGCCGGCAGCATTCCGGGCCGGACGCAGACGTTGTCGATCGCCATCTACGAGGCGGTGCAGGCCGGTCAGGACGGCAAGGCCAATGCGCTGGTGATCCTGACCTCGGTGGTGTGCATCGTGATCCTGTTGCTGGCTGCGCGGTTGGTGGGCGGACGTCGCCGGGAGCTGCGTGATGTGGCTTGACCTGCAGGTGCAGCGTCGCCTGCAGGCGGCCGGCCAGGATTTCGTGTTGGACGTATCGCTGCAGTGCACGCAGCGGCAGGTGGTGCTGTTCGGACCCTCCGGCGCCGGCAAGAGCTTGACCCTGAAGGCGGTGGCCGGACTGCTGCGGCCAGGCCAGGGCCATGTGCGCCTGCAGGGGCAGACCCTGTTCGATACGGCCACCGGCGTGGACCTGCCACCGCAGCGCCGTCGGCTGGGCTACGTGTTCCAGGATTACGCGTTGTTCCCGCACCTGAGCGTGCGCCAGAACGTGGCGTTCGGGCTGCAGAAGGGATGGCTGAATCCGCGGATCGGCCAGCGCTTCGACGCGGTGGAACAGTGGTTGCACGCCTTCCGCATCGACGCGGTGGGCGATCTGCTGCCATCACAGATTTCCGGCGGACAGCGCCAGCGTACCGCGCTGGCGCGCGCGCTGGTGACACAGCCGCAGGCGCTGCTGCTGGATGAACCGTTTTCCGCGCTGGACCATGATCTTCGCCATCATCTGCGCCAGGAGCTGGAGACCGTGCTGGACAGGACCGGCATTCCGCTGCTGTTGATCAGCCATGACCCGCAGGATGTGGCCATGTTCGGCCAGCAGGTGGCGCGCGTGGTGGACGGCCGCATTGTCGACGGTTGACCTGCACCTGTAGAGCCGAGCCCATGCTCGGCTGCTCTGCGCGACAACGCCAACAGCAGCCGAGCGTGGGCTCGGCTCTACAGGATCAACGGATCAGTACAATTCACAGTGCGTGCGGCCCTCATTGCGCAGCGTGTCCCAGTGGCCTTCGCCGCCGATGGCATCGATGGCCTCGCGCACCGCGCTTTCCAGGTGGCGCTTGTTGCCGCACAGGTACAGATGCCCACCGCGGGCCAGCACATCGCGCACTTCATCGCCGCGCTGCTGCAGCACATGCTGCACATAGATCTTTTCGGCGCCATCGCGCGAGAACGCGGTATGCAGGCCGGCCAGCACGCCACGCGTACGCCAGTCCAGCAGCTGGTCACGGTACAGGTAGTCGTGCTGGCGGTGCTTCTCGCCGAACACCAGGTGCACTTCGCGTTCGCAGGCGTTGGCCTGCAGTTCCTGCAGCAGGCCCATCAAGGGTGCGATGCCGGTACCGGTACCGACCAGCAGCAGCGGTGCCTCGCCGGTATCGGGCAGGTGGAAGCCGGGGTTGGAGCGGCAGTACACACGGGCATGGTCGCCTCCATGCAGGAGGCTGCCGGTGGCAGTGCCGAAGCGTTCGCGGCCGCGCAGGGTGTAGCGCACTTCGCGCACGCACAGGCTCAGCTGGTCGTCGCACGGGTGCGAGGCGATCGAATAGGCACGCGGCAGCCGCGGTGACAGCAGTTCGCGCAGCCGGGCAAGCGGCACGCTGTCCGGCGTGGCGTGGTCCTGCAGCACGTCCAGCAGGTCCAGGCCGTGCAGGTAGGCGTCCAGCTCGCGCTTCTGGCTGACCTTCAGCAGGCCCTTCAGTGCCTCACTACCGCCCAGCCGGGCCAGTTCGCGCAGCACGCCCTTGCTCAGCAGGCGCAGCTCGCGGTCGTGCAGGGCGGCCACGGCGGCGGTGTCGCCGTACCAGGTGGCCAACGCCTGCAGCAGGGCAGGGTCGTTCCCGGGTACTACGTGCAGGGTGTCGCCCGCGCGATAGGCCATGCCACTGCCGGCAATGTCCAGTTGCAGGTGCCACGCGGCCGGGTCGCTGCTGTTCAAGCGGCGGCGTTCGAGGATGCGCGCGGCAAAGGCATTGTCTTCGCAATAGGCGGTGACCTGCAGGTGCAGGTGCTGGCCAGCGCTGAGGTCACCCTCCAGCACCTGGCCCAGCACCGGCTGCCATTGCTGGAAGAACTGCTCGTAGCCCAGATCGGCGTCCACCCGATGCAGCAGCGGCTGGGCCTGGCGCTCGCTCAATGCAGCATCCAGCGCCTTGGTGAAGCCGCAGAAGCTCGGGTAGCCGGTGTCACCAAGGCCGAACACCGCATAGCGCAGGCCGCGCAGCGTCGGGGTCTGGCGCAGTGTTTCGAAGAACTGCTCGCCATTGGCCGGCGGTTCGCCATCGCCGAACGAGCTGGAGATTGCCAGCAGCACATCGCCTTGGCCGAGACTGGCCACGTCGATGTCGTTGAACGGGAGTACCTGCGGCCCGTGCAGCTGCAGGCCCGCGCCCAGGCGCTGGGCCAGGGCGCGGGCGTTGCCCGACTCGGACGCAAAACCCACCAGCAGGCGGCTGAAGGGCGTACTGGTCGGGAGAGCGTTCACGCGGCCTCGTAGAAGTCGTCGAACTTTTCCTTGCTGAACTCGACCAGGTCGTAGTTCTGCATCAGGTCGTTCACCACGCGGCGGATGCTGATGTACGAGGTGATGTTGCCGTCGGCGTCGAACAGCGGCTGCACGGTGGTGTCGACCACGTAGAGCACGCCGCCTTTGCCAAGGTTGGGCACGATGCCGGTCCAGGTCTTGCCGGCCTTGATGGTGTCCCACATGTCCTTGTAGACGGCCTTGGGCACGTCCGGGTGGCGCACGATGCTGTGCGGCTGGCCGATCAGTTCCTCGCGGGCGAAGCCGGTGAGCGTGCAGAACAGGTCATTGGCGTAGGTGATGTTGCCCTGCAGGTCGGTGGTGGAGATCACCATGACGTTCTGCATGGCGTTCAGCAGCTGGGCGTTGTCGGGGGTGTAGCTCATCGCAGGGTCCTTGTGGATGCCGGCAGTGCCGGCGTGTTCGGGTCCTGCATAGAAATACGCCCGCGCGGCGGCGGGCGGTTTGACATTGGTCAAGCGCGTCGCTCGATGGCCTGCGACCGGGTGTCGCAGGAAGAATCCCTGTAGAGCCGAGCCCATGCTCGGCTCACGGGGCAAACGGGATTGCCGGCAGCCGGGCGCGGGCTCGGCTCTACAGGAGAGACACGGGCAGGAGGCGGGCGCCTGTCATGTGTACTGAGCTCATGACGCCTTGTCACAAAGAAATCGCCATGGCTTCACGGTTGATTGATCGCATGGAGGGCTATTGTCGTCCTGAGCCTCTCGCTGACGTCCCCCACGTCCTGCGTCGACTTCCTTCCCAGCACAAGCGCCCGTCCGGGCGCCGCTGGCGTCTGTCTGCCTGAAGCATCCGAGATCATCCCCATGGCCCGCGCCGCCCAGTCCGCTTCACCCGTTGCGATCTCTCCGCTCACGCCCGTGCCGATCGGCACTCGCCGCGGCCACTCGCAACCGTTGGATCTCCCAGAACTGGTGCAGCGCGTGCTGTTCGTCGCCACCGAGATGGCCGACTTCATCAAGGCCGGCGGACTGGGCGATGTGGCCGCGGCGTTGCCGCGTGCGGTGCGCGGTGCATGTGATTCGCGCGTGCTGCTGCCCGGCTACCCGGAGGTTCTGCAGCGCCTGCCACAGCTGCGACCGGTGGGGCGGGTCAGCGCCCGAGCCGGGTTGCCCGCGTGCACGATCGGCATGGCGGTGCAGGCCGACGGCCTTCCTATCTACGTGCTGCTGTCTCCTGGGCTGTACGAGCGCGAGGGCTCGCCCTACGTGGATGGGCAGGGACAGGAGTGGAAAGACAACGCGGTCCGCTTCGCCACGCTTTCGCATGCGGCTGCGGAGATTGCGGCCGGGCGCGCCGGGCTGGACTGGGCGCCGCAGCTGCTGCACCTGAATGACTGGCCGGTGGCCATGGCTGCCGCCTACGTACGCTGGGACCGGACAGCCGTGCCGACCCTGCTGACCATCCACAACCTGGCCTATCAGGGGCTGTTTCCCTACGCGCTTGCGCCGGTGCTGGGCGTGCCGGCCGAACACCTGGATGAACTGCACTTCCACGGGCAGATGTCGTTCCTGCAGGGCGGCATCACCAATGCCACGCGGCTGAACACGGTCAGCCTGCGCTACGCGCAGCAGATCACCGCCCCGGATGACGGCTGCGGGCTGCATGACCTGTTGGCGCGCCGGGCGGCCGGCGGACACCTGAGTGGCATCGTCAACGGCATCGACGCCAGCTGGGATCCACGCCGCGACATCCACCTCAAGGCCCATTTCGGCATCGGCGAATGGACCGGGCGCGCCACCAACGCGCATGCGGTGCGCAAGGCGTTCGGGCTGGCGCCGTCGACCGGCCCGCTGTTCGCGGTGGTCTCCCGCCTGGTGCACCAGAAAGGCCTGGACATCACCTGCGACGTGGCACCGCAGATCGTGGCGGCCGGCGGCCAGCTGGTCATCATCGGCGGCGGCGAGCCGCAGGTGGAAGCGCAGGTGCAGGCGCTGGCCCGGCGCTACCCCGGACGGGTGGGCGCATTCATCGGCTTCGAAGAGGCGCTGGCCCGCCAGATGTTTGCCGGCGCCGACTTCCTGCTGATGCCTTCACGCTTCGAACCCTGCGGGCTGAGCCAGATGTACGCGCAGCGCTTCGGCTGCCTGCCCATCGCACACGCGACCGGCGGGCTGGTGGATACCGTCGAGGATGGCGTGACCGGATTCCTGTTCCACGGCGCCAATGCCGATGGCCTGCGCCGCTGCGTGGAACGGGCGATGCGCACCTTCCGCCTGCCCGGCCTGCTGCAGGCCATGCGCCGCGCCGCCATGCTGCGGCCGGGTGGCTGGGATGCGGCCGGTCGCGCGTATCTGGCCCTGTACCAGCAGACCTGCCAGGTGGCCGCATGAGCCACGACAGCCTGCATCTGGCCGCCCTGGAGGATGAAGCGATCACGGAGACGGGATTGGATCAGCGTATCGCCCCGGCGCTGCAGGACCTCGTCCACGCGCGCCCGGCCGATGCATTCGCCTGGCTGGGCCCGCATCGCCAGCCAGAAGGCGGACGCCAGCTGCGCGTGCTGGTGCCGCATGCGCAGCGCGTCGAGGTGATTGCAGACGATGGGAGGCGCTGGAACCTGTCCCCTGGCCCGTTGCCCGGCCTGTTCGAGGGCGCGGCCGGTGACGCGGAGATACCGCTGCTTGCCCTGCATTTCGAACAGGGCGTGGAGCAGGTGCACGATGCCTATGCGTTCGGTCCACTGTTGGACGAAGCCCTGCTGCAGCGGTTCCATGCCGGTGATGCCGATGCGGCGCGGCAGCTGGGTGCGGTGCCGATGCAGGTGCAGGGCATTGCGGGCGTGCGCTTCGCGGTGTGGGCGCCCAATGCCCAGCGGGTCGCCGTGGTTGGCGATTTCAACGGGTGGGACGGCCGACGCCATCCGATGCGGCTGCGTCACACCGCCGGCGTGTGGGAGCTGTTCCTGCCGGGCGTGCAGGCCGGTGCCCGCTACAAATTCCGCATCGTCGGCGCCGACGGCCGGGTGATGCCCGACAAGTTCGATCCGATGGCGCGCTGGGCCGAGCTGCCACCGGCGACCGCATCGCGGGTGCCTTCGGCTGGGCCAATGGAGTGGCACGATGATGCTTGGTTGGCGGCCCGCCGCCTGGCCGGAACCTGCGCACCGCTGTCGATCTACGAAGTGCATGCCGGTTCCTGGCAGCGCAGCGACGATGGTGCGCCGCTGGACTGGGATGCCCTGGCCGACCGGTTGATTCCGTACGTGGCCGGTCTTGGCTTCACCCATATCGAGCTGTTGCCGGTGAGCGAGCATCCCTTCGGCGGTTCCTGGGGCTATCAGCCGCTGGGGATCTACGCGCCGACGGCACGCCATGGCACGCCACAGGCCTTCGCACGCTTCGTGGACCGCTGTCACCAGGCCGGCGTGGGAGTGATCGTGGACTGGGTGAGCGCGCACTTCCCCAACGATGCGCATGGCCTGGCCGGGTTCGATGGCACCGCGCTGTACGAGCATGCCGACCCGCGCGAAGGGGTGCACGCCGACTGGGACACGCTGATCTACAACTACGGCCGCAACGAAGTGGCCGCCTACCTGATCGGCAGTGCGTTGGAGTGGGTGGAGCGCTTCCATGTCGACGGTCTGCGCGTGGACGCCGTAGCGTCGATGCTGTACCGGGATTACAGCCGTGCCGAGGGGGAGTGGGTACCCAACGAGCAGGGCGGGCGCGAGAACCTGCAGGCGGTCGCTTTCCTGCGGCGGATGAACCAGACGCTGCGGGAGCGCTTCCCGGACGTGCTGGTGATCGCCGAGGAATCCACCGCGTGGCCGGGGGTGACAGCGCCGGTGGAGGAGGGCGGGCTTGGCTTCACCCACAAGTGGAACATGGGCTGGATGCACGACACCCTGCAGTACCTGGGGCGCGATCCGGTCCATCGTTCGCATCACCACAGCCAGATCAGCTTCGGCCTGGTCTACGCCTTCTCCGAACGGTTCGTGCTGCCGCTGTCCCACGACGAGGTGGTGCATGGCAAGGGGGCGCTGCTGGCCAAGATGGCGGGCGAGCCGGCACAGCGGCTGGCCCAGCTGCGCGCGTATTACGGCTTCATGTGGGCGCACCCGGGCAGCAAACTGCTGTTCATGGGCGGCGAGTTCGGCCAGGGCCATGAGTGGTCGCACGATGCGGCACTGGACTGGGCACGGGCGGCCAGCAACGAGGGCCAGGGCCTGTCGCGCCTGGTGGGCGACCTCAATAACGTGCTCCGCGCCGAACCGGCGTTGCATCGCGACGAACGCGACGAACGCGGCTTCGACTGGAGCGTGGCGGACGACAGTCGCAACAGCGTCTACGCCTTCATCCGCCGGGATCCTGCCGGCAGCGGCCGCACCCTGCTGGTGGTGACCAACTTCACCCCGGTGCGTCGCGACGGCTACCGGGTCGGGGTGCCGCAACCGGGGCGCTGGAGCGAACGGCTCAACACCGACAGCGCGTATTACGGTGGCGGCAATGCGGGAAACCTCGGCGCAGTGCATACCGAGCCGAGGCCGATGCACGGCCACGCGCAGTCGCTGCGGCTCACGCTGCCGCCGCTGTCCACGCTCTACCTGCAGGTTGATGCATGACCACAGTGGCCCCGCGCCTGGGCGCTTGGCCGGTGGCCGGTGACGGGGTGGAGTTCCGCGTGTGGGCACCGGGCGCAAGGACGATGGCGCTGTGCCTGCAAGGCACCCAGCGGCCGATGCAGCGCGACCCGGACGGCTGCCACTGGCTGCGAGTACCGGCATCGCATGGCGACCGCTACCGGTTCCGCCTGCCTTCTGGCCAGGACGTGCCCGACCCGGCCTCGCGCTGGCAGCCGGACGGCATCGACGGCGACAGCGCGGTGGTGCTGGATACGGAGGCAGCGCGGCCTGCCTGGCAGGGGCATGCCTGGCAGGACCTGGTGATCTATGAGGTGCATATCGAGGCCGGGGGCGGCTTCGCGGCGTTGACCGCGCAACTGCCGATGCTGGCCGCGCTGGGCATCACCGCCATTGAACTGATGCCGGTCGCGCAGTTTCCCGGGCAGCGCAACTGGGGCTACGACGGCGTGTTCCCGTATGCGCCGGCCCATGCCTATGGCGGGCCGGCAGCGCTGAGGGCCTTCATCGAAGCGGCGCACGATGCAGGGCTGTCGGTGCTGCTGGATGTGGTCTACAACCACTTCGGACCACAGGGCAACCACCTGCGCGACTACGCGCGCGGGTTCTTCCGTGACGACCGCGGCACGCCGTGGGGCGAGGCCATCGACTTCTGCCAGCCCTGGGTGCGGCGCTTTTTCATCGACAACGCGCTGATGTGGTTGCGCGACTACGGCTTCGATGGCCTGCGCCTGGACGCGGTGCACGCCATTGACGATGACCGTTTCCTGCAGCAGCTGGCCGATGAGGTACGTGCGGTGGCCCCGCACGCGCACCTGGTGCTGGAGAACGAGCGCAACCAGGCGCGATGGCTGCGCGGCGCCTACCAGGGGCAGTGGAACGATGACTTCCACAATGCGCTGCACGTGATGCTGACCGGCGAGCAGGAAGGCTATTACGCGGCCTATGCCGGTCGCGCCGAAGCACTGCTGGCGCGCTGCCTGGCCGAAGGATTCGCCTGGCAGGGTGAACCGGACCTGCGCGGCAATCCCCGCGGCGAACCCAGCGCCGACCTGTCGCCCGCGCGTTTTGTGGTATTCGCGCAGAACCATGACCAGGTGGGCAACCGCGCTTTCGGCGAGCGCCTGTCGATGCTGACCGATCCTGCGCCGCTGCGCGCGGCGCTGGCGCTGACCCTGCTGACGCCGATGATCCCGCTGCTGTTCATGGGCGAGCCGTGGCAGGCGCAATCGCCGTTCCTGTTCTTCACCGACTACGCGCCGCCGCTGGACGAGGCGGTGCGTGAAGGGCGTCGACGTGAGTTCGCTGGTTTCAGCGCCTTTGCCGACGCCGCCGCGCGCGCGCGTATTCCGGACCCGAACGATGCGGCGACCCTGCAGGCGTCGTACACGCCGCCGCCCGGCGATGGTCCCTGGTCGCAGCACTGGCTGCGCTGCACGGGTGAGTTCCTCGGCCTGCGCAGGCGCTATCTGCAGCCGGGCCTGCTGCAGGCGCGGTCGCTGGGCGCGCGCGTGCTGGGCCAAGGCGCGGTGCAGGCGGGCTGGCAGTTGCCATCGGGCCAATGGTGGATCGCGATCAACGTGGGCCCTGTGCCGGTGGAGCATGCGGTGCCGGCCGGCGAGTGCGTCTTGGGGCCGGACGCGGCCGGGATGCTGCCGGCAGGCGGCGGCGTGCTGGCCTGCTGGATCGCCGCATGAATACGGATGCAGCGGTGCGGGAGACGGCCCGCCGGGCGGGCCTGCTGGTCCGCTGGACCGACGTGGCCGGTGCCGCGCGCGAGGTCGCGCCGGACGTGCTGCGCGCGGTGCTGGAGGGGCTGCAGTGCGAGGCGGTGCCCGAGCACGCTGGCCTGCGCACGGCCTGCTGCGGACAGCTGCTGGTGATGCCGGAGGCAGCCGGTGCAGCGTGCTGGGTGGATGAGCAGGGCGCAGCGTTGCCCGCCCGTGCCGATGCGCAGGGCCGCTGGCGCGTGCCGGACCAGCCCGGCTACTGGCAGTGGCGCCGGGGCGACCAGCAACAGGCGGTTGCGGTGGCGCCACAGCGTGCCTGGTGGCCGCGGGGCACGCTGCGCGGCTGGGGCCTGTCGGCGCAGGTCTACAGCCTGCGCGCGCCCGGTGATGCCGGCATCGGTGACAGTGCCGGCTGTGCACGATGGAGCGAGCTGCTGCACCGGCACGGCGGCGACGCACTGGCGTTGAGCCCGCTGCACGCGGGCATGCCACCGGGCCCAGGCTACAGCCCCTATTCGCCCAGCGACCGGCGCTGGCTCGACCCGCTGCAGGTCTCCCTGCCGCAGGTATTGCCCGATGCCGCCAACAGCGTGCTGGGCGGGGACGAGGCGCTGGCGGCGGCGGTGGAAGCGGGAACTGCCGCACGTCGCATTGACTGGCCGCACTCGGCGGCAGTGAAGTGGCGCTGGATACGGCAGGTTCGCCAATGGATTGCAGCGCAGGCACCGTCGCAGCACGCACAGATCGAAACCTGGCGTGCCATGCAGGGCGATCCGCTACGGCACTATTGCCAGCATGCCGCCGACCGGTTCACCGGCAGCGCGGACGACCACGCGTTTGCGCAGTGGTTGGCACAGCAGGGCTGGGCGCAGGTACACGCCACGCTGCGCGACGAGGGCGCTTCGATCGGGTTGATTGCCGACCTGGCCGTGGGCTGCGCGCCGCAGGGCGTGGAGGCACGCACCGGGGGGGCTGATCTGCTGCAGGGACTTGAGCTGGGTGCGCCGCCGGACGCGTTCAATCCGCTCGGCCAGGCCTGGGGCATCACCAGCTGGTCACCGATGGCGTTGCTGCGCGAGGGCTTCGCCCCCTACCTTCGCGTGCTGCGCGCCGTGATGTCCGGCCGCGGCGGGCTTCGCATCGATCACATCCTGGGCCTGCTGCGGCTGTGGGTGTTGCCCCGTGGCGCGGACGCCGGGCAGGGCGTGTACCTGCGCTATCCGTTCGATGATCTGATCAACCTGCTGGTGCTGGAGTCCTGGCGGCATCGCTGCGTGCTGATCGGCGAAGACCTGGGCGTGGTTCCGCCGGGCATGCGCCAGCGGCTGGCAGCCCGGGGCATTCTGGGCATCGAGGTGCTGCCGTTTGCCCGCAACGGCGCGCGCTTCCTGCCGGCGCCGCAGTGGCGCCGCGATGCAGTGGCCATGCCCTCCACCCATGACCTGCCACCGCTGGCCGGTTGGCTGCGCGGGCGTGACCTGCGCTGGCGCGCACGCCTGGGTGAGCTGGCGGATCTGCCAGCGGCACTGCGCGCGCGTGCCAGCGACGCGCAGGCACTGTCTGCGGTGGTTGGCGGCGAGGGCGCGCCGCTGGACGCCAGGGCGTTGTCTCTGGTCGCCCACGCGGCGTCCCGGCTGGCGTTGCTGCCGCTGGAAGACGCGCTGGGCGGTCGCGCACAGGTGAACCTGCCAGGCACCGTCGGCGGCCATCCCAACTGGCGCCGCCGCCTGCCGCCGACGTGGGATGCTGACGCGGCCGATGCGCGCGTGGCGCGCCTGAGTGCCACGCGCCGCAGGGCCGGGCAATGACGGGGTTGCGTGCCACCGCGCGCCTGCAGCTGCACGCAGGCTTCGACCTCGGGGCGGCTGCCGCGCAGGTGCCGTACTACGCCGCGCTGGGCGTCAGCCACCTTTACCTGTCACCGATCGCTGCGGCGGTGCCCGGGTCGACGCATGGCTACGATGGCATCGACCCGGCTCGCATCAATCCGGAACTGGGCGGTGAAGCGGGCTTCCGGCAGCTGGCGGAAGTGACGCGCGCGCACGGCATGGGCCTGATCCTGGACATCGTGCCCAACCATCTGGCGGCGTCCCCGCACAGCCAGTGGTGGAGCGATGTGCTGATGCACGGGCCTCGAAGCCCGCACGCAGCTTGGTTTGACATCGAGTGGGAGGCGCCGGGCTGCGAGGGCCGGCTCTGGCTGCCGGTACTGGACCGGCCGTTGCACGACGCGGTACGCGACGGCGTGGTGCGCGTGGTGGTGGACAACGCGCGGCCCGTGCTGCGCCACCATGGCCTGGCATTGCCGTTGTCGCCGCGCAGCCATCCGCTGGAACCCGCGCAGTGGCCGGCGTGGGCCGAACGCTGCAACCGCAGCGTTGAACGGTTGCACACGCTGCTGCAGCGGCAGCACTACCGTCTGGCCTGGTGGCGCACGGCCGGCGATCAGGTGAACTACCGGCGCTTTTTCGATATCAACGAACTGGCCGCGCTGCGGGTGGAGCGCGAGGATGTGTTCGAGGCAGTGCATGCGCTGCCGCTGCGGCTGGTACGCGAGGGATGGGTGGACGGCCTGCGCATCGACCACGTGGATGGCCTGTCCTGCCCGGGCGCGTACCTGCAGCGCCTGCGTGAATCGCTCGACGCCGCCTGCGCGGCCGGCGGTCGTGACCCGCAGGCCGTCAGCCTGCATGTGGAGAAGATACTGGCCGAGGGCGAGCAGCTGCCCGACGGCTGGGCCTGCGACGGCACCACCGGCTATGACTTCATGGACCAGGCCGGTGCCTGGTTGCACGATCCGGCGGCTGCACCCGCGCTCTCGCGCACGTGGCAGGCGCTGGGCGGTGACCCGCGCAGCTTCGACCGGATCCAGCAGGACGCCCGCGCCATGTTGCTGCGCCAGGGCCTTCATGCCGACTTCCAGCGGCTGCTGCGCAGCGCGCAGCAGGTCCTGCAGCCGCGGCTGGCCGAAGCCGATATCGGAGTGGCTGCGCTGGCCCGCGCATTGGCTTCCGTGCTGGGGCATTACCGCACCTACCGGCCCTATTCGCTGCAGGGGGCGGGTGAACGAAAGGCGCTGGCGGACGCTGCCGCCGCAGCGCGCCTGGCACTGGACGGTGCCGCACGCGCGGCGCTGGACCTGTTGCTGGCAGCGCTTGCCGGCGAGGCGCAGGCCGAGCGCGTGCTGCGTGCGCGTTTCGGTCAACTGGCCGCGCCGTTGAATGCCAAGTCGGTGGAAGACACCGGGTTCTATCGCTATTTCAGGCTACTCTCGCGCAACGACGTCGGCAGTGATCCGCAGCGGCTGGGCATGGAGGGGCGCGCGCTGCTGGAACACGCCGCCGCGCGCCTGCGTCGCCATCCCAGGGCGTTGCTTGCGCTTGCGACCCACGATCACAAGCGCGGCGCCGACAGCCGGGCAAGGCTGGCGGTTCTCAGTACCTGCACGTTCGAATGGCGGGACGCTGTGCGGCGCTGGAACCGGATGTTGACCCGCGCCGGCGCGCCGATGCCATTGCCGGGTGCCGAGGCCTACGCACTGTGGCAGGCGCTCGTGGCCGCATGGCCGATGCACGGTGCCCCTGGCGCCGACTTCGCCTCGGGGATGGTGCAATGGCTGACCAAGGCATTGCGCGAGGGCAAGCGGGTCAGCAGCTGGTCAGACCCGGATGTGGCCGTGGAGGAGGCCGCCGCGCAGTGGCTGCACGCGCTGCTGGACGCAGCGCCCTTGCAGCCGGTGCGCGAGGCGCTGGCGACGTTCGTGGCGCGCATCGCGCCGGCCGGCGCCTGCAACGGCCTGGCGCAGCTGTGCCTGCAGCACTGCCTGCCCGGCGTGCCCGACCTCTACCAGGGTGGGGAAGGCTGGGACCTGAGCCTGGTGGACCCGGACAACCGGCGTGCCGTGGACTATCCAACGCGGCAGGCGTGGCTGCGCGATACGCGCGGGTGGCCCGCGCTGCTGGAAGACTGGCGGGACGGTGGCATCAAGGCATTCCTGCTGCGGCAATTGCTGGAGTGCCGCCGCAGGCACCCGCACCTGTTCCTGCATGGCCAGCTGCAGCCGCTGTCCGCGCCTGCGCGCTCGCCGTGGCTGGCGTTCACGCGCAGGCATCAGGCGCAGGTGCTGCTGGTGATCGTGCGCCGGGGTTCGCCCGCCGCCGTGCCTGGGCCCAGCCTGCACGCCGCGCACGACGTCGGCACCGGCGTAGCACTGCACGGTGTGCCGACAGGCCCCATGCGCAACCTCCTGGACGGGCGCATCGAACATTTCAACGCAACCGCGGACGTGGGCAGGCTTCTGGCTGGCAGCCCGCTGGCGATATGGATCAACGAGGAGACAGGTAGGGATGGACAGCAGGGAACGACGGCAGCGGATTGAGGCATTGGCCCACCAGATCTGGGAAGCGGAGGGGCGCCCGGACGATCAGCAGCAGCGGCACTGGCACATGGCCGAGCGCCTGGTGGAGGCCGAGATTGCCGCGGCGCGCGGCGAGGAGAGCACCGATGGCCAGCCGTAAGTGGACGCAGACCTCGCGCGTGCGCGAAGGCCGGCCGTTCCCGCTGGGCGCGACGTGGGACGGGCTGGGCGTGAACTTTGCGCTGTACTCGCGGCATGCCACCCGGGTGGAGCTGTGCCTGTTCGACGCGCGCAACCGTGAAGTCGAGCGCATCGTCCTGCCTGAGTACACCAACGAGATCTGGCACGGCTACCTGCCGGACGTGCGGCCCGGGCAACGCTATGGCTATCGGGTGCACGGCCCGTATGCGCCGGAGGAGGGGCATCGCTTCAATCCCAACAAACTGTTGCTGGACCCCTACGCCAAGCAGATCGTCGGCGAGCTGAAGTGGGCGCCGCACCTGTTCGGCTACACCCTGGGCCACCGCGATGGCGATCTCAGTTTCGACCGCCGCGACAGCGCCAGCTACATGCCACGCTGCGCGGTGATCGATCCGGCCTTCAGCTGGGGTGTCGAACGTGCACCCGCAACGCCCTGGGACCGGACCGTGATCTACGAAGCGCACGTGCGCGGACTGACCATGCAGCACCCCGATGTTCCGCAGGCCGAGCGCGGCACTTTCTCTGCCCTGCGCCACGACGCGGTGGTCGACCACCTCAGCCATCTGGGGGTGACCGCCATCGAGCTGCTGCCGGTGCATGCCTACGTGGATGACCAGCAGCTGCTCGAGCGCGGGCTGCGCAACTACTGGGGGTACAACACCATCGGCTTCTTCGCGCCGCAGCCACGCTACCTGTCGCTGGGCACCGTGGCCGAGTTCAAGCAGATGGTCGCGCGGCTGCACAGTGCCGGCATCGAAGTGATCCTGGACGTGGTCTACAACCACACCGCCGAAGGCAATGAGCTGGGCCCTACGCTGTCCTTCAAGGGCATCGACAATGCCAGCTACTACCGCCTGGCCGATGATCGCCGCTATTACATCAACGATACCGGCACCGGCAACACGTTCGACCTGACCAATGCCGGCGCGCTGCGCATGGTGATGGACTCGCTGCGCTACTGGGTGACCGAGATGCGGGTGGATGGGTTCCGTTTCGACCTGGCCACCATCCTTGGCCGCGAGCGGCATGGCTTCGATGCCTCGGGCAGTTTCCTTGATGCGGTACGCCAGGACCCGATCCTGAGCCAGGTGAAGCTGATTGCCGAGCCATGGGACATCGGCCCGGGCGGCTATCAACTGGGCCAGTTCCCGCCGGGCTGGGCGGAATGGAACGACCGCTTCCGCGATACGGTGCGCGCGCTCTGGCGCGGCGATGGCGGCCAGTTGCCGGAATTCGCCACGCGCTTCACCGGCTCGGCCGACCTGTTCGAACATCATGGCAGGCGGCCCTCGGCCAGCATCAACCTGGTGACGGCGCACGATGGGTTCACCCTGCACGATCTGGTGAGCTACAACGATCGCCACAACGAGGCCAACGGCGAAGACAACCGCGATGGCCACTCGCACAACCTCTCCAGCAACCACGGTGTGGAGGGCGACACCGATGATGCGGCGATCCTCTCGTTGCGTGCGCGGCAGATGCGCAACCTGCTGGCCACGCTGCTGCTCGCGCAGGGCACGCCGATGCTGCTGGCCGGCGATGAGTTCGGCCATTCGCAGCAGGGCAACAACAACGCCTACTGCCAGGACAACCCGCTGAGCTGGATCGACTGGGAGCGTGCGGCATCGCCGGCTGCACAGGCGCAGGTGGCGTTCGTACGCCGGGCGCTGTCGCTGCGCCGACGCTATGGCCTGCTGCGCAGGAACCGGTTCCTGCGCGGCGAATACGATGAAGCGCTGGGCCTGCGCGATATCGACTGGCGGCATCCTGACGGCCGCAGCATGGAGGAAGCGGACTGGCATGACGCAGGGCTGCGTGCGCTGCTGATCGTGCTGGACGGCCGCAGCCCGGACAGCGGCCTGCGCGAGCCCGGGCGGCATGTCAGCCTGGCCCTGCTGTTGAACGCCGGGGACCAGCCGCAGCGGTTCAGTGTGTCGGATGAAGCCTTGTCGTTCCGGCGCGTACTGCTGCAGACCGACGAAACGCCGTTGGAGCCGGATGAGGAAGGCGGCTGGACGCTGCCGCCGCGCAGCCTGTGCCTGCTGGCAGCCAGCAGCAGCGCCTGACGGCAGCGCGCGTACAGGCGGTGCTGCGATGACTGGCCAGCGCCGGGCCTTTGCCCGGCGCACCGCAGTCAGCCCATCAGGTAGCGCAGCAGCCCGGCCGAGGCCACGCCGATCAGCACCGTCGGCAGCATCGACAGCCGCGTGGCGGCCAGCAGGGTGATCGCCAGCGCGGCCAGGTCGGCGGGCTTGTCGGCGACGAAATCCGGAGCGATCACCGAGATCAGCACGCAGCCCGGCGCGGCTTCCATCACCGTCACCGCGCGCTTGCCCAGCGTGCGGTTGCGCAGCGCGAGGAAGCCGACGATGCGGGTCAGGTAGGTGGCGGCGGCCATCAGCACGATGGTCAGCACCGAGGACCAGTGGATCAGGCCGTTGGAGATCATGCTGCGTCCTCCGCCAGCAGCCAGGCGGCGGCCAGGCCGGCCAATGCGCCGCTGGCCACGTACCACGCACCCGGGATCAGCAGATAGGTGGCGGCGGCCACGACCAGGCTGACCAGCCACGGGCGCGCGGCCTTCATGCCCTGCCACATGCCGCGCAGCAGCACCAGGAACACGGCGGGGAAGGCCATGTCAAAGCCGTAGGCGTGGATGTCGCCCAGCAGCGGCCCGACGATCGCACCCAGCGCGGTGCAGGCCACCCAGACGGTGTAGAGGCCCGCGGAGACGCCCAGGTAATAGGCCAGGCTGAAGCCGAGCGCACGGCGGCGCGCATCGGCCACGCCCATCGCCCAGCTTTCGTCACACATGAAGAACAACGCCGGCAGTACCCGGCGGCGCGGCAGGTGCTGCAGCAGTGGGGCCAGGCTGGCGCCCATCAGCAGATGGCGGCTGTTGACCAGTGCGGTGATCGCCACGATCAGTGCGATGTGCGGTGGCGAGGTCCACAGTTCGACGGCGGCGAACTCCGAGCCGCCAGCGAAGTTGAGGCCCGTCATCAGTGGCACTTCCAGTGCGCTCAGGCCTTTCTGCGCGGCCTGCGCGCCGAGCACCAGGGCGAAGGGAATGAAACCGATCATCACCGGCACGGCGGCGCGCAGGCCGCGCAGGAATTCGGCACGCGGCGCGGTATCGCAGGTGTCGGGCAGGGGGAGGGTGGTACGGGCGTCCATGGAACGGAACAACGAGGTAGGGGGTGGCCCATGCTAGCGGTCCGATCGCGAAATCGGGTTGCGTTGATGCCACTGGATTCTTGATGATTGATATTTCATGCGGCCAGAAGTGACAAGGGCGGAATCCCATGCAGTATCAGCTCGACAACCTCGATCGGCGTATCCTCGACGCCCTGCAGCGCGACGGCCGCCTGCAGAACCTGGAGCTTGCCCGGCTGGTCGGGCTGTCGCCGTCGGCCTGCCTGCGTCGGGTGCGGCTGCTGGAGGAAGGCGGCTACATCGACCGCTACGTGGCCTTGTTGAACGAGGCCAAGGTGGGCCGTGGCTTCACGGTATTCGTCCGCGTGTGGCTGCGCGGGCAGGACGAGGACACCACCAATCACTTCATCAACAGCATCAAGTCTTTCCCGGAAGTGCTTGAATGCCATCTGATGGCCGGTGACTGCGATTTCCTGCTGCGGGTGGCGGTGGCCGACCTTGATGCCTACCGGCAGTTCCAGATGCAGCACCTGAACCGGATCGCCGGGGTGCAGAACACCAAGACCGAGATTCCGATGCAGCGGATCAAGCAGACGACCCAGCTGCCGCTGTGAAGGGCGGGGGTTTCCGCCAGGGTGGCGCCCGGCACCCGCGGGTAGTGCCGGCCTCTGGCCGGCAACCCCAGAAGCAACAGCCGAAGCAACAGCGTGCATTCCGTTGGATGGCGGGGTGGGTCCGGTTGCAGGGGACGCCGTAAACCCTTCCATGGGGGCTTGGCCGCGGCATTCATGCCGCGGACGCCCCTGCAACCAGACCCACCCCGCCTTCGACAGTTCCCCGCAATCTGCCGGAACGGCATGAACTGCTCTTGGTGGGTGTCGACCTTGGTCGACACGTTTGGGCCGGCACGGGGTCGGATCCCGTTGCTGCGCAACGGGCTCTGACCCCAGGCGTGGATGAGGTGGTCCGTTCGATTTATTGATTCCTGATGGGTGACTGGCTTCACGTCGGCTGTAGGCGGCGGTCATCGCAATGACATGTGGCCCCGCTACGGTTTGAGCCCGCTTGCGGGTCGCGCGCGGGCCGGGGTGCTGGTCCTGGTGCGCGTCCACTGCAGCTGCTGTCGCTGCCGAGGGTCATGTGTTCTACGTCAGGGGGCTGAATGGACACCATGCGGTCAGAACTTGGAAGGTGGCCATCGTCGCGTGGCTGCTGCTGTCCTCTGCCGCTGCCGGGCAGGACGGAGTTCATGCCTACGACATCCCTGCGCAACCGCTGGAACAGGCGGTCGAGCGCTTCAGCGTCATCAGTGGGTGGTCGGTGATGTACCCGGGCGACCTGGCCGCGGGCCGCAGCAGCCATGCGCTGCGCGCCAGCCTGGAGCCGCTGCCTGCCCTGCAGGTGCTGTTGCAGGACTCCGGCATCGAGGTCGAGGTGATCGGCGCGCAGCGCGTGGTGCTGCGCCGGGGCACGTCCTCGGCCGCCGAACCCGGTGTTGGCGCCGAACTTCCCGAGGCCGAACGTCGGCGTCGCTATGGCGGGCTGCAGCAGCGGCTGCGTGCGGCGTTCTGTGACGACCCGGAGATCGCGCCCGGCCGCTACGCCGCGACGCTGCGCTTCCGCATCGACGGCGCGGGCCGGGTGAGCGAGCCCGAGCTGCTGTCCGGCAGTGGCAGTGCCCGCCGCGATGCACGCCTGCTGCAGGCGCTGCAGGGCCTGGTGCTGGCGACCGAGGCCGCCGCGCTGGCGCAGCCGGTGACCCTGCAGATCCGTCCTTCCGGCACCGACCACGACTGTGGCGGGCGCGCGCCCCTTCCATGACTTCAAGGATTCGAACATGAGCAACGGTACGGCTGGCGCAGTTGACCTGATGGACCACCTTCTGGGGGCCTACGACGAGCTGAAGCGCCGGTTGGTGCGCAAGCTGGGATCGGAGGAGCTGGCCGGTGACGCGCTGCAGGACACCTGGATGCGCCTGAGTGCGCGCCGTGACCGCCTGGACGCCGTGCAGAACCCTGCGGCCTACCTGCTGCGCATGGCGATGAATACCGTGATCGACCGCCAACGTGCCGACCATCGCCTGCTGAGCCTGGAAGAGGTGGAGACGCTGATGGACATGGCCGACCCGGCACCGGGGCCGGCGCAGGCGGCCGAACTGGACTTCGCGCTGGAGGACATGGTGGGCCTGCTGCAGCGCATGCCCGAGCGGCGTCGCCGCATCCTGCTGGCAATCCGCGTCGATGGCCTGCAGCAGCGTGACGTCGCCGATCACCTCGGCATGTCGCTGCGGCTGGTGCAGCGTGAGCTGAAGGCGGCCCAGGACTACCTGGCCGAGCGCAGCGGGCAGGGGCGCCAGGTGCGGTTCTGAGCGGCGGCATCCGTCTACACTTTGACGCCGAGCAGAACCCCGCAGCGTGCGGGTCCGGCATGAGCCCCCATGGATCCTGACGATCACCCGCAACGCCCGCTGGATGCCGTCGAGCGCCAGGCGCACGCGTGGGTGGTGCGGCTGACCTCGGGCGAGGCTACTGCGGCCGACGGGCGCAGCTTCCGCGCGTGGTGCGAGGCTGATCCCCGTCATCGCGAAGCATTCGGCCGTGCGCGCCGGCAATGGGAGCAGGTACGCCTGGCCGGCAAGCAGCTGCCTGCCGCTGCACGCCAACCGGTCGTGCCGACGCCGACCCAGCGCTGGAGCCGGCGTGCCTTCCTGGGTGCCGCGATTGCCGCCCCGGCCAGCCTGGCAGTGGTGGCGGCGATCCGTCCGCCGCTGGGGCTGTGGCCCTCGGTGACGGCGATGACGGCCGACTTCCACACCGGTACCGGTGAACGGCTGCAGATCGCACCTTCGCCACAGCTGAAGATCGAGCTGGATACGCAGAGCAGCCTGCGCCGCCGTGCGGACACGGAGGGCGAAGGCTTCGAGCTGGTGCAGGGCCAGGCCGCGATCGAGACCCGGGCCGGCCTGCGCCTGGCCCTGTTCGCAGGGGCGGGCTGCGTGATTGCCGATGAAGGGGCGGTGCGCCTGGACGTGCGCAACACCCACGGCCAGGTACGGGTGACCTGCCTGCAGGGCAGCGCCCGGATCGAGCACCCGCAGGGCCGCCTGCAGCTGCAGGCGGGCCAGCAGACCCGGTACGACGAGCGCCTCAGTGGCGTGGTGGCCGAAGCCGTGGCCTCGGAAGTGAGTGCCTGGACCGAAGGCATGCTGGTGTTCCGCCGGGCGCCGCTGCGCGAGGTGGTGGAGGAGATCAACCGCTACCGCCGCGGCAAGGTGCTGCTGGGTGAATCGGCATTGGCGCGCGCCCCGGTCAGCGGCCGCTTCCGCATCGATGATCCGGATGCGGCGCTGGAGCAGCTGCGACTGACGATGTCGCTGGATCTGCGTCGCTTTCCAGGTGGCATTGCCGTCCTTGGTTAGGTGAAGAAGCTGGACGTGCGCGCCGCGCAGGGCTGTTGCAAGCAAGGAGACGCCAAGGATGCGCAACGAGACCATCGGTGTGCTGGATCTGCGCCGCAATCTGTCGGCGTTGCTGGAAACCACCCAGCGACGGCCGTTGATGGTGCACCGCTACGGCTCGCCATGGGTATGCGTGGTATCGGACGCACAGTGGCAGCAACAGGCCGTGCTGCTGGACTTCGATCCGCAGTCGCACCCGCTGGCGATGCTGTTGCGCCTGCAGCAGCAGGTGCTGCCGCTGGCTGAAACCGGTGTGTTGCCGCCTGCGGCGCTGGCACGCGCACTGCTGCTGATGGACATGCATGGCATCAGGGATCTCGCGCAGCTGCACGAGCAGGTGCTGCACCACCGGCTGTGGCACTGGTTCGTGGCGGGCACCCGCGGGGTGATGGACGGCTGGCAGCTGCCCGCGGTGCGCATTGCGATGGCGTCGTGGTGCGATGACGTGGACATGACAGACGCGCTGGTCGCGTTCGCCGCGCGCAGCGACGTGGCGGTACTGGCCCGCCGCTGCGGGGGTGACGCACCGCGCCTGCAGCGCGAAGCCTGCAGGCGGATGACGCTGCGATGACGTTGCCGATGAAGCACCACCCAGCGCACAGAGCGGCATTCGCGCTGTCGCTTCACCTGCCTTGCTGACGTCTTCTCCAGAGTACGACGCACCACGCGTCGCGGAGCACGGGCGACGAAGATGGCAGACAGTCGCAGGATCAGCATGCTGGAGCTGGATCGCCACCTGAGCCGGTCACTGGAGCAGGCGCGGCACACGCCCTTGAATGTGCAACGCTACGGACACTCGTGGGTCTGGGTGCTGTCCAGTGATGCCTGGGCCGATGCCGCGCGCTGGGCGGCACTGGACAGCAGCGCGCATCCATTGGCGGCGCTGCGGCACGCCCTTGATCTGCAGCTGCGGCCGTGGTCCGAAGCAGCCATGAACGCGCTGCCGCTTGACGCAGGCGATGCGCGGCTGCTGCAACGTGCGGCCCTGCTGGTGGTCGTGCGTGATCTCAACAGTGCGCAGCGCGTGTACGACGATCTGCGCTATCACCAGGCCTACCGCACGTTCATCGGCCTCGACCATGGCACCGCGTGGTCGCCGATGCAGTGCGTGCGCCTGTTGCAGGCGTGCGCGCTTCCGCTGCTGCGCGGCTGCATCGACGAAACGCTGTCCAGTGTGCCGCCACACCTGCTCGAGGCGGCACGCGTACCGGCTGCGCCGGCGCCCGCCCAGGCACATGCGCAGCGAATTGCCGGCGGATGTTTATCGTACTGACACATGCACCGCTGACCATGGCGCAGCGGTCTCTTCCAGGATGACGAGGGCGGAACAATGGCAAGGCAGGTGGGTGGTCGCAGGGCTCGGCAGCAGGGTTTCAGCCTGATCGAGATCATGGTGGTGGTGGTGATCATCGGCATTCTCGCGGCATTGATCGTGCCGCGCTTGATGGACCGTCCCGACCAGGCGCGCGTGGTGGCAGCGCGCCAGGACATCGCGGCGCTGATGCAGGCGCTGAAGTTGTTCAAGCTGGACAATGGTCGCTATCCCAGCGCCGAGCAGGGCCTGCAGGCGCTGGTGAAGCCGCCGCAGGGCAGTGGCGCGATGCCGGTCACGCCCTATCTGGATCGCCTGCCGAATGACCCGTGGGGCCATCCGTACCAATATCAGGTGCCTGGCACACATGGCGACATCGATGTGTTCTCGCTGGGTGCGGACAGCAAGCCCGGTGGCGACGCCGGGAACGCGGACATCGGCTCGTGGCAGCTGTGAGGCAGGCCGATGTCAGCCCGGATGCGGTCTGTTTCGAGTGTCCGTCAACGTGGCATGGCGGTGATCGTCGCCCTGCTGGTGGTGGCACTGGTGGCAGTGAATGCCACTGCACTGCTCACCCGGCAGTCGGCCCAGCTGCGCGCGCTGCGTGGTGACCAGCTGCGCGCACAGGTACGCATGGCCGTGGACGCAACGCTGGAACGTGCGGCGCAGCAGTTGCGTGAGGATGCAAAGGAACAGCTGACCACGGTGCGCAGCGGGCGCTGGGCGCGCCCATTGGAGCTGCAGGCGCCGTTGCCGGTGCAGCTGCAGCTGGTCGATGCGCAGTCGATGTTCAACCTGCGCAATCTGCTTGCGCATGGCAGGCCGGACCCCGAGGCGCGGCGCGCGTTCATCGCGTTGTGTGCCGGGCAGGGGCTGGGCCAGGGCGCCTGCACATCCGCCGCGGACCACATCCAGGCGCGCCTGCGCGATGGCGACATGCAGGCGCAGGCGCCGCTGCCGCGCGAATCACTGATCGAACAGGCGCTGCCGGGTGCCGATCCGGTGGCGTTGCAGGCGCTGGCGCGACGCACCGTGGTGTTGCCGGCACAGACCCTGGTCAACGCCAACACCAGCGACCTGCGCGTTCTGCAGGCGGTGACGCCTGCGGTCGAGCCGGCACGGCTGCAGGCGCTGCTCGGTGAGCGCGACGCTGGCCATTGGCTGCTCAATCGCGGCGACATCGCCAACCGACTCCAACTGAGCAACGAACAGATGGCGGTACTTCCCTTGGGTATCCATAGCGAGTGGTTCCTGGCTGTCGGCCGGGTGCAGGCTGACGGCAGCGCGGTTGATTTCCGCGCGCTGCTCTGGCGCGAGTACCGCGACGATGGCGTGCGTGTGCAACGCGTGTGGACGAGGATCGGCGCATGAACGGGCAGCTTCGGGTGCGCCTGCCGACGCTTGAGGGTCTGCACGCCGACAGCGCGGTGGACTGGGCGCAGCTGCACAAGGGCGAGGTGCTGGCCCACGGTTGCGCCACGCTGGCGGCGCTGGGTCTGCGGCATCCGCGGGCTGCGGTGCATGCCTGCCTCGATCCGAGCGACCTGATCCTGCTGGAACTGCAGCTGCCACCGTTGTCCGGGCGCCGCCTGCAGTTGGCGTTGCAGGGTGAGGTGGAGGCGATGTTGCTGGATGACCTGCAGGACGTCGCGCTGGCCCACGGTGCGCAGGCGGCTGACGGCACGGTTCCGGTGGCATGGCTCGGCCAGCAGGCGGTCCTGCAGGCGCAGCAGTTGCTGGCCTCGTGCGGACTGCAGCTGCAGGCACTCCATCCGACGCCGCTGCTGCTGCCCTGGCAGGACGGACAGGCCACGCTGCAGGTCAGCGGCGAGCACCTGCTGGTGCGAAGCGGGCGCGATCGGGGCTTCGTCCAGTGGTATGGCGGACGTGATGCGTGTGCAGTCATGCAGGCGCTGGCCGTGCGCCTGCGACAGGCCGGCGTGCAGGCCGTGCAATGGATCGGCAGCGTACCGCCGGCGTGGCCGGACAGCCTGCCGGCCACCGCCGTCATGAAGGAACGGCAGGCATGTGGCCCTCTGCCGGGGTGGTCACTGCCGCTGCCCGGTGCGGGTCGGCAAGCGCCACGCCTGGCAATCGGCCTCGCGTTGGCGGCAGTGCTGCTGGCCGCGCTCGGCCTGCAGCTGCAGGTCTGGCGTTGGCGGATCGAGGGCGAGGCGCTGCAACAGGACATGGCGCGGCAGTTCAGCGCACGCTTCCCGGAGATCACCGATGTGGTGGATCCGGTGCTGCAGGCAAGGCGTGCTCTGGCGGTGCCGCCACCAGCGCCACCGTTGCCGCCGTTGCAACGGCAGGTAGCCAGCACGCTGCTGGCGGTTCCGGAACTGGCCGGGCAGGTGCGCAGCCTGCATTACCAGCCCGGCCAGCTCGACATGGAGCTGGATGCCGATGCCCAGGCATTGGCCGACGATCCGCAGCGGCTTGAGCACTGGCAGCAGGCGCTGCAGGTGCAGGGCCTGCTGCTGGCGCGCGACGCCGGTGGGCGCCTGCGGGTGAGCGGAGCGGGACAGTGACGGCCCGCACCCTGCGGCTGGGCGGGGGGCTGGCCGGCCTGCAGCAGCGCTGGCAACGCCTGCCACCGCGCGACCGGCGGATGCTGTGGGTGATGGTGGTGGCGCTGCTGGTGGCGGGCCTGTGGTCGTTGTGGCTGGAGCCACTGCTGAAGCAGCGCACGCACTGGCAGGCCGAGCTACCGCGGCTGCAGGCGCAGTCGCGCGCACTGGCACCGCTGCTGCGCGTCCGTGAGCGCCAGCAGCTGGCGCAGGGCCAGCATCCGACACTTCCTGGGCTGCGCGATGGAATCAAGACCGCCGGCCTTGCCGACGGCCTGCATATCGAAGCGCGTGACGGGCGCTGGCACCTGCAGGTGCAGGCGGTGCCCGCCGATGCGCTATGGAACTGGCTGCTGCCGCTGCTGGCCGACCCGGCCATCGAGCTGCAGCAGCTGCAACTGACACGCACAGGGGACGCGAACATGCCGGCGGCACGGATTTCCGGAAACATCGTGATGGTGGCCACCGCGGGTGCCCATCCATGAGGGCGATGCGCAGCCTTGCCTGCAGTACTGCATTGGCCCTGATCGTGGGCATGGCCCACGTGCCGGCGCCGGTGGCAGCGCAGGACACACGCGATGAGCCGGTGCAGCTGAACCTGGTGGATACCGATATCGGTGGCGTGCTGCGGATGGCGGCACGGTTCACCGGCCGCCAGTTCCTGGTCGACCCCCGGGTGACCGGCAAGATGACGGTGGTCTCCGATGGCCCGGTCAGCCGTACCCAGGCCTATCAGCTGCTGCTGGGCGCGCTGCGCATGCGCGGCTTCGCCGTGGTCGAGAATGGCGGCGTCAGCCGGGTGGTGCCGCAGGCCGACGCCAAGCTGCTCGGTGGCCGGGTGGGCAGTGGCGGTGCAGGAGGCGAGGTCGCCACGCGCACCTTTCCGCTGCGCTACGAGAACGCCGCCGCGCTGGTGGCGGTGCTGCGGCCGATGATCAGCCCGGACAATCCGATCACGGCGAACCCGGGCAACAACACTCTGGTGATCACCGACTATGCCGACAACCTGGAGCGCATTGCGCGGGTGATCGCCAGCGTCGACACGCCGGCCGGCATGGACACCGATGTGGTGAAGCTGCAGCAGGGCATTGCCGTAGACGTCGCGGCGATGGTCGCGCCGCTGCTGGATGCGCAGGGCGCAGAGCCCAGCCAGAAGGTGGTGGTGATGGCCGACCCGCGCAGCAACAGCGTGCTGCTGCGTTCCAGCAGTCCCGGGCGCACCCGTCTGGCCCGGCAGCTGGTGGAGAAGCTGGACCGCGCGCAGGACGAGTCCGGCAACCTGCATGTGGTCTACCTGCGCAATGCCCAGGCCAATCAGCTCGCCGGCGTGCTGCGCGGCGTGGTTGCGGGGCAGAGCGATGTGCCGGCAGTGGGCAGCAATGAAGGCATCACGCCACTGCCTGGCGATGCAAGCCGTTCCGCACCGGCGCAGCCGTCGCAGCCACAACAGGCCAGGACCGGCAGCAATGCGCTGGAATCGCAGCGGCTGGATCCGAACCGCCGCGACCCGATCGACGCCGGGAGCACCGGCTTCAGCCAGAACGGCATTTCGGTACAGGCGGACGTGGCCACCAACACGCTGTTGATCTCGGCGCCGGAACCGGTGTACCGCAACCTGCGCCGGGTGATCGACCAGCTTGACCAGCGCCGTGCACAGGTGCTGGTGGAAAGCCTGATCGTGGAGGTCAACCAGACCGACGCGGCCGAACTGGGCGTGCAGTGGATGCTGGGCAATGGCCGCACCTTCGGCGGCACCCACTTTGGCGGCACCAGCGGTCGCAGCGGGCTGAACACCACCGCGCGCACCACCCTGGACGTGCTGCCCAAGGATGGCCTGAAGATCGGGGTGATCGACGGCACCATCAACCTGCCCGGCGTCGGCCAGATCCTCAACATGAAGGCGCTGGCCAACGCGCTGCAGAGCAAGGGCGGTGCCAACATCCTGTCCACGCCGAACCTGATGACGCTGGACAACGAGGCGGCCAGCATCATGGTCGGGCAGACCGTGCCGTTTGTGAGCGGCCGCTACGTGACCGACGGTGGCGGCGGCAGCAACAATCCATTCCAGACCATCGTGCGCGAGGACGTGGGCCTGAAGCTGCGGGTACGCCCGCAGATTTCCGAGGGCGGCACGGTGAAGCTGGACATCTACCAGGAAGTCAGCAGCATCGATGCGCAGAGCGCGAACAGCACGGCCGGCATCATCACCAACAAGCGCGCACTGGATACCAGCGTGCTGCTGGACGATGGCCAGATCATGGTGCTGGGTGGCCTGCTGGAGGACAGCGTCAGCCAAGGCCGTGACGCGGTGCCGGGGCTGGGGAAGATTCCGGTGCTGGGTGCCTTGTTCCGCAGCGACACACGCAAGCGCGCCAAGACCAACCTGATGGTGTTCCTGCGTCCGCACGTGGTGCGTGACCCGGCCGCCGGCCAGCGCCTGACCCGCGACCGCTATGACTACATGCGCAACGCGCAGGCTGGCGCGCAACCGGTGCAGAGCTGGGCATTGCCGGCGCTGTCGGCACCGCAGCTGCCGCCGCAGGACCTTTCTGTACTCGGCCAGGGCAATGCGCGCGATGGCCAGGGCCAGCCGCTGCAGAACACCAGCCTGGCAGTGTTGTATCCGGCCGGTGACGGCGATGCGCAGCTGGTGCAGTTCGCACAGGGGCTGGACCCGACCCGTGCCCGCCAGGGCGTGGCGCAGGTGCGGGCGCTGGGCCTGCAGGCCTATGCCGAGGCGACGCCGGGCGAGAGTGGCCAGCGCCTGCGGGTGCGGCTGCCGCGCGACCCGGCGACGCTGGACCCGGCACTGCAGCAACTGCGCGGGCTGGGCTACACGCCGGAACTGGTGATCGGACCGTGAGCGCCGCCGCGCCACTGCCGTACGCCTGGGTGCGCAGCCATGGGGTGATGCTGTCCGAGGTTGGCGGTGAGCCTGTGCTGCTGGGTACCGTCGATACCGCAGCGTGGGCCGTGGCCGAACTGCGCCGCCGGCATGGACCGTTGCCCTTCCAGGCACTGGATGCCGCGATGTGGCAGCAGCGGTTGGCTGAGCAGTACCGTGACGGCGGCGACGCCGCTGCCGTGGTCGGTGCCGCCGAGAGCGAAGTCGATCTGGACCGGCTGATGCAGGACATGCCGGAAGTCACCGATCTGCTGGACGCGCAGGATGATGCGCCGGTGATCCGCATGATCAACGCGCTGCTGGCGCAGGCCGCACGTGATGGCGCCAGCGATCTGCACATCGAGCCGTTCGAGACCCATTCGGTGGTGCGCTACCGGGTGGACGGCACGCTGCGCGACATGGTGCAGCCACGGCGCGCACTGCACGCAGCGCTGGTATCGCGCATCAAGATCATGGCCCACCTGGACATCGCCGAGAAGCGCCTGCCGCAGGACGGGCGCATCGCGATCCGCGTGGGTGGGCGTCCGCTGGATATCCGAGTCTCCACGGTGCCGACCGGGCATGGCGAGCGCGCCGTGCTGCGACTGCTGGAGAAGGATGCCGGCCGTCTGCAGCTGCAGCGCCTGGGCATGGCCGATGACACCCTGGCCACGTTCACCGGATTGATCCGGCAGCCGCATGGCATCGTGCTGGTCACCGGCCCGACCGGTAGTGGCAAGACCACCTCGCTGTACGCCGCGTTGGGCCAGCTCGACAGCAGCACCAGCAACATCCTCACCGTGGAGGACCCGGTGGAGTACGACTTCGCCGGCATCGGCCAGATCCAGGTGAACGCGCGCATCGGCATGAGCTTCGGCACCGCGCTGCGCGCGATCCTGCGCCAGGACCCGGACACCATCATGATCGGCGAGATCCGCGACCTGGAGACCGCACAGATTGCGGTGCAGTCGTCGCTGACCGGCCATGGCGTGCTGGCGTCCCTGCATACCAACGACGCGATTTCGGCAGTGACGCGCCTGGCCGACATGGGGGTGGAACCGTTCCTGCTGGCCTCGTCGCTGCGCGGCGTGCTGGCGCAGCGGCTGGTGCGGCGGCTGTGCACCCAATGCCGGCGTGCCGAAGTGGATGGGGACGGCCGTACCGTATGGCGCGCGGTGGGTTGCGCGGCTTGTGCCAACAGCGGCTACCGGGGGCGTACCGGCATCCACGAGTTGTTCGTGGTGGACGATCGCGTGCGTACGCTGATCCATGAGGGGCAGGGTGAACCTGCACTGCGCGAGGCGGCGCGGCGTGCCGGCATGCGGACCTTGCGTCAGGACGGCCAGCGTTGGGTCGACAGCGGGGTGACCACCCTGGAAGAGATCCTGCGCGTCACCGGCGACGACTGAGGCTTGCATGGCGCTGTTCGACTACCAGGCCGCCAACGCGCAGGGCCGCATCGAGAAGGGCCAGCTGGACGCTGACAGCCCGCGCGGTGCGCGGCAGTTGCTGCGCGGTCGTGGGCTGACACCCGTGCAGGTCAGCGTGGCGCGCAGTGCCGGCAGTGGCTGGGCTGCCCGGCGGCTGTCCGCCAGCGAGCTGGCCTGGGCCACGCGCCAGCTTGCCAGCCTGCTGGCCGCCAGCCTGCCGTTGGAAGCTGCATTGAGTGCGGTCATCGACCAGGCCGAACGCCCGCACGTGGCCCAGGCGCTCACCGCAGTACGCGCCGACGTGCGTGCCGGCCAGCGCCTGACCGTGGCGCTGGCAGCGCGGCCGCGCGATTTCCCGCCGATCTATCGGGCGCTGGTGGGTGCAGGTGAGGATTCCGGCGATCTGGCACGGGTGATGGAGCGCCTGGCCGACTACATCGAAGAGCGCAATGCGCTGCAGGCCAAGGTACTGACCGCCTTCATCTACCCGGCGGCGATCAGCCTGGTATCAGTGGCGATCGTGATCTTCCTGCTCAGCTACGTGGTGCCGCAGGTGGTGACCGCGTTCGTTCAGGCACGGCAGACGCTGCCGATGCTGACCCAGGTGATGCTGGCCGCCAGCGCGTTTGTGCGCAGCTGGGGCGTGTGGGCAGGGCTGGGCATGGCTGCGCTGATGGTGGCCTGGCGGCTGGCGTTGCGCCGGCCGGAACTGCGCCTGCGCTGGGACGCGATGCTGCTGCGGGTCCCGATGGTCGGGCGCTTCGTGCTGGGTGTGAACAGTGCGCGCTTTGCCTCGACGCTGGCGATCCTGCTGGACGCCGGTGTCCCGCTGCTGCGTGCCCTTGAAGCGGCGCGGCAGACGCTTGGCAATGCGCTGCTGGCGCGCTGTGCCGATGATGTGGCTGCTCGCGTACGCGAAGGTGCGGCACTGGGTGCTGCGTTGAAGGTACAGAAGGTCTATCCGCCGATCCTGGTGCATCTGGTGGCCAGCGGCGAGAAGACCGGTTCGCTGGCGCCACTGCTCGAACGCGCCGCGCAGACGATCTCGCGCGAGATCGAGCGCCGCGCGATGGCGCTGACCGCACTGCTGGAACCGACCATGATCCTGGTGATGGGCGGCGTGGTGCTGACGATCGTGCTGGCCGTGCTGATGCCGATCATGGAGATGAACCAGCTGGTGCAGTGATGCGCAACGCGCATCACGGGTAGAGTCGACTGCTTCCAAGCACACTTCGACAGGACCAGCGCTCCGTGCACCAGTCGACGCACAGTCGACTCTACCCGGTCGCCGTCTTCGATTCTCCACACAATCCTCCACACCTTTTTCCGATCTTCCACAGGTTTCTTAAGCGGCCTGTCATCGGCGCGGACCAGCATGGACACGTCGCCGCAGAGTGGGCTGGGAGGCCCTCGGCGGCAGCAGGCGTGTAGTGACCGTTCCTCCCTTGGTGTTTCCCTTCGCAGTAAACCCTTCAGGAGAAGATCATGAACAAGTACAAGACCCTGGCCGCGCTGGTTGCCACCGCGCTGCTCGCTACCGTGGGCGCCGCCTCGGCGCAGACCGTGACCGGCGGCGGTGCCTCGTTGCCGGCCGACCTCTACAAGGGTTCGTCCGACAGCATCCTGCCGGCGAACTTCAGCTACGCCGTGACCGGTTCGGGCACCGGCAAGAAGGCCTTCCTGGAAAACAACTCGCTGCTGTTCTCGACCACCGGCACCGTGCACTTCGCCGGCAGCGATTCGGTACTGAGCGGCACCGAGCTGAACACCTACACCACCAACTTCAACCAGCCGACCAATGCCAACCGCTACGGCGCGCTGATCCAGGTGCCGTCGGTGGCCACCTCGGTCACCATCCCGTTCAACAAGGCCGGTTCGGCGGTGAACCTGAGCGTGGCGCAGATCTGCGGCGTGTTCTCGGGCGCGATCAGCGACTGGTCGACCATCGATGCCAACCGCAGCGGCCCGATCCAGGTGGTGTATCGCGCGGAAAGCAGCGGCACCAGCGAAATGTTCAGCCGCTTCCTGACCGCGGCCTGTGCCGCTGAGAATGCTGACACCTCGAAGCTGGTGGGCGGCAAGTTCGCCATCAAGTCGACCTTCGCCGACCTGTACAAGCGCGATGCCAACGGCAACCTGCCGGCGTTCCTGGTGGCCGCCCCGGCCACCGGCGGCACCTCGCTGTACAACACTGTCTACGCGGCTGAAGGCCGCATCGGCTACGTTGGCCCGGACGTGATCCCGAACCTGACCGATGCGACCAAGGTCGCCAAGGTCAAGGGCTTCTCGCCGGACCAGGTGAGCGTGCAGGCCACCCTGGACACCGTCGCTCCGCCGACCGGTACCGATGCAGAGAACCCCGCCAACTGGGTGCCGGTGTTCGGCAACCCGTCGGCCGGCTATCCGATCGCCGGCTACACCAACCTGGTGATCGGCCAGTGCTACAAGGATTCGAGCGTCGCCACCAGCCTGCGCGGCTTCCTGGCGCGCCACTATCCGGCGACCTACACCGTCGCGTATGAGAAGTCGATCACCGACCACGGCTTCATCCCGCTGACCAAGGCCTGGCGCGATGCGATCCGCAACCGTTTCGTGCTGGCCAGCAGCACTGCCGGCCTGAACAACCCCAGCACCTGCGCCGGCATCGGCCGTCCGCTGTAATCCGCAGCACGGGTTGAATCCTGCTTGACCCGACGCCGGCCTCTGGGCCGGCGTCGCCATTTCCGCGACGGTGCCGCCGTTGCAGCGTTTGGCTGTCGGCTTCGTCTCGCGTGAACCGTCTATCAGTGGCAGGGCATGCGTTGCGTGTGCCTCCCCGATCGTCGCCGCAGCTGCGGCCCACCAGGTTGATGAGGTTCCGATGTCGCACCCGCTCCCGTCCGCTGTTCATCCGGCCGCGTCGATGCGCCGCAATCATCCGATGGCGTGGGCCATCGCGGTCGCACTGGGGAGCATGGTAGCCCCGGCCAGCCAGGCGCAGCAGGCGTTCAGTCCGGGCTGGTTCGCCGAACGGGGCGCGGCCCAGGGCAGCGCGGCACAGAGTGGCCGGATGCCCAACGGCGTGCCGATCCAGTTCCAGTTGCCGGCCCAGCAGCAGGATGCGGCACGGCAGAAGCTGCAGCAGTCGATCGACAATCTTGGCACTGCGGCACAGGCGATTGCCCTGCAGCAGCGCCTGCAGGAACAAGCCCGGCAGGCGCGCCGCGAGGCTGGCTTCATCGTTGCCGATGGCCTCGGCAAGGACGGCCTGAGCGTCGACCAGAACCCGCTGACCCGTGGCTGGCTCAATGCGCGCGACGCGATCCAGTCGCAGGGCAGCGACGGGAGGGTGCAGGTCACGGTCGAGCAGACCGCGGACAAGGCAATCCTGAACTGGGAGACCTTCAACATCGGCGGCAACACCACGCTGAATTTCCTGCAGAACCCTGACTGGGCCGTACTGAACCGCGTCAACGATCCGCAGGCGCGGCCCAGCCAGATCCTGGGCCAGCTGAAGGCCAGTGGCACGGTGTTCGTGGCCAACCGTAACGGCGTGGTGTTCGGCAACAACAGCCAGGTCAATGTACGCAATCTGCTAGCGGCTGCAGCACGGATCAGCGATGCGCAGTTCCGCGACAACGGCCTGTACAGCCCCGACGCCAGCAGCAGCGCGCTCAGCGATGCATTCGGCAAGGTGATGGTGGAGCGGGGCGCGCGCATCGCGACCCATGAGCCGACCAGTGCGACGCGCGGCGGTGGCTACGTGCTGCTGGCCGGGCACAGCGTGGACAATGCTGGCCAGATCGATGCGCGCAAGGGCCAGGTGCAGCTCGCAGCAGGTGACAGTTTCGTGATCCGGCGCGGCGTGGGTACGGCCACCAACACCAGTTCCACCACCCGCGGCAATGAAATCGCGCCGCGCTTCATCGCTGGCAGCACGGCTGGCAGCGTGCGCAATACCGGTCTGCTGCGCGCACTCGAGGGTGACGTGACCCTGGCCGGACGCAGCGTCGAGCAGGCCGGTGTGGCCGTGGCCAGCACCACGCTTGCACAGCGCGGCACCGTGCATCTTCTGGCCTCGGCCAGTGATGCAGGCAGCAGCGTCACGCTTGCTGACGGAGCCACCACGGCGGTGCTGATCGAGGACGATGGCAAGACCACGGTGCTGGATACGCAGCGCGACGCCCTAATCAAGGAATCGGCCGAGCAGGACGCGATCCGCGCTGGCGCGCGTTCGGCAACCTTCGACAATCTGTCCCAGCACAATGATCGCCGGGACCAGTCGCGGGTGGAGATCGTCTCGGGTGGCAACATCCATTTCAGCGCGGATTCGCTGACGGTTGCCACGGGCGGCCAGATCATCGCCGATGCGGCGGCCCGTAGCTACGTGGACGATGCCGCGCGCGTGGACGTGTCCGGCGCAGTGGGCGTGCGGGTGTCGATGGAGAGCAACAATGTCCAGGTCAAGGTGCAGGGCAACGAACTGCGCGATGCCCTGGACAACCGCGACAGCGGCAAGCTGACCAGCAGCGAAGTCTGGGTCGACCGCCGCAGGCTGGTCCACGTTCCGGCCGGTACCGGGGGCTACGAGGGTGAGCGCTGGTACGCCGCAGGCGGCCTGCTGGAAGTGGGAGGCTACCTCGACAACCAGGGGCACTCGATCGGCGAATGGGCTGCGCAGGGAGGCACCGTCCTGCTGGGCGGCAGGGAAGTGATCACGCAGGGTGGCTCACGCATCAACCTTGCCGGCGGCAGCCTGGATGTGCAGAGCGGCGTGGTCCGGCAGAGCTGGGTGCGCGGCGTTGATGGCCAGGTCTACCGTCTTGATGAGGCGCCAGCGGAGATGCTGTTCGATGGCCTGTACAGCGGCCATGAAGTGAAGCAGGAACGCTGGGGCATCACCGAGACCTTCCGTGATCCGATCGTATTCGCGGCGCAGCGGGTCGATAACGGGTACACGGTCGGCCGCGATGCAGGACGGCTGATCGTCTCCGCACCGACCGCGGTGCTGGATGGAAAGGTTGAGACTGCAACCTTCCAGGGCGCGCAGCAGAACCGCAGGCCGGATGCCGCGCTGGATGGCTATGCACAGGCGCAGACGGCGGTCGCGCGCAATGCGCAGTTGTACCTGGGGCGCTACGACGGCCAGGGCCGCAGTGGTGTGTTCGGCTCGGATGTGCGCCTGGGTGACAAGGCTCCGACGAAGACGGCGTGGTCGCTGGCGGCTCCGGTCAACGAGGAGCGGCGTGACACGGTGTGGCTGGATATCGCAGAGCTGAGTGCCCAGCAGTGGGGGCGGATCGACCTGGCGACCGCCGATCGCATCCGCATCGACGGCAGCCTTCGGCTTCAGGCCGGCGGGCAGCTCAACCTGACCGGCAGCGAGGTGGAGCTGGCAGGCGACATCGGCATTGCCGGCGGCCAGTTGTCGGCGGGCAACCTGCTGGATGTCCAGGGCCGGCCGACGGCGCTGCTGCACGATGGCCGCGCCCGCACCGTCATTGCCGACGGAACGCGGATCGACCTCTCCGGCGAATGGAGCAACGCCTCACTGGCGATGCCGCGCGACGCGAGCGGTGCCTGGACGGATGGCGGCCGCCTGAGCCTGGGCAACAGTCATGACGTGGCCGTGGGCGCCAAGGCAACGGTTGACGTCGAGGCCGGTGCTGCGCTGGACCTGCGCGGCAAGGCCCATATCGGCAAAGGCGGCAGCGTCAGCCTGCAGGCGAACAGCAGTACGGTGACGACCGATGGCAGTGGCCGGGTGCAACTGGGTGAGGGAAGCCGGTTCAGTGGTCGAGGACAGGGCGGTGGTTCTTTCTCGCTGGGGACCGGTGGCCAGGTGCGGGTGGGCGATGCGGACCTGGCGGGCGCGTCGCTGCGACTGGACCCCGGCCTGTTCGGCAGTGGCTTCGCGCAGTACGACATCAATGGCCACCACGGCGTGGAGGTGGCCGATGGCGCGCGGCTGGTCGCTGCCCTGCCAGGCCTGCGCCTGACCCAGGACGCGCCGATGGCGACCGACCGGGCGTCCGCACTGGCGGCGTGGGACGAACCGCTGTACAGCGCCGATCCGTCGAGCGGGCGCGTCAGCCAGCGCGCGGGTGCGAGCATCAGCCTGCGTTCGGAGCGCAACAGCGTGGGCGGTGACCTGCGGGTCGGCAAGGATGCACTGGTGGCGGTCGATCCAGGCCAGACGATCTCGCTGCTTGGTGCGGGCAACATCGATGTTGAAGGCACGCTGCGCGCGAAGGGCGGACGCATCCTGATCGACGATGTGCGCCCGGAGAACGCGCTGTACGCCGGGCAGCGCACCGAACGCACCTGGCGTTTCGCCGAAGGCGCGCTGCTGGATGCCGATGCAGACGCGATTTCGCTGCCCGATTCCGGCGGCCGTCTGCGCGGGCAGGTGCGCGCGGGTGGACGCATCGAGATTGGCGGGGCGCTGGACTGGGAGACCACAGCGTTCGTCGACAACCGACCACCGGAAGCCTTCGTGGTGGTCGAACGCGGTGCGCGCCTGCAGGCGCGGGGCGCGTCGGCCGAGCTGGACGTCGACGGCCAGGGCCGTGTCCGCGTGGACAGCGATGGCGGGCAGATCGTGCTGCGCTCGGCCAATGCGCTGTACCTGGACGGCGGGATGGATGCGGCCGCCGGCGGTGCCGGCGCACGCGGCGGCACCCTGGGGCTGGCCTTTGGCGGCAGCATCCATGCACGTGGCGCCAGCGAGGAGGTACTGCGGTCACGTGCGATCACCCTCAGCCAGCACAGCGCACCGGGGCAGCCACTGCCGGCCACATTGGAGTATGGCCACGCCGCGTTGTCGGTCGAGCAGCTGCAGGCTGGCGGTTTCGACAATCTGTCCGTGTTCGGTGACATCCGCGCGGTCGGCGACGTCGACCTGCGCCTGGCCCAGAGCCTGCGCATCCACGGCCAGGGTACTTCGAGCCTGGGCATGGCCATGGATGCCGGGCCATCGTCGGGGCTGCGACTGAGTGCGCCCTACGTTCGCCTGGCGCAGGCACGCTGGCGCCAGATGCCGGGCGAGAACCTGCAGGGCACCGCCGCGGTCGCTTCGTCCGGGCCGGAAGATCACGCGCTGGCGGTGCAGGCCGGGCTGATCGACATCCGCGACGTCACCTGGCTGCCGGGTTTCAAGCATGTGGCGCTGGAAAGCCGCAGTGACGTGCGCCTGACCAACGGCATTGCCAGCAGTGGCAACACCAGCGCGTTGATGACGGCTGGTTCGATGGACGTGACCGCTGCGCGCCTGTATCCCACCACAGGCGCGGTCGGCACGCTGGTGGCCGGCGCGTCGGCGCAGACCGTGCAGACCGCTGATTACTGGTCCGATCCGGATGCCGTGCTGCGCATCCACGGCACCGGTGCGCCCACGAAGCCGGCGCCGGAATCGGCGCTGGGTACGCTTCGCCTGGTGGCCGCCACGGTGCGGCAGGGCGGCAACGTACAGGCGCCGATGGGCACGCTGCAGCTGGGTGGCCTGATCCAGAACGGAACCGTCGGCAGCCGGGTGGAACTGCGGCCAGGCAGCGTAACCTCGACCAGTGGCGCCGGCTTGTCGCTGCCCTATGGTGGCACCGTCGATGGTGTTGACTGGCGGGTCGGTACGCGCAGCCTGGGTTCGCTGACGCCGGCCGGCATCTCCTCGATGGGGGTGACACTGAAGGCCAACGAGATCGAGGTGGCGCCGGGGGCCCTGCTGGACATGTCCGGCGGTGGTGAGCTGACCGGCGCCGCCTTCGTGTCAGGACGCGGTGGCTCTGTCGACGTCCTGCGTACGGCGTTGGCCGACGCCAACCCGCGCTACGGGTTCAGTGCGTCGGGCAACCCGGTGTACGCGATCGTACCGGGACGCGCCGGGGCGTTCGCCCCCAGTGGCGAAGAAGGGTTCGCAGCTCCGGCGGTGGGCCAGCAGATCACCGTGCCGGCTGGCGTGCCCGGCCTGGCGGCCGGCACCTACACGCTGATGCCGGCAGGCTATGCGCTGCAGCCCGGCGCATTCCGGGTGGAGCTGGGCGCCACCGGCACCTCCGGCATCGTGCAACCGATTGCGACCGGCACCGGCACCTGGCGTGTGTCCGGGCAGCAGCGCACGGCGCTGGGCGCGGCAATCTCGCCGTTGCTCACCGACATCCTGCTGACTCCCGCGGCCGTGGTACGCCGGCACTCGGGCTACAACGAAACCTCCTACAACAGCTTCGCGCAATCGGTAGCTGACCGCCGCGGCGAGTCGCGTGGCTGGCAGACCATCGATGCGCTCGGGTTGACCCTTGCGCTGGGCGAAGGTGCAGGTCGTGCAGCAACGCCTGCCATCCGCTTCGCCGGCACCGCGCGGTTCGCGGCCGCTACCGACAAGGGGCGTGGTGGCACGCTGGCAGCCACGTTGGCCAGCCCGGCGGTCGGTTCGCTGGAGATCGTCGATGGCACCACGCAATCGCAGGCGCGTGATCGCGGCGCCACCTTCAGCGACGACGCGCTCAATGCCTTCCTGCCGGCGCGGATGATGATCGGCGGGCAGTTCAACCAGGAGGCCTCGCAGGTGGCGGTGACCGGCCAGGCGCGCAGCGTGGCGATCCGTTCCGGCGTCACCTTGAACGCACCGGAAGTGCTGGTGGCAGCGGCCTCCGGTGGCAGCGGCGTGCTGGTCGAGGCCGGTGCGACCCTCGATACACTGCCGTTCGCATCCGCCAACGCGAATGCCAGCGCGACCCTGCCTTACCAGGTCTCCGGCGGCCTGCTGGCGGTGTCCAACCAGCGCCTGAACCTGATCACCGGCACCACCGGGGTGGAGGCCGGTCCGGTGGCGATCGACATCGGCGGATGCCAGGCGGCGTGCGACGGCCAGACGCGGCTGGTTTCCGATGGCAGCATCGCGGTAGCGACCGATGGCGCGCTGCAGATGCGCGACTCGGCCAGCTATGGCACCCGCCAGCTCGGCCTGAGCATGGCGGCGCTGAACCTCGGCAGTGCCGAAGCGATCGCCCAGGCCGCTGCGGCCGGGGCGCTGCCCAGTGGCATGACCATGAACCAGTCCGTGCTGCAACAACTGCTGCGCGGCAATGATGCGACCGGCGCGCCGGCGCTGGACACGCTGAGCCTGGTCGCGCGGGAGTCTGTCAACGTGTTCGGCAGCGTCGACCTGGATGCGCGCGACAGTGCCACCGGCCGCAGTGGCCTGCAGACGCTTGTGCTCGGTGCGCAGGCCATCCGCGGCTACGGTGCGGCGACCGACCGCGCGCGCATCCTGGTGGACACGCTGGTCTGGGACGGCTCATTGGCGGCGGGCCAGGCGCCGGGCAGCGACGCGACGGTGCCGCCGGCCGATCCGATGGTGGACCGGCTCGGGGCCGGGCAACTGGACATCGTCACCCGGCAGCTGCAGCTGGGGCGGGCGCCATTCAGCCGTCCCAGCTCTGAAGTACCTGCGAACCGGCAGGTGCTCGGCTTCAGTGCGCTGAACCTGAGGGCTTCGGAGCAGCTGTCGTTCTCCGCGCAGGGCACGCTGGACGTATTCCAGCAGCGTGGCGACTATCTGGCCGACAAGGGGTGGCAGTACAGCGGAGGCAACCTGGGTATCGATACACCGCTGTTGGCCGCCGATCCCGCCGCGCAGCTGCGCGTGCGCACCGGCGGCGACTTCCGCCTGCAGGGGGGCGCCGGCAAGACGGGTGGCGATGCACTGGGCAGTGAGTTGAGCATCGACGCCAACCGGATCGCGCTGGACAGCACGGTCGCGCTGGCGTCTGGACGGCTGTCGGCGAACGCACGCCAGGGCATCACGCTTGGCAGCCGGGCCGAGTTGGATCTGGCCGGACGCAAGGTCTCGCTGTACGACGTGGACAAGTTCAGCTGGGGCGGCGATGTCCTGCTGTCCAGCGACACGGGTGACATCCGCGCCGATGCGGCCTCCCGCATCGATGTTTCCGCACGCAACAACCGCGGCGGACGCCTGACGGTCACCGCAATGGCCGGCCGAGCCGATCTGGCCGGTGTTCTGCAGGGTGCCGCCACTGGTCGCTACGATGCCGGTGGCACGCTGGTGCCCTACGACGGTGGCGAACTGGTGGTGCGGGCACGCCAGCTGCAGGACTTCGCCGGCCTCAACCAGCGATTGACCGCCGGCGGCGTCGTCGGCGGTCGCAGCTTCCAGATCGGTGAGGGCGATCTGCGGATCGGCGACGAAGTGAAGGCGCGCCGGGTCGATATCAGCGTCGACGCGGGCAGCCTGACCGTGGCCGGCCGCATCGATGCCAGCGGCGAGCAGGTCGGCAGCATCCGCCTGTACGCCCGCGATCAGTTGCAGGTGGACGGCACGCTGGACGCGCACGGTACCGGCCTGCGCGTGGACAGCCATGGCAAGATCATCGACAGTCCAAACCGGGCCACCATCACGCTGGGCAGCGCCGAAGGTGCCGTCGGCCTGGGCAGCGCGGCGCAGCTGGACCTGCGTGCGGGCAGCGACGTTACCGTCGGTGGACGTCCTGGCCAGAACGATGGCACCCCGCGCGGCACGCTGAAGATCGATGTGCCGCGGCTGGGCAGCAACGACGCGGCGATTGCCGCGGCCACCGGCCTGCGCATCGATGGCGCGGCCGACATCCAGCTCAATGGTGTTCGCCGCTACGACGATGCGCCCCTGGCAACCACCGCTGACGTGCGCGGCAACCGCGCGCAGCTGGTCACCCAGCAGTGGCTGGACCAGGTGGTCGATCCGCACAGCGTGGCCTGGATCGATGGTGCGCTGGGCAACGCGGATCTGCAGCAGCGCACGCGGGCGCTGGGCGATGTGCGCCTTCGTCCCGGCGTGCAGGTGCTGGCGCGGCGCAGCGACGCCAACCCGGACGGCGACCTGACCATCGCCGGCGACATCGATCTGTCCGGCTACCGTTACGGCCCCGATGCCAACCGCGCCGATCCATCGCGGCGTGGCTTCGGCGAATCGGCCTCGCTGGTGCTGCGCGCCGAAGGCAACATCAACGTCTACGGCAGCATCAACGATGGGTTCGCACCGCCGCCGTCCACGCCGGATGAGGGCGGCTGGCAGCTGTACGAGGGCCGCAATGGCAGCGCGGGGCACACCCCCTTTGGCGGTGGGCTGGTGGTGCCGGTGGACGGAGTGAAGCTGCAGCCCGGCACCGAGTTCCAGGCCGGTACCCGCCTGAACTATGACGTGCCGGTCGAATCGGTAACGCTTCCGGTCGGTACCGTGCTGCCCGCGCCGATGGTGATCTCGCAGAACCTGCGGCTGCCTGCAGGCACGGTGCTGGGTGCGGCGGTGACCACCGACTCCGGGCAGACGCTGGCCGCGGGCACCGTGCTGCAGGAGCCGCTGATGCTGGCGGCCGGTGCGCGGCTGGGAGCCGGCTTCCGCCTGCGCAGTGCGGTACAGATGGCGGCACAGGAGTGGCCCGCCGGCGCGGTGCTGCCGGTTGCGCTGCGCCTGGCACGCGAAGTCGCGCTCAAGGTGGGCGCGTACATCCCGTCGTTGACCAAGGTGGAGCTGCCCGGCGACGCGCCGGTGAATCTGAGGCCGGCCGATGCCGGCGGCAACCAGGGGCGCAACTGGGCGCTGGCGCCGATGCTGGCCGAGGGCACCACCTCCTGGGACCTGACCGTTGTTGCCGGCGCCGATACCGGGGCAGCCGACCCACGCAGCCGGCGCTGGGGCAGCGATGGCAGCGTGGTGCTGGCCGATACCCACCAGGGCTCGATCGGTACGGTCAAGACGGAAATCATCTGGGTGGGGGATCGCGCGTTGACCGAGCAGGCATCGTTGGACTGGATCGGCGACACCTCCTATGCAGGCCGTCCGATCGCGGAGCTGGCCGACATGTTCGGCTTCACCGAAGACGAGTTCTGCGCGATGTCGGCCGACTACTGCGGCCCGGCACCCCGCCAGGTGGCCGCGCAGGGCTCGCTGGATTACTGGGGCGACGAGTCCTACGCAGGCACTCCTGCGAAGGACTTCGCCGCGATGTTTGGCATGACCGAAGACGAGTTCTGCAGCACCGCGCCCACCTACTGCGCCGGCGGCGGCACGCAGACCGAAGTGACCACTTACGGCAAGCGCGCAGGCACGCCGGCGTGGAGCGTACTGCGCACCGGCAGGGGCGACATGGAACTGCTCGCGGCCGGTGACGTCGTGATGAAGTCAGGCTTTGGCGTCTACACCGCCGGCACTCCCGCCGCGCTGGGTGGGGGCCGCGACGCTGCCTTCAATTCGCCCCGTGCAGCGGCCCCTTGGAACACCGCAGTGCTGGGGCCGAACCTGGTGCCGGGCAGCTATGACGCCGCGATGGCAGGCTACCAGGCCTGGTATCCGGATCATGGTGGCAACCTGCGCGTCGAAGCCGGACGCGATATCGTCGGCGACGCCTGGGCCGCGCGCGCAGAGTCGGGCAGCAGCGATCGCGACTGGGCGCTGTACTCCAGTGCCGCGGTCGGCAACTGGCTGTGGCGGCAGGGTACCGGCGGCACCACTGGGGTGGAGCCGGTGCCGACCAGCTGGTGGGTGAACTTTGGCGCCTACACCAACGTGTCCGCTGCCGCTGGCGCCTCTCCACGGATGGTTGGTTTCACCGGCTTCGGCACATTGGGCGGGGGCAACCTGACGCTGGAGGCCGGGCGTGACGCCGGCGTGCGCGATGCGATAGGTGACGCGTTGGTGTCGACGATCGCACCGCGCTCGGGTGCGATCATTGCTGCGGTGGGATCGACCGGCCGGGTCAGCGATGGCCAGCTGCACCTGACCGGCGGCGGCGACCTGCAGCTGCGTATCGGTGGCGCGCTGAATCCGAACCTGCAGGCGACGATCTCCAGCCTCAACCCCTCCAGGGCGGGACAGAATCTCGACCTCAACGGTACCTTCAGCAACCTGCGTGGGAGCCTGCAGCTCGATGCGGGGCGCATCGGTGCAATGGGCGTCACCCTGGAAAGCTACGCGACGCTGGGTAAGCAGCGGGCGGCAGACCTGTTTGCGCCTGACGCCGCCCGCGCGATGGGCGGGCCGGTGCTGGTGCTGGGCGACGCCGCCGCGCAGCTGCAGGCGCGGGGCGATGTGGTGCTCGGCGGCGTCGCCGATGCCGGCCGGGTTCCGCTGGCCAACTACAGCGCGGTGCTGCAGGATGATGGCGCGCACGCTGCAGGCAGTACGTGGTTCTCCCTGTGGACCGCCAACACGGCCGTGGATCTGTTCAGTGCCGGTGGTGACCTCGCGCCAGGCCTCGCCGGGCCGGAAAACGTGACGGGCAGCAATCTGTGGCGGGAGCAGGTCCAGCTTGTTGTGCGTGGCGGCGATGATCTGCTGAATTACTGGCTCTATCCTTCGCGCTTCAGCGCCATTGCTGCGCAGGGTGACATCAAGCTGGACCGGATCAGCGCCACGCCGGGGACGCAGGATGTGATCCTGCTGGCACCCTCGGCGACAGGACGGCTGGACGTCCTGGCCGGTGGCGGCATCTTCGCCCAGCCTGGCGCGACCCAGATCGCGCGCTCGGCCAGTGACGCGCGCCTGCCGGGACCCTTCGACCCGGCATTCATGGCCGAGCAGGGGGATTCCGCAGGCAATGTGACCCGCTCGCGGCACAACCTGTCCGTCGACGGCAACACGGCATCGCCGGCGGGGTCGCTTCCACTGTTCGCATTCGGTCCGAATACGCCGCTGTCCACTGTGTCTGCGGCACTGGCGCCGAGCCGCTTCTACGCGGTGCAGGGCGACATCATGGGTCTGGCCACCGGCGCCCAGCGCACGCTGAATGTCAACGCGGGGCAGCGCACGCAGCTGAACTGGTTCGAGGCCGCCGGCGCCGTGCAACTGCGGGCAGGCCGGGACATCCTCGGGGTGTCGATGACCGCGTTGAACACCGCACCCAGCGACATCACGGTGGCGACGGCGGGCCGCGACATCGTGCATCTGAATGCGACCATTGCCGGCCCTGGCAACGTCGAGATCAGTGCCGGCCGCCAGCTGCGCCAGGAGGATGCGGGCAGCATCGCCAGCCTCGGTGGCATCGTGCAGGGCGACACCCGTCCCGGCGCCAGCATCGCGCTGACGGCCGGCAACCAGCAGATCGACTTCGCGGCCCTGCGTGCACGCTATCTGGACCCTGCCAACCTTGCCAATCCCGCGCAATCGCTTGCGTCGCAGCCGGGCAAGGCAGTCAAGGTCTACAACCAGGAGCTGAAGCAGTGGCTGCAGCAGCGCTTCGGCGTGGCGGCCGAGGGCGACGGGGCGCTGGCCGCGTTCGATGCGCTGCCGCAGGAACAGCAGCGCATCTTCCTGCGCCAGGTCTATTACGCCGAGCTGCGCGAAGGTGGACGGGAATATACCGATGCAGAAGGGCCCCGCTTCGGCTCCTACCTGCGTGGGCGCGAAGCCATCGCCACGCTGATGCCGGACAGGAATGCGGCCGGTGCGACGATCGACCGTACCGGCGATATCGTGATGTACGGTGGTTCCGGCGTGCGTACCGAGGCGGGCGGCAACATCGAGCTGATGGCACCGGGTGGGCAGATCGTGATCGGTGTGCAGGGCGTGGTGCCACCTGCCAGCGCCGGCCTTGTCACCCAGGGGCAAGGCGATATCCGGCTGTTCAGCCAGGACAGCGTGCTGCTGGGCCTGTCGCGGGTGATGACCACCTTCGGCGGCGACATCCTGGCCTGGTCGGAGCAGGGTGACATCAACGCCGGTCGTGGTTCGCGGACGACGTTGCTGTACACGCCACCGCGCCGCGTCTATGACGGCTGGGGCAATGTGATCCTGTCGCCGCAGGCCCCGGCCAGCGGTGCCGGCATCGCGACGTTGAACCCCATTGCCGAAGTACCGCCGGGCGACGTCGACCTGATCGCACCGCTTGGCACCATTGATGCGGGCGAGGCCGGTATCCGCGTCTCGGGCAACATCAACCTGGCGGCGCTGCAGGTGCTCAACGCGGCCAACATTCAGGTGCAGGGCGAGAGCAAGGGCCTGCCGGTGCTGGCATCGGTCAATGTCAATGCGCTGGCCTCGGCCAGTGCGGCAGCGAACAGCGCCAGCCAGGCGGCACAGGATGTGATGCGCAAGAGCCAGGACGAGGCACGGCGCAACCAGCCGTCGGTGATCAGCGTGCAGATTCTGGGCTTCGGCAGTGGTACCAGCAGCATCGACCCGCCGGCGCGTGGCAACACTGCCAACAGCGGTTATGACGCCAACAGTGCCTTCCAGTTCCCGCAGGCAAGTCGCGACGAGGGCACGCAGCGCCGGTAGGTGCCGTCCTTGGTCGGCACACGTTGGTGCCCACCAAGGTCGGCAGTAGATCCACGCCATGCGTGGATGCGACCGGGCCAGCCGCCACGGAACGGCAGCGGCCCCAGCCAGGATGGCACGGAGGGCAGGGAGCGGCCATCAGCGGTGAGGACCACCGACACGGCGCCGCCGGGTGCAGGAGCGCGCCCGGCGGCAGGCTCGGCAGTAGGTCCACGGCATGCGCAGATGCCCGGACCAGCCTCAGTGCCGACCAACGGTCGGCACCCACCAGGGCAGGCCGGGCAGTAGAAGCCGCTCGGCAGTAGATCCACGCCATGCGTGGATGCGGTGCCACGAACGAACCCTAAAGCTCCAGCACGCGCCGGTAGCTCAGCGGTCCACGCCCGTCACGCAGGCCCAGCCGCAGTTCCAGCCCGGTGGCCGGCAGCACCTCGCCCTCGCTCGGCAGCATCGCCCAGCCGGCCCCGGGCTGCCAGGCGCGCACCTCGAACCGCTGCACATCCTTTGCCACTGCAATGCCTTCCGAAGGAACCGGCGCGGGCAGGGGATAGCGGTCCGTCGCCGTACCGCTGGCGCGCCATAGCGTGTTGCCTTGCCGCCACCAGCGCACCCGCTGCCAGCGCAGCCCATCACTGTCGACGCTGCGGGTGATCTCCAGCGCAAAGCTTCCATCCGGATGCCGTTCGCTCACCAGTGAAGGCGGCAACAGTCGCTGCGGACGATCCGCCGGGCGCACCGCGCCGTTCATCAGCGCATCGTCGGCACGCATCTCGATATCGCGCTGGAACTGCTGCAGCACGCGCAGTGCCGTCGTGGTCTCGGCATCGGCCCGGCGCAGGCGCTGGTCGCTGCTGGCCACGCTGTCGAGCGCTCGCCAGCAGATCAGCGCCAGCACGCCCATGATGGTGATCGCGATCATCACCTCGATAAGGGTGAAGCCTGCTGCGGTACGCTTCATTGCGCCGCGGTCCACGGCAGCTGCATCCGCGCCAGCGACTGCCGCGGTGCATCTTCGGCAGCCACGCTGAGTTCCAGTTGCGGCTGTCCGTCACCCCCCGTGCCGATATGCTGCAGCACCAGGAAACTGCTTCGCCCCTGCACGCAGCGCAGCCGTGCATCCTGCGGCGGCTGCCCGGCCAGGCGCAGCTCCTGCCAGCGGTCCTGCGCGCACAGCAGCGCCAGGCGACGGTCGCGCAGGCGTGACTGATCGTCGGTGGCCACCGCGACCGAGCGCATGACCGCAGCCAGCGCAATCGAAACGATCGCCAGTGCGATCAGCACTTCGATCAAGGTGAATCCGCGCATGTTCCGCTTCACTGCACGACCTGCAACTGTCCGCTGCCATCGTCACGAAGACGCAGCTGGCGGCCCTGCAACGACAACGTCAGTTCCCATGCCACGCCGATCCACTCCGGGCTCAGTTCAACCGGGGTGGCCGGCTGCACCACGATGCCGGCCGGTTGCCATGACTGTGGGCGCAGCAGGTCGTCGCGTTGCACGTCCACCCAGCGGGTGCCTTCGCGCCTGCTGAACCGGTAGCCGGTGGCGTCGGCCTGCCAGCGCAGGGGGCGGCCATCGATGCGGGCCTCGTCGCGCGCCACCTGCAGGCGCTGCGCCAGTCGTTCGGCCTCCTGCCGCAGCTGGCGCGCGGGGTCGAGCAGGCTGCCCAGGCCCAGGCCGATGCCCGCCGTGCAGATGCCGATGATCACCAGCACCACCATCAGTTCCAGCAGGGTGAAACCACGCGGCACGTGCTGCATCGACGTTGCCTCCTGTCCAGGTCGATGCCTGCCAGCGTAGGCCCGCATGATGAAACAAAAGCGTCAGCGGCGGCTGCTAGCGTGGGCGGACACGAACGTGGCGATGGTGCGGAACATGGATGGCAGGCGCTGGGATCGCAATCGGATGTTGACCCTGCTGGCGGCCACCCTGCTGCTGGCGGTGGTGGCCTATTGGAGCGTCACCCTGTCTGCGGTGGCGCCTGCGGCGGCGGCCAGCGAAGCGCATGCCGATGCGCCGGCGCGGCCGCTGTTCGATGCGGTGGCCAGTCTGCCGCTGGTGCGGCTGCTGTCGCCCGGTGCGGTGCAGACCGAGGTGGTCGTGCTGGGTGTGATGGCGGGTGACCACGCGCCCCTGGCCCTGTTGTCGGTGGATGGACGCCCGCCGGAGGCTTACGCGCCCGGCCAGCGGCTGGGGCCCTGTACGGTGCTGGCCAGCATCAGCGCCAACGCGGTGGAACTGAACCAGGCTGGGCAATCGCGCAGCCTGCCGGTGCCCGCGCTGCCACCGGTGCCGAACGATGGCATCGTGCCGGCCGCTCCGCAGGGCGGCGCTCGGTAGAGCCGAGCCCGCGCTCGGCTGCCTCTGCATGGCTGTTGAACGGTGTGCAGGCGCAGCCGGGCGTGGGCTCGGCTCTGCAGATGCATGGGTTCATCGCGCCGGACGCTGCGGTACCACGGACCGCCCGAAGGCATCGCCCATGCGTTGCCGCGTGCCTTCCAGGTTGTACTGCATCAGCTGGTTGCCGGGCTGCCGCATCAGGCGTTCGGCATCCGGCAGCGCCGCTGACTTCGCCGATTTCGGCGCCGGCGCCAGCCTGCGTTGCAGGCATTCCCACGCGGGGATGCGCTCGCCGTTGACCTGTACTTCGATGCACGGCGCAGCACCGTCCTGCTTCTTCGCCTCTCCGGCCCAGGCCGATGGCAACGCCAGCAACAAGGCAAGGGCGAGGGCAGGGCGAAGGCCCGTCTTCAATGGCTCACTCATCTCGAATCTCCTGCAACAACCGACGCTCTGCAATGAAGACGTGTGGCGAGGGCAGTCTACGCCGGCGAGTGCTCTGGCGCTGTCACAAGATGACAGTGCTGTCACAAAACTGGTGGCGGTTTTGACGCGACGTGCACGTCCTGTTGGTAGACCCACGCGCCGCTCCCTGGCCACTCCCTCCGATACGACGCGATGCCTTCGATGACTCCTGTTCCGTGCCGAGCCGTCCGCTTTCCGTTGCGCCTGCATCCGCTGGTGCTGGCGCTGGCCGCGATGCCGCTGCCATTGTTCGCGCAGGAGGCAGCGCCTGCGCCCAGCGTGAACATCAATGAATACATCGTGCGCGGCAACACCGTGCTCGATCCGCGTCAGATCGAACGGGCGGTAGAGCCGTTCCTCGGCCCGGGCAGGACCCTGGCCGATGTCGAGAAGGCGCGCGATGCGGTCCACGCGCTGTACCAGCAGGCGGGCTACCAGTCGGTCTACGTCGAGCTTCCCGAGCAGCAGGTCAGTGGCGGCGTGGTGCTGCTGAAGGTGCAGCAGACGCCGATCGGCCAGCTGCGCGTGGTCGGCACCCGCCACGAATCGCCCGACCGCATACGCGATCGCGTACCGGCACTGGCCGAGGGCAAGGTGCCGGACTTCGACCAGGCCCAGAAGGAACTGACCGCACTGAACGAAGGCGGGCGTCGCCAGGTGATGCCGCTGGTGCGCGAAGGCCAGGTGCCGGGCACGATGGATGTGGACCTGCAGGTCGAGGAGAAGTCGCCGTGGCGTGCCAGCGCGTCACTCAACAACGACCACAGTGCCGACACCGAGAAGCTGCGCCTGAGTGCGTCGCTGGCCTACGACAACCTGTGGAAGCGCGGGCACAGCGCCAACATCGGCGTGTACCTGGCGCCGGAAGATACAAAGCAGGCCAAGGTGTTCTCGGCCTCGTACACGATGCCGTTCGAAGGCACGCCGTGGAGCCTGGAAGCCTCCGGCTACAGATCCGACAGCCGCGTGTTGAATGCAGGCGGGCAGGTCGGTACCGGCACCGGCACCAACGTGATCGGCAACGGCCATTCGATCGGCCTCAAGCTCAACTACCGCCTTGCCGGCAGCAGCCAGTGGTGGCGCCAGCTCAGTCTCGGTGTGGATTTCAAGGACACCGAGGAAGACACGCAGATGGGCAAGGACAGCCTGAAGACACCGTTGAAGTATGCGCCGATCACCCTGGCCTTCGTCGGCGTGCGCCAGGGCGAGCAGGATCAGCTGAGCATCAACACCCAGCTGGTGGCCGGTACCCGCCGCCTGTTCGGTTACGGCAGCGACGCCACCGCGTTCGGGCAGAAGCGCTACTGGGCTGACCCGAGCTTCGTGGCCTTCAAGGCCGACGTGGCCAAGACCCACACCTTCAGCAATGACTGGCAGTGGTATGCGCGTGGCTCGCTGCAGGTAACCGATGCGCCACTGGTGTCGGCCGAGCAGTTCGCTGCTGGCGGCATGTACACCGTGCGTGGCTACCTGTCGGCCGAGGCGATCGGCGACTACGGCGGCCTGGCCAGCCTGGAATGGCGCACCCCGGCGTGGTCGCTGTGGAGCGGCACCGATCTGCGTGTCTACAGCTTCGCCGACGCGGCCTACCTGCGCCTGCGCCGGCCGCTGCCCGAGCAGCGTGACAAGTACAACCTGGCCTCGGTCGGCCTGGGCGCGCAGCTGCGCCTGGGTGAACACCTGCAACTGCGCCTGGACTACGCCTGGCCTTATGCCGATGGCCCGGTCACGCGCAAGGACGACCCGCGCCTGCATTTCAACATCAGCACCAGCTACTGACCCTTCCCTTGAACATGCGTTCTCCGGAGACCCTTCGCATGGACCGTTTGCTTTCCCGAGTGTTGCTGCTGCTGGCCGCGCTGGTTGCGTTGCCTGCGGCTGCGGCCGATGCCAATTGGTGGCAGGCCGAATGGAAATACCGCAAGCCGATCACCGTAGACGCGGGCCCGCAGGGCGCGGGCCTGGCCGGTGACCCGGGCCGCACGCCACTGCTGCTGCGGCTGCATACCGGCAACTTCGGCTTCGACGGCACCCAGGATGCGGGCAACGACCTTCGCTTCGTCTCGGGTGATGGCCGTACCGTGCTGGCCCACCAGATCGAGCAGTTCGATCCCACGCTGGGCCTGGCCCTGGTCTGGGTGGACCTGCCGGCGGTCAGTGCCGCCGCGCCGCAGACCATCTGGATGTACTACGGCAATGAAAAAGCCCCGGCCAGCGGCAACGGCCAGCAGGTGTTCGATCCGGACTACACGCTGGTCTACCACTTTGCCGAGGCCAATGCGCCGGCACGCGACACCACCGCCTATGGCAACAATGCCGGTGCGGTGGTGCCGCCGTCGGAAGGCGCGGTGATCGGCCGCGGCGTGCAGCTGGGCGCCGGCTCGCTGCCGCTGCCGGCCAGCGCGTCGCTGGCGCAGGAAGCGGGCGCGCCGCTCACCGTTTCGGCCTGGATCAAGCCGGGCAGCAACAATGCGGCTCAAGCCATCTACGCCCGCCGTGATGGTGCTTCCGAACTGGTGCTGGGCATCGAGAACCGCGTGCCGTTCGTGCAGCTCAATGGCCAGCGCAGCACGCCGGCGCAACCGATTCCGGAAGGGCAGTGGGCGCATGTTGCACTGACGGCAGAGAACGGCGCGTTGCAGCTGTACCTCAATGGGCGCGTAGCTGCCCAGCTGAGCGGTGCGCTGCCGGCGCTGGCCACCGCGCCGGTGGTGGGCGCCGATGCGCCGGGCGCGGCGCAGCCGCTGGCCAACTTCGAAGGTGCCCTGGACGAGTTGCGCATTTCGCGGGTGGCACGTCCGGCCGCGCTGCTGCTGGCCGACGCCACCGCTCAGGGCGCCGACTCGCGCCTGGTCAGCTACGGCGCCGACGAGCAGTCCGCCGGGCAGAGCCACTTCGCCTTCATTCTCAAGGCGATGCCGTTCGATGCCTGGGTGGTGGTCGCCATCCTTGGCCTGATGATGCTGCTGTCGTGGGCGATCATGATCGCCAAGAGCCGCCACTTCGGTCGTACCAGCAAGGCCAATGCGGTGTTCACCGAGAGCTTCGGCAAGCTGTCCGGCGTACCGCTGCGCACCCTGTCCGACATGGACCGCCAGGGCAGGGCGCCGACCGCCATGCACGATGGCTCGTTGTGGCGCATCTACCAGGTGGCCATCGATGAAATGCAGCAACGCCACCAGCGCGATGGCAACAGCGGCTACCTCAGTGGTGCCACCATCGCGGCGATCCGCGCCTCGATGGATGCAGTGATGGTGCGCGAGCAGGAAGCGATGGCGCGGCGCATGAACTGGCTGTCGACCACCATCGAAGGCGCGCCCTACGTGGGCCTGTTCGGCACCGTGATCGGCATCATGCTGGTGTTCGTGGTTGCGGCAATGGCCGGCGCGGTGGACATCAACTCGGTGGCACCGGGCATGGCCGCGGCGCTGCTGTGTACTGCCGCCGGCCTCGGCGTCGCGATCCCGGCGCTGTTCGGCTACAACTACCTGGGCGCGCGTGCCGAAGCGATCGGTGCGGACATGGCGGTGTTCATCGACGAATTCGCCGCGCGCCTGGCCGAAGAGCAGGACGGGCGCGGCCCGGCCGCGGTCCAGGGCTGAGGGGCGCGCCATGGGCCAGAAGGCGAAGTTCGGCATCAAGAAGCGCGAGAAGGGCATCAACGTGACGCCCTTCGTCGATGTGCTGCTGGTGGTGCTGGTGATCTTCATCCTGACCAGCAACGCTTCCATCCCCGGCATCGAGGTCAACCTGCCGAAGGCCAGCAACAGCGTTGCGCTGGAGAAGCCGAAGACCAAGGCGATCACCATCGACCCCAGCGGCCAGGTGTTCCTGGATGCCTACCCGGTGACGATGGCCGAGCTGGAAGACCGGTTGCGTACCGAGCGCGCGACCACGCCGGATTTCCCGGTGATCGTGCGCGGTGACGCACAGGTGCAGTACGCCCGCGTGGTCGAGGTGCTGGACCTGCTGCGGCGGCTGGAGCTGGCCCAGGTGGGCCTGGTCACGGGCAAGGCGCAGGGCTGAGGCATGACGGCCCATCAACCCCCTCGGCTGGAGCCCGGCATGCGCGGTCGCCAGCTTCTGGTGACTGTCGCGCTGGTGCTGGCCGCGTTGCTGGTGCTCGGCATCGCCGTGTGGTGGATGCTGTTCAAGGACACCGCCAGCACCCGTCGGCCGGTGGTGCAGCCGCCGATGTTGGCGCTGCCGCCAGCGCCTCCGCCACCCCCGCCGCCGCCGGAAAAGCCCCCGGAACCGGAAACGCCGCCGGAGGAGACGATGCCCGAACCGGAGCCGCTGGAGCAGCCGACGCCGGCTGAAGTGCCGGCACCGACTCCGGACAATGCCGATCCGGTGACGATGAACGCCGATGCGCAGGCCGGCGGTGACAACTTCGGCATCCAGTCCGGCAATGGTGGCGGTTCGTCCGGCGTCGGTCGCGGCGGTGCCGGCAATGCCACCTATGGGCGCTACCTCGGCTACCTGATGCAGCAGGCAATCTCGCGCGACGACAAGGTCAAGCGCCTGGCGTTCCAGCTGCAGGTGAATGTGTGGCTGGCCAGCGATGGCCGCCTGGAAAAGGTCGAGCTGGTGCGTGGCAGTGGCAACGAGGAGGCCGACGCGGCCGTGCTCGATGCACTGCGTCGCATCGGCAAGGTCGACCAGGCACCCCCACCGTCGCTTGATTTCCCCGCCCGCGTCCTGATCCAGGGCCGCCGGCCCGGGGCCTGATTCCCGACCTCCGTGATTTCCCTTCTTTCGATGAGAACCGTGATGAACGACCACGTCCGCGCACGAACCGATTCCCGCCGCCCGCGGCCGGCCCGACGGGCGCTGCTGTGCTGCGCCGTGCTGCTCAGCCTGGCCGCCCCGGCCGGTGCGATGGCCGCTGAAACCACCATGGTCAAGCTGATCAAGGGCCTTATCGCCAGCGGCGCACTGAAACCCGAAGATGGCCAGGCATTGCTGGTGCAGGCCGAGGCCGAAGCGGCGGCCGCCCAGCGCAGCGCAGCCACCGCGACCTCGGCCGCCAGTGGCGGTGTCGCCCTGGAGGCCGGCGACGTGCGCGTGCCCTACGTGCCGCAGAGCGTGCGCGACGGCATCCGTGACGAAGTACGCCAGGACGTGATGGCGCAGGCCAGGTCCGAGGGCTGGGCGGCACCGAACGAAGTGGCTGAGTGGACCAAGCGCATCAAGGTCACCGGTGACATGCGCGTGCGCAGCGAATCGCGCTTCTTCTCCGAACGCAACAGCGATATCGTGAGCAACTGGTCGTCGATCAATTCCGGCAACGGCTTCGACACCAACACCAACACCAACCTGCAGCTGCCACCACTGCTGAACACCCGCCAGGACCGCCGCAACCTGTGGCGCATCCGCGCCCGCCTGGGCATCGAGGCGACCATCGGCCAGCACACCACGGCCGGTGTGCGCCTGGCCAGCGGCAGCAGCAATGGCCCGGTGTCGACCACCGAGCAGCTGGGTGGCGGCCTGAGCAAGAAGGATGTATGGCTGGACCAGGCATGGCTGGCCTACAGCCCGGCCGACTGGGTGACGGTGCGCGGCGGCCGCTTCGGCAATCCGTTCTGGACCAGCGACACGCTGTTCTCCAACGACCTCAACTTCGATGGCCTGGCCGCCAACCTGAAGTACGACTTCGACGGCGGCGACCTCGGCCTGTTCGGCAACCTGGCGGTGGTACCGCTGGAATACACCTCCGACAGCGCGCCCAGCCAGAGCCGGGTCAAGACCCCGAACGAGAACAAGTGGCTGTCCGGGGCGCAGGTGGGCGTGAACTGGCGCTTCAATGACGACAACGCGCTGCGCGCGGCACTGGGCTACTACGACTTCAAGAACATCAGCGGCCGCCTGTCCTCGCCGTGCGCGCTGTATGCGGGCGCGGTGGGCTGCGACACCGACTGGTCGCGTCCGGCGTTCATGCAGAAGGGCAACACCCTGATGCTGATCCGCGACATCGCGCGCAATCCGCTGGATCCGGCCAATACGCCCACCCCGCAGTATGTCGGCCTGGCCTCGGCATTCCGCCTGGCCACGCTGAACCTGCGCTGGGATACGCAGCTGGCCCAGGACGTCGGCCTGCGCCTTGAAGGCGACTACATCCGCAACCTGGCCTATGACAAGCAGGCGATGTTCAGTCGCGCCAACAACGGCATCGTCAACAACTACGGTGCCGGTGGTGCCGCCAGCATCGATACCTTCCGCAGCGGCGACACGGCATGGATGCTGCAGGCCACCTTCGGTGCCACCGAGCTGAAGGAGAAGGGCCAGTGGCAGGCGCTGCTGGGCTACAAGCACATCGAGGCCGATGCGCTGCCGGATGCCTACAACGATCCGAACTTCCACCTCGGTGGCACCAACGCCCGCGGCTACTACGTGGGCGGTGCCTATGCGCTGGACGCGCGCAGCTGGATCAGCGGCAAGTGGATGGCGGCCAAGGAAGTGTCCGGTGCGCCGCTGTCGATCGACGTGTTCCAGCTGGAGTTCAACACCGGCTTCTGAGTAGCGGGCGTGATGCGGATCACGTAGTGCGTGGCGGGGGCGCAGCGATGCGCCCGTCTAGGGAAAGGAGACCACGCGTTGTTCAAAAGGAGGAGTGGATGAGCCGTCGCAAGCTGTTCGAGAGTCCCGAACCGTCCAGCCAGATGCTGGGTGTTGGACCGGCCTATGTTTCCGTGGAGGGCCTGCGCCAGCACCTGGCCGAGTTCCTGCTGTACGCGGGCCGGCCGGTGGTGATCATGCGCGGGCGCAGCGAAGTGGGCTACTTCCTGCCGGCGCGCTGCTGGCGCCAGCGTGACGATGATCCGCTGGCGGCCGCGGCCGCCGACCAGCTGCTGGATGCCGCCGGGTTCCAGGCCGAAGACATCCAGCAGGTGGAGCAGGAATTCAACGCGATGCGTCAGCGCACGGTGCTGCATTCACGGCGCTGAGCCCTCTGTTACGCCGCCGCCCCGCGCTCACTGGTGATGCGTGCACCTTCGCGCATCACCAGGGTCACCGGGGTCTTTTCCACCACCTCCAGCAATCGCTGCCACTGCGCATCGCTCAGCTCGGCACTGGCATGCAGCACGCGGTGCACGTGGAGGCGTCCGTCCTCGTCACGTTCCGAGCGCAGCTCGGCATGGAACTCGCCCAGGTCCCAGCCCTTGCGCTGCGCGTACATGCGCAGGGTGATGGCGGTGCACGCCGCCAGCGAGGCCAGGTACAGGTCGAACGGCGCGAAGCCCTTGCCCTGGCCGCCCAACGAGGCAGGCTCGTCCGCATCCACATCGAAGCTGCCATTGCTGATGTGGTGCAGGTAATTGTCGGCGGTCGAAACAATGCGTGCGTAGGCCATCACATTCTCCATCTATCCATGGCGTCGAGCCACGCTCGATTAAACCCACTGTAGCGTCGAGCCATGCTCGACGGCTCCCCAAAGGCGGCGCCAGCCAGGACCGGCGCCGCCACCCGGTTACTCGGTACGATCGTACGAGAACTGGATGCCCGCCGTACCGCCGGTTTCAATGAAGAGGTTCATGAAGGCCGGCACCGTTTCCGAACGGGCCCAGTCGCGCTGCAGCTCGCAGAACAGCTGCGGCACGCTGATCAGCTGGCCGCCGGCCTGTTCGATGCGGCGCAGCGCGGCATCGTGCGCGGCCAGCGAGGTGCCGCCGACGGCGTCGACCACCACATACACCTCATAGCCTTCCTTCAACGCATCCAAGGCCGGGAAGGTCAGGCAGGCCTCGGTCCACAGCGCGGTCATGATCAGCTTGCGGCGGCCGGTGGCTTCCACCGCCCTGCGGAACTGGACGTCTTCCCAGGAATTGATGGTGGTGCGGTCGTAGGTCGGATAGTCACCCAGCACCTGGCGCAGCTGCGGAATCGGCGGCTTGTTCAGGCCGGTCTTGACGTTCACCGTCGAATGCACGATCGGCAGGCCATAAGCCACTGCGGCTTTGGCAGTGCCGACGATGTTGTTGACCAGCAACTGGCGGTCCATCGAAGCAATGGAGTTCACCTGCACCGGCTGGTAGTCGATGATGATGAAGGCGGAGTTCTGCGGGGTCAGCAGATGATCGCTGGCCGGGTCGCGGATCGGTTCACTGGACATGATGGGTCTCCGGTTGAGAGGCGTGCCGACAGCGGGCCGGCACCCCGGGCGTAGGTCAGCTGCGCTGCGAATCCAGCGGCTCGTGGTTCTTCTGCACGTCCTGCGCCTTCAGGTAGCTTTCGATCAGCAGCTGGTAGTTCGGGAAGATCTTCGTGTAGACCTCGGCCCACTGCTGGGCATCATCGCGGTTCCAGCTGCGCTGGATCTCCGAGGCCACCGCGGCGGTGTCCATCGGCACCACGCCGGCCTGCATCACCCGGGCCAGGGTGATCTCCTCGGCCATCTTCGAATAGGTGCCCGAGGCATCGATGACCGCGAACACCTGATAGCCATCGGCAACGGCGGCAATGGACGGGAAGGCCATGCACACGCTGGTGATGGTGCCGGCAATGATCAGCTGCCTGCGGCCGGTGGCCTTCACTGCGGCAACGAATTCCGGGTTGTCCCAGGCGTTGATCTCGCCCTTGCGCGCCACGTACCGGGCATGCGGGGCTGCGTCGTGGATCTCCGGGATCAGCGGGCCGTTCGGGCCCTGCGGAACAGAGGCAGTGGTGATCACCGGCATCTTTGCCAGCGTGGCCATCCTGGCCAGCGCGGTGGCGTGGGCGCGCACGCGGGTGAACGGCATGTCACCGATGGTCTGGAACAGGCCGCTCTGGTGGTCGATCAGCAGCATCGCGGCGTTGTCCGGATCGATCACCGGGCGGGCACCGTTGAAGTTGGCGGGGGTACTCATGGTCAGTCTCCTGGAAAAAGCGGGCGATGGCCCGGACGGTGCGGCGGGCCATCGCCCGCCGCTTTGAAACGATCAGTGCGCGATCTGGCCGAAGCGGCCGCTGTTGAAATCGTTGACCGCCTGCGCGATCTCGGCCTGGCTGTTCATCACGAACGGGCCATAGCCCACCACCGGCTCGTCGATCGGCTCACCGCTGAGCAGCAGTACGGTGGCGTCGCTGTCGGCGTCGACGAACACGTCCTCGCCGCTGCGGTCGAAGGTGACCAGCTGCGCTTCGCCGACCGGCTGGCCGCCGTTGATCCGCACCGTGCCCTTCAGCACCACAAGCGCCAGCGTGCGGCCCTCGGCCACCGGCAGGTCGGTGTGGTGGCCCTGCTGCAGGCGGATGTCCCAGACATTCATCGGCGTGTGGGTGCGCGCCGGGCCGGCATGACCGTGGAAGCGGCCGGCGATGACCCGCACGCGGCCGGCGCCATCGGGCAGATCCACCGAGGGAATCTCTGCGTCGAGCAGGGTCTGGTAGCCCGGTGCGCCCATCTTGGCGCGCGCCGGCAGGTTCACCCACAGCTGGACCATGTCCAGCGTGCCGCCGCGCCTGCTGAATTCCGGCGTGTGGAATTCCTCGTGGAGGATGCCGGAGGCAGCCGTCATCCACTGCACGTCACCCGGGCCGATGGTGCCGCCGGCCCCGGTCGAATCGCGGTGGGCGACCTCACCCTCATAGACGATGGTGACGGTCTCGAATCCGCGATGCGGATGCTGGCCGACGCCACGCGGCGTATTGCTGGGGGCGAAGGTGTACGGGCCGGCGTAATCCAGCAGCAGGAACGGGCTGAGGTGCTGGCCGTGGGTGTTGTAGGAAAACATCGAGCGGGCGGGGAATCCGTCGCCCACCCAGTGCGGGCGGGGGGCGCTGTAGGTACCGGTGACACGCTTCATGGCGATCTCCTGGCCGGGGCTGCCGGCCGCTGTTCTTCGTTGCGAAGACGATATCGCCGTGACAATAAGGCCGGTAGACGCCAGTATTTGCCGTCATAGTCCTATCTGGTGAACAATGTCCGCAGGCCGTGGCCGCAGGAGATCGCCCCGTGTTCATCGCAGATATCCGCCGTTGTGACCTCAACGACCTGTTCTACTTCGCCATGGTGGTCGAGCATGGCGGCTTCTCGCAGGCCGGCCGGGCGCTGGCGATGCCGAAGTCGAAACTGAGCCGGCGCATCGCGCTGCTGGAGGAACGGTTGGGCGTGCGCCTGATCCAGCGTTCGACCCGGCGTTTCTCGGTCACCGAGGTCGGCCAGGACTACTACCGCCACTGCAAGGCCATGCTGGTCGAAGCCGAAGCGGCCGAGGAAGCCATTGCGATGTCACGTGCCGAGCCGCGCGGCACCATCCGCCTGGCGTGTCCGATCGCGATCCTGCACGCGCGCATTGGCACGATGCTGGCCGATTTCCTGGCCCTGCACCCGCAGGTGACGGTGCAGCTGGACGCCACCAACCGGCGCGTCGATGTGGTGGGCGAGGGTGTGGACGTGGCGATCCGCGTGCGGCCGCCGCCGCTGGAGGACAGTGACCTGGTGGTACGCGTGCTGGCGCGCCGGGTCTGGTGCACCAGTGCCAGCCCGGCGCTGCTGCAGCGGCTGGGCACGCCGCAGGTGCCGGCCGACCTGGCGATGATGCCGACCGTGGATCTGGCATCGCCCAGCCAGCAGCATGCCTGGGAATACACCGGGCCGGGCGATGTGCTGGCCAGCGTGCACCATCGCCCGCGGCTGGTCAGCGATGACATGATCGCGTTGCGCACCGCCGCGGTGGCCGGGGTGGGCCTGCTGATGCTGCCGCGGATGATGATCAGCGACGAGCTGGCCAGTGGCGCGCTGGTGCCGGTACTGCCGGAGTGGGTGCCCAAGCACGGCATCGTGCACGCGGTGTTCCCGTCGCGACGCGGCCTGTTGCCTGCGGTGCGTGCGCTGATCGACTACCTCGCCGAACGCTTCGAGGCGCTGGAGGAACCGTAGATCCTCCATCCACGCCATGCGTCGATGATGCTTTCGTGGCGCGGCTTGCCGCCTGCGGCCCCGCAGCCCACAATCCACGTCCGGACCGTCGCCATCACGCCCATCATTCCCCGGTCCGGCCTTGGCACCTATGTCTCCCAATGCCCTGGCGCTGGTCGAGCTGCTGATCCGCGAGCGCCGTGCGTTGTCCCGCTTCGTCGCGCGCTACCTCGACCCGGCCAGCACCGAGGACACCCTGCAGAACCTCTACCTGAAGGCCAGCAGCGTGCCCGGCGATCCACCGATCCTGGAGCCGCGCGGTTATCTGTACCGGATGGCCTACCACCACGCGCTCAACCGCAGCCAGGCCGACGCCCGCGAGCGGCGCGCGATGGCCGAGTACGCCACCGGCATGGCCGAGGCAGGCCACGACGGCGAGGCTCAGGCGCTGGACCAGGCGCAGCTGCGCGAGATCACCCAGACCATCCTGGCCCTGCCGGCCCAGGTACGCGAGTGCTTCGTGCTCAACCGCTACCTGGGCCTGAGCGAACGCGAGATTGCCGCGCGCCTGGGGATCTCCAAGAGCCTGGTCGGCAAGCATGTGCTGCGCGCAGCGCTGCTGATCCAGCAACAGCAGCGGGGAATGGGCCGATGAGCGGCGATTGCCGTGGGCAGATCGTGCCCGCCGTTGTCACAACAGGAAAGCGCACCCATTCGCGGTGCGGCAGGCCACAACCATGACCACGTCCGAACCCTCGCCGCGTCAGGCCAGGCAGGCGTTGCGCTGGGTGATACGGTGCAGTGCAGGCCCGTTGCCGGAACGCCAGCAACGCACCCTGCAGCGCTGGCTGCAGTCCGATCCGCGCCATGCGCTGGCCTGGCGCCAGCAGCATGCCTTCTGGCAGCGGTTGGACGCTGCTGGGCCCGAGGTGCTGGCCGCGCTGCCCGATCTGACCGCCGACCGCCAGGGGCTGCGTCCGATCGCACCGCGCCGTCGCCTGCCGTGGCTGCTGGCATCGGCTGCGGCCGTGGTGCTGATGGTCGCGGCCGCTCCGCATGCGTTGCTGCTGGCGCGCAGTGATATGCGCAGCAGCGATGCGCCACGAGTGGTGCAGCTGGCCGATGGCAGCACGGCGGTACTCGATGCCGGCACCGCGCTGGCACTTTCGTTCGATGACCGGCAGCGCCACCTGCGCCTGCTGCGCGGCCAGGCCTGGTTCCAGGTAGCGCACGAGGCTCGCCCGTTCCAGGTCGAGGCAGCGGGCGGCCTGGTCCGTGACATCGGCACTGCCTTCAGCGTGTCGATGCTGGATACCACGGTCACCACCCAGGTCAGCGCGGGTGTGGTCGATGTGCGCCCGGGCGATGGCAGCGTGCAGCGCCTGCATGCCGGACAGGCACGCGCGTTCCGTGACGGGCACTGGCTGCAGCCGGTGCAGCTGGAAGATCCGGAGAGCATGGCGCCGTGGCGGCGTGGCGAGGTAGTGATCGATGATCGGCCGGCCGCGCAGGCCATCGCCGACCTGGCGCGCTACCGTCGTGCCCCGGTCTGGGTACTGGGCGGGCAGGGCGCACGCATACGGGTCAGTGGCCTGTTCCACCTGCAGCAACCGGACACGGCCATCGTCGCCGTGGCCGCGCAGGCGGGACTGCGCGTGCAGCGCTTGCCCGGTGGTGCGTTGCTGCTGTGGTGAAGCACCCGCGGAACATGGACGAACCGGTCGCATGAAAAAAAACATGAAAAAACCGTGGGCAGTCGTCGCAGCCCGCTGTCTATAGAGGTATAGCCAGAGCGAAACAGCGTTTCTTCTCAAGCCAGACACACCACCGGGCACCGGACGTGTCCGTGGTCCCGCCCCGCTTGAGGAGTTCCTGTCCATGCCGTCCACGGCATCCGCCTGTCACCGTCGCGCCACCGCTCTGGCCCTGGCTGTTTCCACCGCATTGCTGCAGTTGGCCTGGGTGCCGGCCGGGCAGGCGCAACCGGCGGTCGTCGCGCCGCTGCGCCAGTACGCCATTCCGGAACAGCCCCTGGCCGACGCCGTGCGTGCCTTTGGCCGCCAGGCCGATGTGCAGGTGGTGTTCCGCAGTGACCTGGTGGAAGGCCGTCGCTCCAGCGCGGTGAGCGGCGAGTACAGCCAGATGCAGGCCCTGCAGCTGCTGCTGCGTGGCAGCGGCGTGCGCGCGCAGCGTGGCATGGACGGCACCTGGAGCCTGCGTACCGCAGCGGAGGCGGGTGAAGGGGAAGGGGTGCGGGTGACCGAGACACTGGACGTGGCCGGTCGCCTGCAGTCGGAAGGGGGCGAGGCCCGCGATCGGCGCGGCTACGATGATGTGTTCGCGCTGGACATGGCCACGGCGTATTCGGGGCGCGACCGGGTGGAGCGCTACCGCGGCTCCAATCCGGCCGACGTGGTCAAGGATCTGGTCGGTGTGTTCAGCGGCGATGCGCGCAACAGTGGCGCGCTGGACATCAACATCCGCGGCATCCAGGGGCCGGGGCGGGTGCCGGTCAGCATCGACGGCGGCGAGCAGGCACTTACGGTCTGGCGCGGCTACAACGGCGTCAGCAACCGCAACTACATCGATCCCAACCTGATAGGTGGCATCCAGGTCATCAAGGGGCCGGGGCTGGTGCGCGATGTGCACAGCGGGATCGGTGGCGCGCTGGTGATCAAGACCATCGACGTCGATGACATCGTGGAAGCGGGTGAGCGCTTCGGCGGGGAGCTGAAGATCGAAGGCAGCAGCAATGCGGTGGCGCCACGCCTGCCGCGGCTGCATACCGGCGAGGACTACCGCACGGTGCCCGGGTTCCCGCAGGGCTCGCCCTCGGCACCGTATGCCGACAGCACGCTGCTGGTGCCGGTGAAGTCGCGCGGTTCGGAAGCCAATGTGTTCGCCGGCGAGGACCAGGCCTGGCGGCTGGCGCTGGGCCTGCGCGGCGAACACGTGGACCTGATGGCCGCGTATGCCTGGCGCAAGCGCGGCAACTACTTCTCCGGCACCCAGGGCACGGCGTACTACGACCAGGACCCGCGCGAGCAGTTCGAGTACAAGGGCCTGGACTACATCACCACGCTGGCGCGCTACTTCAAGCCCGGCGACGAGGTGCCCAACACCTCCAGCGAGCAGGAATCGTGGCTGCTGAAGGCGACCTGGCAGATCAACGATGACCAGCAGCTGCGCGCCACCTGGCGGCGTACGCTCTCCCACTACGGCGAGATCATGCCCTCGCGCATCCTGTCCGCGCCCGACTACGGTCGCATCCAGTGGCCGCTCAGCCGCGTCGATGCAGATGCCTGGAACCTGGAATACCACTGGCAGCCTGCCGGCAGCCGCTGGCTGGATCTGCGTGCCAACCTGTGGCGCACCGAAACCACCAGCGATACCTACACCGCTGGCGGCTTCCCCAATTTTGCCAGCAACCCCGACTGGAACCCCGGCAGCAGCCCGATCCTGCGCAATACCGCGCTGGCCAATGCCCGCAACGACCGCACCGGCCTGACCCTGAGCAACCGCTTCGCGTTGCATTCCACCCTGGACCTGACGGTGGGCGGCAACTGGCAGTTCGAGAAACTGCGCTCGGCGGACCCGTACTTTGGCGTCAGCGATGGCTGGCGCATGTACCCGCGCGCCGGGCGCCGCCAGGAAGGCGAGGGCTATCTGGTGCTGGACTGGCGGCCGGTGGATTTCCTCTCCCTGAGCGCCGGCGTGCGCTACGCGCGCTATTGGGCCTTCGATGATTTCCTGCAGGAACACCCGGAACTGATGACCACCTCTGTGTTCCCCAAGGAGGCCCGCTACCGGGTCAACGAACTGCCTGAGCGCCCGGCCAGCCTGCAGGGCGAGATCGACGCCATCGAGGCGCAGCGCGCGTTCTGGGACAGCATCGGCATGGGCTTCATCGTTGATGATCTGCTCAAGGGCCTGCTCAGCAGGTATGAGACGCCGGTTGCGGTGGACCACAGCATTCCGTGGCTGCCGGATGCGGACGGCAACTACAGCCGTGCCAGCAACCCGTGCCTGAATGGTCAGGTGGCGGCCATTCCCGGGCTGTTGCCGGTGCAGGGCGCGCAGATCCTGTGCAGCATCCAGAACGGGCGGCCGCAGACGGTGGCCGGGCGCAACGAGCGCAGGCGCGACCATGCCTGGCTGCCGACCTTCTCGGCCACCGCGCATTTCTCGCCCAATGCGCGCGCCTATGCGCGTTACAGCGAGGCGGTGCGTTTCCCCAGCATGTTCGAGAGCACCATCGCGTTCTCCAGCAGCCTGAACCCGCTGTACCCGCTCAAGCCCGAGCACGCCTACAACTACGAAGTGGGCTATGTGCACAACCTGTCCGCACTGTTCGGCAACACCGCCGATGCCGACGTGAAGCTGGCCTACTACGTGCACAAGACCCGCAACGTAATCGAGCGCGACGGCAATTTCCTGTTCGACAACCTGGACAAGCAGCGCATCCGCGGCCTGGAGTTGCAGGCGCGGTTCGACAACCGGCGCTTCTTCACCGACCTGGGCATCACCCGTACGCTGGAAAACAAGGTCTGCGACGAAAGCATGGCGGTGCAGCTCGATGCGCTGGCCGGCAAGGTGCCCAACTGCGTGCAGGACGGCTTCGTCAGTGGCTACCTGCTGACCCAGGCCATTCCCCGGTTGTCGGTGAACGTGTCGCTGGGCACCCGGCTGTTCGATGAGCGCCTGGAGCTGGGCAGCCGCATCGTGCATTACCGGCGCCACCAGAACCCGGACCTGCAGGCCTACCGTGATCGCCTGTACGCCGGCAGCGGTGGCCTGATCTGGCAGAACGTGCCGTTCACCTGGGGAAACATCACCACCGTCGATGCCTACGCGCGCTGGCGCTTCAATGACCACACCAGCGTCGAGCTGGTCGGCACCAACCTCGGCAACCGCTACTACGTCGACCCGGCCACGCGCTCCACGCTGCCGGCGCCGGGGCGCACGCTGAAGCTCGGTGTCACTGCGCGCTTCTGATGACCTGCCTCGTTGTTGTACCCGTTGTTCCCTCAACCCAAGGAGTAGTTCCATGAAGATGATCTCCCGTTCCGTACTGGCCATGGCCGCCACCTTCGCCCTGGCCGGTGCCGCCCAGGCCGCCGACATCGTCGGTGCGGCCAGCCCGGCCACCGATTCGCAGCTGTACGTCAAGGTCGGTGCCTCCGAAGTCAACGGCGGCCCGCACAGCGCAGGCAAGGCCGGCATCGGCGTCGGCACCGTCTCCAATGGCAAGCCGGTCGACTTCCAGGGGCTGGCGGCCTATTCGGCCCCGACCACCGTCAACGGCGTTACCGTGCGTACCCTGGCCATGCCGATCACCGGTACGCCGGGCAGCCATTCCGGCATGGGCCACTTCAACTTCGTCAAGGTGGGCAGTGGCGATGTGTGGTTCGGCGAATGGTCCAAGGACGGCGCTGCGGGTGGCTTCAACAACCGCCAGGTGTACTTCGCTGGCGACCGCGCCGGCACCACCCTGCCCAGCGGTACCGCCACCTACGCGGTGGCCGGCCTGAACCGGTTCAATGGCAGCAACCTGCTCAGCGGTACCTTCGCGGCGAACTTCGGCACTGGCAAGCTGACCGGCGGCCTGACCGGTGGTGGCCAGACCCTGGCGATCAGCGCCAACATCAACAGCGCCGATGCATCCTTCGCCGGCACCGCCGTGGCCAACGGCTCGGTCACCGGCAACAGCCAGGGCCAGTTCTTCGGCGCCAATGCGGCCACGCTCGCCGGTATCGCCACGTTCGCCGGCAACAGCCAGTACGACACCGCCTTCGGCGGCAGCAAGAACTGATCGCCACGCCCCTGACGGGGCAGGGCAGGGACAAGCCGCGATCCGCCAGTCCCTGCTTCGGCCGCTGCATGCACCACCACGGATCGACCATGCGCCATTCCACCTTCCTTGTCGTACTGCTGTTGGCTGCCGCTGATGTGCGCGCCCAGCAGGACGATCTGCGCCGCGTGCTTGAACAGGGCAGCGAACTGCGCCACCAGCAGCAGGACCGGCAGCGCCTGCAACAGGCCGAGTCGGAGCGGCCGACCATCACCATCGACGGCAGGACGCTGCGCGTGGAGCGCACCGTTGACGATCTCGGCCAGGCCCTCTACCTGTCACTGCAGCATCAGCAATGGCGGGCCGCCGCGGCGTTCCTCGAGGAGTACATCGAACTGCCGGGGCATGACCCGCTGCTGCGCCATTACGCGCAGGGGGCGTTGGCCCGCGTGGCCGGCGACCATCGTCGCGCGGCGAAGGAGTACGAAGCGCTGCTGGCGGCGCAGCCGGAGTTCCTGCCGGCCCGTCTCGAGCTGGCACGTGTCTATGCGGAAGACCAGCGTGATCGCGATGCGGTCGCGCTGTTCACGGCCATCGCTGCAGGCATCAATGCTGATGATCCGGCCACGGCCGGCGTCCGCGCGCGCGTGGACGGGTACCTGGGTGCCCTGCAGGCGCGCCAGCGCTGGAAAGGCGCGCTGTCCGCCGGCCCCGCATGGAGTGACAACATCAACCGCAGCTCGGCCAGCCGCACCTGCCTGTTCGGCGTAGGCGACGCCTGCATCATCGAACGGAAACTGCCCGACGCCCAGCGCGCAGGGGGCCTCGACTACGACGCCAGCCTGGAACGGCGCTGGGTCCTCGACGGGCATCATGGGCTGTACCTGCGCGGTCTCGCCTTCGGTCAGGCATGGCGCGGGCACCGTGCCTACAACGAGCTCAATGCCAATGTGCAGGCAGGTTACAGCTGGCGCAGTGCGCGGCAGACCGTGCTGCTTGCCCCCAGCTATGACCTCCAGGGCCTGGGCAACCATGCGCTGCAGGGCGGCAGTGGCGTGCACGGCGAATGGCAGTACGCCCTGGATGCACGCAGCCTGCTCAAGCTGGAGGCCGACTGGAAGCGCCAGCGGTATCGCCAGCAGGGCCTGGCCAGCAATTATGACGGCGAGCTGGTATCGGTGTATGCCACCTGGTTCCGTGCGCTCAATCCGCGCTGGACGGTCTTCGCCGGGCTGGATGTCACCGGCAGCAGCGCTGCCGACCCGGCCAACGGCTACCGCCAGCGCGGCTTGCGGCTGGGCGCGGCGCGGCAGTGGAGCGGCACCACGGCCACGGTGTTCGTGTCGCTGCGCCGCCGCGACTACGACGCCTGGAGTCCATTGCTGGAGGCGCGCAGGCAGGACGACGAACAGAACCTGATCGCCATCGTGCGCAGCGAGCGGCTGGCGGTGGCCGGGCTGGTGCCCAGCCTGGGCCTGCGCTACGCCCGCATCGACAGCAACGTCGGCTGGCTGTACAGCCACGACCGCAGCCTACTCAGCCTGAAGTGGGAGCGTGTGTTCTGAACGCGCCGCTGCAATGCCCGGGTGAACGGGCCGTGGCGGCGATCTTCATCGATCATCACGCGCCCTTGTAGCCCGTTTCGCGCATCCTGCAGGCGTTGCGGCAGAGGTGCGCCGCGTGTATCGAGGAGCGCGGGTCGTGCTGGAAGCGGGCAACAAGCCAGAGGGCCTGAAAGGGCTGCGGGTGCTGGTGGCGGAAGATGAATTCGCCATCGCGATGTTCCTGGTGGACTATCTGGAACTGAAGGGGGCGCAGGTGGTGGGACCGGCCGGTGACCTGCAGGCGCTGGGGCGTCTGGTCGATGAGAACCCCATCGATGTCGCCCTGCTGGACATCAACCTGGGGGGTGAACTGGTCTACCCCTTGGCCGACCGCTTGGCGGACGCCGGCACGCCGTTCATGTTGACCTCCGGCTACGATGACAATCTGCCCAGCCGCTTCGCTGGCGCGCCCCGCTGTACCAAGCCCTATCACATCGAGGCACTGGTGCAGCAGCTGGCACGGCTGGTGGCAGGCCCGCAGGCTGCTGCGGGCATCGCCTGATTGCGCGGCATGTCACACCGCATCCAGGGTCTCCCGGCCGTTGAGCGCCCGGCGGGCATGCCGCCGCCGCTGCAGGCGCATGCGCGCCATGACGGCATGGCCGCCCGTATTGCCCGCCACGACTGGTCAGGCACGCCACTGGGTGCGATCGAGCGATGGCCGCCGCACCTGCGCGCCACTGTCGACCTGATGCTGGCCCACGGCTTCCCGATGATCGTGCTGTGGGGCGAGCAGCTGGTGCAGCTCTACAACGATGGCTATGCCGAGATCCTCGCCGACAAGCATCCGGGCGGGCTTGGCCAGCCCACCCGCGAGTGCTGGCCTGAGGTCTGGCACATCAACGGCCCGATCTACCAGCGGGTGTGGCAGGGCGAGACCATCACCTACGAGGACAAGCTCTATCCGCTGGCGCGGCGGGGGCGGCTGGAGGATGTCTGGTTCACCATCACCTACAGCCCCATCCGCGGTGAGGAAGGGCGCATCAACGGTGTGCTTGTCACCATGTTCGAAACGACCGCCGCGCATGTCGCGCAGGCGGCCCGCGAGCGCGAGGAGCAGAAGCGCCGTGAGAGCGACCGGCGCCTGGCGCTGGCATTCAAGGTGCTGCCGGTGGGCGTCTGCATTGTCGATGCCGAAGGCCGACTGCAACTGTCCAATGACCGGATGCGGACCTATCTGCCCACCGGCAAGGTGCCGTCCACCGATCGTCCCAACCACTACCGCTGGCAGGGATGGCACCCCGACGGCTCGCGCATCGAGCCCCATGATTTCGCCATCGCCCGCGCCCTGCGGGGGGAGACGGTGGTCCCTGGCCTGGAGTTCCAGTTCATCCATGACGACGGGCGCGCCCGCTGGACACGCGTCGCCGCTGCGCCGCTGCGCGATGCAGACGGCGAGGTGACCGGGGTGTTCGCCATTGCGGTGGATATCGACGACCTCAAGCGCGCCACCGAGCGCCAGGCGGTGCTGCTGGCCGAACTGCAGCACCGGGTCCGCAACATCATGTCCACCATCCATGCCCTTGCCTGGCGGACGCGCAGTACCGTGGCCAGCGTGGACGAGTACGCCGAGCGGCTGTGCGGGCGGTTGATGTCGCTGGCGCGCACGCAGAGCCTGCTGACCCGCGGCGGCAATGCCGGGGTCTGCCTGCGCGGGATGATCGAAGAGGAAGTGTCGGCGCAGATGCCGGGCACGGGCCTGTGCGAGCTGCACGGTGAGGACGTGCTGCTGCCACCGAAAGCGGCCGAGGTGCTGTCGTTGGCCATCCATGAGCTGGCGAGCAACGCGCTGCGCTATGGCGCGGCCGCGCGCGCGGCGGGGCGGATCGAGGTGTCCTGGCATCTGCAGGTGCAGGACGCCGAACCGTGGCTGGGCCTGCACTGGTGCGAGCGCCATGCCGACGTGGAGGGCTGGGAAATGCCACGCCAGCGCGGCCTGGGCCGGGCGCTGATCGAGCAGCGCGTGCCCTACGAGCTGGCTGGCAGCGGCGAGCTGCACTTTGGCCCACAGGGGCTGGATGCGTGGATCCGCTTCCCGCTGCGCGAACGCGACAGCCTGCTGCAGACCGACGCTCCGGACACCGCGCCCCTGCGGTAAAAGGGGATTTATCCCCAATTTGGCCAAATTGGGTATAGTGTCGCTCATCCACCCCGCCTGGAGCCGTGCCATGACCCTGCCGCTGGATCTGCCTGGCCTCGAGAAGGCCCCGGCCTCGTCGGTGAAGACCCGGGGCTGGCCGAGCCTGATGCGCACCGTGCGCGAAAAGCAGGCGCTGGTCATCACCAACCACAACCACCCGGAAGCGGTGATCGTGGACATCCGCACCTACCAGGAACTGCTGGCCAAGGCCGCCGGCGGTGATGCCGGTGAGCGCAGCGAGGAGCTGCAGCGCCTGCGCAGCGAGTTCGACCAGACCCTGGCCGGGCTGCAGCGCGGGGAAGGGCTGGGCAAGGTGCTGGGCCAGCCGATCCGGCGCGGCCGCAAGGTCACCCTTGGCCGTCCGCTCTGATCGATGGGACGCATCCTGGCGTTGGCCGGTGTCAATGGCGCCGGCAAGAGTTCGCTGCTGGGCACCTGGCTGGACGCCGAAGGGCTGAGCTGGTTCAACCCGGACTCGTTCACCCGCCGCCTGGTCGACGCCGGCTGGCCGCTGCCGGACGCCAATGCCGAGGCCTGGCAGGAAGGCACCCGCCGCCTGCGCCAGGCCATGGCCGATGGCACCGACTTCGCCTTCGAGACCACGCTCGGTGGCAACACCATTCCGCGTCTGCTGCGTGAGGCCTGCGAGCGGCACCAGGTGGCGATCTGGTTCTGTGGGCTGGCCGATGTCGGGCTGCACGTCGCCCGTGTGGCCGCGCGGGTGGCCGCCGGTGGCCACGATATTCCGGTGGAGAAGATCCACGCGCGTTTCGATTCGGCGCGCGCAAATCTGCTGGAGCTGCTGCCGCACCTGGCCGAGCTGCATGTCTACGACAACAGCGCGCCGGCCGATGCCGACGGCTGCGTGGTGCCGCTGCCGGTATTGGCCATGGCTGCAGGCCAGCTGCATTACCCGGTCGCAGTGGCCGACCTGTTGCACACGCCGGGCTGGGCCAAGCCCATCGTGATGCGCGCGATGGAATTGGACACCCCGGGTGATTGATGCCGCACGGGGTGCGGAGTCGAACCCATGCTCGGCTGATCCCCTGGAAGTCAGCCGAGCACGGGCTCGGCTCTACAACGCCGGCTTCGCCTGCTCGGGCTCGGCAACGTCCGGCAGCGGCGGCAAGGTCGGGTCCACCGTCACCGGCACATCGCTCTTCAACAGCGCGGCTGCTTCCTTGTCGCTGCCAACCGCTGGCGGTGAACCGCGCAGCGGCAGGCCGGCGGTTTCCTTCACGAACAGCATGGTTACCAGGCCGATCACCGCCGCGCCCATCAGGTAATAGGCCGGCACCAGCGGGTCGCCGGTACGCTCCACCAGCCACGCGGTCACCAGCGGCGTGGTGCCACCGAACAGCGACACCGAAACATTGAACGCGATCGACAGCGCGCTGTAGCGCACCGGGGTGTAGAACAACGCCGGCAGCGTGGACGGCATCGAGCTGGTGAAGCACACCAGCGCCAGCCCCAGCAGCATCAGGCCGAGGAAGATCAGCCCGTCGTTGCCGCTACCGACCAGCAGCAGGCACGGAATGGCCAGCACCAGCAGCGCGATGCACGCACCGATGATCATCGGGCGCCGGCCCAGCCTGTCACTGAACAACCCGCCGACGATGTTCAGCGGCATCATCACCAGCATCACGATGATGATCAGCAGCAGGCCCTTGCTCTCGGCATAGCCCATCGTGACGCTGAGGTAGCTGGGCATGTAGGTCAGCAGCATGTAATCGGTCACGTTGAACACCAGCACCAGGCCCATGCACACCAGCAGCTGGCGGCCATGCACCTGGAACAGCGCGCCCAGCCCCGGCCGCTCGTGCTCACGCTTCTCGGCTTCCTCGGCGAAGGCGCGGAACGCCGGGGTTTCCTCCAGCTTCATGCGCATGTACAGGCCGAGCAGGCCCAGCGGGCCGGCCACCAGGAACGGAATGCGCCAGCCCCAGTCCAGCATCTGCTCGCTGCTCAGCAGCATGTGCAGCGCGGTGACGGTGCCGGCGCCGGCGATGTAGCCGCCCAGCGTGCCGAACTCCAGCCAGCTGCCCATCAGGCCGCGGTTGCGGTCGGTGGAATACTCGGCGATGAAGGTGGCCGCGCCCCCGTATTCGCCGCCGGTGGAGAAGCCCTGCACCACGCGCGCCAGCAGCAACAGCACCGGTGCCCAGATGCCGATGCGCTCGTAGGCGGGAATCAGGCCGATGGCAAACGTGCCCAGCGCCATCAGGATCATGGTGAACGCCAGCACTTTCTGGCGGCCGTAGCGATCACCCAGGGGGCCGAATACCAGGCCGCCCAGTGGCCGCACCAGGAACGCCACGGTGAAGGTGGCGAACGCAGCGATCACCTGCGCGGTGGGGTTGCTGGAGGGGAAGAACACCTGGCCGATGGTGACGGCCAGATAGCCGTAGACACCGAAGTCGAACCACTCCATGGCATTGCCGAGTGCGGCCGCGCCGACGGCGCGCTTGAGCATGGGCTTGTCGACGACGGTGATCTCATCGACCTTCAGGTGGCGGCGGCGTTTGAACCAGCCGAAATGGGCATGTGCATCGGGGGTGTCCTGCATGGGGGCTCCCTTGTAGGCAGAAGAGGGGAAATGAGCGGTGAGGTAGGTCCCGGAAATCGGAAACGGCGATGCAGGCGCAGGTGGCGCAGGGGCATCGGTGAGTGGCGTGGGGGCCGGGGAATGTGTGCAGGCACGACGCCACGCGCACGACAAAGCACCGCCGCAATGGCGGAAACGCAGCAACGGAATCACAGCGGTCGCGCAATCAGCGGCCGGCGGTCACAGCAGCGTGGGGAGTGCAGGCCGAGGGCCTGCGGGCGTCATCCGCCAGGATCCAGCGCGAGGCGGTGGAACGGCAGGGCGGGAGCCATCGTGGCAAGCGAAGCGCCGGTCGGCAGTGCTTCCCACGTAACAGGTGCGCCCGTCACGTAGTGGGTCGTGTCGATCATTCGTTCATCATAGCGGCATCGGCGTGAGCATGCAGCGAAGCGGACTGATCTGCACGCTGTGTTCCATCGCGCCTGTTCATCCGCGTGGCATGCAATGACAAGTGTTGAACGAACTCTGGCCGCAGCGCTCACGCGACGCTGTCTACGGTAGCGCTGAACGCAATCGAGAAGGAGCATCGCATGACCCGTCGCATTCCCGAAGGCACGTTGATCATCGTCGCCGATGGCGGTTCGGCCCGCGTGTTCACCAACGTCGGCAGCGAACATCAACTGGCGTTGAAGCAGGAAGGTGAGCTGCGCCTGCAGGACGTCAGCGAGCAGGGCGTCTCCGGTCAGGGCCCGGCCGGCGCGGTGCCGAAGGACATGTCCATTGCGCAGCTCAACGAGGCGACGTTTGCGAAGCAGGTAGCGGAGCAGTTGAACGAAGATGCGCTCAACAACCGCTATGCACACCTGGTGCTGGTGGCAGACCCGACCACGCTGGGCCGTATCCGCCCGCTGCTGCACAAGGAGGTCCAGGCGCGTCTGCTGGGCGATATCGCCAAGGACCTGACCAACGCCCCGCTGGCGGATATCCAGAAAGCGCTGGCGGCGTAACCGGCATGCCGTTCATGCGTGACTACCCGGCGGCGGAGCCTGCGGGCGCGGACGTGGAAGCTCAGGCGGGCTGGCAGCTGCTGGAGTTCGGTGCACCCTGGTGTGGCCATTGCCAGGCCGCGCAGCCCGCACTCCAGGCGTTTGTGGACGCCCACGATCTTGTGCATTGGAAGATCGAGGATGGCAAGGGAAAGCCGCTGGGGCGTGCGTTCAAGGTAAAACTGTGGCCCACCGTGGTGCTGCTGCATGACGGCCAGGAAGTGGCGCGCGTGGTGAGGCCGGTCGACAGCGCCGACCTCGTCACCTTGCAGGGCGCATTGCCAGATTGAGGGCAGCAATCACTGCGTGCGGTGCGCACGGCGCCGAGCGGGTTCGGCTGCAGGGCGGGCTAGTGATAGGTCACCTTTTCCGCTTCCGCACGCAGCTTCTGCAACAACGACCGGCCATGCTGGCTCAGCATTACCATCGCATTGGCGATCTCTCTGGCGTTGTAGCCCATCGGTGCGGGCGGCTTCGGCTCGGGGCCGTACTGTTCACCGATGAGGATGGCCATGCCTTCTGCACTGTTGAGGGCGTGTTCGATGCGCTGGAAGAGCGACTCCATGGCCGGGCTGAGCGGACGCGTGTGTTTCATGCGGGAACTCCTTGGGTGCGAGGGCCACCGCAAGGGTGGCGGGCGATGCGTGCTTGGAACCCGGAGAGACTGAAGAAGAACTCCGATGGCCAGACGGCCACACGCAGCGCCCGCCATAGTCATGACAGGCAGATCTTCAGTTTCATCCGGGGGTTCCAATCCCGGCAGCGGGATGTCCGCTGCGGCGCAATCCTGGGCAGATCGAGGCGCTGCGCACCAATTGATGGTTTGTCTCGCTTTGTCCCGTTCGGAAGGCGCGGTCTTTCAGAAGTGCATGTCTGGACATCCATTGCCGTATCGGCACCGATCGGGACGCGGGAGACCGGAAGGCTATGAGGTGATTCGTCGTGCGGCCATGCAATTACGTGCAAAGCATCGTGCCGGTTCCGGCGGCCGCACTGCAGCATGCGACAGGGCAGGGCCGGTGCTAGGATCCGACTACCACCTGAATCGATCCAAATGCCGATGCCCACGCTGGACCGTCGTCTCCTGATCGCTTTCGTCGCGACCGCCATGCTTGCCTCCGGGGCGGTGCTGGCGGCTCCGTCGAAATCCGCCGCCGAACGCGCCTATGGCTCGGTCGACCCATTCATCGGTACCGGCGGGGAAGGCCATACCTACCCGGGGGCGACGGTGCCGTTCGGCATGGTCCAGCTCAGCCCGGACACGCGCATCCAGCCGCGCGAAAAGGCCTATGGCTGGGCAGCGGGCTACCGTTACGACGACAGCAGCATCGTCGGTTTCTCGCACACGCATTTTTCCGGCACCGGTCATTCGGACCTGGGCGACATCCTGCTGATGCCGTTCACCGGCAACCCCGGGCTGGAGCGCGGCGATCCGGAGAAGCCGCGCAGCGGTTACGCCTCACGGTTCCGCCACGCTGACGAGAAGGCCGAGCCGGGCTACTACGCGGTCACCCTGGACGACTACAAGGTGCGTGCCGAGCTGACCACCAGTGCGCGCGTGGGCGTGCACCGCTATGCCTTCCCCAAAGGTGCCGACGCCAAGGTGCTGCTGGACATGCGTACCAGCATGTACGACTACCCGGGCAAGGTGCTGTGGTCGCGGGTGCGGGTGCGCGCCGATGGCACGGTGACCGGCTTCCGCGAGACGCGCGGCTGGGCGCCGGGCCGGCAGCTGTTCTTCGCGATGCGCTTTTCGCGCCCGCTGGCTGGCCATGAACTGCACAACACCGAGCAGGACATCGTCTACAAGGGCTTCCCGCCGCCGGGCGAGAAGGATCCGGCCCAGCGCGCCCAGATCGAAGGCCGGCAGCTGGTCGGCACCTTCAACTTCGGCAAGCTGGACGCACCGCTGGTGGTGAAGGTGGCCATCTCGCCGGTCAGTGAGGCCGGCGCGATCGCCAACCTCGACGCGGAAGTGGCCGACTTCGACTTCGATCGGGTGCGTGCGCAGGCGAAGCAGGACTGGACGCAGGCGCTGTCGGTACTCGATATCGATGCCCCCGAGCATGCGCGGCGCAGTGCCTATACCGCGCTGTACCACACGATGCTGGGGCCGACGCTGTTCATGGACGCCGATGGCCAGTACCGCGGTTCGGACAACGCGGTGCACAGGGCCGACGGCTTCACGCATTATTCGACGTTCTCGCTGTGGGACACCTACCGCGCGCTGCACCCGCTGCTGACGCTGGTGCAGCCGGAGAAGCGCAACAGCGACTTCGTCAATTCGATGCTGGCCCACCATGAGCAGAGTCCGTACGGCATGCTGCCGGTGTGGTCGTTCCATGGCCTGGAAGACTGGTGCATGATCGGCTACCACGCAGTGCCGGTGATCGCCGATGCCTACGTGAAGGGCATTCGTGGCTTCGACGCCGACAAGGCATTGAAGGCGATGGTCGAGACCGCCAACTACGGCCCGTATGACGGTATCGCGCAGTACCGTGAGCTGGGCTATGTGCCGATCGACGAGGAAGGCGAAGCGGCCAGCAAGACGCTGGAGTACGCCTTTGATGACTGGACCATCGCACGCATGGCGCAGGCGATGGGCAAGGCCGATATCGCGGCCACCTTCGACAAACGCGCGGGTAACTGGCGCAACGCGTTCGACAAGGACACCGGCTTCATGCGCGCGCGCAAGCGCGATGGCAGCTTCCGTACGCCGTTCGACCCCAGCGCCAGCGGCTACGGCACCGACTACACCGAGGGCAACGCCTGGCAGTACTCGTGGTACGTGCCGCAGGACGTTGCCGGCCTGGCGGCAGCCCACGGTGGCAGCGACAAGCTGCTCGCGCGCCTGGACGAGGTGTTCAACGCCAAGGTGGATCCATCGATCTTCGAGCACATGGAAGACATCACCGGCCTGATCGGCTGGTACGCGCACGGCAACGAGCCCAGCCACCACGTGGCCTACCTCTATTCGTACGCGGGCCAGCCATGGCGCACCCAGGCGCGGCTGAAGCAGATCATGGACACCCAGTACGCCGACCGCCCCGATGGCCTGGCCGGCAATGATGACGTTGGCCAGATGTCGGCCTGGTATGTGTTCACCGCGCTGGGCTTCTACCCGGTGGCGCCGGGCTCGGGCGAGTACATCCTGGGCCGTCCGTTCCTGCCGAAGACCGCGATGCGTCTGCCGAACGGCAAGACGTTCACCATCGTGGCCGAGGGCCTGGATGACAAGCACACCTATGTGGGCAGCGTGAGCCTCAACGGCAAGCCGTTGCAGCGCACCTTCCTGCGCCATGACGAGATCCTGGCCGGCGGCGAACTGCGCTTCAGCATGCAGGCCGAGCCGAACAAGGACTGGCCGGGGCAGGACGCGCAGGCGCCGTACTCGATGAGCCGGTGATGCGCACGGTGCCGACCTTGGCCGGCACGCTTCACGGGTGACCTGGAACCTGTAGGGCCGAGCCCATGCTCGGCTGCTTTTGGCACGGTGCCTTAGCCGAGCATGGGCTCGGCTCTACAAGGGCAATTCGACAAAGGTCAACGGAAATGCAACCCGACGCGCGCGCCACCGAGCGGGGCCGTTTCGATCATCAATATCGCGCCATGCCGCTGCGCGATCTCGGCCACGATCGCCAGCCCCAGCCCGCAGCCATCTCCCTCGCTGCTGGCCCGGTAGAACCGTTCCGTGACGCGCGCGCGCTCGGCTTCGGCGATACCTGTACCGTCATCGTCCACCCACACCTGCACGCCCTCGGCATCCCGCTGTAGTCCCAGGGTGATCACACCGGGCACGGCGCCGTAGCGCAGCGCGTTGTCCAGCAGGTTGCCCAGCGCCTCGCGCAGCAACTGCGGATCACCCTGTACCTTCACGCCGTCGTCGGGTCCGTCGTAACCCAGGTCCACGCCCGCCACCAACGCACGGTCGGCGTAGCGCTCGACCACGCCCCGCGCCAGCGCGGCCAGGTCCAGCGACTGCAGCGGCAGTACGCTGCCATGGGGATCTTCCGAACGGCTGAGCATCAGCAGCTGGTTGACCAGGTGCTGCAGCCGTGCCAGCCCGGCCAGCGTGCCGGACAGCGCCAGCTGCTGGGCCTGCGGATCCTGTTGGCGGAGTGAGCTCTCCAGCTCCACCTGCATTGCCGCCAGCGGCGTGCGCAGCTGGTGCGCCGCATTGCTGACGAAGCGCCGTTGCGCGGCCTGCATCGCGTCCAGCCGTTGCAGCAGTGCGTTGTAGGCTTCGACCGCCGGCCACAGTTCGCGTGGGGCTTCCTGCGCGGGCTCCAGTGGCGCCAGCGGGTCCGGACGCGGGCTGGCCAGCCGCCGCGCCACCTGGTTGGCATGGCGTGCAGCCGCGCCGGTACCGGACCAGGCCAGCCACGCGGCCAGCGCCAGGATCGCGGCCTGGAACGGGATGCTGGCCAGCAGCAGCTTGCGCTCCAGCCGGTGCCGCTTGCGCAGCGTCTCGGCCACGCGCAGGCGGATATCGTGGCCCGGCCCAGCGCTGACCACGACCTCGACCATGCGCACCGGCTGCCCACGCAGGCGCGCGTCGTAGTAGACGGCATCGTCGCTGCCGGCAGCGATCGCGGGGCGGGGCAGCGCTTCGGGCAGGTCCCCATACAGGCGCCCGCCCGCAGCGTCGACCACTTCGCCATGCACTTCGTCAGCGGTATCCCAGGTGAACATGCGCGACACCGCGGGCGTGATCTCGATCGAGGCACGCCCGTCCTGCACCTTCACCAGCTCGGACAACGACATCGCCGAGTCCAGCAACCAGCGGTCATAGACCTGGCCGGCATAGAAGCGGGCCAACGCGAATGAACCGATCGCGCTGCACAGCAGCAGCACCAGCAGGGGCAGCCACAGGCGGCGCAGCAGCAGGCCACGCAGGCTGTGCACACGCTCAGTCACCACCGGCTTCCAGCCGATAGCCCAGGCCACGCAGCATGCGGATGCCGACGCCGGCGCGCGCCTGTTCCAGCTTGCGGCGCAGGCGGCTGACATGCACTTCGATCACTGACAGGTTGGCCTCGTGATCCCAGCTGTACAGCGCGTCGAACAGGCGCTGCTTGGTGACGGTGCGGCCAGGATGCTGCATCAGTGCCTCGACCAGCGACAGCTCGCGCGCGGTCAGTTCGATGCGCTGGCCTTCCACCTGCACTTCATTGCGGATGCTGTCGAAGCACAACCGGCCCAACCGCTTCTGCGCCGGTGCGTCGCTGCGGCGACGCGACAGCGCACGCAGGCGGGCTTCCAGTTCCCCCAGTGCAAACGGCTTGGCGAGATAGTCGTCGCCACCGCGGTCAAGGCCGAGGATGCGGTCCTCCACGCCATCGCGCGCCGTGAGGATCAGCACCGGCAGTGTGACGCCGTCGTTGCGCAGGCGCGAGAGCAGGTCGAGGCCATCGACGTCGGGCAATGAAAGATCGAGCACCATCACGTCATACGGCGCGCTGGCCAGTGCAGCCGGCGCGTGTAGCCCGCGCGAAAGGTGGTCGCACAGATGGCCGGCGCCCTGCAGGGCGCGGATCAGTCCATCGGCCAGGGCGGCGTCGTCTTCGATCAGCAGGATTCGCATTGCAAGCTTCGTGCAAGGTTGGGGCAAGTTTGGCGCAAGTGCGTCACCTTACCGTGACGTGCATGAATTTCTCCCGTCGTCTTGCGGCCCTGCTGGCCGCCCTTTCGTGCGCGCCTGCGGCTTCGGCGCTGTCCTTGCAGGATGCACAGCGTGCAATGGAAGCGCACAACCCGGACCTGCGCGCGGCGGCATTGGAACTGCGTGGGGTGCAGGGCGATGCGCTGACCGCTGCGTTGCGGCCAGCGGCCGAGCTGTCGATCGGCAGCAGCAAGATCAGCCCGAAGCACGGCATCGGCCCGGGGCGCTGGCAGGACAAGCGGGTGGACAGCACGCTGGGCCTGGGCTGGACCTGGGAGCGCGGCGGCAAGCGCGCATTGCGCATCCGCCGGGCGGACGCGCTGCTGGAAGTGGCCGGGCTGGACATGCTCGATACCCGGCGCCGGCAGCAGGTGGCACTGCATGAAGCCTATTTCGGCCTGAAGGGCGCGCAGGAGCGGGCGCAGATTGCCGAGGCCAACCGCCAGAGTTCGGCCGAACAGATGGCGGCGGCCGACAAGCAGGTGGCCACCGGGGCGATGGCGCCGGTGGATCGCGCGCGGATGGCGGTGGACCATCTGGCGGTGGCCGATGCGGCGCGCGAGGCGGCCCTGGATCTGCGTGACGCGCGGCATGCGCTGGGCCTGCTGCTCGGCAGCGATGACAGCCGCGACCTCAGTGCCGATGACCCCTGGCCGGATGCCAGCAGCGTGGCCAAGGTGCGCGCGTTCGATCCGCAGCAGCGTGCCGATCTGCGCGCGGCACGCTCGCGCCTGGCCGTCGCCGACGCTGGCGTGGCCCTGGCACGTAGCGAGCGCCACCGCGACATCCAGCTGGGTGTGGAGGCCGAGCGCGAGCCCACCGATATCAGCGGTGTCACCTGGGGCGTGTCGTTGACCATTCCGCTGGGCGGCCCGTCGCGCGCACGCGGCGCGATCCAGCGTGCCGAGGCCGACCGGGACAGCGCCGCGCTGGAACTGCAGCTGCTGCGGCGCGAAGCACACGCTGAACTGGACCAGCTGCAGGCCAGCGTGCAGTCCGCCGCGCAGCGCCGCAGCGATTACGAGGGGCTGCAGTCCGACGCTGCGCGCAAGGCGGTGGAGGGCATCGAACTGGCCTATCGCCGTGGCGCCGCCAGCCTGACCGATCTGCTCGACGCGCGCCGCAGCTGGCGCGAGTTCGAGGCCGCGCTGATTGATGCGCGTGCCGACCATGCCATTGCCTTGGCGCGCTGGGAAGCGGCCACATCCGTTGCTGAAGGAGAGTCCCGATGAAGTCCACCGTCGCCCATCGCCCGCGGGCGCGACATGCCATGCTGCCGGCCCTGCTGGCGCTGGCCCTGCTGGGCGGCTGCGGTCGCGAACCGGCGTCGTATACCGAGGATGCGCCGCAGGTCAGTGCCCGCCAGATCCTGTTTCCGGCCGGCAGCCGCCAGCTGGATGTGCTGCGCAGCGAGCTGGTGACCGCCGGTGCCAGCGCCAGCCTGCAGCTGCCGGGCCGGGTGGTCTGGGACGAGACCCGCTCCAGCGCGCTGCGCACCCCGCTGGCGGGGCAGGTGGCGCGCATCGAGGCACAACCGGGGCAGAAGGTGAAGGCCGGCCAGGTGATCGCCTGGATCACCTCGCCCGAGTTCGGCCAGGCGCAGGCGGAGGGCGTGCGTGGCCGTGCCGAGCTGCAGCTGGCACGCCGGGAACTGGACCGCACCCGCGAACTGCACGCGGCAGGGGTGGCGTCGGGCCGTGAACTGGACGAGGCCGAGGCCAGCTTCGCCGGCAGCCAGGCCGATCACGCGCGCGCGACCGCCTTCGCCAGGGCGTATGGCAACGGCCAGCACGTCGACCAACGGCTGCCGCTGCGAGCACCCATTGATGGCGTGCTGGTGGAGCGGCGGATGAGCCCGGGCATGGCAGTCAGCCCCGACAGCGAACAGCCGCTGGCGATGATTGGCGATCCTGACCGCCTGTGGTTGCTGCTGGATGTACCGGAGAGCCTGGCCGGACGCTTGAAGGCGGGCATGCAGGTGAGCGTGCCCGGCGCCGATGGGCAGCCGCAGCAGGCGACCCTGCAGCACGTGGATGACTTCGTCGACAGCGAACGCCGCGTGGTGCAGGCGCGCGCCGAACTGGACAACCGTGCGCGCGGTTTCAAGGCGGGCCAGTACGTGCGTGCGCAGGTGGCAGTGCCGGCCGGGGGCGGTGTCTCGCTGCCCGATGCTGCGGTACTGCTCATCGACGGCAAGCAGGTGGTGTTCGTGGAGGAGGCCAAGGGCCGCTTCGCGCGCCGCGCCGTGCGTGCCGAGGAACTGGGCGATGGCCGCCTGTGGGTGCGCGAGGGCCTGGCCCAGGGCGCCAGGGTGGTGGTCGAAGGGGGCCTGTTGCTGCAGCAGCTGGTCGACAGTGCGCCCGCAGCCGCCAGCACCGGGACGGGGCATGCCGCGCCATGATCGATCGCCTGATTGCCTATTGCCTGCGCCAGCCGCTGATGGTGATGCTGGCGCTGCTGCTGTTCATCGGCGCTGGCATTGCCGCGTTCCGCGTGCTGCCGGTGGAAGCCTTTCCGGATGTGTCCGACACCCAGGTGACGGTGGTATCGCTGCACCCGGGCCGGGCCGCGGAGGAGGTGGAGCGCGAGGTGACGATGCCGCTGGAAGTGGCACTGTCCGGCATCCCGCATTCGGTGCGGGTGTTCTCGCATACGCAATTCGGCCTGTCGATGATCATCCTGACCTTCGACGACAAGGCCGACGATTACTTCGCGCGCCAGCAGGTGCTGGAACGCCTGCAGGGCGTGGAGCTGCCCGAAGGGGTGACGCCGGAGCTGGAGGCGATGAGCTCGGCGGTGGGCGAGATCTACCGGTACGTGCTGAAAGGCCCGCACCTGACACCGACCCAGCTGCGCACCGTGCAGGAATGGACGATGGAGCGCAGCCTGCGCACCGTGCCGGGCGTAGCCGATGTGATCAGTTTCGGCGGCTTCGCGCGTACTTTCCAGGTCAAGCCGGACCTGGACAAGCTGCGTGACCGCGGCATCAGCCTGGCTGAGTTCGCCGAGGCGCTGGAGAAGGGCAGCTCGAACGCAGGCGGCGGCTACGTGGAACGTGGCCAGCAGCAGTTCCTGATCCGCGGCGTCGGTCTGATGCGTTCGCCGGCCGACATCGGCAACGTGGTGGTCGCGCAGCGCAGTGGCACGCCGATCCTGGTGCGCGACCTGGCCGGCATCGCCGATACCGGCCTGCCCCGGCAGGGCCTGGTCGGCCAGGATGACAACGACGATGCGGTGTTCGGCATGGTGCTGATGCGCAAGGGCGAGAACCCGTCCGACGTGCTCGACGCCCTGCATGCGCGCATCGCCGAGATCGAAGCGAACCAGCTGCCGGCCGGGGTCAGCATCGAGCCGTTCTACGACCGCTCGTGGCTGGTCTCGACCACGCTGAAAACCGTCTTCAGCAACCTGCTGGAAGGCGCGGTGCTGGTGTTCCTGGTGCTGTGGCTGTTCCTGTACAACGCCCGTGCCGCGCTGATCGTGGCGGCGATGATGCCGCTTGCGCTGCTGTCGACCTTCCTTGGCCTGCATCTGTGGGGCGTGCCGGCCAACCTGCTGTCGTTGGGTGCGATGGACTTCGGCATCATCATCGATGGCGCGGTGATCGTGACCGAGCACATCGTCTCGCGATTGTCGAAGCTGCCACCTGCGGCCGACCGTAAGACACGGTTCTCGACCATTCTTTCGGCAGCGTCGGAAGTGGGGCGGCCGACGTTCTTCTCGATGCTGATCATCATCGCCGCGCACATCCCGATCTTCACCCTGCAGCGCCAGGAAGGCCGCATGTTCGCGCCGATGGCGTACTCGGTGACCTCGGCATTGATCGGCGCGCTGATCCTGGCGCTGACCGTGGTGCCGTTGTTCTGCTACTGGTGGCTGCGGCGCGACCGCATGCGCGACGGCAATCCGCTGATGGACCGCCTGACCGGCTGGTACCGGCCGGTCCTGGAGCGCGCACTGGCCCGCCCGCGTGCGGTAGTGCTGACCGCGATTGCGCTGCTGGTCGGCACGCTGGCATTGGGCACGCGGCTGGGTTCGGAGTTCCTGCCCGAGCTGGACGAAGGATCGATCTGGCTGACGGCCACGCTCGACCCGAGCACCAGCCTGGGCGAAGCGCAGCAGCAGTCGCGGCGCATCCGTGAGCTGGTCGGCAGCTTTCCGCAGGTATCGACGGTGGTGGCCAAGCTGGGACGCCCGGAAGACGGCTCCGATGCCAAGGGCGCCAACCAGATCGAGGCGCTGGTGGCGTTGAAGCCGGAGAAGGAATGGCCGAAAGGCGTGGGCAAGCGACAGCTGGTGAGCGATCTGCAGCGCACGCTGGAGCAGCGCATTCCGGGCCCCGAGTTCTCGATTTCGCAGCCCGTGCGCGACAACATCCTGGAGAGCATCTCGCAGATCAAGGGCCAGGTGGTGATCAAGGTCAGCGGCTCGGATCTGGACGTGTTGAACCAGCAGGCGCAGGCGATCCTCGGCCAGGTACGCGGCGTGGAGGGCGTGGAGAGCGCCTTCATCGACCGCGACGGGTCATTGCCGCAGCTGCAGATCGAGATCGACCGCGACCGCGCCGCGCGCTATGGCCTGAACGTACGCGACGTCGACGAAGTGATCGAGACCGCACTGGGCGGGCGCCAGGTCGGCGAGCTGTGGGAGGGTGACCGCAGATTCCCCATCACCCTGCGCCTGGACGATGCCGATCGTGACCTGCAGCGGCTGCGTACGGTGCCGGTTGGCATCGGCGATGGCCACACGGTGACGCTGTCCGACGTGGCCGACTTCCGCATGGCCAGCGGCGCGATCAACATCTCGCGCGAGAACGCCCAACGGGTGAAGGCGGTGAGCATCTTCATCGCCGGCCGCGACATGGGCAGCGTGGTGGCTGACATGCGCAAGCGCGTGGATGCCAGCGTACAGCTGCCGGAAGGCTATCGGCTGGAGTGGTCCGGCGAGTTCGAGAACCAGCAGCGTGCGATGAAGCGGCTGGGCTGGGTGATTCCGCTGTCGGTGCTGATCATCTTCGTGCTGCTGTTCGATGCCTTCAAGGACATCAGCAGCGCCGCGCTGATCCTGGCCAACGTGCCACTGGCGATGATCGGCGGCATCCTGGCCCTGTGGCTGACCGGCATTCCGCTGTCGGTGTCGGCGGCAATCGGCTTCATTGCATTGTTCGGGCAAGCGGTGCTGAACGGCGTGGTGATGCTCAGCCGCTTCGCCCAGTTGCGCGAGCAGGGCATGGACCTGCTGCAGTCGGTGGTGCAGGGTTCGCTGCAGCGCCTGCGCACGGTGCTGATGACCGCACTACTGGCGATGTTCGGCCTGCTGCCGATGGCCACCTCGCACGCGATCGGTGCCGAGACCCAGAAGCCGCTGGCGGTGGTGGTGATCGGTGGTCTGCTGTCGGCGATGCTGCTGACCCTGCTGGTGTTGCCGACGCTGTACTACTGGGTGCATCGCCACCGCGAGGCGCGCATCGCGTGACCTACCTGTAGAGCCGAGCCAACGCTCGGCTGCTTCTGGCCTTTGCGCGAAGAGCAGCCGAGCATGGGCTCGGCTCTACAAGGGCGTCGCGCCATGCGTGGATGCCACCTGTGCGATCTATACCATCCCGCCGTTGGCGCGCAGCACCTGGCCGTTGATCCATCCGCCATCGGCACCTGCCAGGAACCCCACCGCGCCGGCGATGTCCTCCGGCATGCCCAGCCGCTCCAGGGGGTTCATCTTCGCCAGCCGCTCGATCAGCTCGGGCGATTTTCCATCCAGGAACAGATCGGTGGCGGTCGGTCCGGGCGCCACGGCGTTCACGGTGATGTTGCGCCCGCGCAGCTCCTTGCTGAGGATTGCGCCCATCGTCTCCACCGCCGCCTTGCTGGCCGCATACACGCTGTAGTTCTCCAGCCGGATGCCGACCACGCTGGTGGACAGGGTGATCAGCCGGCCACCGTCGCGCACCCGTCGCGCGCTTTCGCGCAGCACGTTGAAGGCGCCCCTGAGGTTGATGCCGATCACCCGCTCGAACAGGGCGTCGTCGGTATCGGCCAGTGGTGCCAGCTGCAGCACCCCGGCGCTGTTGACCACCACGTCGATGCCGCCGAAACGGGCTTCGATGGCGTCGAAGAGCTGGCGCACCGCCTGCGGATCGGACACATCGGCCTGCAGCGCGATGGCCTGCGCGCCGGCGGCGTTCAGTTCGGCCGCCAAGGCTTCGGCGTCGTCGCGGCGGCCCGCATAGTTGATCGCGACCGCGTGGCCATTGGCGGCGAGCCGACGCGAGATGGCGGCACCGATGCCACGGGATCCGCCGGTGACCAAGGCGACAGAGCGGGCGGGGGAGAGGGTCATGGTGGCTTCCACGGGGACACGCCGAAGTGGCGCAGCGCCATCTTCGCGAAATCGCGATTTCGGATAATCCTGCATAATCCGCCAACATCATCCGGATAGCCGAACAATGGACCGCTTCACGGCCATGCGCGCCTTCGTCCGTATCGTCGAGCGCCGCAGCTTCACCCGGGCCTCCGAGGACCTGGGCCTGCCGCGGGCCACGGTGACCGACGCGATCAAGGCGCTGGAACAGCGGCTGGGCGTGCGCCTGCTGCACCGGACCACGCGGCTGGTGGTGCCGACGCTGGAAGGCGAGGCCTTCTATGGCCGTTGCCTGCGCCTGATCGCCGACATGGACGACGCCGAGGCCGCCTTCCGTGACGCGCCGCCGCGCGGCCCCTTGCGCATTGAGGTGCATGGCACGCTGGGCCGGCACCTGCTGTTTCCCCATCTGCCGGAGTTCCTGCAGCGCTACCCGGAGATCGAACTGGAGGTCAGCGAAGGCGACCGCTATGTCGATCTGCTGCGCGAAGGCGTGGATGCGGCGCTGCGGGTGGGGACGCTGGCCGACAGCGATCTGGCGGCGCGCCGGTTGGCGATGCTGCGCGAGGTCACGGTGGCCGCGCCGGGCTACCTGCAGGCCAAGGGCGTGCCAGGCAGCATCGAGTCCCTGCTGGGCGGCCATGAAATGGTGGGCTATCGCTCCAGCGCCACCGGCCAGCTGATTCCGCTGGAGTTCCAGCAGGGCGGACAGGTGCGCTACGTGCCGCTGCCGGTGCGGGTGCGTGTGTCCGGTGCGGATGCGTTCCTCGGCGCCGCGCTGGCGGGCCTGGGCATCATCCAGGCTCCGCGCTACCGGATGGACCCGTATATCGCGCGCGGGCAGCTGGTGGAGCTGTTGCCGGACGCGCCGCCGACCCCAAGCCCGTTGAGCCTGGTCTACCCGCGCAACCGCACGCCGTCCCCACGCTTGCGGGTGTTCATCGACTGGGTGGCCGGGGTGTTCGAGCAGGCCGGGGGTGCCGGCCAGCGGCCGGCACTACCGGAGCGGCACGCGAAGCTGTCCGACCGCAGGGGGTAGTGCCGGCCGCTGGCCCGCATCACAGCGCGTGCAGCGGCCCCTGCATGCGATGGAAACTGCCATCGGTGGCGGTGAACCAGGCCAGCGAATGCCCGCCCGCGAAGTCATCGACATGCACGACCGTGGCGCCATCGGCTTCCTGCCACGAAATGGCATAGACCCCGTCGCTGATCCGCTGCCATTCACAGGCGGCTTCGCCCCGCGCACCGGCATAGGCGCCGGAGACGATGGCGTACTGCACGTGGCGGCCATCGGCGCTGTAGACATTGTCGGCGGCCAGGCCGTCATAGCTGACGCGGAAGCGGCGGCCGGCGAACAACGGCAAGGCGGGGGCAGTGTTCATCGGATCGCCACCGGGTTGATGTTGACCTGGGTCGAACCGACGTACAGCGGCTGGCCGAGTACGAACAGGAATTCCCAGGCCTTGTCGCGCACCAGGGCACGGCTGTCGATCAGCTCCAGGTTGTAGATGCCACGCTTGGCCAGCATGTACTGGTTGATCGGGAACTCCTCGGCACCGTTCGGGTTCGGGTAGACCTCCGAGGCCCAGGTGTCGCCACCGAAGGCGACGATGCCCTGGTCGGCCAGCCACTTCGCCGCCTCCATGCCGATACCCGGTTCCACTTCCAGGAACTGTTTGTCGTCCTTGCCGATCAGTTCCAGCCAGCCGGTGTTGAACAGCACCACGTCGCCCTTGCGCAGGCGCAGCCCCTGCTTCTTCAGCACGGCCTGGATGTCGGCCACGGTGAACTCGGTGCCGCCGGGCACGATCGCCTTGCCGTAGTACGTGGTCATGTCCAGCACGACGCCACGGGTGACCATCGGCGGCACCTTCTCGACGCCGAGCTTGCGCACCCCGTCCACGGTGACGAAGTCGGCGGCCTTGTTGCCGTTGTAGTAGACGTTGTCGATGCCGATATGGCCGATGCCGTTGAGCTGGGTACCAACGCCGGTCCAGGCGTTCACCAGTTCATCGTTGAAGGTGAACTTGTTGGGGCCCAGCGACTTGCCAGCCTGCTGGCCGACCTGCACGTTGTACAGGCGGAAGCTGCGGTGGCGGAACGCGGGCAGGTTCTTGTCCACCGGCACCGCCAGCGGATAGGTCTTGCCGGTCCTGACCAGCGAGACCGCGTGCTTGACCACGTCGGCGGTCAGCAGGTTGGCCGCGCCGATCTCGTCGTTGGCGCCGTAGGCAGAGGGGTACCAGTCCTCGGCAGTGGCCTGGAAGGACAGCGGCAGGGTAGCCAGCGCTAGCGCGGCCAGGGTCTTCATCTTCATGGCAAAGCTCCGGTAACTGTCAGGCCGTCGCGGGGGCGGCAAGCGGGGCATGCGGCGCAGCGGCGCCGGCGTGGGCCGGGAAGTGCGGCAGCACGTACTCGGCGATTTCGTGGAAGGTTTCGGCCAACGGCCGTTCGTTGCGGCGGAACTGCAGGCCGATGTGGTCGACACCGGCCGCCCGCATGGCGTGCAGCTCGGCCAGCAGGGCGTTGCGGCCGCCGCGCAGGCCGAAGCGCCAGCGCTGCAGAGGAGCATCGGCATCGGCCACCAGGTCCAGGTGGATGAAGCTGGCATAGGGCTTGTTACCGGCCACGGCGCGCCAGGCCGCCACGCGTTGTACATGGTCCTGCGGCGTGCCCGGGTAGGCCAGGCAGCCATCCATGTGCTGGCCGATCCACGCCGGTTGCTGCTGGGCCAGGCCTGCCACGAACAGCGGCGGGGCCGGGCCATCCGCGGGCAGCACGTCCAGGCCCTGCGGCAGGTGCGCGGCGGCGCCTTCGCGCAGCAGTGCGATCTGCTCGCGGAAGCGGCTGCCACGGCTGTCGAAGTCGCGGCCGAACAGCGGGTACTCCACCGGGCGGTCGCCACTGGCCACGCCCAGCAGCAGGCGGTCACCGCTCAGCCGCTGCACGCTGCGTGCCGACTTCAGGGTCAGCAACGGCTCGCGGATCGGCAGCACCACCGCGCCGGTACCCAGCAGGATGTGCTCGGTGATGCCGGCCAGGTAGCCGAGGTAACTGAACACCTCGAACACCTGTGCGGCATCGCCGAAGGCCGGGTCGTACACGGGCACGTCGCGTACCCACAGCGCACGGAAGCCAAGGCGGTCGGCCAGCCGTGCCAGCTCCGCATGGCGCTGCAGGTCCGGTTCGCCGGGCAGGCGTCGCGCGGCGCGTCGTGCCTGTTCGCCCAGCGGCGTCCAGTCATTGTCCAGCGGTGCTTCGATGCCGATGCTGAAACCACCGGCCTGCAGCCGCGTCAACGCACTGCCCATGGCGAGGCTCCTCAGTCCCAGGCCGGGGCCAGGCCGGGCGGATCGACTTCGCGGCCGTTGCGGTCAAGCGCGGCGATCGCGGCCATGTCATCGGCATCCAGGTGCAGGTCCTGGGCAAGCAGGTTGCTGGCCAGGTTCTCGCGCTTGGTCGAGGACGGGATGACCGAGTAACCCCGCTGCAGCGCCCACGCCAGCGCGACCTGGGCGACGGTGGCCTGGTGCTTGTCGGCGATGGCGGCCAGCACCGGGTCCTTCAGCACCTTGCCGTAGGCCAGGGTCATGTAGGAGGTGACGATGATGCCTTGTTCCTGCAGGAAGGCAGTCAATGCAGGGTTCTGCAGGTAGGGGCTCAGTTCGATCTGGTTGGTGGCGATCTCGCCGGCGCCGACCACCTCGATGGCCTGCCGGGTCAGTTCGATGTTGAAGTTGGACACACCGATCTGACGGGTCAGGCCCAGCGATTTGGCTTCGGCCAGCGCGGTCATGTACTCGCGCAGTTCAACGCCATTGCCCGGCGCCGGCCAGTGGATCAGCAGCAGGTCGACGTACCCGGTGCGCAGCTTGGCCAGGCTGTCGCGCAGGCTCGGGATCAGCTTGTCTGCGGCGTAGTTGTCCACCCAGATCTTGGTGGTCAGGAACAGCTCGTCGCGCGGGACGCCGGATTCGGCGATGGCCTGGCCGACGTCGGCTTCGTTGCCGTAGATCTGCGCGGTATCGACCGCACGGTAGCCGACGTCGAGGGCGTTGCGCACCGAATCGATGACGGTCTGGCCGGTCAGGCGGAAGGTGCCGACGCCAAAGGAAGGAACGCTCATGATGGACTCCAGGGACTTCGTTGAGAGCCGGTGGGCTCGGGACAGGGCGAAGTGTGGGCGCTTTACATTTGTTTATTAAGCTGTGTATATGGGAAATGCTTTTGCGCCGAGGTAAAAAATGAAAACCACCCTGGATGAGCTGAAGGCCTTCGTGGCCGTGGTCGACAGCGGTTCGATCACTGCCGCGGCCGAAGAGCTGGAGCTGACCATCTCCGCCACCAGCCGCACCCTGGCGCGGCTGGAGGACAAGCTGCAGACCACGCTGCTGCGGCGGACCACGCGGCGGCTGGAGCTGACCGAGGAGGGAGCCGCATTCCTGGAGTACGCGCGCACGATCCTGGCCACGGTGGACGAGGCCGAGGAACAGATGGCCGCGCGGCGGCTGCAGCCGGTCGGGCGCCTGCGCGTAGACGCCGCCACGCCGTTCATGCTGCACGTCATCGTGCCGTTGCTGGAGGGCTTCCGCGAGCGCTACCCGCAGGTGGAGCTGGAGCTGAATTCCAATGAAGGCATCACCGACCTGATCGAGAAGCGCACCGACGTAGCGTTCCGCATTGGCGTGCTGCGCGATTCCACCCTGCATGCGCGGCCCATCGGCCACAGCCGCATCCGCGTGGTGGCCAGCCCCGAGTACCTGCGCCGGCGTGGCACGCCCACGCGGGTGGAGCAGCTGCGCGAGCACGACCTGCTTGGCTTCACCCAGCCCAGTTCGTTGAACGAATGGCCGCTGCAGGATGCCGATGGCGGCCCTTTCGTGATCGAGCCGGCGATTGCTTCGTCCAGTGGCGAGACACTGCGGCAGATGGCGGTGACCGGGCTGGGCATCGCCTGCCTGTCCGACTTCCTGACCCGCCAGGACCGGCGTGACGGCCGCCTGGTGCAGTTGTTCGCCAAGCAGACGCAGGAGGTGCGCCAGCCGATCAACGCGGTGTACTACCGCAACACCGCGCTGGCCGCGCGCATCACCTGTTTCGTCGACCACGTGACGCAGACGCTCGGCCAGCGTCCGTTTGACGAATAAGGCGGCGTAGCGCCGGGCGCTGGCCGGCTGCCGGGTCTCTGGGGCTGCCGGCCAGCGGCCGGCACTACCGACTGAGCGTCACCTGTTGCGTGGCCCATGTACGGATGGGTAGAGCCGGCCGCTGGCCGGCTGACGGGTCCCTGAGGCTGCCGGCCAGCGGCCGGCACTACCAGCTGCGTATCCCCTGATGCATGGCCCATGCATGCAGGGGGTAGAGCCGGCCGTTGGCCGGCTGCCGGGATCCCGCAGCTGCCGGCCAGCGGCCGGCACTACCGGCGGTTGTGCAGCGCGCGCCGGTTGCCGATGTGCGCGCATGCCAGCAGCACGCCACCACCAGCTGTCGCCACGCCATGCCAGAGCAGTGATTCCTTCAGCGGCAGGTATAGCGAGGCCGGCAACAGCAGGAGGGCGCCGACGCAGGCCAGCCTTGCAGGTCGCCAGCGCCCATGCCGGTGAACCCCGGCCAAGGTGCTCGCCAAGGCCAGCGACGAGGCCAGCAGCGCAAACACCCATTCCCAGCGCGACATCATCAGCAGCACCGTCATCGCGCCATGGCCGGGGTGCTGGAACGAGCGCAGCGCCATCATCGCTGCCGGCACGAAGGCCAACAGCAGGGGCAGGGCGATGCAATGGGCGGCGCAGGCCAGGGACAGCCAGGCCCCGGCTAGATCGAAGCGGGGGTGCCAGCGTGCCGAAGCTGGCGGCTGGGCCAGGGCCCTTGCAGGCGTCGTGGGGATGTGGTCCATAATGTTACATAGTAACAATTGGAGCCTCTCCCATGAAGCGTTCTGCTGCTCTTTTCCTGCTGCTGGCTGCCAGCGCTGCACAGGCCCATGATGTCCGCCAGCTCGGTGCGCACGTACACGGCCAGGCCACCGTTGATCTTGCGCTTGACCAGCAGACGCTGGAATTCGCCCTGCAGGCGCCCGGCATCGGCATCCTTGATTTCGAGCGGCCGTCGGCCAATGCAACCGAGCAGGCCGCGCTGGCGCGTGCGATTGCGCTGCTGCAAAGCGGCAGCTGGGTCACCTTGCCCACCGCCGCGGGCTGCCGCCTTATCGCGAACGATGCCAGGGCCGAGGGCTTCGATGCGATGGCTGCCGCGCCGCCGCCCGGTCAGCATCGCCACGCAGGGTTCAGCGCAACGCTGCGGTACCAGTGCACCAAGCCTGCCGGGTTGCGGGCCATCGTCGTGCGCCTGCCCGCAGTATTCCCGGGCCTGCACGAAGTGATCGTCAACAGCACCACCGCCCATGGCCAGAACCGCAGCGTGTTGACTGCGGACAATCTGCGCGTGGTGCTGGCACCGTGAGCATGCGACCGGTGATCGTGCTGGATGGCGTGCAGTTCGGCTATGGCCGGCGGCTGGTGCTGGACGTGCCGCGGCTATGGATCGAGCAGGGCAGCAGCGTGCTGCTGCGCGGAATCAGTGGCGGTGGCAAGAGCACGCTGCTCGGCCTGCTGGCGGGCGTGCTGCTGCCCGGCAACGGCCGCATCGAGGTCGCCGGCCACGCGCTGCAGGCGATGCGTGGTGCCGCGCGGGATCGCTTCCGCGCCGACCACCTGGGCGTGATCTTCCAGCAGTTCAACCTGCTGCCGTTTCTCAGCGTGCGCGACAACATCGCACTGGGCCTGCGCTTCTCGCGCCTTCGCAGTGCGCGCATCAGCGGGCCGTTGAATGCCGAGATCGCGCGACTGCTGCAGGCCCTGCAGCTGGACCCCGGGCTGATGCAGCGCCGCGCCGGCACGCTCAGCGTCGGCCAGCAACAACGCGTGGCGGCGGCACGCGCGCTGATCGGCCGCCCGGCGTTGCTGCTGGCTGATGAGCCGACCTCGGCGCTCGACCGCGACGCGGCGACCGCGTTCCTGAAGCTGATGTCGGCGCAATGCGAGGCGGCCGGCACCACGGTGCTGGTGGTCAGCCATGACGACAGCCTGCAGCCGTTGTTCGACCGCACGATTGCCCTGTCTCAGATCAACCAGGCAGGTGCCGACCATGCTTGAGCTTGCCTGGGCCAGCCTGCGCAGCCGCGCGTTGAGCGTGGGCCTGACCGTGCTGGTCATCACCCTCAGCGTGGTGCTGTTGCTGGGTGTCGAGCGTGTGCGCACGCAGGCGCACGAAGGCTTCGCCAGCACGGTGTCGGGCACGGACCTGATTGTCGGTGCGCGTTCGGGGCCGGTGAACCTGCTGCTGTACGCGGTGTTCCATATCGGTGACCCCACCAACAACGTGTCCTGGCAGTCCTACCAGGCGCTGTCCGCAATGCCGCAGGTGAAGTGGGCGGTGCCGCTGTCGCTGGGCGATTCCTGGCGCGGCTACCGGGTAGTGGGTACCACTGGCGGCTACTTTGAACACTATCGTTATGGTTCCGGTCACGCGCTTGCTTTTGCACAGGGGCGGCCCTTTGATGATCTGTATGACGCGGTGATCGGTGCGGAGGTGGCACGCGCGCAGAAGGTCGGCCTCGGCGACGAGATCGTGCTGGCGCACGGCACCGGCGCGGTCACGCTGGCCACGCATGCCGACAAGCCGTTCCGGGTCTCCGGCATCCTGCAGCGCACCGGCACGCCAGTGGATTCGTCGCTGCTGGTCTCGCTGCCGGCGATCGAGGCCATCCACGTCGACTGGCGCTCGGGTGTGCAGCTGCGCAGCCAGAGCGTCAGTGCTGAGCAGGCGCGCCACCTCGATCTGACCCCGACCAGCATCACCGCTTTCATGCTCGGCCTTAACTCGCGCATCGCCACCTTTTCGGTGCAGCGCAGGATCAACGAGTATCCCGAAGAGGCGATGCTGGCGATCCTGCCCGGGGTGACGCTGCAGCAGCTGTGGCAGTCGCTGGGCACGGCCGAGCGCGCCCTGCAGCTGATCAGCGCGTTGGTGGTGTTGCTGGGCATGGTCTCGCTGGTGGCGTTGCTGGTCTCGACGCTGCAGCAGCGGCGGCGCGAGATGGCGATCCTGCGTGCGACCGGCGCGCGGCCGGGTTACATCGCCGGCCTGCTGGTAGTGGAAGCGGTGGCAACCAGTGCCGTGGCCTGCGTGCTGGCGTTGGGGCTGCTGGTGGCCGCCAGCATGGCCGGACGCGGCTGGGCCCTGGCCACGTTCGGCCTGTCCATCACCCATGTCTGGCCGGATGGCCGCGAGCTGGGCTGGGTGGCGGGTGTGTTGGCGATCAGCGCGGTGGCCGGGCTGGTGCCGGCGTTGCTGGCCTACCGGCGCACCTTGGCCGATGGTCTGTCGCCGGGAGGCTGAGCATGCGCTGGATGCTGTCATTGCCGATGGTACTGGCGCTGGCAGCCTGCGAGCGGCCGGTGGATACCGGTGTGCAGGCGTTGCCACCTTCGCCGGTTGTCGACCACGCTGGCGCTGCGGATGCGGCGGAGCAGGAACTGGACTGGTTGCAGATGATGCCCAAGGACGAGCTGGCCGCGCTGGAGCGCGGAGAGGGCCCGGAGGTGGAGCACAACGGCAACCGGCGCATGCCGCAGTTCGGCACGTTCCGTACCGTGGATACGGTGCTGCAGCGTCCGGTGCGCCTGCCCGGCTACGTGGTGCCGCTGGCCACTGCGCAGGACGGGCGCCTGACCGAATTCCTGTTCGTGCCGTACTACGGCGCCTGCATCCACGTACCACCGCCGCCACCGAACCAGATCGTGCACGTGGTGCTGCCGCGCCCGATCGCCATGCCGGACATGTACTCGCCGTTCTTCCTGGCCGGCACCCTGCGTGCCGAGCGGCTGGATGATGATCTGGCCGGTTCCGCCTACACCATGCGTGATGCACAGTTGAGGCCCTATGAACCGTAGCGCTGTGTTGCTGCTTGGATGCGTCTGGTTGGCAGGCTGCACGTCACCGGGCGGTGATGCCGTGGTGGCCACGCCGCGCGACAAGCCGTTGCCCTCCGCCGCGCCCGAAACGCCTATCGACCGCTGGGACGCGCTGCGGCCGGACGAAGTGACCTATCAGCGCCCGCCCCCGCAGATCGGCTTGTCACGCAATGGCATGGACGGGGTGGGCGGCCTGATCGACGACACCGGCTCGGGCACGCCACCGGGGCAGGAAATCGACCATTCCAGCCCGGATCGCGCCAAGCAGTTCGGCTCTTCGCGCGTGGTCGACGCTGTCGACGGTCGCGCGGTGGATCTGGATGGCTACGTGGTACCGCTGGGCACCAATGATGCCGGCCTGGTCGATGAGCTGCTGTTCGTGCCGTTCTACGGTGCGTGCATCCACGTGCCGCCGCCGCCACCGAACCAGATCATCCATGTGACCCTGGCCACGCCGATCGCGCTGGGCGATCTTTGGGACCCGTACCGGTTGGCCGGCCGCCTGCAGGTGAAGCGCTTCGATGCGGACATTGCCAGCGCGTCCTACGATGCCGCAGCGGCCACGCTGACGGCGATCCACGACTGATGCGCATGCGCTGGATCCTGGCTGCCGGGGTGCTGGTGAGCGCAGTCGTGCTGCTGGTGTGGTGGCAGCGGCAGCGCGCACCCACCGCGCCGCCGGTGGTCGCGTTTCCAGCACCGGCGTCCGACGCCAGCCAGCGCATCGAACAGCGTTTGGGTGACGACCACGCGTTCCGCAACGACGTGCTGTTCCTGCTTGCGGCAACAGTGCGCGACCGCTGCCAGCCAGCGCAGGCGGGGCTGCTGGCGCGCATGGCCAATCGTGCATCGCTGCCGGTGCTGGCGGGAGTCAGCGCGGTGACCCAGCAGGATCCATCGCTGGACCGGCCGATCTACCAGTACATCCAGCATCGCGCCGATGCGACGCGGTGCGGGCAGCCGCTGCAGATGCCGTTGGCCGCTGGGCGCAGCATGGCGTTGGACATCGAACAGTACGCGCGCACATTCCCGGACAGCTACTTCGACCCGCAGCGCAGCAGTGAACCCCGGGATTTTGGTGGCCGGTCGTTGCAGCAGCGCGCTGGCAACGCCTGCAACAGCGTGGTGTATTCGGTGCTGCCGCTGGGTGGCACCGACTGGCGGTGCAGCAGCCTGCGCGCGAATGCCCGCGCGCGGGTGCGCGGCCTGTGCGAGGACGAGCTGCGGCGCCAGCACGGGGCAACGGGCGGGGAGCTGGACATGGCCGTGGGGCAGGGCATGCAGGCGGCGGTGGTAGCGGCGATTGCTGCGCTGCCGGAAGACTGCCGGTGATGATCCCGGACACCAGCCAAGACCGGGCATGAGGGGCACGGCAACATGAACATTGCCCGGACCGCAATCTGAGCCGCTGTCGCCGCCTTCATAACTATACAGGACATCCTGTATAGTTATCGCCGTAATCCACCCCACCAGGTTCTCCCATGGCTTCGTCCCAGCCCTTGGCCGGTGCTCCGGCCCTGTCGCGTGCCCGTCGCTGGGCACTGTTGTTCACCGTCGCCGCCGGCCTGCTGCTGGTCACGCTCGACAACTCCGTGCTCTACACCGCCCTGCCCACGCTGACCGAAGAACTCTCGGCCAGTGCCGGCCAGGCGCTGTGGATCATCAACGCCTATCCGCTGGTGATGGCCGGCCTGCTGCTGGGTGCGGGCACGCTGGGCGACCGCATCGGCCACCGCCGCATGTTCCTGATCGGCCTGGTGGTGTTCGGCGTGGCATCGTTGGCAGCGGCGTTCGCCGACACCGCAGGGCAGCTGATTGCCGCGCGCGCCTTGCTGGCGGTCGGCGCGGCCGCGATGATGCCGGCCACGCTGGCGCTGATCGGCCTGAGCTTCCACGAAGCGCGCGAACGCAACATCGCCATCGCGATCTGGGGTTCGGTGGCGATCGTCGGTGCGGCACTTGGCCCGATCATTGGTGGCTGGCTGCTGCAGCATTTCTGGTGGGGCTCGGTGTTCCTGATCAACGTGCCGGTGGTCGTGGTCGCGTTCGTGGCCACGCTGCTGCTGGCACCGGAAGGCCAGCGCGACCCCTCGCGACCGTGGGACCTGGTTTCGTCGCTGCTGGCTCTGGCTGCACTGTCCGGCCTGGTGCTGGCGATCAAGTCACTGATCGCTACGCCGCCGTCGTATGCGCTGGGTGCAGGCGCGCTGCTGCTGGCCGCCATCAGTGGTGCGGCGTTCGCGCGCCGCCAGCAGCAGCTGCCGCACCCGCTGCTGGACTTCGCGATCTTCCGCAATCCGGCGTTCCTGGCCGGCACGCTGTCGGCGGTGTTCACCCTGTTTGCGATGGCCGGCCTGCAGCTGGTCACTACCCAGCGCTTCCAGCTGGTGGCGGGCTTTTCTCCGCTGCAGGCGGGCCTGCTGGTGTCGGTGGCCGCGCTGGGCAGCCTGCCCAGTGCGCTGCTGGGCGGCAGCATCCTGCACCGGGTGGGCCTGCGCCCGCTGATCTGTGGCGGCCTGGCCGCAGGTGCGCTGGGTGTCGGCGTGGTGGCATTCGGCTTCCCGCACGGCCTCGGTTGGGTGGTCGCCGGCATGGCGATCACCGGCTTCGGCATGGGTTCGGCCATCTCGGTGGCGTCCACCGCCATCCTCAACAACGTACCGGCGCACCGTGCGGGCATGGCCTCGTCGGTGGAAGAGGTGTCCTACGAGTTCGGTGGCCTGCTGGCGGTGGCGATGCTGGGCAGCTTGAGCGCGGCGGTGTATGGCGCATTCCTGCCGGTCTCGGCCGACATGCCCGCGCTTGCACGGGAAGGCTTCACCCAGGCGCTGCACGTGGCACGTGAAAGCGGGCAGGGCGAGTGGTTCGCACTGGCCACGGCCGCGTATGACCGCGGCTACCAGATCGTGCTGCTGGTGATCACGGTGGTGCTGGCGCTGGGCGCTTCGATCATCGCGCGCCTGCTGCGCGGGCGCGTCGGCGGCCGCGTGGGTGCGGCCGATCGCGTAAAATGACGCGATGAGAACCAGCAAGCGCGACCGCATCCTCGACGCCGCCGTCAACGTGATCAATCGTGATGGCGTGCGCGCAGTGACCTTCGAGTCGGTGGCGGCCGAGGCCAAGCTGACCCGCGGCGGCCTGCTGTACCACTTCCCCTCGCGCGAGGCGCTGCTGCGCGGCATCGACGAGCACCTGGTGCAGGCCTGGGAGACGTCGATGGAAACGCTGCTGGGCAAGCGTGCAGACGAAGCCTCGGCGCTGGAGCGTTACCAGACCTTCGTGCGCGTCTCGGCGCAGAGCGCTACCCGTGCCGAGCTGATGTTCATGCTCGAATCGGCCGACCCGGACGCCGATGAGCGCCCGTGGGGCCCGGCGGTACGGCGTTGGGCGCCGCTGCCGCCGTCGGCCGGGCAGAGCGACCCGGCCGCGCTCGACAATTTCGTGGCACGGCTGGCCGCCGACGGCCTGTGGATCTACGAGGCGATGTACGAGGGGCAGCTGGATGAAAGCGTGCGCGCCCAGGTGGCCGAACGGATCGCCGGGCTGCTGGCGAAGCCCGATGGAACGTCCAGTTGAGCGGGCAGCCGGCGCGCCGACATCGCCCGTGGTAGAGCCGACCGCCGGTCGGCTGTCCTTCGGTCAGGCCACGGAAATGCCGCTTCGATCGCCCGTGGTAGAGCCGACCGCTGGTCGGCTGCCCTTCGGTCAGATCACGAAAATGCCGCTTCGATCGCCCGTGGTAGAGCCGACCGCTGGTCGGCTGCTCTTCGGTCAGATCACGAAAATGCCGCATCGGTAGAGTCGATCGTTAGTCGACTGCCCTTCGGTCGGACAACGAAAATCCCGCGCGTCGCGCGATGGTCGACCAGCGGTCGACTCTACCCCTCATCCATTTACCCAGCCTGCGCGGCGCCCGCGGCCAGCCACGCCCTCGGCGAAGCCCCCAACCGCTTGCGGAACGCCTTCGACAACGATGCGGTATCGGCAAACCCCACCTCGATCGCCACCTGCTTGACCGCCACGCCGGCCCGCAGCTGCGCGCAGGCCAGGCTCAGCCGCCAGTCCAGCAGGTAGCTGGCTGGCGTTGCCTGCATCACGTCCTTGAACACGGCCGCGAACGCGCTGCGCGACATGCCGGCAGTCGCAGCCATGCGCGGCAGCGTCCAATCGTCCTGCGGCGCCTGGTGCATCGCCACCAGCGTACGGGCCAGCCGCGCATCGGACAGCCCGCGCATCAGCCCATGGCTGACGCCCGCCGCATCCGGGTGGTCCACCACCCAGCGCAGGATCTGGATCAGCGCCACCTCGAACAGGCGGTTGGTCAGCAGCCGGGAACCGCAGCGCTGGCGATCGGCCTCGGCGAACAGCAGGTGCAGGGTGTCATCCAGTTCGCCGATCGCCGCCAGCGGCACCACCATCACCGGTGGCAGCGACTGCACGATCGGATTGCGCGCGCCGCCATCGAAGTCCAGCGTGGCGCAGGTGAAATCCGGGCCATCCAGCGGTGCGTTGAAGAACACATGGTGCAGCGGCTGCGGATACAGCAGCAGGCTGGGTGTGTCGATCTTCAACCGGGGCAGCGCGATATCGCCCCCGGGATGACGGACCTCCATTTCACCCTGGCGCAGGATGTGCAGGAAGGCACGACCGGGCTGCGGCTCGAAGACGTGGCGCCCGCACAGCGGACCACTGTGGAACAGCGCGGCCTGCACCCGGAAGCGTTCCAGCAGAGAGGAGAGGCGGTCGGGTGCGGAAGTGTCGGCGGACACGTTCATGGATGAATGGACAACATGTGTGGTTTATTGCGTCTGGTTCGTCCATGGATTCTACCTAGGATGAGCGGGTCGTCCAATCCCGGGCGCTTTCCCAAGGAGATCCACCATGTCCCGTGTCCCCCTGATCGATGCCGCCAACACCACCGCCGACCGTCAGGCCCTGCTGGGCCAGGTCCACGCCGCCTTCGGCGCCACCCCGGCCATGTTCCGTGCCGTAGCCAACTCGCCGGCCGCCCTGCAGAGCATGTGGGGTGCGTTCGGCGCGCTGGGCGGCGGTCGACTGTCGCCGCTGCTGGGCGAGCAGATCGCCGTGGCCATCGCCAACCGCAATGCCTGCGAGTACTGCCTGGCCGCGCACACCGCGCTGGGCCGCAAGGCCGGCGCCAGCGGCGAGCAGATGGCCGCCGCGCAGATCGGCCAGTCCAGCGATCCGGCTACCGCCGCTGCACTGGACTTCGCGCTGAAGGTGGTCGAGCAGCGTGCGCAGATTGCCGACGGCGATGTGCAGGCGTTGCGTGAGGCTGGCTTCGATGATGAGCAGATCGTTGAGATCCTCGCCCACGTCGCGCTCAACCTGTTCACCAACTACGTCAACGTAGCGTTCGACGTGCCGGTGGACTTCCCGAAGGTCGCGCTGCGCTGAGGTGTACCGGGCCGGGGGACGCAGTGCTCCCGGCCATCCTCAGCGGGCGTGGCCGTCGTGCGCCTGCAGCCGCTCCGGATGGGTATACACATTGAACCCGCTTTCCCGCGCGAACCCGACCAGGCACAGGCCGGCGCTGCGGGCCAGATCGATCGCCAGCGCGGTCGGCGCGGACACTGCCGCCAGCACGCTGGCGCCGGCGCGCACTGCCTTGCTCACCATCTCGTAGCTGGCCCGGCTGGAAATCACCAGCAGGCCGCCTTCGATGGCGTGTTCGTTGTGGTGCAGGGCGCCGATCAGCTTGTCCAGTGCATTGTGGCGGCCGACGTCCTCGCGTACCCAGCCGATGCGCCCACTGGCGTCGGCCCAGGCCGCGGCATGGATCGAGCCGCTTGCCGCATTCATCGGCTGGTGCTGCGCCAAGCTGGCCAACGCCCGCTGCAGGGCGGTGGCGGAATAGCTGCGGCGCTCGCGGATCTGCGGCAGTGGGCGCAGCACTTCTTCCAGCTGGCGCGTGCCGCACAGGCCACAGCCACCACGGCCGGGCAGCAGGCGTCCCTTGTCGGGGTCGAGGTTTGCGCCGGGCGCAGCCTCGTCCACGGTCATCTGCAGCTCGATGCCTTCGAGCTGTGGGTGGATATCGATCGACAGCAGCTGCGAGGGCGCGCTGATCAGGCCTTCGCTGAGCGAAAATCCGAGTGCGAAGTCCTCCAGATCACAGGGTGTGGCCATCATCACGGCAAAGGCGGCATCGTTGTAGCGCAGCGCCATCGGCACTTCCTCGGCCACCACGTCGACCTGCTGCTGTTGCGTGCCGCCGCGCCAGCGCTGCAACGGGCGTTGGGCGGTGCCGGCAGGCGGGGTGTGCGGCGGGATCGAATCAGGCATGCAGCGCGTCCGGACAAGGGAGAAACGCGGGCGGGCCACCGCCTGCGGTTTCGAGGATAGCGCAGTGGTCGCGCGCAGACGCGGCTGTAACCGTTGCCATGGCAGGTTGTGCTGAAATCAGCCTGTGCCCTCTGGCGAAGCGCCGTGGGCCGTGCTTGACTGTGCGGCTGGTCGTGCCACTGAATGCACCGCCGGACCGCGTTGTGCCGTTCGTTGTTGTGTTCCTACTGCCAGGTTCCCGAACATGTCCGAGCAGAAACCGCCGCGTTACAAGCCCTACAACCAGCCCGCCGGAGGCTGGGGTGCCGCCGGCGCCACGGCCAAGGTGCTGCTGCAGCAGAGTGTGATCGGCAAGGGATCGAAGGCATTGCTGGCGATGAACCAGCCCGGTGGCTTCAAGTGCCCCAGCTGCGCGTTCCCCGATGCCGACGAACGCAAGAAGCTGGAGTTCTGCGAGAACGGCGCGAAGGCACTGGCCTGGGAAGCCACCCAGTTCCGCGCCGGCCGCGAACTGTTCGCCCGGTACACCGTGACCGAACTGATGGCGCAGACCGACTACTGGCTGGAGATGCAGGGCCGGCTGACCGAGCCGATGCGCTACGACGCAGCCACCGACCACTACGTGCCGTGCAGCTGGGACGATGCCTTCGCGCTGATCGGCCGCCACCTGCAGGCGCTGGACAGCCCGCACCAGGCCGAGTTCTACACCTCCGGCCGCACGCCCAATGAAGCCGCGTTCCTGTATTCGATCTTCGTGCGCGAGTTCGGCACCAATAATTTCCCGGACTGCTCGAACATGTGCCACGAGCCGACCAGCCGTGGCCTGCCGCCGGCCATCGGGGTGGGCAAGGGCACCATCGTGCTGCAGGACTTCGAGCATGCCGAGGCGATCTTCGTGATCGGCCAGAATACCGGCACCAATTCACCGCGGATGATGAGCAACCTGGTCGAGGCGCGTAAACGCGGCATCCCGATCGTGGCGGTCAATCCGATGCCCGAGCGTGCGCTGATCCGCTTCGCCGAGCCGCAGGACGTGGTGCAGATGGCCACGTTCGGTTCGACCGAGATCACCAGCGAGTTCGTGCATATCCGCATCGGCGGCGACCTGGCCCTGATCAAGGGCATGATGAAGGTGATGTTCGAGCGTGAGGCACAGGGCGAGCGCGTGCTCGACCATGATTTCCTGTCGGAACACACGGTGGGCCTGGAGGCGCTGCGCGAAGACGTGATGGCGCAGGACTGGGACCAGATCGTGCAGGTGTCCGGCATTTCGCAGGCGCAGATCCGCCGCTGTGCGGAGATCTACATCCGTTCCAAGGCCACCGTGATCTGCTACGGCATGGGGCTGACCCAGCACCAGTACGGCTCGCGCCTGCTGCAGCAGGTCGCCAACCTGCTGTTGCTGCGTGGCAACTTCGGCAAGCCCGGCGCCGGCATCGGACCGATCCGTGGGCATTCCAATGTGCAGGGCGACCGCACCGTCGGCATCGACGAGAAGCCCAAGCCGGCCTATCTGGACCGCGTGCAGCAGGTGTTCGGCTTCGACCCGCCGCGCGAGCATGGCCACCATGTGGTCGAATCCATCGAGGCGATGCTGGACGGCAGCGCCAAGGTGTTCATCGGCCTGGGTGGCAACTTCATCCATGCCGTGCCCGATACCCCGCGTGCGTATGAGGCAATGCGTGGCCTGGAGCTCACCGTGGGCATTGCCACCAAGCTCAACCGCGGGCACCTGGTCCATGGCCGCGATGCACTGATCCTGCCGGTGGTGGCGCGCTCGGAGCGCATCGTTACGCCCGCCGGCGAGCAGTTCGTCACCATCGAAGACGCGATGTCGAATGTCACCGCGTCGCGCGGGGTACTGGAGCCGGTCAGTGCCGAGGTGTTGCCCGAGGTCGAGATCGTCTGCCGGATGGCACTGGCCACGCTGCCCGACAGCAGGGTTGACTGGGCCGGCTGCATGCACGACTACGCGCCCATCCGCGAGCTGATTGCCGCGGTGTATCCGGAGATCTACACCGGCTTCAACGAGCGCATCCAGCAGCCACACGGTTTCCATCTGGACATTCCGCCGCGCCGCCGGGTGTGGCCCACGCCCAATGGCAAGGCCAACATCCTGGTGATGCCCGGCCTGGACGTGGACGATCCGGTGCACGATCCGGACATGCTGCGGTTGGCCACGGTACGCTCGCATGATCAGTACAACACCACCATCTACAGCTACAACGATCGCTATCGCGGCGTGTACAACGATCGCATGGTGCTGTTCATGAATATCGAGGACCGGCTGGCGCGCGGGCTGGAGAAGGAAGCGCTGGTCAGCCTGGAGACGATCAGCGGCGATGGCGTGCAGCGCCGCATCGAGGGCCTGACGGTGCTGGACTACCCAATGCCGCGCGGCGCGCTGGCCGGTTACTACCCGGAACTGAACCCGTTGCTGCCGCTGGACTACTACGACCGGATCAGCGGCACACCCGCAGCGAAGTCGATCCCGGTGCGGATGCGGGCGATGGCGGCGGCGATTGCGTGACGCGCATCGGCTATCATCGGCGGGTGAACCTGCCTGGCCTGCTGCTGCGATGGATGCTGCTCGTTGCCCTGGTGCTGAATGCACCGGCGCTGGCGCTTGGCTCGTCTTCGTACGGCGGGTCGGCCAACCAGGATCACTGCGCTGCACCGCACGCGGCTGCGCTGGCGGCAGCCGGCTGCTGCGATGATGCGGCCCGGGCGGCCTGCCAGAGCGGTGAGTGCGAATGCCCGCCAGCCTGCCTTGGCATGCTGGCCACGTTGAGTGGAACGCCCGCCTCGCCGTGGCGTGAGGCGCCTGTAGCTGCCCGTTCCCAGCAACGCGCATCGCCGCCGATGCCGGACCCGTTGCGTCCCCCCATCGTGTGATGTCCTGCAGGCGCTCAAGCGCCTGCCATGACTGTTCGGCTCTTTCTCGCCTCTGCCTGCGCCTTCGATGCGCGGGCGGCGGGCCGCGTTGCCCGCCTCAGCAAAGGAATCACTCAATGAACCGTTCTCTCTCCCTCGGCCTGCTGCTGGGCACCGTGCTGGCCACCACCGCCTGTGCACGTGCCGCCGAAGAATCCGCCGCCGCACCGGTCGCCAGCAAGGCTCCGGTGGCACCGATCCAGGCCAGCCCGGCCAAGGTCGATCCGGCCCTGCCGGTGGCCATCGTGCACAAGACCGCCAGCTGTGGCTGTTGCGGTATCTGGGTCGACCATCTGAAGGCCGCGGGCTTCCAGGTGGACGTGCGCGATACCGATGACATGAATCCGATCAAGGTCCGCCTGGGCGTGCCGGTCGGCAAGGCCTCCTGCCATACCGCCGAGATCGGCGGTTATGTGGTCGAAGGCCACATCCCGGCCGAGGACATCAAGCGCCTGCTGGCCGAACGCCCGGCCGCACGCGGGCTGGTGCTGCCCGGCATGCTGGCCGGTTCGCCGGGCATGGAAATGCCGGATGGTTACGTGCAGTCGTACACCGTCGAGCTGGTGCGGACCGACGGCAGCACCGAGCCGTTTGCCCAGCACGGGCAGGGTGGCTGATGGAAGGCGGGTGCCGGTCGTCCTGACCGGCACCCTTCGACGCGTCTTGTGTAGAGCCGAGCTTATGCTCGGCTGTGTTTGGCCGGCAAGCCGAGCATGGGCTCGGCTCTACAGGATCAGCGGGCTCCGGCCGTTTCCTTGGCCAGCTGTGCGTCGAACTTCTTCTCGGCCGCATCCGCGTAGGCCTTGCAGGTCAGGGCGTTGGCTCCGGCCTCTGCACCCGCGGCATAGTTCCAGTTGCTGGCGCCCGGATGCGGCGTCAGCAGCAGGTCGCAGGGCAGGCCGCGCACCGTAGCGAAGCTGCGCCGGTAGTCCTCGACCAGGCGGGGATAACGGGCGTTGCCCTGCAGCTGGTAGCCCGGCGCACTCAGGCTGTCGGCGTAGGCGATGCGCACCGGCTGGCCATCGCGGGTATCGGTCCAGGTCCAGGCGGTGCTGCCTGGGGTGTGCCCCGGCATGAAGTGCGCGGTGAACGCGATGCCGCCTACGGTGACCCCTTCGCCATCCATGATGATGCGGTCGGCGCTGGCCGGCGGAAAGGTGATGCTGTCGCCAAAGTGCAGGTCGTTGCTGCCACCGCGCGCCAGCAGCACGGCCGATTCGGCGTTGGCCGCTACGCTGGCGCCGGTACGGCGCTTCAGCTCCGCCACTGGCCCGGCATGGTCGGCGTGTGCGTGGCTGAGCAGGATCAGCCGTAGATCCTGTGCTGCCACCCCGCGTGCCTTCATGTTGTCCAGCAGGTGACCGGCCATCTGCGGCATGCCGCCGTCGAGCAGTACCGCACCGTCGGCGGTCTGCACCAGCAGCGCGGTCAGGTCCTCGGTGCCGATCTGCCAAGTGTGGTCGGCAATTTGCAGCGGTGCCATCGGCTGCAGCCACGAGGCGTCCACGGTGTAGGCCTGCAGCTGCGGCAGCGGTGCGTCGGCGGCAGTCACATCAAAGGCAAGTGTGGCAGTCAGGGCAAGGGTCGTCAGGCAAAGGCGCATGGCGGAGAGGTGTCTGGGCAGGGTCGGATGAAACTACCACGCGGGCCGGGCGGACCGTTTCGCGAATAATTCATGGCTGCGATAAGGTGCGCCGCAGCCTGCCCAGGGATTGTTCGCTGGCCATGGATTGTGAATCCACCTCCACGGGCTGGAGCGCAGAATCGGCCGGGGCTAGCCTGCTACCAGGCTCAAGGAGGTGGACCATGCACGTGCTCATGGTGATGCTGGGTGGCGTACTGCTGCTGGGGGTATTCGTGCTGTTTGGCCATCTCTGGAGCACGGGCACCTCGCAGCTGCCCACGGCACTGATCGCCTTCATCGCCACCTGGCTGCTGGTGGCCGTGGCCAACATGTGGGTAGGGGTCAGCAAGGCCGGCTACGCGGTACGCGAGGAGCTGCCGATCCTGTTGCTGGTATTCGCCGTGCCGGCGCTACTTGCCGGTTTCCTGTACTGGCGCCTGGCGCGCTGAAGGAGTTCCATGAGTACCCGACTGCGCCTGCCCGCGCTGCGCCACCGCGATGGCCATCATGCCCGCGTGACCTACGAAGAACTGTTCTTCGACCTGGTCTACGTGTTCGCGGTCACCCAGCTCAGCCACCATCTGCTGCACCACCTGGATCTGGCCGGCGTGCTGCAGACCCTGGTGCTGTGGTTCGCGGTCTGGCTCGGCTGGCAGTACGCGTGCTGGGTCAGCAACTGGTTCGACCCGGAGGCGCCGCGCATCCGGGGCCTGATGTTCGCCACCATGCTGCTGGCGTTGTTGATGTCCTCGTCCATTCCCGAGGCGTTCGCCGATCGTGCGTGGATCTTCGCCGGGGCGTACGCCACGATGCAGGTCGGACGCACCGCGTTCGTGCTGCTGGAAGTCGGCCGCAACCATACGTTGGCGCCGAATTTCCGCCGCATGCTGGCCTGGGTCAGCGTGTCGGCCTGCTTCTGGCTGGCCGGCGCGGCGGCCGAGGGCCACCTGCGGCTGGCACTGTGGGCGATGGCGGCGGCCTGCGAATACATCTCGCCGATGTTCGGCTTCGCGTTCCCGGGCATGGGCCGGTCGCACACCCGCGACTGGACCATCGAGGGCGGTCACCTGGCCGAACGCTGCCAGCTGTTCGTCATCGTCGCACTGGGCGAGACGTTGCTGGCCACCGGGGGCGTGCTCAGCGACGTCGAGCACTGGAGCCTGCAGGTGATCTCGGCGGTGCTGGCCACCTTCGCTGGCACGATTGCCATGTGGTGGCTGTACTTCGGCATCTCCAGCCGCGATGCCACAGAGGCCATCACCCACGCCGAAGACCCGGGCCGGATGGGCGCCAATTTCCATTACGTGCATGCCCTGCTGATCGCCGGCATCATCGCCACCGCGGTGGGCAACGATCTGGTCATGGACCATCCGGCGGCGGCCGTCACCACGGTGTACGCCACGGTGATGGTGGCGGGCCCGCTGATCTATCTGCTGGGCAGTGCCCTGTACAAGCACGTGGTCTATGGGCGCGCGCCGCCCTCGCACCTGCTGGGCGCCGCCGCACTACTGATGCTGGGCCTGGTGTTGCCCTGGATGCACCTGCTGGCCGCCGGATGGCTGACCAGCCTGGTGCTGCTGGGCGTGGGGTTGCTGGATGCGCGGCTGAAGCGGCGCACCCGGCCGTTGCCGGGCTAGAACCCGCCGCCGGTCTTGAAGTCACCGCCGCCGCTGATACCACCGCCGCTGTGGAAGCTGCTGCCGCTGGAACTGGAGCTGGAGCTGGAGCTGGAGCTCGAACTGGAGCTCGAACCCGAGCCGGAACTGCTGGAACCGCCCGAAAGCAGGTCGAACAGGCCGCCAGAGGAGCGGGTGGTGCTTCGGCTGCTGGTGGTGCTGAAGAAGGATGCGGCGACGGTGGCCGGCGCGGCGGCCCGGTAGCTCGGCGCCTCGTAGGCCTGGCGCTCGATGTCTGCTGCCGCCTGGTAGCTCCTCCGCGCCGCCTGCAGGCTGTCCAGGCGCTTTTTCAGCACGGCCATTTCGCGGGTGTGCTCGCCTACCATCCCATCGATCTCGCCCAGGCGCAGGCGACTGCGATGGATGCGCCCGAGCACGGCATCGTCCTCGCCGGAGGCGGTGGCGGCCACGCGCCGGTACAGGTCGTCCATGCTCTTGGCCGACAGCGTGCGCGCCAGCGCGGTGAGCAGGGCGCTGCCTTCGGCATCGGTCCAACTGCGGAAGCCGTCGATCTGTGCCTGCTTGGCATCCACGGTCTGACGATGCAGCTGCTCGGCCAGCAGCGCCTGCGCTACTGCGCCCTGTGCCGTCTGCAGCTGCTGGCGCAGCGGGTCGCCACCGGCGCGGGCGAGGGCGGCATCGCGGGCCTGCTGTACCGGTTGGCGGGCCGCCTCCACGTCGTCGCGGGCGCGTCGGGCATGTTCCTGCAGATAGGGCGGAAGCTCGACCAGCGTGGCGTACTCGCGACGGGCACGGTCAAAGCCGCACAGTTCGGCCAGCCAGCCGTCGACGGTGCGCACCAGTGGCCAGCCGCGGTAGGCCGTGCTGCCGTAGCTGCGCCGGTGCAGGTACATGAAGATCGGGTCGGCCTGATAGGCGCCGGCCTTGGCGTCATGCTCCGATTGGGCAGAGGAAGCCATGCGCTCGACCGTGTCGGCACGCGCCACGGCCAGCTGCAGGTCGTCCTGCAGCGCCCTGTAGGTAGGTTCCGCTTCCAGCGTGGTGTCCACCTGGTCCTGCAGGGCCTGCCAGCGTCCGCCGGCGGCGTCGCGTGCGGCAACGGCCTCCTGCGACCGCTGCTGCAACGACTGCTCGATGTCCAGCAGCGCCTGCAGTTCGTCGTCCAGCACCGCCGCTTTGCGGTCACGGCGCTGCAGATCGGCGCTGGACTGCTGCAGCAGGTCCCGGGCCAGCATCGGCGGCGCATCGTTTGCGGCCTCGGCCTGCAGGCGCGCCAGGGCGTTGAAGTCGTCGCGGACCCGCCCGTGCAGCGCTTCCTGTTCCTTGATCAGCTCCCGGCACTGGTCGCCACGCGCGGCCAGTTGTGCCTGCACCTGGCCGATATCGGTTTCGACATCGGCAATCGCGTCGTTCAGGTCTCTCATGTCAGTTCCTTACCCATCACCATTGGGTGATGTAGCCACCGGTGGCGGGCATGCGGAACCGCGGCGACAGGCTGCCGCGCGGCTTGCTGCCGATCTGGTCGTCTTCGATGATGCCGTTGTCCTGCTTGTCGGCGGCAACCCGGTTGTAGGTGGCCTCGGGCACGCGTACGGCAAACACCGAGACCCGTTCCTCCTTGCCGGTTTCCTCGTTGCGGATCGGCAGTTCGGCAGCATTGCCGGCCTCGTCCAGCGCTTCGGTCACCAGATAGTAGTTGCGGCCACCATTGGCCTTCTCGTTGTAGCGCCAGACGCCGGTGCGTTCATCGTCACGGTTGACGATGCGGTAGACCAGGGTCTGCGACAGCAGCCCCACCAGCTGGCTGACCTCGTCCAGGGCCGGCCCGGCTTCGGCCAGCGTCTCGACCCGGATCAGGCGGGCGGCCTGCTCCAGCGCACGTTCGAAGCGCTTGCGGTCTTCGCCGGCGACACCGGTGGCGAGGCCGTCGGCCTTGAGCTGGGCCAACCGCTCGTTGAGCGCGGCCAGCGTGTCGGCGCTGCCGATCAGCTCCTTCAGGGTCGCTACCGCCTGGCCGGCCGCGGCGATGTCGCCCGCGCGCAGTGCCACGTCGCCGCCGGTGTAGGCGCGTGCGCGCGCCTGCTCTGCATCCGGCGCGAGGCGTGCCGCCTTTGCGGCGGCGTTGGTGGTATCCAGCAGCTCGCTGGCCTCGATCGCCTGGCCGAGAATGTTCACCCGCTCGGTCAGCGGCGGCAGGGTTTCCCTGGCATTCGCCAGCAGCTGCGCGGCGGCCTGCCGATGCTGCTCAACCTGCGCGGCCGCCTGCTCGCCGGTGGCACTGCCACCACTGCTGAGCCGGGTGAGCTTGTCCTTGCGCACAAGGGTCGGCTGTGCGGCCAGTGCGGCGGGAACCCCGGCGAAGCGCCGCTGTGCTTCGGCCAGCGCGGCCTGTGCGCCTTCGGCCAGTGGCTGCAGGCGCCCACCGCTGGCCGTGGCACGTGGCAGCAGCCCCTGCAGGGCCTGTTCCTGTGCCGCCAGCAGGGCGCGCGCTGCAGCAGCCTCCTGTTGCTGCGCGGCCACCTTGTCGTTCAGCACCTGCACGTTCTTCTGCACGTTGCTCTCGTGCACGAACGCTCCGAAGCTGCGCGCCATGAACAGCAGCATGCCGAGCACCAGCAGCAGGAAGGCCGCCAGCAGCGCCCACTTCAACAGGCGGGCCCGATCAATCCAGCGCCGCGCCAGCCACGCCTTCCAGCCACGCGGCGCGGTGTAGAGGTAGCGCTGCTCGCGCTGGGCCTGGATGCCGGCCTCGAGGATCTCGTCGGAGACCTCGATACCCTGCGAGCGGTACAGCTCAAGCAGGCGCTGCTTCAGCGTCGCCTTGTCGTGGCCGCTGTCGGCCAGCGCCTTCATTTCGGCGTTGCGGTAGCGCAGCTGGTCGACCACATCCATGGTCAGCAGCGCATCCTGCAGCTCGGCAGGGGCCATCGTCGCACTCACCTCAGCGCGGCTCCGGGCTCGGCGGCGCCTGCAGCAGGGCGGCGAAGCGCTGCTTGCCCTGTTCGACATACTCGGCGATCTCGGCCGAGTCGCGGGTCGCCTGGCCGCGCAGCTGCTCGATCTCCTGCAGCGAGGTCTCCTGGAAGCGCACCACCGCATCGACCAGCTTGCGCACCGAATCGACGCCGATGGTGGCGCCGTAGCCGGCCTTCAGGCCCTCGTGCAGCACGTCATCGCCAATGTTGGCCACCGCTTCCAGGCCCTTGGAGGTGCCCTCGGTCATCGCATTGAGCGCCTGCGTGGACTCGTGCAGGCCCATCTGCGTGGTGAAGGCCAGGTTCAAGGCGGTGAAGCTGGTTTCATTGGTGGAGAAGAACACCACCGAGCGCTCGTTGACGCGGCGCTTGATCTCGTGCGACTGGTGCACGCGCAGCATGATCGCCTCGGAGGTGGCGTAGTTCACCTGCAGGTTCTCGGCCAGGTCCTTGGCCAGCTGGTAGCGCGACTCCTCGGCCTGGTTGTTGCGCAGGGCCTCGTCGCGGGCCATGACCAGGCGGCCGGTGTCGGCAGCATCGGCGGCCGGATCGGTCGACTCCACGCGCTGCTGCGCCTGCTTCAGCGCCTCGCGGGCATCGGCCAGCGCCTGCTCCTGCAGCTTCAACAGCTCATGGGCCTGGATCTCGGCATCCTTGATCGACAGGCGGAAGTCGCCGTACATCTCCAGCACGCGCGACTCGCGCTGCAGCTGCTCGGCCGAATCGCGGCTGACTTCCAGGAATGTGCGGCGGATCTTCTCGAACCGGCTCGGGATGTCGCCGCGGGTGACCTTCATCCACAGGTTCTGCAGGCGCTCGCCCATGTCGATCCTGCCGTCGCGCACCTGCTCGACCATGGTGCTGGCATCGTCACGGATGCTGTCGAAGGCGCGGATGATCTCGGTATAGCGGTCGGACACTTTGGCCGAGCTGATTTCATCACGCATCACGGCATTGAAATGCCCGGACTGCTGCAGCACGCGGGCAATGGCCACCACGCGGCCCTGGTCAAGGGTGGACAGCTGCGAGACCAGCGCGATGGCCGGTGCGTTGTTGTCCTGGGGAGCGGCCAGGCCCAGGCTGCGCAGCGTGGCCATGGCGCGGTCGAGGTACTTGATCGGCGCGGTAGCGGCCGGCGTGGCAAGGAGGGTGTTCTCGGACATTTCGACGGCTCCGGTCAGGGCAGGCAATGAGGAACCTGCCGCGCGGAACGGGCAGGTTGCTGCGAAACGAAGGGGAAGGGGAGCGGCAGCCGTGCGGCGCACGACAGGTGGGCCCGGTCAAGGGCCGACGGCCCGGTTTGGGCGAGGGTGGTGTCCTGTTCAAGCATGGCGCATTCCCTGCAGATCGCCCCCCTGGCGATTCCGTCCCATTGTAGCGGCGGTGATGGGCAGGTGAAGCCCCACCGATGGCAGGGTGGAGTAGCGTTGGCGCACGCTCATCGGTTGCGGCAAGCGAGGGCTTCGTGCAGAACGTACCGCAATGGTTGCTCTGGGCGGGACTGTCCGCCGTGTTCGCAGCGCTGACCGCGCTGTTCGCCAAGGTCGGCGTCAAGGGTGTCGACCCGGACCTGGCCATGGCCATCCGTACCCTGGTGGTGGCGGCGGTGATCCTGCCGCTGGTGGTGGTCACCGGCAAATGGTCCAACCCGTTGCTGCTGCCGGGGCGCACCCAGCTGTTCCTGGTGCTGTCGGCGCTGGCCACCGGTGCGTCGTGGCTGTTCTACTTCCGCGCACTACAGCGCGGTGAGCTGGCCAAGGTGGCCGTGGTAGACAAGTTCAGCGTGGTGCTGGTGATCGTGCTGGCCTATCTTCTGCTGGGCGAGCGGCCCAGCCTGCGGGAGTGGAGCGGCATCGGCCTGGTGCTGGCCGGGGTGATCGTGCTGGCCACGAAGAAGTAGCAGCGTTGAACCGACCAGAGGGGAGAGCAGGATGCAGGGCGAAGCACACGGTACGTTTGAAGTGGATCTGCGGCCGATCGGTGGCAATGACGGCCCGATTGCGGTGATGTCGATCAACAAGACCTTCGCCGGCGACCTGCACGGCAGCAGCGTCGGCCAGATGCTGGCCTTCCGCACGCCGGTACAGGGCTCGGCCGGCTACGTGGCGATGGAGCGGGTAACGGCCACGCTGGCCGGGCGCCAGGGTGGGTTCACCCTGCAGCACAACGGACTGATGACCCGGGGCAGGCCGGAGCTGAGCGTTGTGGTGGTGCCCGATTCGGGCAGTGAAGGACTGCTCGGCCTGAGCGGCACGCTGGAGATCACCATCAGCGAGGGCCGCCATGACTACCGGCTGGTCTACAGCCTGCCGGACGAGATCTAGCGGAGTTCCGCTGCCATCGCCGCGAGCCGGGCGACGGTATTGAGATTGCGCGCCGTGCCCTGTGCCGAGCCGGGAATGCGCAGGCGCGAGTCGGCCATGCCGGCGCCGTAGTGGATGAAGATCTCGCGCGTGCCGAGTGCAAGCTGTTCGTCGCGCCGGCCGGTCACGCCATCAAGCGGGTCGGCAGGCAGGCTGCCGTCGAGGAACAGGGCGACCACACGGTTGCCGGCGGCATCCGGAAACGGATTGCGTGCCACCACGCCTGCGATCTCGCTGGCCGAACGCACCAGTACGCCCACCGGCTTGCCGGCATATTCCTGGAGCCGCTGGCCGAGGGCCTGGCGCACGCCCGTTTCGTCGAGCGAGCTGCGCAACACCACATTGCCGCTGGCGATGTACGTGCGGACATCGGCGAAGCCTGCGTCCTCGCACATCGCCACCAGTTCGCGCATCGGCAGCCTGCCGGTGCCGCCGACGTTGACCGCGCGCAGCAAGGCGACGTGGACGTTCATGGCGTCCCCGCCTGCAGGCGGTCGTACATGCGCACCAGATCGACCAGGGTGCGCGCGCCCATCTTGCGCATCACCTGTGCGCGGCGCACCTTCACCGTGATCTCACTGACGCCGAGGTCGCCGGCGATCTGCTTGTTGAGGCGGCCACGCACCACGCCATCGACCACCTCGCGCTCACCCGCGTTGAGCGTGTTCCAGCGCTGCTGCAGGGCATCGAGCGCCTCGCCCTCGCGGCGGCGCTGGCGGTCGATCTCGATGCCCTTGTGGATCGCATCCAGCAGTTCCTGGTCGCGAAAGGGCTTGGTCAGGAATTCGATGGCACCGTCCTTGATCGCGTTGACACCCATCGCGATGTCGCCGTGGCCGGTGATGAACACCACGGGGAGCTGCAGGCCATGGCTGCCCATCGTGCGATGGAATTCAAGACCGCTCTGGCCGGGCATGCGCACGTCCAGCACCAGGCAGGCCGGCGCGTCTTCCAGGTCGTGTTCGAGGAAGGCCTGGGTGGAGGCGAAGGCCCGCACCTGCAGGCCCATCGAGGCCAGCAGGTCTTCCAGCGCCGCGCGCACCGACGGATCGTCGTCGACCACATAGACAATGGGCGCCGGATCGGCGATGGGTGCAGTGGGCTTACGCATGGTGGACATCCGTGGCGACGGGCAGGTCGAAGACGAAGCAGGCACCCCCGCCTGCCGGTCGTTCGGCGCGGATCTGGCCGTCGTTGGCCTCGATCATCGAGCGGCTCAGGCTGAGGCCCAGCCCCAACCCGTGTGACTTGGTGGTCCAGAACGCGTCGAACACGCGCTCGGGATGCTCGGCGGGCAGGCCGACGCCACGATCGCGTACGCTGAGGCTGACCCGTTGGCCCTCACGCCGGGTCAGCAGCGACAGACGCCGGTCGCCTGCGGGTACGGCTTCCATTGCATCCACCGCATTGAGGATCAGGTTGCCGATCACCTGCTGCACCTGTACGCGATCGGCCTGCACCGGCGGCAGGTCGGCGTCCAGCAGCAGGGCCACGGCCACGCCATGCTGGTCCAGTTCGCTGCGCGACAACGCCAGCATTTCCTCCACCGCCTGGTTCAGGTCGAAGGCGCGCCGTTCCGGTGCCGCGCCCTGGGTCAGGCCGCGGATGCGGGCGATCACGTCACCGGCGCGGTGCGCGTCTGCCAGGATGCGGGCTACGGTCTGCCGGGCCTTGTCCACGTTCGGCGGGTCCTGCGCCAGCCAGCGTTGGCAGGCTTCGGCGCTGCTGGCGATGGCCGCCAGCGGCTGGTTCACTTCGTGGGCGATGGAGGTGGTCAGCTCGCCCACGGTGGAGGCGCGCGCTACCCTCAGCAGGCGACCCTGTGCTTCCTGCACGGCGGCCTTGGCCGCTTCCATGTTCAGGGCGAGGTAGGTGGTGATGCCGATCACCAGCATGCCGATCACCGAATTGACCAGGCCGATGCGGTAGGTGCCGAAGCGGGTCAGGAAGAAACTCAGCCCGGTCAGCGCGATGCAGGCGATGGCCAGGGAGATCAGCCCGCGCGCACCCAGCACGCGCGATGCCGCGAGGATGACCGCTGCGTAGAAGCAGGCAGCAGCAACCGCGTAATCGGTGACGGTGTCGATCAGGAAGATCGCGGCCATCACGACGATCAGGGCCAGCAGCACCAGCGGGCGGCGGGGCGACAGCGATGGCATCGGGACGGCTCCCTGGCGTGGGGTGAAAGGATAGCAAAGCCGCCATCGGCAGATGCCGATCTTGGTCGGCAGGCTCTTTTGCTGTGGGTGCCGACCGTTGGTCGGCACAAGCCAGAACGATGCCTGGTAGTGCCGGCCGCTGGCCGGCAACTGCACGGTGTTGCCGGAGCTCATGAGGTTGCCGGCCAGCGGCCGGCACTAGCGCAGGGATGGACACGGTCTCTGAAGGTTCTCTGCCGACCAAGGTCGGCACCTACCAAAGCGGTGCACGGTGTTGCCGGCCAGCGGCCGGCACTACTCCTCCAGGCTGGCGTTCCAGAATCCCTGCAGCACACCGGGCGTGGTCGCCAGCGTCGCAAGTACGGCGTCCAGTTCGCCGGCATCCACCGTGGTGGCATACAGCACCGCTTCGATCTCCACATCGCGCTCACCGAACGGGCGCTGGTCCACCGCGCGCACCGGGTACTGCGCCTGCTCAAGCAGCAGCAACAGCTGGTCCAGCACCTCGGCCTGCTGCTCGCGCTGGCAGACCACGTTGATCGCATAGGTCGCCTCGCTGAACGCTTCCGGCAGCGGCTGCCGCTGGATGCGGTTCACCACCGGCCGCAGCAGGGTATTGGCGGCCAGCACGAAGACGGCGGCCAGCACCGCTTCCGGCAGCAGCTTGATACCTGCACATGCTCCCACCGCCGCCGATCCCCACAGGGTGGCGGCGGTGTTCAGGCCGGACACCTGCGCGCCGTCCTTCATGATCGCGCCGGCGCCGAGGAAGCCGACGCCGGAGATCACATAGGCCACCACATGCAGCGGCGAGGGTGGTCCGCCGTACAGGTCATGGAAGCGCACCGCCAGATCAACGAACACTGCCGCACCCACCGCCACCAGCGTGTTGGTACGCAGGCCGGCGGTGCGTTGCCGCAGCTGCCGCTCCAGGCCGATGACCGTGCCCAGCACGAACGCCACCGACAGGCTGATCAGCGAGCTGAGCGTGGCGCCGGCGTTGAACGCCGGCAGGTTCGGATTGATGTCCATTGTGTTTCTCCCTGGACAAGCGGCGGGCGCTTACTGCCAGCCGTAACGACGGATGTAGAACTTCTTCAGCGCGGTGGTCAGCACCGCATAGCCGAACAGGATCGCCACCAGGAACGGCCAGTAGCCGGCCGGCAGGGCCTGAAGCTTGAAGTAGCCGGCCAGCGGGCTCATCGGCAGGGCCACGCCGATGGCCATGATCAGGCCGGTCATCAGCAGCAGTGGCGGCGCGGCGATGCTCTGCAGGAACGGCACCTTCGGCGTGCGGATCATGTGCACGATCAGGGTCTGGGTCAGCAGGCCGACCACGAACCAGCCGGACTGGAACAGGCCCTGGTCGGCCGGCGTGCGTGCATCGAACACGTACCACATCAGCGCGAAACAGCTCAGGTCGAAGAGCGAGCTGATCGGCCCGAAGAACACCATGAAGCGGCCGATGTCCGCCGGGTTCCACTTCAGCGGCTTGCGTACCAGTTCCTCATCCACGTTGTCGAACGGAATGGCGATCTGCGAGATGTCATACAGCAGGTTCTGCACCAGCAGCTGGAGCGGCAGCATCGGCAGGAACGGCAGGAAGGCCGAGGCCACCAGCACCGAGAACACATTGCCGAAGTTGGAGCTGGCGGTCATGCGGATGTACTTCAGCATGTTGTTGAACGTGCGCCGGCCCTGGATGACGCCTTCCTCCAGCACCATCAGGTTCTTTTCCAGCAGGATGATGTCGGCCGCCTCCTTGGCGATGTCCACCGCGCTGTCCACGCTGATGCCGATATCGGCTGCGCGCAGCGCCGGCGCATCGTTGATGCCGTCACCGAGGAAGCCGACCACCTTGCCCTGCGCCCGCAGCTCGCGTACCAGCCGCTCCTTGTGCAGCGGCGTCAGCCGGGCAAACACGCGATGGTGGTGCAGCGCCCGCGACAGCGCGCCGTCGTCCATGCGCTCGATCTGCGGGCCGGTCAGGATGGTGTCCGCGTCCAGCCCCACCTGTGCGCAGACACGGGCGGTCACCAGTTCGTTGTCGCCAGTGAAGACCTTGACCTCGACACCGTGTGCGGCCAGCGCCTGCAGCGCCTGCGCAGCCGACTCCTTCGGCGGGTCCAGGAAGGCCACGTAGCCGACCAGCGTCAAACCACACTCGTCCGCTTGCGAGTAGGCGCTCTGACTGGCCGCGGTCTCCTTCATCGCCACCGCCACCACGCGCAGGCCCTGTTCGTTCAGTTCCTCGGTGGTCTGCCGCACCCGCGCCAGGCGGCGCTCGTCCAGTGGCATGTCCTGGCCGTTCTCGCGCACGGTGCTGCACACCGCCAGCATCTCTTCCACCGCGCCCTTGCAGATCAGCTCATGGTGGTCCTCGCGCTCGGACACCACCACCGACATGCGGCGGCGCTCGAAGTCGAACGGAATCTCGTCCACCTTGTGGTAGTCCTGCGACAGCCGCAGCGAACTCTGCAGCTCCACGTGCTCCAGCACCGCGCGGTCCAGCAGGTTGATCAGCCCGGTCTGGAAGTGGCTGTTGAGGTAAGCGAACTTCAGCACGTCTTCCGAATCGTGACCGAACACATCGGTGTGGCGCTCCAGCGCGATCCTGTCCTGGGTGAGCGTGCCGGTCTTGTCGGTGCACAGCACTTCCATCGCGCCGAAGTTCTGGATCGCATCCAGGCGCTTGACGATCACCTTGCGCCGCGACAGCAGCACCGCGCCCTTGGCCAGGGTGGAGGTGACGATCATCGGCAGCATTTCCGGCGTCAAGCCCACCGCCACCGACAGCGCGAACAGGAACGCCTCGGTCCAGTCGCCCTTGGTCCAGCCGTTGATCAGCAGGACGAACGGCACCATCACCAGCGCGAAGCGGATCAGCAGCCAGCTGACACTGTTGACGCCGGCCTGGAACGCGGTGGGCGCACGGTCGGTGGCGGTGCTGCGCTGGGCCAGCGTGCCGAAGTAGGTGCGGTTGCCGGTGGCCAGCACCACGGCGGTGGCGGTGCCTGACACCACGTTGGTGCCCATGAACAGCAGGTTGTGCTGCTCCAGCAGGCCAGCCAGGCCGTCGCCGGGGTGCGCGAACTTTTCCACCGGCAGCGACTCGCCGGTCATTGCGGCCTGTGCCACGAACAGGTCCTTGGCGGTCAGTACGCGGCAATCGGCCGGAATCATGTCGCCGGCCGACAGCACGATGTGGTCACCGGGCACCAGCTCACGGATCGGCAGGTCCAGCAGGCGAGCCGGACGACGGCTGTGCAGGTGCGCGCCGAAGTACTGGTCGGCCACATCGGCGGCCTCGGTGCCCGGATTGCGGCGCAGCACGCGCGCGGTGTTGCCGACCAGCGCCTTCAGCCGCTCGGCGGCGCGGTTGGAGCGGCCTTCCTGCACGAAGCGGATCAGCGTGGACAGCAGTACCATCGCACCAATCACGATCGTGGCCTTGATGTCCTCGGTCAGCCAGGACACCGCCGCCAGTACGGTCAGCAGCAGGTTGAACGGATTGCGGTAGCACTGCCACAGGTGCCGCCACCACGGCAGCGGCTTTTCGTGATCCACCTCGTTGGGGCCGAGCGTGGCCAGCCGCTCCTCGGCTTCATGCGGGCTCAGGCCATCGGCATGCGACTCCAGCGTGGCCAGCAGCTCGGCTTCTTCCTGCTGGGCAAGGGTGACCAGGCCGGTGGTAAGCGCGAACGGCGCCGCTTCGGCGCTGCCCGGGCCAAAGCCGGCTTCGGGCATCGCACGACGGCGGAACAGGTTGCCTGCGCGACGGCTGCGCAGGAAGGCGTTGAACCAGGCGTTGAGCAGGCTCATGGGACGCTCCTCGAATGTCAGAGCCGGCCGCAGCCGGAACACGAACGGAATGGGTGAGACAGATCAGGCGTGGCGCATGGCCAGCACCGCCGGCGACCACGGCTGCATGTGCAGGCGCTGGCTGCCGCCGATGCATAGCGGCTTCATCGCATCGCGCAGCGGGTAGGGCAGATGGCGCAGCACGGTGATGCGCTCGCTGATCGGCAGCAGCGACAGCGCGTCAGCCACCACGCGCGGCGAACCGAGCGACAGCGAACGGGCGAACATGACCGGGCCGTGCTGCAGCAGCTGGCTGCGCAGGGCGGCAACATCGCGCTCGCCAATCAGGCGGCGCAGGGTGATGTAGAGGATCTTGTAGGACATGGGGGTGATCTCCAGGCAGGCGGCGCCTGGCGATCCCCCGTCACTCAGGCAGGCAGGGACCGGCGGGCAGGCGCCAGGAACAGGCAACAAGCGGTCATCCGGGGCGCGGTGCGCCCGGCAGGGTCGGGGTCCATCTGCGTCTCCATGAGGGGAGGGTGCCAGCCAGGGTTGCCCTGGCCAGTGGCGCTATTGTCCGCCCCTGAATGGGGTAGTCCTAGAGGCCCGTGGGTTAGCCCGGCTATACCTTGGTATAGCCGGGCGTATGCGGTGCCGATCGAGGGTTCTGTGGTGGGTCAATGCGCGCCGCTGGTCTGCTTGCAGACGTCGTACTCGCCACGGGTCAACGTCTTGTCACGGTCGGTATCGCAGGCATGCAGGCGCTCGGCCCAGTCGGGTGCCACGGCATCCACTTCGGCCAGCGTGACGATGCCGTCCTTGTTCTTGTCCAGCGACTCATACGGCGGTATCAGCTTCACTTCGGTGACGTCCTCGGCGGCGGTGGCCTTGCTCGCCTCCTGGGTTCTGGAACAGGCGCCCAGCAGCAGGCCGATGGTGATGACGAGGACAGCAGGAACGTAGCGAATACCGGTCATGACAGGCTCCAGAAGTGGGGACGCGGGCCATGGGTCTGGATGGCCACGGCCGGATATTCGGCCCGGATCTGTAAGCGAGCTGCGAAGAACCGACCGGGTCGCCAGATGGCGGTGGGCCACCGTTCACCCGCACGCCCCATGCGTGTACCGGCCGTCGATGCTGTTCCAGGGCGTGCCGCCGCGATGTGCAACGGGCCAGACCGCCGCGGCCGAGTGCGCGGACAGGATTTCCGGGTTGACCTGGGCGGAGCCACTTTGCGAGGTCGGAAATATCTGACCTTTTTGCAAGTTGTTGCATGGCCTGATTGCAAATCTGCCGTGAAACTAGCCGCTCGCCTCTCCCCGCGGGTTCGTCATGCAACGCGCACTCCTTCTCCTCCTGCTGGCCCTGTTCGCCAGCAGCGCTCATGCCACGACACCACAGATCAATGTGGGTCTCCTGTTCGATCATCTTGCGCCCGCGCACAGCAACCTGCTCAAGCGCATACGCAATACCGGTGATGTGACCGCATACGTGCGCGTTGAGGTCACCCAGATGCACTTCGATGCAGACGGCAAGGTTGTCGAAACGCCAGTGGACACCGTGGCGCTGGTACGCAATGCACCTGGCGCGCACGGGGTGATCGCCAGCCCCAGCCGCCTGATCATTGCCGCCAACGGCCAACAGGCGACGCGCCTGGTCTATCGCGGTGACCGTGATGAGGAGCGCTACTACCGGCTCCGCTTCATTCCGGTGGTGCCCAGCGCCGAGGAATTCTCACTCAGCGATGCGCAGGTGCAGGAGATCACCGGGCTGACCTCGGCAGTTCGCGTGTTCACCGGCTACGGCACCATCCTGTTCGTGGCACCGCGGAACACGCGCTATGACACCCGTGTGCAGGACGGTCACGTGCACAACGGTGGCAACGCCACGGTGGTGCTGGACAACCTGCGGTACTGCGAGCGAAACAGTCCGGATGCCTGCACGCCCGGCATCATCGTCCATGTCCGGCCCGGGCGAACCTATGCGCTGCAGGCCGACGACAGCCGGTTCGCCCGCTACGACCTGAGGGAGGGCGACGACCGCCGCAGCATCGACTCGCGCCGCTGATCGTCCGCCCATCTCCCCTTTCTGCAACGTCCCCACCGGGTTCGCCAGGCGCCCGGCGGGGAGGCTGTGTCTTCGTCCTGGCGTCGTATCCCATCGTATCCATCCACCGATCCCGGAGCATTTCCATGTCCCTGAAGAAGTACGCCCTGGCTGCAGCCGCTGCAGCCCTCATCGCACCGGCTGTCAGCCTGGCAGCCACCGAATCCAAGTCGATCACCGTCAACGTGACCGCCGACGTCCCGAACACCGCTGGCCTGCAGGTGTCCACGCCTGACGGCTGGGAAGGCCTGCCGCAGAACCTGCCGTGGGACACCGCGCGCGAAACGCTGGGCGAACTGACCGGGCGCGTCATCAACATCAAGTCGCCGGCTGCCATCACCGCCTACCTGACGTCGCCGGCACAGATGGCGTCGGCCGCAGACGTCGTGGACCTGGTGGTGAAGCTGGACAACGTGGAGGTTCCGGCAACCGCCGCCGCCAAGATCACCGTTGCCAACGCGGCCCAGGCCGCCGCGGGCAAGTCGCTGGCCTTCGCCATCGCGCCGACCGCGCCGTCGGGTGGCTACAAGCAGGGCAGCTACGGTGGCCAGTTCCACATGATCTTCGAAAGCGACATCACTCCCTGAGTCCTTTCAGGCGCCCCGTCGCATCCAATGACGCGGCGGGGACGCCGGAACAGCGCCCATGCTCTCGTCCTCCAACCAACGTCGATTCCGCCTGGCCCAGCTCGCGACCGCGATCGGTGCCGTGGTCCTTGCCACGTCAACGCAGGCGGCCGGCCTCGCGCCGGGCGAGCTGCCCAGCCTGCTGCAGCAGCGCGAACGCATGCCGGCCGAATTCCGCGAGCACCTGTTTGGCAACCCGCTCACCGTGCGCGTGGAGCTGGATGGGCAGTATCTGGGTGACGCCGAGGTTCTGCTGCACGAAGACAACCGGGTGCAGGTGATCGGCTTTGGCGACAGCCACGAAAGCCGGTTGGCACAGACCGAGCGTGCCCGTTGGGGCGAGCAACTCGCTGAACCGATGGCGCTGGGCGTATGCAGGCATCAGTGCCGGGGCATGGCAGCGCTGCACTACAGTCTGTCCAACTCGCTGCTGAGTGTACTGACGCCTGCCGGCGCGCAGAAGGAGGGGCGCCACATCGCCTTGCCGGACGCGGGCAGCCGGGGGCTGATCGTGCGCAACAGTCTTGCCGTGCACGGCGGCCAGGAACAGCAGGCCACCGTGCGCTACAGCGCTGAACTGCGCGGCAGTGCCGGCCACTGGAGCACGGTTGGCAGCTACCAGTACTACGCCCAGCCCGGCAGCAGCGAGCACTACCTCAGTGCCCTGTATGCCCAGCGCGAACTGGGCGATCATTTCGTTCGCGCCGGCTACTTCCTGCCCACCTTCGAGGGCATTGTGCGCCAGCCCCGGGCACCGGGTACGCAGAACGATACGGCGCTGGGCCTGATGTTCGGATCCTCGGACGTACTGCTGGCCGATACGCGAAGCCCCAGTGTCTATCCCGTCTATGTCACCGCCAGTGGCGAAGGCGTGGTGGAGATCTATCGTGACGGGAACCTGCTGTCCACGCAGGCCGTCAAACCCGGCATCCAGGAAATCGATACGCGCCGGCTACCCGGCGGGATCTACGATGTGGAACTGCGGGTGGTCCAGGACGGCCGCGAAGCGTCCCGCGAAAGCGCCTCCATCCACAAGCCCAGCCGCTGGCAGGATCCCAGCCGGCGGTGGCGCTACAGCGCGTTCGCAGGGCAGCAGCGCGGGTTGCTGGCCAGCGCCGGAAGCGCCCGCGAGGGCGGCGCCGCGGCCGGTGCCGTGGTCAATTACCTGTTGCATTCCCGTGCGGTGGCCGGGGCCACCGTGCAGCGGATCGGCGCGCGGCATGCGGCGGGTGTGTCGATGGACTGGCAGGCCAGTGACCGCTTCAGCACGTACACCAATGTCTATACCTCCAGCGACGCCGGGCGCGGCGTGGACCTGCAGGGCCTGTACCGCTATCGTGCCGGCTCGGTGGTGGCCAACCATGCGCGCGGTTGGGTGGAGCAGCGCGAGCGCGTCGTGGCAGACGACAGCGGCGCCCCACGCTGGGAGACCCGCGGCGGCTGGCAGGACACGACGGCCGTCTCGATCACGCATCGTTTCGGGCACCGTGATACTGCCAGCCTGCGCGTGGCCCGCAGTTCGGGCTTCACCCGCGGGACCGGCATCGATGTCTCTTACGGGCGCCGGGAGACGGTGTTCGGCAAGCACGATGTCAACTGGCGCGTTTCCGCCTATGACCGCCCCGGCGCCCGCTACACGGGCTATCGGCGGCAACGCGGGATCGACCTGACGGTGAGCGTCTCGCTGGGCAGCGATCGACGCAGCTACAGCGGCAGCCTGGGCAGCCGCACCGGCGATGCCGGTCGCCGCGATACCTATGTGACCGCCTCCTCCACACAGCGCGTGGACGGCGCCGTACTGCAGAGCGTGAATGGCACGGTCACCGCCGAACGCGGCGGGCTGGGCGCAGGCGCGGGTGCCTCGCTGCAGGGCGCGTTTGTGGAGGGTGACATGCAGGTCTACCGCGGCGCGGCGTCGGGCCGCATCAGCGGCACCGCCAACCTCGACAGCACCGTGGTCATTGGCGGTGGGCGCGCCGCCGTGCTGGGGCAGGGGCGCGGCAGAAGCGCCGACACCGGGCTGATTGTCGATGTCCGCAGCGATTATCCCGATCTTGCCCTGCGTGCGGACGACAGCCACGGCGGCGGCGTTGCGCTGCGCCCGGGCCGCAACTTCGTTCCGGTGGCCGCGTATCGCGCAGGCCACGTGCAGTTCGACTTCCAGGGGCGGCATGCGCCGTCGGCAACGCTGCAGCCCTCGGTCGTCAGCTATCACCTCAACAAGGGGGGCGTGATGCATGCCACGCTGGACGTGCTGCGCACCTTCACCGTCATGGGCCAGGTACTGGATGCAGACGGCAACGGTGTGCGCGGCGTGCAGGTGATCAACCACGCCGGCCGCAGCGTCAGCCAGGAGGATGGATTCTTTACCCTTGAACTGAGCGCCCGTGCGCCGGTGGTGGAGTTGCGCTACCCCAACCTGGTCAGCTGCACGCTGACGATGGAGGAGGGGCGCTACCCCAGGGAAGGAGATGTGTTGATGGTGGGGGCGACGGGATGCCCGCCGTCGATCGCGAGAACCGAGGAGCATACGAAATGAGAATCCGCTCGCTGATGGCGGCGCTGCGAGGCGCAGGGCTGGTCGTGATTGGGCTTGGCGCGGCCGCAAGTGCATGTGCGGCAGAAGTGCTGGTCACGGCAGAGTTTGCCCCGTCAGCCCTGGACCCGGGCCGGATGGTCTTCCGGAACACGACGCCGCCTGGCATCTACTGTTCGTGGCGTCCAGAATTCTGCACGGAGGATGGTGCCTACTCTGTCGATGTCCCGATGTCGTGGAACAAGACCTACGAGTATAACGGCGACGTCCGCAAGCGCTTCTATCTTGGCTTGCCTGCCCCTCGCAACGTCATGTTGCAAAACACCACCACGGGTGGCGAAGCGGAGGTCCGCATCACGATTGCTACCGTCAGTGGTCAAATGACACCGGGAGGCGTTACCAATCCAGTGTTCACTCGAACGGTGCGTGGAGGATGCAGCTACGTTCAAACCGTCAGCTACGGGTCATATATCAGGTTCGGCTGGACAGTGAAGAATCCTGAGATGCCGCAGCCGTGCAACTCTCAGGGAGATAACCCGCTATCACAGCCGGCCAACTATGCGATGCCCTGGATTGGTCTGGGCCTTCTCATAACCGCGCCGTCGCCATTGTCGCTGAACGACGGTGTGTATGAAGGAGAATTGACCTACAGTGCGGGAGGCGCGGGCAGCGATATCGACTTTGGTGATGACGTCACGACCGAGCCGATCACGTTGAAGTTCCGCTTCACGGTGTCGCACCAGTTCCAGGTACGGTTCCCCAGCGACAATCCGCAGGTGCACCTGGCGCCGGAGGCAGGTTGGGCGCAGTGGACCGATCAGGGCCGTGCCCCGACACGCCTCTATCAGGAGCTGCCATTCCATCTGACCAGCTCGATGGACTTCAGCATGAAGCTGCGCTGTGAGCACGACGCAGGCAATCGCTGCGGCATTCGCAACCACGCGCTTGGGGAGGTTGTACCGGTGGATGTGGACGTCACCCTGCCCGGCATGCGCAATCTGCGCGATGGGCGCCCGGCGCAGGATACACCGCTGTCGCCCGACGACGCACAGGCGCCGCGCTTCACACCGGATGGCTATCTGATGCAGCGGCGGTCGACCTTGCGGTTCACCGCAGGGCGGGACGCCGTAACAGAGATGCTGAAGGCGCCAGGCTCGCATTGGGAGGGCAACATGACCGTGGTGTTTGACGCCAACCCGTAGTCGCACGCGGGAGTGTGTTGCGGGGTGCCGGCCAGCGGCCGGCACTATCCCAGGCGTTCAGAACCGGTCGGCAAAGGCATCCGTCGCCCGCACCAGCGCATCGACCGTGGCCGGCTCGTTGGCGCTGTGGCCGGAGGTCACCATCTCCAGGCGCGCTTCCGGCCAAGCCTTGGCCAGGTCCCACGCGCTGCGCGGCGGGCAGATGATGTCGTAGCGCCCCTGCACGATCACGCCGGGCAGGTGGCGGATGCGATCGATGTTGCGCAGCAGCTGGTCCGGCTCCAGGAAGATGCCGTTGCGGAAGTAGTGCGCTTCGATGCGGGCCTTCGCCAGGGTATCCAGCGGATCATCGGTGGATTCGGCATCCACGTCGTGCTGCAGGGTGGCCGCATTGTCTTCCCAGCCCAACCAGGCCTGCGCGGCTTCGATACGGGTTGCTTGATCCGGGCCATCCATGCGCGCCCAGTAGGCCGCGATCATGTCGCCACGCTCGGCTTCCGGGATATAAGCCTCGTAGCGGTCCCAGCGCTCCGGGAAGATCCAGCGCGCACCGCCATCGGCCTCGGCGAACCAGCGGTTCTCGATCTCACGACCGAGGAACACGCCACGCACGATCAGGCCGGTGGCGCGTTCCGGATGCGCCTGCGCGTAGGCCAGCGACAGCGTGGAGCCCCAGGAGCCGCCATAGACCAGCCAGCGCTCGATGCCCAGGTGCTCACGCACCTTTTCGATGTCCGCCACCAGGTCCTGCGTGGTGTTGTCGCGCAGCTCGCCGAACGGCGTGGAACGGCCGCTGCCGCGCTGGTCGATCAGCACGATGTGGTAGCGCGCCGGGTCGAAGAAGCGCCGATGGGTCGGCGAGATACCGGCGCCCGGGCCACCGTGCAGGTACACCACCGGAATGCCCTCCGGCGTGCCGCACTCTTCGATATGCAGCGTGTGCAGATCGCTCACCGGCAGGGCGAATTCGCGGTAGGGCTCGATGGCCGGGTACAGGGTGCGCATGGCGGGTGTCTCACAAGCAGGGGCGGCCAGCATAGCGCCGCCATCTACGGCTTGCAGTGGCGGGCTCCTGCGCGGCGCTGGAAATGCGCTGGCCGATGCGCATAAGCTTCCGCGATGCAAGCGACCACGACCGGGACGTCCACGTTCAACCTCAGCCTCGGCAGCGGCGCGCGCGAGCTGTTGAAGTGGATCGCGCTGCTGGCCATGACCGGCGACCACGTGGCCAAGGTGGTGTTCGGGGGCTACGTGCCGGTGGTCAGCGAACTGGGGCGTATCGCCTTCCCGCTGTTCGCGCTGGTGATGGCCTGCAACCTGGCCCAGCCGGGCGCCGACCTGCGCAAATCGATGCGCCGGCTCGCGCTATGGGGGCTGATCGCGCAGCCGTTGCACGCCTTCGCGTTCGGTTCCTGGCTGCCGCTCAACATCCTGCTCACCTTCACCTTGGCGGCGGTGGCCGTGCATGCGCTTGCGAGCCATCGGCCTGTGCTGCTGTTGCTGGCTGCCGGTGTGCTGCCGATGTTCGTGGACTACCAGTGGGCCGGCGTTGGCGCCGTGCTGCTGGCCTGGATCGCGTTCCGGCATCGGGCGTGGTGGCCGCTGCTGGTCGCGCTTGCGGCGGCGTGCTGGGCCAACCACAACGGCTGGGCACTGCTGGCCGTTCCGGTGGTCGTGCTGGCGACGCGGGTGCCGTGGCAACTGCCGCGCTGGCGCTGGGTGTTCTATGGGTACTACGTGGGACATCTGGCGGTGCTGGCGTTGATTGCCCATCTGCTTGTGTAATGTCGGAACTGGCGTGTCGCGCGTCTTGAAAGCCGGATGCGGTCAAGGAACGCGTGGTGCCGATGCGGGTGGGGAACGCCGCCGTTGGCGTGGCGCAAGTTGTTGAATCTTCGGCTCGATTGTCGATATGCGACAATGCGGCCACTGCGTGAACGTTGCTGTCTTTGCACTTGGGTTGTTGGCGCCTGCCACCCCGTTGTGCACATGATGGGGTGCCACCGAAAAAGGGTGGCCGGGGCCTGGAAACCCCGTTGAGTAAGTGCTGTTTACGCTTGCCAGCCGGCGTCGCCTTGCGCGGCGTCGGCTGGCATTCCGTTCGCGTTCCATGGCGGGCGGTGCGTGGAGGTGGGCGCAAGCCCACCGCCCGGGTATAGCACTGACTCACGGGATTTCCAGCCACGCACCGTCCGCCGCCTTGATTTTTAAGGGTGATGGTCCCGCATGCCTTGCACGGAGACCTGCCATGAACGCATCGGAGTTTCCCCATCAGCGCGCCCCGGCCAATGCCGATGAGGGGCACGACATCCCGCCCGATCCCAACAACCTGACGGCCCTGCTGCATCGCATCGGGTTGGGCGCGGCTGCCGACGGCCAGCCCTGGCCCGAGCGCCATCAGCTGCCGGGCCGGTGCCTGGCGTTGGCCGACGCCGACGGTGCACTGGCCGGGCTGCGTATCGTGCAGGAGATCCTGCTGGCGGCCGAACGCGCCCGCCAGAATGGCGGCCCGGAACAGTACGTGGGCGATCGCGTAATGGAAGGGCTGAAGCTGGCGGCATTGGCGTTGACCAGCCACGCCATCTATCGCCTGCATCCGGAATGACACGTAGATCCACGCCGTGCGTGGATGCCGTTCGCGGATTGCCCGACGTCCTGTAGAGCCGAGCCTATGCTCGGCTCAGCGGACGAAACGGAGCCGAGCATGGCTCGGCTCTACAGGGGTTCCACGCCAGCTTAGAAATCCATCGTTGCCGACACCAGCACCGTCCTCGGTGCACCCAGCGCCAGGCTCGACAACAACGGCATGCCCCAATACGACTTGTTGGTCACGTTGTTCACGCTGGCCCGCAGCGCAAGCGATCGACCCGCCACGGTGGTGCTGTAGCGCGCCCCCACGTCGAACAACGTACGCCCCGGCACCGACAGGCTATTGTCGGCACTGATGTACTGCCTCGACATCGCCGTGGCATTGCCGGTCAGGGTCAGGCCCTGCAAGGTCGGCACATCCCATTCCACGCCCAGCTTGGCCTGCCGCTGCGCCACGGCGGTGGCGATGCGTCCTTCATTCACGCCACCGGCCGTGCGGGTCAGCTTCGGCTGCACATAGGCCGCTCCACCGAGCAGGCGCACGCCGTCCATTGGTGCGCCGAAGAAGCCCCATTCCACGCCCCGGTTACGTTGCTCGCCGCCAAACGAGAAGATATTCGTGACCGGGTCGGTGTAGCTGTTCGGTCGCTTGATCTCGTACACGCTGAAGGTGTGCGCGAAGCTGCCCAGGTCCAGCTTCAGGCCCAGCTCCTTCTGCCTGGTGCGGAACGGTGCGAACACATCGCCGGCATTGGCGGCGGTCATCGGCGCGGTGGCGCCCTGGCTGAGGCCTTCGATGTAGTTGGTGTAGAGGGAGATCGCGTCGGTGGCCTTCACCAGCAGGGCCGCTGCCGGCGTGGTGGCGCTCTCGTCGTAGCGCGAGGTGCGTGCACCCGTGGACACGTTGAAGGTCTCGCTGACCACCTGCTGGCGGCGCACGCCCAGCGTCAGCTGCACGCGGTCATCGGCGAAGGCGAGGGTGTCGGCGAAGCCGAGGCTGTCCAGCGTCAGCTCGGTATGCGAGATGTGCGGTGCCACGAACGGCGCCGCCGGGCCCCACACTGGGTTGTACAGATTGGTGGTCCAGTCCCAGCCGGGTACGCTGCGCCGGCCGTAGTCGTTCTGGGTGTGCTGGTAGTGGGTCACGTTGGCGGCCCACTGGTGGCCGACGTTGCCGGTGTGGAAGGAACCGCGCAGGCCGGCATCTGCGGACTGCTTCCTGATGTCGAAGGCGAGCTGGCCGATCACCGTGGTGAAGTTGCCGGCTGGATTGAGGATCTGCGCGCTGATCGAACCGTTGTAGCGGTAGTCGGTCCTGCTGGTGCCGTACGCGAGGTAGGCCATCAGGCTATCGTTGACATCCAGTTCTCCGCGCACCATCGCGCCCTTGTCCTGGCTGTCCACGTAGGCCCAATCCGGGTTGATCAGCGTATCGCCGCGTGGCGGGCGCGGAATGGCCACGCCCGGTGCCAGGCCGACGCCACGCGCCGGGCCGTCAACGCGGTCGTCGGCGCTGTACAGATCGGCCGACAGCCGCATACGTTCGCCGCGCCAGTCCAGTGCCAGCGAACCGAGCTGTACCTTCTTGCGCTGCTTGCCGACGGCGCCGTCACCATCACGGTAGGCACCGTTGAAGCGGATGCCGAACTGCCTGTCGGCGCCGAGGCGACGGCCCATATCCACGTGAGTGCCGAACTGCGCATCGGAGGCGAAGTTGGCACTGACCCGCAGCAGCGGTTGCTCGCTTGCGCGCTTGGGCACCAGGTTGACGCTGCCACCGACCGAGCCGCCCGGCGGCATGCCGTTGAGCAGCGCAGACGGTCCCTTCAGCACCTCGATGCGCTCGAACATTTCCGGCGAGGTGCGGTAGTAGGGCGCCATGCCGCTGAGGCCATTGAACGTGGTGTCGCTGGTGTTGGAGGCAAAGCCGCGGATCGCGTAGTTCTCGCTCCATGCACCGGTGACGCCGTTGCTGAACACCGTGGGGTCGGTGGCGGCAATGACGTCGGTCAGGTCCTTGGCCTGGCGATCGCGGATGAAGGACTCGGTGTAGCTGACCGTATTGAACGGCGTGTCCATGAAATCCTTGTCGCCGAGCAGGCCGACGCGGCTGCCGGCAGCCACTTGCCCGCCCGCATAGTCTGCAGTGACCCGGCGTTGTTCCTGCACCTGTACCGACGGAAGGGTGGACGGCGCGGCGTCGGCCAGCGCGGCGAACGAGGCCAGCAGCCCCAGCGCGAGGGCGGACACCCGGTAGCGCCGGACCATGCCCGGCGAATACATCAGGCCGGAGGATGCGGCGGCAGCGCGATGCTGTGCAGAAGTGAAGTTGAAAACGGTCATGCCAGAGTCCTGTGAATCGCAGGCGCGAGCGCGCCTGGCGCGCTGCCGACGGCAAGCACGGGGAAAGGGCGCAGCGCAGGGTTGTTGGCTGGGTGGGGACCTGGCGGGAGGTGAGCCATGGGCTCGATCACGGGCAGCGTGCTGGACGCCTTCCGAATTAGTTGAGTAAATTAAACTAAATCAATCGAAGCGGACAAGAGGGTCCCTTTGCTGGCACCCTCAGCAGGGTATGGACGCGCACCGTAAGAGCAGGCACCGTATGAGCACGCACCCCGATCCAACGGCGCCGACCCGTGGCCGCCCGCCCACCATCACCCCGGAGCGTCTGGCCGACATCGGCATCCGCCTGGGCCTGCCCAACCTGACCATGGCCAACGTGGCCGCCGAACTGGCGGTGACCCAGGCAGCGCTGTACAAGCGCGTGGCCAACCTGGAGGCGTTGAAGCGCCTAGTGGCGGAGGCGGTGTTCCAGCGCTGGCAGATTCCGCGCGCGTCGGTCGACGCACCGGGTGGGCTGGAGGCCTATCTGATGGGGTTCGTGGAGTCGCTGTGCGAAGTGGTGAAGGCGCATCCCGGGCTACCGCCCTACCTGCTGCGGCGCACGGTGGCGACCGCGCCGATGCTGGAAAAGATCGCCTCGCACCAGGCGCACGTGGCCGAGGTGTTCGGCCTGCCGGTGGACAAGGCGCGCTGGCTGCTGGCCACGATCGCGTTCTACTGCATCGCCGGTGCCGACACCATCTACGCGATTGCGGATGACGAAGAAGGGCAGGTGATCACCGAGTTCAAGCAGGGCATGCGGGCCCTGGTGATCGGTTCGCTGGAGGTATCGCGGCTTCGGTAGATGCACGCCATGCGTGGATGATCGCGGCCGTTCACCATGACGCCAGCCAGGCGTGGCCTGGCTCTACTGGACGGATCGCGTAGTGTCGAGAATACAATGCGGCCATGCCTGCCACGCCCACTCTCGATGACCTTCGCCGCTACGCGGTGGCGCGCACCTTGTTCAAGCCGACCACGCTGCTGAGCGCGATCCGGCGGTTGGGCTTCGTGCAGGCCGACCCGATCCGCGCACCCGCTCGCGCGCAGGACCTGACCCTGCGCCACCGGGTGAAGGACTACCGCGCGGGCGATCTTGAGCGCCGCTACACGCGTCTGCCGGTGGAAGAGGATTGCCTGGTGAACTACGGCTTCCTGCCGCGCGAGCATCTGGCGCTGATGCACCCACGGGTTTCCAAGCGCGAGTGGGATGCCGAGACCCATCGCCGTGCGGCCGACGTGCTGGCCTTTGTGCGCGAGCGTGGCAGCGTGCACCCGCGCGAGGTCGACCAGGCCTTTGCGCATGGGCGGGTGACCAACTACTGGGGCGGCACCAGCAACGCCAGCACGCATCTGCTGGATGGCATGCACTACCGCGGCCTGCTGCGGGTGCAACGGCGCGACAGCGGTACGCGCATCTATGCGGTGGCCGATCATGCCGAGCCCGACTCCAGCGAACAGGCGCAGATCGAACGTGCCGCCGCCCTGATCGACCTGGTGGTGCGCAAGTACGCGCCGCTGCCCTCGGCCAGCCTGACCTATCTGGTGCGCCTGCTGGGCTATGGCGCGCCGCACCTGGCCGAGCAGACCCGCAAGGCATTGGCGCTGGCCAAGCAACAACTGGCCAGCTGCACGCTGGAAGGCACCACCTGGTACTGGCCGGCGGACGAGAATCCGCGCTCGCGCCGCCATGCACCGGATGAGCAGGTGCGCCTGCTGGCGCCGTTCGACCCGGTGGTGTGGGACCGCCGCCGCTTCGAGCTGTTGTGGGATTGGGTGTACAAGTTCGAGGCCTACACGCCTGCACCGAAACGCCAGTACGGCTACTACGCACTGCCGGTGTTGTGGCATGAGCAGGTGGTGGGCTGGGCCAACTTGAGCGTGCGCGAGGGTGAGTTGGTGTCGAGCGTGGGCTATGCAGGCAAGTCGCTGGCCCGCGACAAGGTATTTCGTGGCGCGCTGGACGACGAGCTGCAGCGCATGGCAGAGTTCCTGTAGCGCCAAGCGGCGCATGGGTATCTATCGATCCCGGTAGCCGCCAACCTGGGTTGGCGCTGGCTCCCATCGGTGCCCACCAAGGTGGGCAGCTACCAGAGCAACACCGCTCAGGCCTGGTAGCCACCAACCTGGGTTGGCGCTGGCTTCCATCGGTGCCCACCAAGGTGGGCAGCTACCAGAGCAACACCGCTCAGCCCTGGTAGCCGCCAACCTTGGTTGGCGCTGGCTCCCGTCGGTGCGCGCCAAGGTGGGCAGCTACCAGGGCAACACCGCTCAGGCCCGGTAGCCGCCCACCTTGGTTGGCGCTGGCTCCCATCGGTGCCCACCAAGGTGGGCAGCTACCAGAGCAACACTGCTCAGGCCCGGTAGCCGCCCACCTTGGTTGGCGCTGGCTCCCATCGGTGCCCACCAAGGTGGGCAGCTACCAGAGCAACACTGCTCAGGCCCGGTAGCCGCCAACCTTGGTTGGCGCTGGCTTTCATCGGTGCCCACCAAGGTGGGCAGCGACCGGTCAAGCGGCGCCCTTGTGGTCCGCATCGTCCATGCCGGGGCTGACACGGCGGCCGATATCCTTCAGCCGCGCAAGCTGATCCACCATTGAAGGCGCATCGTCCAGGCTGCCGACGAAGGTCCACAGGTAGGTCATCACCGCGTAGACGTGGCCCGGTGTAACGCCTTCACTGGTGGCAAGGCGGCCGATGGTCAGCGCGAACAATGCCGCGGCAGCCAGCCCGATCACCACATAGGCGCCGGCTTCGCGGTCGGACAGCAGGATGCGCAGGCGCGACAGCGTGGTGTAGTGGCGGCGCAGCACCGAGGGGCTGACCCGGTCGACCAGCCGGATTTCGTGTTCCAGGCGGTTGTTCAGTCGGCCGTGCAACTGCTCGTTGCGACGTGCGAACCAGGGCAGCACCAGCAGGGCGCCGAGCAGGGTGGCCAGGCCAGCGGCACCGACCATCGGCTCGATCGCCAGCAGCATGGCCACTGCACCGAACATCGATGCCAGCGCGGTGGCGATGATCGGCACGTGCTTTTCAAAGAAGTCGACGAACTCGCGGGCCAGCACCACGCGTGCCGCCGAAGTGGACGTCGCCTGGCCCAACCGGCGCTGCGCCTGCACCACGCTCACTGCCAGATCGGCATAGATGCGGGTGAAGGTGCGCGTATCCACCGCCCGACGGGCGGCACCCACCAGCCAGAACAGCAGTACCACGCCGGCATAGGAGATGGCATGGCCGATGTTGCCGCTGATGATCGCGTCTACCGCGAAGCCGGCGAACAACGGATAGGCCAGCAGCAGGGTGTTCTCCAGCGCCACCAGCGAGAACGTGCCGGTCAGCTGCCAGGGGTAGGTGCGCAGGATGGCCTTGAGCGTGGCGGCCGCATTCTGCTGGCCGATGCTGCCGGCGGCGGCCGCTGGATCGTGGGGGTGTTGCATGGGATGCCTGGGGGGTTCGGGGACAGGGCAGGGGACGGATGCCTGCCATCTGCCGGGTAGCGCCCAGTATCTGCAGCCCTTTGGAGCGGGCATGGAGGGATGATGGAGATTGCGTGGAGAAATCGGCGGCGTTCAGCCACGCGCGTGGTGCCCACCAAGGTGGGCTGCTACCAGGGCAGCGTCTACGGCCTCAACGGCGCACGTGCACCGGCCAGCGGATCTCGAACGAACTGCCGCCACGCTCGGTAGCTCGGCACTGCGCCGTTCCGTGATGGGCCACGGCAATCGCACGCACGACCGCCAGGCCGAGACCTGAGCCCCCACTCTGCCGTGAGCGCGACACATCGGTGCGCTGGAAGGCTTCGAAAATGCTGTCGCGCAGGTCGTCCGGCACGCCGGGGCCACCATCTTCCACGGCCACCGCGCACTGCCCCTCAGCGAGGGTGACGCGCACCCGCAGCGGGCAGGGGATGGCATGGCGACGGGCGTTCTCCAGCAATGCCAGCACCGCCTGGCGGATGCGGGCCGGATCGCAGTCCGCCAGCGACGGCCGCGCATCCAGGCTCACCGAGAAGCCACTTTCGGTCAGCGCCTCGGACATCGCCTCCACCACCGCCGCCACCTGCACGCTGACGTCGCTGCGTTGCAGGCGCAGATCCAGGTGGCCACTCTCGGCCAGGCTGACCACGCGCAGGTCCTCGATGATGCGGGTCAGTCCCTCCAGCTGGGTGAGCATGCTGTTGAACTGCTCGGGGCCCGGCTCGAATACACCTTCGGCGATGCCTTGCAGGCGGCCACGCAGGATGGTCATCGGCGTGCGCAGTTCGTGTGCGATGGCCGCGTTCCAGAACACACGGTTCTCGGACATCCGGCTGAGCCGCTCGGCCATGGAATTGAAGTCGTTGACCAGCGTGGCGGCCTCGGCCATCGAGGTGTCGCCGCCGCGCGCGCGCGCCTCCAGGTCACCGCTGGCCACGCGACGCAGGCTTGCGGCCACCGAATTCAACGGGGTGATGATGCGCCGGGTCAGGCGAGACGCGATCAGGGTGGCCAACGCCACCACCACGGTGGCGGTCAGGCCGATCCACAGCCACTCCAGCCCGGAGGGCATCATGGACTTCGGCTCGTCATACCAGCGCGGATAGAACACCTCCAGCAGGTAGTAGAACAGGTAGAAACCGCTGATCGACAGCACGGTCGAACACAGCGAGGCCACCGTGATGGACAGCGTGATCTGGCGCCCGATGCTCTTGCCTTTGGGGTTCATCATTCAGTCCAGGAAGCGGTAGCCGACGCCACGGATGGTGGCGGGAATGCCGATCACGCCGACATCCTCGAGCTTGCGCCGCAGCTTGCTGACGTGGCTGTCGACGGTGCGCTCCTGCGCATCGCCCTCGGGCAGGCAGGCGTGCAGCAGGTCCACCCGCGCATGCACCTGGCGCGGCGCGCGCGCCATGTGCACCAACAGCCGGAATTCGGTGAGGGTGAAGTTCAGTGCGTGCGCCTGCTCGCCGTTGCGGACCGTCACTTCGTGGCTGCGCAGGTCGATCTCGAACGGGCCCTGGCGGATCAGCCCGGTGGGTTCTTCGGCCACGCTGCGGGCACTGCGGCGCAGCACGGCCTGGATGCGTGCAACGATCTCAGCGGGATTGAATGGTTTGGCCACGTAGTCGTCAGCGCCCACACGCAGGCCGGTCAGCTTGTCCACGTCCTGGTCGAGCGCGGTGAGCATGATCACCGGCGTGTTGCCGCGACGCCGCAGTTCGCTCAGCACCTGCCAGCCATCCAGCTTGGGCATCTGCACATCCAGCAGTACCAGGTCCGGGTGCAGCTGGCGGTGGCTGGCAAGCGCCGCCTCGCCGTCGGCGGCGCGTGCGCTGCGCAGGCCCGAACGGGCCAGGTAGGCACCGAGGATGTCGGCGATCTCGCTCTCATCTTCGGCAATCAGCACCAAGGGGGGCTGTCGGTTACGGGGTTCGTATTTCATGGCGTACGGCGGGTTCGATGCCAGGGCGGGCAGGGGCCGGATCAGGGGCAGGGTCATCGTCGGCGTTCCCCGGCCTGCGCCTCTTCGTTGGCCGCCCAGGCCAGCGTGGCCAGCACCAGCGAGCGCTGCAGGCTGGGGTCCACCGAACCCGCGCCGCGCAGCTGCTGCAGCGTCAGGGTAGACACCGCGGCAGGCAGCGCGTTCCAGCGCAAGGCCATGGGGGTGGCGTTCACCCGGGCCTGCAGCCGCGAGGCCATGCCCACGATGGCGCGCAGGCGCACTGCCAGCAGGGCGGCGACCACGGCGGTGGCGGGCGCAAGCAGCAGATGCAGGTTGACGTTGGCGGCCGGAGGTGTTGCCGACCAGAACGCCAGGCCGATCAAGGCCAGCGATGCGAGCGACCCGGAGCGGCGGGTGCGTCCGGGCCCGTCACTGCGGAACCCCAGCAGGGCGGCGGCCCCGAAGCCGGCCAGCAACGGCAGTCGCGGATACGGTGCGACCCACATCCATGTGCTGGTCGATGCCAGCACCAGTGCGATCAACCACGGCGAAGGCGCACACCACGCCAAGTAGGCACGGCGCACATCGAGGGGTGGCAGGTCCGGGTAGGAAAGGGGCACGGCAGGCTGGCAGTCGGCGAGGCCGCCGAGGCTAGCGACCGTTGATGGAGACTTGGTCGAGATTGTGTCGAGATTGCGTGGAGCCGCGCCATGGATTCAGCGGCCGACGCGGTCCCTGAACGGCGGTCGCGTCTCCATCCAATCTCCACAGCCGCTCCAAGAAACATCCACCTGGGGCTTCCAGACTGCGGCCCTGGCGGTCGCACCGGGCGACTGCACGCACCCCCGGAAGTTTCGATGAACAACCGCAGGACCTGGATCATTGCCGCAACGCTGGCCGTTCTTGCCGGCGGCGGTTGCTGGTGGGCGTTTGCCGATGGCGAGGATGCCGCGTTGATCACCGCACCGGCAAGGGTCGCCGGTCTGGAAAAGACCGTGCAGGCGGTCGGCCGGGTCAATCCGAAAGAACTGGTGGCCGTGGGCGCGCAGGTCTCGGGGCAGGTCACGCGCCTGCATGTGGTGCTGGGCCAGCACGTGCGGGCCGGCGACCTGATTGCCGAAGTGGATTCACAACCGCAGCGCATTGCCCTGCGCAGTGCCGAAGCCGCCGCCAACGCGCTGCGTGCGCAACATGCGGCCAGCCAGGCGCGCTACCGCCAGGCCCTTCGCACGTACGATCGCCAGTCGCAGCTGGTGGCGTCGCGGCTGGTCTCGCAGGAAGGCTTCGAAGCGGCACGTGTGGCGCGCGATGCGGCGCGTGCGGATGCCGCTGCGTTGCAGGCGCAGATCGACCAAGCGGTGACCCAGGTGGAAACCGCCCGCATCAACCTGGGCTACACGCGTATCGTGTCGCCGTCCGAGGGCTACATCGTGGCCATCGTCACCAAGGCGGGGCAGACGCTGAACTCGATGCAGACCACGCCGACCATCGTGATGCTGGCACAGATGGACACGATGACGGTGCGCGCCGAGATCGCCGAGGCTGACGTGGAACTGATCGCACCCGGCCAACCGTTGTGGTTCTCGACGCTGGGACCGAGCGGGCGCCGCTATGAATCGCACCTGCAGCAGCTTGAGCCAGCGCCGTCGTCGATTGCCGACGCGTCCAGCGGCAACAGCGGCGGATCGGCGCAGACGCCGAAAGCGGTGTACTACGCGGGGCTGTTCGACGTGGCCAATCCGGGCTTGATGCTGAAGCCTTCGATGACGGTGAAAGTGACGATCCAGCTGGCACGCGTGGCCAATGCACTGCAGGTGCCGCTGACCGCCCTGAGCGAGTCCGACGACAAGAACGGCAACGGCGCAACCGTGCGGGTAGTCGATGCGAAAGGCCGCGCCCACGAGCGCGCTGTGACTACCGGCCTGCGCACCGCCACCGCCGTGCAGATCCTCTCTGGCCTGGAAGCGGGCGAGAACGTGGTGGTCGGCCAGGCGCCCAGCGGTGGCGATGCCGAACCCACCAGCCTGCTGGGGATGTGAGCATGGCCGACGCACTGCTGGAATTGAAGGGCGTATCGCGCGCCTATCGCTCGGCCGCCGGCGAGGTGGTGGTGCTGAAGGAGGTCTCGCTGCGCATCGATGCCGGCGAGTTCATCGCCATCATCGGCCCCTCGGGTTCGGGCAAGTCCACGCTGATGAACATCCTGGGCTGCCTGGATCGGCCGACCGAAGGCAGCTACCGCGTGGAGGGGGCTGCGACCGAGCAGATGTCGCCTGACCAGCTGGCGCGCCTGCGCCGCGAGCACTTCGGCTTCATCTTCCAGCGCTACAACCTGATGGAGAACCTCAGTGCCACCGAGAACGTGGCCTTGCCCGCCGTCTATGCCGGGGTGGAGGCCGATGCGCGCACCACGCGTGCCCGCCTGCTGCTGGAAACGCTCGGCCTGGGCGAGCGGACCGCGAACCGGCCCAGCCAGTTGTCCGGCGGCCAGCAGCAGCGCGTCTCCATCGCACGCTCGCTGATGAACGGCGGCGCGATCGTGCTGGCCGATGAGCCGACCGGCGCGCTGGATCATGCCAGTGGCAGGCAGGTGATGGCGGAGCTCAAGCGCCTGCATGCGCAGGGCCATACCGTGATCCTGGTCACCCACGATGCGGCGATTGCTGCCCACGCGTCACGGGTGATCGAGATCGCCGATGGGCGTGTGGTGGCGGATCGCCAGGAGCGCGGCCCTTCGGTGCGGCGGCGTGCGGACGAACCGGGGCGCACACCCACGGCGGCTACCGAGCGGCGCGCCCGCATCGATGCCGTGCGCGAGGCGACGCGCATGGCGGTGCGTTCGATGCTGGCCCATCGCCTGCGCACCCTGCTGACCATGCTCGGCATCATCATCGGCGTGGCCGCGGTGGTGACCGTGGTTGCGCTGGGCAAAGGCGCGCAGGCGCAGGTCGAGGCGCAGATAAACGCGCTGGGCGCCAGCACGCTGGAGATCTTCCCGGGCGCCGATTTCGGTGACCCGCGCTCGGCGGAGATCGAAACGCTGGTGGTAGGCGATGCCGATCACCTGGCCGCCCTGAGTTACGTGGACAGTGTCAGCCCCAACCTCAGCGGTTCGGTAGCAGCACTGCAGGGCGGCCGACGAGCCAATACGCAGGTGCTGGGCGCCGGTGCCGATCTGCCGCGCGTGCGCGGGCTTCGCCTGAAGGCCGGCCGGTTCTTCACCGATGCCGAGGTGGAGGCGCATCGGGCAGTGGGCGTGGTCGACCAGAAGGCAGCGAAGGCACTGTTCACTGGCAACCCCGTCGGCAGCACGGTGCTGCTGGGCGGCATGCCGGTCGAGGTGATCGGCGTGGTGGGTGCCAATGCATTCGCCGGTGGGGCCACGCCAACCGTCTACGTTCCCTATACGTCGGCTGCCTCCCGGCTGCTGGGCAGCCAGCGCCTGGAGAGCATCACCGTGCGCGTACGCGACAACGTACCCACCAATGCCGCCGAGGCCTCGCTGGGCGCCGAGCTGGAGCGCCTGCATGGTCGTCGCGATTTCTTCATCTACAACTCGGACCAGATCCGCAAGGCGGTGATGAAATCCAGCCAGACCATGGCGGCGCTGGTTTCGGCGATCGCGGCGGTGGCGCTGGTGGTTGGCGGCGTGGGCGTGATGAACATCATGCTGGTGTCGGTGAAGGAGCGCGTGCGCGAGATCGGCGTGCGGCTGGCGGTGGGGGCGAGGCAGGGCGACATCCTGCGCCAGTTCCTGATCGAGGCGGTGCTGATCTGCCTGTCCGGTGGCGTGCTGGGCGTACTGCTGGCCTTCGCCGTGGGTGCGCTGTCCAGCCTGCTGTCGCTGGGGGTGCCCTTCCTGTTCACGCCAGGGCCGGTGCTCGCCGCGCTGGCATGTTCGTCTGCGACCGGGCTCGGTTTCGGCTACTTCCCGGCACGCAACGCCGCACGGCTGGACCCGATCCAGGCATTGGCAGCGGAGTAGGGTCGCCCGCTGTGGCACCTTGAGCCGAGCCCACGCTCGGCTGCGCTCCGTTCGGCCGCGACGCACCCTGCGCTGCGCGCAGCGAGCCGAGCATGGGCTCGGCTCTACAGCGACTCAGCGTACCTTGCCCTTTATCGGCAGGCTGCCCGGCAGCTGCGAATAGCCGCTGTCACCCCAGTGCCGGGTGATGCGCTGGAAGAACAACGAGTTCGGCACGCGCAGCAGGCAACCGCGCGCGCCTTCGCCACGGTCACTCAGCGTGGTGTAGATCAGGTTGATGTCCACCACCTGGCCGCACAGGCCCGGCTTGTCCACGCTTTCCAGCACTTCGATCGTGTCGTTGATGCGGAACGGTCGCGTAGCCACGATCAGGAACGAACAGAACAGGTTGGACAACACGCTCCACGCGGCAAAGAACGCCACCGCACCGACCGCCATGAACCCGGTCAGCGCGGTCCACAGCACCGAGCGCGAAACGCCCAGCCGCTCCAGTATCAGCAGCGTGGCCGCCAGATACAGCAGCAATGCACCGCCGCGGCGCAGGCCCACATGAAGCTCTGGAGCCAGCCTGCCGCGCTGCCGGGCCTGCACGAGCAGCCACGCCAGTGCACGCACCATCAGCCAGGCCACCCCGAGAATGACCAGCACCTCGGCCACCGGTACCACCACCAGCAGCCAATCCGCGATCCAGCCAGGCAGTCCGGCCATGGGCGGTCACAGCGTTGCCGCGCCGCCGGAGATGGTCAGCAAGGCACCGGAGGTATAACTGGCGCTGTCCGAAGCCAGCATCACGTAGGCCGAGGCCAGTTCCGCGGGCTGCCCGGGGCGGCCGAACGGCGTCTGCGAGCCGAATTGCTCGACCTCTTCGGAGGCCATGCCTGCCGGAATGAACGGTGTCCAGATCGGGCCGGGCAGCACGGCGTTGACGCGTATCTGGTGCTCGGCCAGCAGGCCCGCCAGCCCCAGCGTCAGGTTGGCGACGGCGCCCTTGGTCGCAGAGTACGGAAGGATGTTCGGGGTCGGTCGCTTGGAATTGACCGATGCGGTGTTGATGATCGCGCCGCCACCGCGCAGGTGTGGCACGCACAACCGCGTCAGATTGAACACGGCATGGACATTGGTATCGAACGTCCGCTTCCAGTCATCCAGGGTGATGTCGTCGAAGTGCTCGTAGTAGCGCTGGTAGGCCGCGTTGTTGACCAGGATGTCGAGACCGTCCAGCTCGCTGGCCACGCGGTCGACCAGCGAGCGCGCCTGCGCCGGGTCGCTGATGTCACACGGTACCAGCACGGCCTTGCGCCCGGCCTGTTCGATCTGCTGCTGCACATGGCGGGCGTCGTCCTGCTCGCCATCAAGAAAGGCGATGGCGACGTCGGCACCCTCGCGCGCGAAAGCGATGGCCACCGCTGCGCCGATGCCGCTGTCACCGCCGGTGATCAGTGCCTTCTTGCCCTGCAGCAGGCCATGGCCGCGGTAGCTGTCCTCGCCGTGGTCCGGCCGGGGCTGCATCTGCGCGGTCTTGCCGGGGAAGGATTGCTGCTGCGCCGGGAAGGGCGGACGTGGGTAGTCGGGCAGGGCCATCGTCACTCTCCGAAAGGGAACCTGGCGGCAGTCTCGCTCGGCGCGGGTAAACGGCCGGAGGGCGCGGTGTCGTGGCAGCGTGGACGACTGCGCACGGTGCTTCACAACGGATGGGCGATCGTGGTCATGATGCTGTTGGCCGGCTGCCGTGAATCCAGCCGCGTGTGCTGCACGATGATCGGCTGGTCGGATTCGATGAGGGTGGCGAAGCCGGTGCCGCGTGGCACCTGCGCCGGATCCTGCAGGTCGTTGAAGCGCAGGTGGCAGGTGCGTCGTGCTGGCACGGTGATCCGGTAGGGACCGACAGGATCGCGGTCCTCGAAGTAGAGGGTCAGCGTGACATGCGCGTCCTCGTTGCCCGCATTGAGGACGCAGCAGGTTTCGTGACTCTGCATCTCCGGCGACGGGCCGTTGCTCCAGGCTGGAATGTAGCCTTCGGCGATAGCCCAGCGTCGATGCCCGATGCAGGAGGTGTTCGTTTCCATGACGCCGTTTTAGCTGGAGGGGTGTTGCCATCGTGTCCAGTCCCCGCACGGAATCCGTGATGACCATCGGCTACCACGCATCGCATGAGCAGTTCCCGCCCGCCACCTTGCTGGGCCTGGCGCTGCGCGCCGAACAGGCGGGATTCGAGGCTTTGATGTGCTCGGACCATTTCCACCCGTGGACGACTGCGCAAGGGCAGTCCGGCCACAGCTGGGTATGGGCCGGCGCGCTGGCGGTGCAGAGCGCATTGACCCTGGGCATGGTGACCTGCCCGATGCTGCGCCAGCACCCGGCATTGGTGGCACAGGCAGCGGCGACGCTGGAGCAGTTGGCGCCGGGCCGGATCTGGCTGGCGCTGGGTACCGGCGAGGCCCTGAACGAGCGCATCACCGGCCAGCCGTGGCCAGCCAAGCGCGAGCGGCAGAAGGCATTGCGCGATGCGGCCGAGGTGATGCGGCGGCTGTGGGGCGGCGAGCAGGTCGACCACGACGGTGGCTTCCGGGTGCGCCAGGCACGGCTCTACAGTCGCCCGGCGCTTCCCCTGCCGCTGCTGGGGGCGGCCGTCACCGAGGAAACCGCACGCTGGATGGGGGGCTGGGCCGATGGCCTGATCACCATCAGCCAGCCACTGGCGCAGTTGCGGCGTGTGGTGGCGGCGTTCGAGGACGGCGGCGGCAGGGGCAAGCCGATGTACCTGCAGGCCAAGCTCTCCTACGCGCGCGCCGAACAGGCGGCGCTGGAAGGCGCGATGGAGCAGTGGAGCGCCAACGTGCTGCCGCCGGAACTGGCCGAAGGCCTGGACCAGCCCGAACAGTTCGAAGCACAGGCCCGATCGGTCAGCGCCGAGGTGGTGCGCGAGCACGTGCATGTCTCGGCAGACCTGGGCCAGCATCGGGCCTGGCTGCAGGAGCTGCAGTCCCTGGGGTTCGATCGCATCTACCTGCACAACGTGAACCGCGAGCAGGAACGCTTCATCGACGACTTCGCCGAACACGTACTGCCTGCGCTGCGCACTCAGGCACCCTCGGCAGCCAGCCACGTATAGCCATGGCCCTGCAGGTAGCAGCGACGACCCTGCAGTTTGGCGCCGTGGCCCACCAGCGTGTGCAGCGGGCCGTGCAGGGGTACGTCCACCTCAACCGGGTTGTCGCCGAAGTTGATCAGTGCCAGTGCCTGATGGGGTGCCTCACCGAAGCGGAGCATCAGCAGCGCGGGTGAGGGTGGGTCGAGCGTGTGTGGCCCCTGCTGCAGCACGGGATGGGCATTGCGTTGCTGCAGCAGCTCGCGCACCCGCAGCAGCAGTGAGTCCGGCATCGCGCGTTGCGCCTCGACATTCACCGTGCCGTAACCGTAGGGGCCGTCCGCCGGTGGCGCGCGCCAGGCATGCCGCGATTGGTCGGTGAACCCAGCCCCTGGGCCGTCATGCCAGTGCATCGGCATGCGCACAGCATTGCGTTCGGGCAGCTCCAGGCAATCACCGAGGCCGATCTCTTCGCCATAGCGGATCACCGGCACCTGGCCCAGCGACAGCAGCGCCGCCCAGGCCATTGCCTGCCATGCGATGTCGCCGTCCAGCATCGGTGCCAGCCGGCGGCGGACGCCACGGCCATAGATGCGCATGCCACGCTCAGGAGCGAAACGTTCCATCACCGCTTCGCGCTCATCCGGCTCCAGCTGCTCCAGGTCCAGTTCATCATTGTTGCGCAGCCAGGCAATGCGTGTGTCCGGCGGCGCGTGCGGGCCGTACTCGGCCATGACCCGCGCCACTTCGCTGGCATCGCCGCGTGCCAGTGCCAGGAAGAAGTGATTGTTGAGGTGGAAATCGAGCAGGTGCGAAAGCCGCCGCCCCTGGCACAGGAAGTCACCGTAGCGGGACGCGCGGACATCCGCTTCGCCGATCAACGGCAGCCCTGGCTGCTGTGCGTCTGCCGTGGCGCGCATCGCCTCCAGCAGCCACAGCCCGTCGTCGCGCGGGTCCGCGTGGCGCGCGCGCTCGACCATGTACGGGACCGCGTCGACGCGGAAGCCGGCCACGCCGCGCTGCAGCCAGAACGTCATTACCTGCAGCAGTTCCTCGCGTACCGGCGCATGGGCCAGGTCGAGGTCTGGCTCGTGCCGGTAGAACATGTGCCGGTTGAACGCGCCGGCCTCGGCATCCCAGGTCCAGACAGAGGCCTCGATCGGCGGGAACATCGGCTGCAGGCCGTCGTCAGGCATGTGGTCGCTCCACAGGTACCAGCGGCGCCAGGCCGGGTCACCCTGCTGCGCGGCGACGAACCACGGGTGCGCGCTGGCGGTGTGCTGCATCACCAGTTCGACGATGATGCCGATGCCACATGCGTCGGCGGCATCGACCAGGCGCTGGAACGCGGCCTGGTCGCCCAGGCGTGGATCGATACGGTAGTGATCGGTGACATCGTAGCCACCATCGCGGCCGGCGTTGCAGTAGAACGGCAGCAGCCAGACATGGCTGATGCCAAGCCACTGCAGGTAGTCCAGCTTTTCCGTGATGCCATCCAGCGTGCCCCAGCCGCGGCCGTCGCTGTCGCGGAACAGGTAGGGGTCGATCTGGTAGATGGCGCGCAGCGGACGCACCGCCATGGGCTTCTCCGGCACTGTTCACGGATGACCAGCCTGCTGTCGCGCGTGGCAGCGGTTCGTGAAACGAATGGCACCGCATCATGACGTGGCATCCACGGCCCGTGCATGCGCGGGCGCGCAGAGTGAATGCTCATTCCCGGCACCGAGGAGGCTTCCTGCATGGCCCGACGCAAGACGCTTCGTATTGCCACGTTCAACGTCAACGGCATCGGCACGCGCCTGCCACAGCTGCTGGACTGGCTGCACAGGGAATCGCCGGACGTGGTTGCCCTGCAGGAACTGAAGGCGACCGACGCGGCGTTTCCGGCTGCGTCGTTGGAGGAGGCTGGGTACGGTGCGCTCTGGCAAGGTGAGGCGCGCTGGAACGGCGTGGCGTTGCTGGCTCGCGGGACCACGCCGGTCGAGAGCCGCCGCCGATTGCCCGGCGAGCCCAGCGACACGCAGAGCCGCTACCTGGAGGCGGCGGTGCACGGGGTCATCGTGGGTGCCCTCTACCTGCCCAACGGAAACCCGCAGCCCGGGCCCAGGTTCGACTACAAGCTGCGCTGGATGGAGCGCCTGATCCGGCACGCGCGCAGCCTGGTCGAACTGCCGCACCCGGCGTTGCTGCTGGGTGATTTCAACGTGATTCCCACCGAAGCCGACGTCTACGACCCCAAGGCCTGGCGCCGCGATGCGCTGTTCCAGCCCGAGGTTCGCGATGCCTTCGAGCGGCTGCTTGCGCAGGGCTGGACCGATGCGCTGCGGAAGGTGCACGGCGACGCCACGATCTACACCTTCTGGGACTATTTCCGCCAACATGCCGAGCGCGACCGTGGGCTGCGCATCGATCATCTGCTGTTGAATCCCGTACTGGCGGAGCGACTGAAGGACGCTGGCGTCGACCGTTGGGTGCGTCTGCAGGAGAAGGCCAGCGACCACGCGCCGACGTGGGTGACGGTGCGGGCGGCGTGATCAACGCACGGCGGGGCCTTCGCGCCGCTCGCGGCGCACGCGCGCGCGGGTCCGGTAGAGGCGGCTGTCCGCCTTCTGGATGGTGTCGGCCACAGGCTCACCGGCCGTGTTGATGGCTGCACCCATCGAGAAAGCGCTGGGCGACAGCGCAGCGTGGTCCTGGTACCAGTGCTCCAGTTCGCTCAACCGGCCATCCGCGGGCGCGACCAGTACCACCATGAATTCGTCGCCGCCCAGCCGCACCACCGTCTCCTCCTTGCCCAGCGGCGAGCGCAGGAAGGTGGCGAACTCGACCAGGACGGCGTCGCCGCGGCGGTGGCCCTGGGTGTCGTTGATGTGCTTGAAGTGGTCCAGATCGAACATCACGCAGGCCCAGCGCTCATCAATCAGTTCATCCAGCCGGTGCAGATAACGCCGGTTGTAGCACTGCGTGAGGGGATCCTTGAAGGACATTTCGCGCAGCTGCTGCTCCTGCATCCTCAGCGCGGTGACGTCCTGTGCATGCCCCAGCACGTAGGGCGGGCTGGCCTCGCTGTCGAGCACGTTGTGGTACGCCCAGTAGTGGCGCGTACCGTCGGCGGCAATCAGCTCGATCACGCCAGCGTCGGTGTGGTTTGCCTGGATCCGAGCGAGGTAGGCCTTGAAGCCCTCGCGTTTTTCCGGTGGCATCAGGTCGCACAGGCTGCGCCCGACCATCTGGCTTTCCTCGAAGCCCAGCGACTGCACCGCCGCGGGATTCACCGAGGTCAATGTCCCGTCCAGCGTGTGGGTGCAGATCAGGCCCAGGCTGTAGTGGAACAGCCGCCGGTAGCGGGTCTCGCTCGCTTCCAGCGCGTCGAGCGCGGCTCGCTCGTCCGTGATGTCCTGGATCGCCCCGACCAGGCGCGGATGGCCGTCGACCTGTTGCCGGCTGCCGACCACCCGGGTCCAGATCGCGCGCCCGTCGGCGGTGGTCATTGGCAGCTGCACCTCCCAGGACGTGCCTTCGTCGATGCAACGCTGCACGGCCGCGCGGATGATGTTGCGGCTGTCTTCGCGGTAGAACGACAGCGCGGTGTCGAGCGTCGGTTCAAAGTTGCTGCGCACGCCGTGCAGCTGTTTGGTCTCGCGGGTCCAGCGCACTTCGTTGGTGACCAGGTCCATCTCCCAGCCGCCCACCCGGGCGGCGCGGTTGGTCCGCTCCAGGAAGTCTTCGCTGCGTTTCAGCTCGCGATGCAGCGCTTTCGCCTGGCCAACCTGCGCCATCAGGGTACTGCGCTGTTCCAGCACCTGGGTGGTGACCCGCGCCAGATGCACCATCAGTTCGCGCTGGGAGGGGGACAGCACGCCGGGCATCGGGTCGAGCAGGCACAGCGTGCCAATGCGTGCACCATGGGCCGAGCCCAGCGGGATGCCGGCGTAATGCCGGATGCGCGGCCCGGCGGTCACCAGGGGATTGGTCGAGAAGCGAGGGTCCTGGCGCGCGTCGGGTATCTCGAACAGCTCGTCGTGGCGGATCGCATGCGTGCAGAAGGAGATCTCGCGGGCCGTTCCGGTGACGGCCTCCAGCCCGATATTGGCCTTGAACCACTGCCGGTCTTCGGCCACCACGGTGATCAGCCCCATGGTCATGCCGGTCGCGGCGCGGGCGGCGGCGACGATGGCATCGAACACCGGCTCGGGAGGCGTATCCAGCAGGTGCAGTCGTTCGATTTCGAGCAGACGTTCGGCTTCGTCCATGGCGCTTTTCAGGGCTGGGTAGCGAGGGCGGTTGCGGCAGCTGGCTGGCGCTACGCTAGTGCGCACGGCGTTATGTATCGCCATGGCAGAGTGATGCCGATGTGAGGTGGCCGCGCCCGCTCAGTGTTGCTGGAGCGATGCCTGCAGGGCGGTGGCCAGTGCGGCATCACCGGATACCAGGTCCTGCCAGCGTAGCGTGATGCCCTTGCGTCGCCCCTTTTCGACCAGCTTGAGGCCTTCGGGGTCCACGGTGAGGGTATGGGGCCGGCCATCGATGTCCAGTTCGCGTCGCAGTGGTTTGTCGAGCGGGGTCATCATCGTTTCCTCGCAGGGGCGGGAGTACGCCGTGGCTGAATCGATACGTGACGATTGTCACGGATGTGCCAGCGCCAAGGGAAATCGACAGCGCGGGTGATGCCGATGCGTGGACCAATTAGCGGGTCGGACGGAGGCGGGGTCCCATCGCTTGCGATCACGATGCCATGGCTGCCAGTCACCAGGTCGGCGCCGTCGAAACTGCGGTCCAGTCCGAATGCCTGCGAGAGCTTGCCGGGGCCGCTGGCCAGATCGTGATCCCGGCGCGCGGCGGGGCGCAGCTCGTGCATGCGCTCAAGGCCCGCCAGCGGCTCGATGGCCCGCAGCAGCACCGCCACGCCTTCACCGACCTCTCCGCAGACCACGTTGCTGCCCCAGTGCATGCCGTAGGTGAAATAGACATACAGGTGGCCGGCCTCACCGAACATGCTGGCCGTGCGCGGCGTCTGCCCGCGATAGGAGTGCGCCGCCGGATCGACGCTGCCTGCGTACGCTTCGACTTCAACGATGCGACCCGTTCGGCCATCGTCACGGACCAGAAGTTTGTTGAGCAGCTCGGGCGCAACCTCGACGGGCGGGCGCCGGTAGAAGCTGCGCGGGAGGATCTGGAGAGAGGCGGGCAACCAATCCGGCACGGTAGAGGCAGGTTCGGGCAGATGTTGGTGGCACTGTGGCATTGGACTGGTGAAACGGGCGCAGACGCAGCGTCATTCCGGCGCGGGCGGTGCCGCCAGCGTGGCGCGCCGGGCGGCGTAGACCTCGGGCGTCTGCGGCTTGATGAACAGTGCCACCAGCTCCGGATACTCGCGCTTTACCGCCGTTTCGATGCGGGTGATGCAGGCTTCAATCTGTGGGGTCTGCCGATCGTCCTCGAACTCGGCGCTGAGCATGGCCACGACCTGTTCCGGTCCCATCTGCATGGTGGTCACGCCGTTCGCGCGACGCAGATCCGGATCGGTTTCGGCCACCGCCATGATCCGCTCGGCCACCGCAGGGTGGGCAGGCTCTCCAACCAGCAGGCCCTTGGTTTCACGGGCCAGGAGGAAGGCGGTTGCGGCCAGCACGCCGGCGATGCACAGCGACGCCACACCATCAAGCACCGGCATATCCAGCACCTGCGCGGCCACCAGGCCGATCAACGCGAAGCCCAGCCCGAGCAACGCAGCGCTGTCTTCCAGCAGTACGGTGAAGGTGGACGGATCCTTGCTGCGGCGGAAGGCTTCGAAGTAGCCAAGTTTGCCTTTGGTACGCCGGAACTCGCGCAGCGCCACCCACCAGGAGGCCCCCTCGAACAGGATGGATATGCCCAGCACGCTGTAGCTCAACGCGTGGTTGGTGGCCGGCTCCGGCCGGCGGATGTGCTGGATGCCCTCGTACGCCGAGACGCCGGCGCCAGCGGCGAACACCAGCAGGGCGACGATGAAGCTCCAGAAGTACAGCTCGCGGCCATAGCCGAATGGATGTACCGGGTCTGGCGCCTTGCCGGCACGGCGCAGCCCATACAGCAGCAGGAGTTCATTCAATGTGTCGACCAGCGAATGCACGCCCTCGCTGAGCATGGCCGAGCTGCCGGAGATGCCGGCAGCGATGAACTTTGCGATGGCAATGGCCAGGTTGCCCGCGAGGGCGGCATAGATGACCAGACGGGAACCGGTGGGAGCGGACATTTCGGCGGCGGGGCGGGGCGGACGCCTGATCTTCCCGATCAGCGCGTGCCCATTGCGTGCACGGCGCGATCAGTGCCCCTTGGGATTGAGGTACAAACGCGCCCCATCCGATTCACGGTAGCCCGTCCAGCGCCCACCGCCTGACGCGCGGAAGCGCCCGAACACGGTGTTGCTGGTGTCGGTGAGCAGCAGCTGGTTGCCCGACAGTACCCAACGGTTGGCCGAGAAGAAGCCATCCGGGCAGCCGGCGGGCACGTAGGCACTGTAGCCGCCGAACCACTCGATGTTCTTCAGCTCGATGGAGCAGGTGTTGCCGTTCTCCTGGCCCAGCGTCCAGCTGCCGAACAGATCGCTGTCGCGCACATCGCGGCCGCCACGGTGGCGGTCGCGGCCCCAGTCGTCGTTGTCGTCGTGGAAACCGAAGCCCACGTCGATCTCTTTGCTTTCGCTGCGTGACCCGGACTGCGAGCTGCCGCTGGTGGTGGTCTGGGTGGTCACCGCGCCACTGCTCTGGGTCCGGGTGCTGCTGGATTGCGTGGTCTGGTCGGTGTGGGTGGTCTGTTCGCCGAAGCCGAACGAGGCGTCCTGGGCCAGGGCGGGCAGGGCCAGGCAGCACAACGCGGACAGGCAGGTACGGGCGAGCACGGCAGCCATTGCAGCATCCTCGGAAGGGTGGACCGCGCGAGTATCGAACCGGTGGGGCGGGAGACGGTGTGAGGGTGTGCGCGGCGGCAGCCCAGCGAAGGGTAGTGCCGGCCGCTGGCCGGCTCCCACTTGGCGCCCAGGAACCGAAGGAATGCCGGCCAGCGGCCGGCACTACCCGCAGCCAGGCAGGGCCTGGCGCTACGGGTCGGGCTTTACCCGCACCACCCGTTTCCGGTACTCATACACATTGTCACCGCGGATACGCTTTTCCTCGGTGCCGGTAACCCGGCCTACCTGCTGGTCCGAGCCGGTGACCGGCTTGGCCTCGATGGCGGTCTCGTGCTCGAAGGAGTGCGATTTGTCGGTGTTGCGGTAATAGCGGTACAGCGCCCAGTACAGCGCGGTTGCGCCGGCCGGACCTGCCGCCAACAGCCAGAGGCCACTGTCGTCGCTCATGTCGATGCCACCAGGAAGGCAATTGCGAGGGCTTCAATGACGGTGCCGGTGGCCAGTGCCGCCAGCAGCATCTTCCATTGCTGCACGGGCACGCTGCCCATGGTTTCGCCGGTACGGCCGTTCACCGCGATGTAGTGCAGCATGCCGCCGTTCTTGCCGGGCTGGTGGTAGGAGTACAACCACACCGGCAGGTACATCGACACCCAGCGGGTGCCATGCACCTCCAGCTGCTCCTGTTCCCAGCGCACGCCACGGTTGTAGCGCTTCACCGAACCTTCCACCTGTGCGCGGGCGATCGACAGCAGCTGGTCTTCCAGCCGCGGCCGCAGCTTTTCCACATCCAGGTTGCGCTTTTCGGAGGTGAAGCCGGCCAGGTACGAGGCGTTCCATTTCACCGCGTTCTTGGTATCGAACGGCAGGATGGTGTTGATGATGTTGTTGGTGTTGGCGCGGGTATCGAGATTCCCGCGCTCGGCCGAGGATTCCAGTGGCAGGTCATCGACCGTGAAGTCGACCTGGCGCTCGACCTGGTAGACATCGGCGTCGTACAGGGTGCGCTTGTTCTTCTCGCTGCCCACGGTGTACTGCCGGGTCTGGATCTCACCCTTGCCGGCCACGGCCGCGCTGACATTGCTGTCGACGATCATGTAGGGCAGGAACACGCCCACCACGTTTTCCGGGGTGAACTGGTCCTTGAATGCCTTCAGCGCGAACATGCGGCGCTTGTCGACGAACTGGCGGATGCGCGCGACCGCATCGTCCTTCCTGATATGGAAGGGCAGCACTGCATCGGGCACCGCGCCGTTGGCGATCTGCTCGTTGACGCCGAACACATGGCGGCACCAGTGGCAGCGCGCCGTCATCGTACTCTCGGTATTGACCGTGACTTCAGCACCGCACCCGGTGCATTTGAACGTCATCAGTGCCGAGGTGTCGGCGTCGACGTCACGTGCGCCAGAGGCAATGACCGTACCGCGCAGCTGGTCGATGGCCTCGCCCAGGCCGAACTCTTCCTCGACGCGTGCGCCACGCCATTCGTGACGGCAGTACAGGCAGACCAGGATGTCGGTGCCGGCCTTGGGCCGGATGTCGGTGGCACCGCACTTCGGGCAGCGGTTGAGGCCGTCCTTCAGCTCGCTGGCCGACGTATCGATGGCCACCGGGTCGGGCGCTTCCACTTCATCACGGATGGCCTGTGGCAGTTTCGAGGTGTCCAGCGGGAAGCTGCCGGGCAGGGGAGGGACGTCCTGCGGCGAACCGGGCCCATCCAACGACGCCGCCGGCAAGGGCGGCGGCGTCGCGGGCGCGGATCCGGGCAGCGGCGGCGGGCCGTTTCGGGGATCGGACATGTTCGTTGTGCGTCCTGCTGTTACAGGCCCAGTGCCTTGGCCTTCAGGGCGTCATAGTCGCCCTGGGTGATCAGGCCCAGATCCAGCATTTCCTTGGCCTTCTTCAGCTTGGCCACCGGGTCGTCGGCAGCCGGGGCGACCGGCTGCTGCATGCCGCCGACACCGAACATGCCCGAGGCCATGCCGACACCGACCAGGCCAGCCGCTCCGCCGTTCTCGCCGGCCGACTGGATGCCTTGGGCGACGCTGGCCTGCAGGTTGGAATTGCCGCGCGAACCCGACAGGGCATCGGCGCGCTGCACGGTCTTCAGCAGTTCGCGGGTGTTGGCGTCGTACTCGATCGAGACGATGGCGGTCTTGACGATGGCCAGGCCGCGGTCGGACTTCCACTGGTAGCCCTGCTCGACGGCGGCAGACAGGCTCTGTGCAAAGCCCAGCGAATCCTGCTGCAGCTTGGTGATGCGGTTGCCCTTGCCCGGGTCGTTCGTGTACAGGCTGAAGGCCGGGGCCAGCGAACCGACCACTTCATTGAACAGCTGGCTGGCGGCGGCGTTGTCCAGGTCGGTGAAGTCGAACACCTGGCCCGGCTGCAGGTAGCTGGCCGGCACGAAGTTCTTCACGAACAGGATCGGGTCGACGATCTTCAGCGTGTAGGAGCCGCGCGTGACCGCACCCACCTGGGTGTTGAGGAAGCCGTCGTCCCAGTAGATTTCCGACTGGGTACCGAAGCGGTTGTCCGGCAGTTCCTTCAGCGACACGAAATACGCCGCCTGCTGCGAACCCGGCTGGCCGCCGAACTTGAAGCGCTCCCAGCTCTGCTTGATGAACGTGCTGACCAGGCCGTCGCCGGCGAAGATCGACTGCGAGTTCAGATCGTCCGAACGCCACTCGTAGCCACCCGGTTCGGCGACGAACGCGGTGATCGCGCCGTCCTGGAACAGCAGCAGGCCGTAGCCCTCCGGCACGATGATCTTCGAGCCGTTGGTGATGATGTTGGACGAGCCGCTGGTATTGGAGCCGCGGCCGGCATTGGTGCCGCGCGGTACCGCCGCGAACAGGGCCGCCGTCGAGGGCAGGCCCGTGGGCACGGTGTAGAAGTCCTTCCACTGGTCGGCCAGCACACCACCCACCGCACCCTTCACCGCCTGTACCAGACCCATGTCCAACTCCCTGTGATTCGAGGGCAGGCACCATGCCTGCCGAGCTGGACTGACTATAGAGGAGCGGGATGGGCCGCCGCCACCGCCGCGCGCGCCTGCCATTCATCATGGCGCGACGGCGACGGCAGGCTTTCAGGCCATGCCGCGCGCGATCAGGGCATAGCCGATCATCAGTGCCAGGCACAGTGGCAGGGTGAGGAAGGAGGCGATCATCCAGCGCAGCGCCTTGCGCGAAGCCTCGGTGGCCGCGCCGATCTGGCCGCTGGCGACCAGTGACGTGCTGCGGTTGGCGTAGACGGTGGCGACGATGCCGAACGGCCAGAAGCCGGCGATGATGCTCAGGATGGCCCACATCAGGTAGTTCCTGGGGGGCACGGGTGGCGGGGTGCGGTCCATGCGGTCGATCTCCTTGATCGTGCTGCGGTCGGGAGCGCGAGTATGCCGACAGGCCAGGTGCAGCGGAAGGCATGCCACCCGTGCGTGGTGCGCAATCTTCTGCTGGTCGATGGGTCATTGATCGGGGGCGGCGCCGCGGCAGGTAGGCGCGGTGGCCTGCGGGCCTGGGCGAGCAGGCGGTGCAGCCGTCACGGCGGCGCAATACGTGCCCGTCCCTGGTTCGCTCAGACGCGTTGATCATCAGCGTGGATGGAATCCCGGCGCCTTGCCTTCACCTGCTTTGCGGTGCGCGGTGCACGGAAACGCGGGCGACAAATATCCGGTGCGGATATTCACGTCATTATCATGCTTATTTTTTGGAAACTCGTTTCCCATAATCCAGGGACGCGATGGCCGGAACACAGGGAGCGCCGCGTCACAGGCAGTGCCGCCCTGTGGCGCACGCCCCCGGCCTGGACGACGTCCGCCTTGCCGACCTCCAGCAGCGATGGCAGTTCCCGGCACTGCGGGAGCGGGCAGCGTGCACGGCACCAGCGGTGCGACCAGCGGGTACGGCATGCGGCGTGGACGTCGCAGCATCCCGCGATGATGCCGGAGGGCCTGCATCGCGAGATCGCCCGTTGCAGATGCATCGGGTCGCCATTCCAAAGGGGAGTTTCGATGCACAGGCAAGTCAGTGAGATGCTGCAGCGCGCTTATCGGCCCTATCCGTCATTGCCCGAGCTGCTGGGCGCGTTCGTGAAGGAGCTGTCCCAGCACAAGGTGATGCGGGGTGGCCACGTGCGGTTGCGTGGTGCGGTGGCAGGGGCAGCTGCGGGGTTGCCAGCTGCGTCCGGGCAAGAGGTTTCCTTGCAGCGGGTTCCCATCCGCTATGGCGGCGAGGTGTTGGGTGAGCTGCACCTGGAGGGCGAGAAGGGCCGGCTGGATGGCAGTGCCCTGGCGCTGGGGGAGCAGTTTGCCCAGCGTTGCGCGCATCTGATCAAGCGCTACGAAGCCAAGGCCTGGGCCGAACAGGCATTGAGCCGGCCGCTGTTGCTGGTCGGCGCCGGCGAGGCGCTGAAGCAGATGGATGAATTCGTGGAGCGCGCGGCGGCCAGCCCGTTGCCGGTCCTGCTGCGCGGCGAGTTTGGTACCGAGAAGATGGAGCTGGCCGCCGCCCTGCACAGTGGCGGCCCTTCCCGGCAGGGCCCGTTTGTGGAAGTGAACTGTGTTCACCCGCTGGGCGAAGCCAGCGACTGGTTCGCGCGCGCACAGGGCGGGACGCTGTACTTCCACGAAGTCGACGAACTGCCGGTGCCGCTGCAGGGGCAGCTGTCACATCGCATGCGTGGGCTGCCTGCCGCTCAAGCTGACGCGCTGGCGGCCGGCCCGATACGGGTGATCGCGTCGACCAGCGCGGACCTGGAACAACGGGTGAGAGAGAAGCAGTTCTCGCGCGCCCTGCTGGCTGGGCTGGAGTTCCTGACCGTGGATATTCCACCGCTGCGCGAACGGGTGGAGGACATCGGCGCGCTGGCGGCGCGTTCGCTGGAGCTGCATGGATTCAATCCCCGCGTGCTGGGCGACGATGTGCTGGAAGCCCTGTGCGCGCACGACTGGCCCGGCAATCTGCTGGAAATGGAGCGGGTGGTGGTCCGGCTGGCGGTGATGACCGGTGGCCGATGCATCCGTCGTGAGGATCTTGCACGCCACGCGCCGGATCTGGCTGCAGGCCACGTTGCCAGCGATGCCGGGCGCGCCCCGCAACGGCTGCCCGCGGTTGAGCAGACCGTCGGTCCTGCGCCCGCGCAGCCGGATACGCCGCGGGCAGCGCATGAAGGCCTGCACGACGGTCTGAAACGCGCCCTGGCCTACCTGAAGGACCATGCCGCAGAGCCGCTCACGCTGGGCGACCTTGCCCGTCAGGCCCATGTGAGCCAGTCACACCTGGGATTCCTGTTCCGCAGCGAGCTGGGCACGACGTTCAAGCTGCTGCTGCAGCAACTGCGCATCGAGCACGCCAAGCAGCTGCTGCGGGATGGGCAGCGCCTGCGCATTACCGATGTCGCACTGCAGGTCGGCTTCGGTGACCTGAGCCACTTCGAAAAGAGCTTCCGGCGCGCGGTAGGGGTCAGCCCGCGCAGCTACCGGCGAAGCCCGCACCAGTAAAAACATTGCCCCGGTGCAGGCGCGGGCCTGCCCGGGGCGTTGGGATGGCAGATGCGGCGTCAGCGCGCGTTGGCTTCCGCAGCGCGCTGCACGGCATGTTCGGCCGCTTCGTCCGCGCGTCGCGCGGCCTCGGCGGCGGCCTCGACCGCGCGTTGCGAAACCTTCATCGCGGCGCGGATGCCTTCTTCACTGGCAGCCATTGCGGCGTCCGCCAGTTCCTGGGCGATCTCCATCGGGGTTCTGCCCGCCGGATGGGCGGGAGTGGGCTTGCCGGGAAGCGGGGTCGGGAAGGTCATCGTCGGTGCTCCTGCTGGGGATGAGGGGGGAACACCGTCACTGCGCTCCCCCAGGATGTGGCGCAATGCCGCCTGGGCATCGGCCAGGATCTTCTGCGCCTGTTGCCGGGCCGCCAGGCGTCCGGCAGCAACGGCCGCGCCGGCTGCCGAAGCAAAGGCCTCTGTTGCTGCCTGCACGCCATCGCCATCTGGCGCCGGAGCCGGGTTCACACTGCATCCTTCTGATAATCCACCCGCGCTTCATCGCCCAGGTGGCGGCGGGTTCGGCGGTAATCCTGCAGGGTGATCACATTGTCCTCCACCTGTATCAGCGCCTTCGCTCTGGAACCATCGATCGCGAACTGCACGCTGGCACCGTCCTGGCCCAGCCGGCCACGGGAAACCGGATGTTCGTTGAGGAATTCCTGCGCATCGCGCAGCTGCCACCGCGCGGCCTCGCGCAACCGGCTGTCATCCTGCAGCAGTTCGGGTTCGTCGTCGAAGCAGGCCGCCATCTGCTGGGCGGCCAGCGAGATGCGGGCATAGCCGATCTGCCGGTGCGCGGCCAGGCTTGCGTCGATCGCCTCGCGCACCTGCTCTGGCGACGGCAACTGTGGCAGCTGCGGCCCGTCCAGGAAGCCGAACAGGATCGGCAGCACCTGCTGCAACGCACGGGTGGCACGCGTCAGCCGATGTTCGCGGCTGCCACCTCCTGTGCTCACCCGCTGGTAGAAGCGGAAGTAGTCGGCAAACTCGATGGGCCTGCGCGCGTGCAGCAGCGCGAAGCCGGCAGCGTCGGCCAGGTCGTCGCGCCCTGCGGCGGACATGCCCACCTCACCGGCCAGCTGGTGGAGCGCCACCGATTCGCGAAAGTCCAGCTGCTGCAGCAGGGGTGCGTCGGCCGCGCCGATCGAAGCCAGGAACGCGCGCGAGGCGCCGAGCTCGGCGTTGGTCAGCAGCCGGTGTTTTTCCAGCACTCGCTGTGCCTCGTTGTGCGACAGGCGTGTCTCGTCATCAAACTCCATGTTGCGCAGGGCACCGAGGTCGCTGGCACCAAGGCTGAGCAGCTTGACCGGGCCGATCTGCAACCCGGTGCGCGGCAACCATGTCATGCGCGAACCGTGCAGGCCCTGTTGCACCCCATCGAGCATCGTGCCCTCGTCGGAGAAGGCGTAGCGGTGCTCATGCGATTCCATGGCCCACTTCAACCAGTGCTCGCCGCCGTCGATGAACTGAAGGACATGCCTGCAGGATTGACTGATCAGGTTGGCCTGGGGGATGGAACGACCGGCAATGAAAATGCTCATGCGTGGATCTCCTGGCGGCCTCACTGGGCCGGAAATTCCTTGAGGACGGTCGCAGCGGCATTGCCGACGCGGTTGAAGTCGGCGGTGGCCCCCTGCATCATGTTCTGCGCCTGCGTGAGCACCCTTGCATACTTTTCGTCCCCCGTCGCCAGGTACTGGGCCATGGCCACGCCGGCCGCGGTGGTCGCGATGGTTGAGACATTGCGCAGGGCGTCGGCGGCATCCTGTACGGCGATCGCCGCAGACTGGGCCACCGACTGGTAGGCCTTGCCGGCACCACTGGTCGTCACGACGGTCGCTGACATGGTGGCCGTCTGCACCTGGTTGATCACATCGATGATCTGGGCGTTGACGTTGCTCGGGTCCATACGGGCTCCTTGATGGGCGGGTGGGGCCGCAGGCGGCCTGCAGTCTGTCAGGCCCCGGCGTCAGCGTCGTCTGCCGGGGAAGGGGAAGGGGAAGAGGAGTCTGGCGCGGGATCCTGGGCGGGACCTGCGTCCGGATCCGGACCGGACGCGGGGTCGGGCGCAGGACCGGGCGCGGGCGCTGCCGCATTGCCTGCAAGCGTTTGGAGTGCATGCAGGCTGCTGGTAGCGGCCGCAGCGTCGGCAGTGGCACCGTGGGTCTGTGCCTGCAGGACGCTGATGGCGGTCTTTCCTTCTGCGGTGGCCGCGGCGATCACCGCCGCAGGCGAAGGGGGCGCCGGCACCGGGCCGGGCAGGGGGATGACCTGCGGTGGTGGCGGCGGAGGGGGTTCCGGAGCGGGTGGCGGCACCGGCCAGGGAGCGTTGATCATCTTCGCGCAGGTGGCGGTGACCGCTGCGTTGCTGACCATGCCTGCACCCTGCTGGCGCGCGACGGCGTTGTGCATGGCGGTGCCCAGCGTCTCCAGCATCACCATGTCCAGCATGCTGAAGGACTGCGCCGGACCCTGGGCTACCAGCAACGTCGAGGCGGCGCTGACGCTGTCGACGATCTGGCTGTTGACGGTGTTCTCACTGCTCATGACGGAACGGCTCCCTTCTGGATGATCAGGGCCAGGACCTGGGCCAGGCTTGCGCCGGCGGTCACCTGGCCGCGTTGCTGGTTGGCCACCGCGTTCTGCATTGCCAGGCCGAGGCTGTCGGCCATCGCCAGGTAGGTGGCGGACATCGCGAACGAGGGGGCAAGGGCGATCGCCACACCGGATCCGGCGCTGGTGGTTGCCAGCAGGTAGCCGGTGGCGGGCGATGCGGCCATCGATCAGGGGCCCGACGTGACGCCGCCCTGGGCGGGGGCGCGGTGGTTGGCGTCACGCCGGGCCGACACGTCAGCGCAGGCCCAGGATTTCGCGGGTGGCCACGCCGTTGGAGGCGGTGTCGATCGCATACAGCGTGGACACCCCCTGGGTGGTCGACGCCTGCATGGTCACGTAGGACTGCTGCTGGTTGTTGGTGGCGTTGTGCGCGGCGTTGGACAGCGCCTGGCTGGTGGCCACGAACAGGTTGCCCATTGCGATGGCCGGCGCATCGCCAAGCACCTTGGTGTTGACCTGCGAGACCGAATCGGTGATCTGGCTGTTGACGGCGGTGGGAAATGCCATGGTGGAAGCTCCTAGGGTGGACAGCACTACAGGAACGGAGATTGCCGGCACTCAATGGAATCAGCCGAGAATCTTCCGGGTGGCGGCGCCGGTGGCGCCGGTATCGACGGCGTAGAGCAGCGCGACGCCCATCGTGGTCGCGGCCTGCGCCGTGACATACATCTGCTGCTGGGCGAGCGTCGCGTTGTGGGCGGCATTGGCCAGCGCCTGCGCGGTGGCCTGGTACAGCGTGCCCATTGCCGTGGCAGGCGCCACGCCCAGCACCTGCAGGTTGGCCTGGCTGACCGAGTCGGTGATCTGGTCGTTGACGGCCGTGGGAAATGCCATGGCTCAGCTCCTTGCCTGCCGGCGCATCACGCGCCGAGGATCTGCTTGGTGGCCACGCCGGTGGTGGCGGTGTCGATCGAGTACAGCGTGGCCACGCCCATGGTGGTGGCCGCCTGCGCCGTCACATAGGACTGCTGCTGCGCATTGGTGGCGTTGTGGGCGGCGTTGGCCAGCGCCTGCGCAGTGGCCTGGTACAGATTGCCCATGGCCACGGCGGGCGCGTCGCCCAGCACCTTGGTGTTGGCCTGGGTGACCGAATCGGTGATCTGGTCGTTTACAGCGGTCGGGAATGCCATGTCGATCTCCTTGAGGTTGGCGGGTCAGCGATGGAACGACAGATCAGGAGCCCAGGCCGCGGACGCGGGTGCTGAGGATTTCCTTGCTCGCTACCGCCGTGGTGGCGGTATCGATCGAGTACAGAGTGGCCACGCCCATGGTGGTGGCCGACTGCGCGGTGACGTAGGACTGCTGCTGCGCGTTGGTGGCGTTGTGGGCGGCATTGGCCAGCGCCTGTGCGGTGGCCTGGTACAGATTGCCCACTGCCACGGCGGGCGCGTCGCCCAGCACCTTGGTGTTGGCCTGGGTGACCGAATCGGTGATCTGGTCGTTTACCGCGGTTGGAAATGCCATGTCCTGCTCCTGCGAAAGGGTGGAAGTGCGTGGTATCCAGTGTCACGGTGCGTTGCCTGCAGCGGCCTGGGCTTCACCGTGGGGCCAGAGTAGGAAATGGCGCCGCCGCCGGATTGGCGGAATCGACGGAGAATGCGGTGGGATCACCGTGAAGGTGCGGCGTGAATACGGCGGAACTGATGATCATCGCCGTCGTCGCCAGCGCTGGCGCGTTGCCCTGGAGCACACACAGGGCCTGCGCGTGGGCAGCGCGATCCGGCGGCGAGGGGCTGTCGGCCACAGCGTCGCCGGATCGGGCGGGTCAGAGCATGTAAGGGATCTTGAACGCCAGCGTGAAGTCCGGTGCATCCGGGGTCAGCCCGATGCCCAGCAGGGTCACCAGCGTGGTGTGCTGGTTGAGCGCATACGTCACACCCAGATTCAGTGACGCCGCGTTGGCGTCGCTGCCAATCACTTTCATCCACTTCCCGCCCTGGAAACGGGTGGAAGCGCGGGCGCTGATGCGGTCGCTGAAGGACAGGCTGAGACTGGTGCGCTCGTTGAACGCAAAGGCCACGCCGGCGCCGAAGTAGACCGAGCCGCCGAGCTTCACGTCACCTGGGTTGACCGTGTCGGGGTTGCTGTCGATGTCACTGAAACCACGCGGGAACGAATGCACGTAGCCGAGGTTGGCGAACAGGATCGCCGGATCGGCTGTCTTGACCATCGACAGCCCGACGTTGGCCTGCCACACGCCATTGCCGGTCGGTTGTTCCTTGGGCACGGCGAAGCGGATGTAGTCATCGTCATCGCGCTCGATCACTTTCCAGTCCAGGCCGTAAGGCGCACGCCCGGTGGGCGCGGTCACTCCGGCGGTGAGTACGGCTTCCGGGCGCCAGCCGCGCTCGCCGAACAAGCGGTAATTCGCACTCAGGCCGATATCGCCCAGGCCGTTGCCATTGGTCTCTTCCTGCGCGATCGCGGCCGCCGCACCGCCGGCACCGCCCTTCTGGTAGACGGTGCGCCGCGCCAGGTATGGCACGTCCAGGTTGAGCGTCAGGTTCGGGCTGACGCCCCAGCGCGCGGCCAGATTGTAGGTGAGCGAATCGGACTCGACGTTCTCGATGGCGATGTTGCCGAGGAAGATCGCATCCAGCGCCAGGAAGCCATTGAGGGTGAGCTGCTTGCGGTCGTAGCGGGCGTAGGTGAGGCTGTTCTCGACGGTGAAGCGGCGCGAGAACAGCGCCGACTGCTGCTGTTTCACATCATCCACGCTGCGCCGCGATTCCTGCTTTGCCTGCTGCGCCTCGGCGGCACTGCTGGCATAGCCTTCGCTGCCCGGTGACGTCTGCAGGGGCGAGCCATGCTCGACGGGCGCAGCCGTAGACGGGGCCATCGGGCCAACCTTCCCACTCAGGCGCGCCTGCATCGCCTGCACCTGCATGTCCAGTTCGCGCAGCCGCCGCACTTCCTGCGCGTAGTTGGATTTGAGCTGCTCCAGCTGGTTGGCCAGCGCCTGCACGTCGGCGCCATCATCCGCCGCGGGTGGCGCGGCGAAGGCGGTGCCCGCCAGCGCCGCCAGCGCCAACGGGGTGATCCTCATCAGGGTGTGCATGTTCGTGTCCTGCGTTGTGGAACGCTTCCCCCAACGCCGTGCCGTGGTACTACCGGCCCGGCCCCATGCCGCGGTTCATCGCAATCGCCTGGGCCACGTTCTGGCTCAACGGCAGGTTGCCGCCCGCGGTATCCCGCACCAGCTCCAGCCGCAGCTGGTTGCTGGCGATCTGGCCGTCACCGGCCAGGGCGATGCCCTGGCCGACGCTGCCGTTGCGTATCCATTGCTGGACCAGGCCCTGGCCATCTACCTGCAACAGCAGGCGTGCCTGGTTGCCGTCGAGCACCGCGGAGGCCGAGACGCCTTCGGCCTGTGCGCTGATCGAATGGGCACCGTCACCCGGCAGGGCCGGCACCGCGCCATTGCGTACCACCAGCGTGGTCGCATTGCGGGCGACGTTGCCATCGCCGGCCACCTGCACGCTTTGCACCACGCCGCTGGCGTTGGCCAGGCCGCTGCTGTCGATGCGGCGACCCTGCGTGTCCGGCAGCGGCGCATCTGCGGCGGTGACGTGCACGCTGGGCTGGAAGCTCAGTTTCGGGCTGCCCCCGCCGCGGAAGTCCATGCCCAGGGTCAACGCACCCTGCAACACGCTTCCGTTGCTGGCCTGCCACTGCGAGACCATCGTCACCCCGAACCAGGCGACAGTATTGCCGCCCACGGTGTAACGGCCCCGCATCAGGTTCAGTTCGGGATCCGGGATTTCCTTCAGGCCGCGCCCGGGCGCCGCGTCCGCCGCCTGCAGGGGCAGGGCGGGGCAGGCCAGCAGCAGGACCATCAACAGGCGGTGACGGAACATGGCGGAACCTCCTTCAGAACAGGTCGGCGTGGCTGAAGCCGAAGTCGACCAGTTCGGCATCGGTGATCGGCCCCTGTCGCGCGTAGAGCGCGCGGGCACTGGGCCGTTCGCTGGGTTGCAGCAGAACCGTGTTGCGATCGAAATCGCTGCCGATCACCACGAAGACGGCACGCGATGGCCACGCAGCGAGGAATTCAGGCAGCGCCAGGCTGCGGTTGCCGAGGATGGGATCAGCCACCTCGACCACACCGTCGCGCACCTGCTTGAGCACCACGAAGTGGCGGAAGCCGCGCACGTCCATCAGCACAAGACCGGGAACGCGAAGCGTGCGCAGGCGTGTTTCATCGATACGATAGCCGCGCCCGCGCATGCCCAGCGATTCCACGTAGCGCTTGATGTCGAGCAGCGAGAAACCACGCTCGGCCACCAGTGCTGGATCGGACACCCCCATCATTCCTTCGATCACCGTCGCTTCGTCGGTCTGCAGGTGATAGGCATGGCGCAGGATGGTTGCCAGTGCGGCCGCCCCGCAGCTGTAATCGGTGTGCTGGCGCACCACGTTGCGGTAGCGCCGTTCCTGCATGCTTTCCACCTTCTGCTGCAGCAGTGCGCCATTGGGTAGCACGCTGGCGAAGCCGACGTCGCCCGCCCGCGCCGATGCACCGCCCAGCAACAGCAGGCAGGCCAGCAGGCATATCGAGAGACGGTGGCCGATCATCACGTTCTCCAGCAGCAGGAGGGAGCCCCTGCCCCAAGGGGGAGGAGGAACAGGGGCTCCCGGGAACCCGGCCATTGGCGGACGGCCGGGGTGGTGCACTTACTCGCCGTTGCCGCCACCACCGCCGGTGCTGGGCTGGGCTACGGCCAGGGCCAGGCTGTTGGCCTGCAGGTTGCCGGTGCCCGCCGCCACGTTCACGCCGATGTTGCCGGAGGCGCCGGAGAAGGCACTGCCGGACAAGGCCGACGTGTTGGTGGCGTTGACGTTCACCCAGCGCGTGGTGCTGACCGTGCCGCTCAGGCTGGCGTACAGATCGGCCACGCCCAGTTCGACGAACTGGCTGGTGCCGCTTTCACGCGTATCGAAGCCCAGGCCGCCCACCCCCGGCCGGTTGGGGTTCATCGTGGCGTTCTGGATCTGGTTGTCCAGGTCGATGTGGCCGGTACTGTTGCCACCCGGGTGCGGCAGTGCGCCGTTCCACGTATCCAGGTAATAGTTGGCCATCTGGTAGGCATTGCCGGTGCCGCGGTAGGTGCCGGCGCCATAGCCCCACGTCAGGCCGCTGACGCCGCCATGCAGGCCGACCTGCACGGTATCGGTGTAGGACTGCACGAAGCCGGCATTGCTGACCGTGTTGCCGGTGGAGACCTGGTTGGAGCTGATGCTCGACTGCGCCACCGCCGTGGTTGCGACCGAGGCCGCGAGCGCGTTCTTCTGCTCGTTGTTGTTGCCCGAAGCAATGTTGACACCGATGTTGCCTGACGCACCGCCGAAGGCATTGCCACCGAGACCTGCGGCATTGGTGACGCCGGAGTTCATGGTCGCGTTGCCGAAGCCGGCCTGGTTGACGAACACCTCGGCGTCGGCCATGCCGAAGCTGAAGGACGCATCGGCAGCGGACAATGACGCGGCATTGTCCTGGGCGTTGTTGTCCCCCGATACCACGTTGAAGCCGAGGTTGCCGGAGGCGCCGGCACCCACGCTGTCACCGATGGACGCACTGTTGGTGACCAGGCTGTTGCTGGTGGCGTTGTTGCTGATCGACTGGCGGTTGTCGATCACCGCAATGGCCGCCGAGTCGAGGTCGATGTCGCCGGTGATGGTGGGGTCGCCGGAGAAATTGACGTCGGTGCTGAGGCGCAGGTCCTTCTCCAGGTTCACGTCGACGCCGTGGTTGTTCTTTTCCTTGCGCTCGTCGGCCTGGATGGTGCTGTGCTTCTGAACATTGACGTTGACGGTGCGGTTGCGTACGTCGTTGTCGGTGTGGTTGTGGGTGTCGTTGCGGGTTTCGCTGACGGTGTGGTTGTGGTTGATGTTCGCGTTGGCGTTCTGGTTGTCCCAGCCATTGGCCGCAGCGGCGGTCGAGGCAGTGGCAATCGCCATGGCGAGCATGGTCCGTTTGACGGTCGCTTTCATGGTGCCCTCTCTCTCATCGGGTGGTGCATCGGTTGGGTGGTTGTCACGGGCGGTCCTGCACGACCAGGCCCAGCACATTGGCCGTGTCGTTGCCGCTGCCCGCGATCTGATTGAGTTGCAGGACCCCGTCGAATCCCCGCAGCGCGGTGCTGGTGACACCGGCGCTGCGGGTGCCGGTCGCGACGCCGCGACCGGCGTCGTCCCGCCCCCCTGCCAACGCGGAACCTTCGGCGGCCAAGGCCGTATCGTCGGATTCGCGTATGCCCTGTCTGGCCAGCGTCGCGCTGACGACGTTGAGCGTCGTGTTGGCGATGCCGCTGGCCTGGTTGATGGATGCGATGCCGCTGGCACCGGCCAGCGCGTTGCCGTCGATGACGGCGGTGGCGTGCGCCGGTGCGCTCAGCACGCGGTTGCCGGCCCGCAGTTGCCGGTTGCCGATCAACACGTCGGCGCGTTCGCCGGTGGCGATGCCATGCAGGTTGGCCTGCAGGTTGAGGTCACCGGCCGCCTGGTTCAACGCGATGGCGCCGTTTGCACCCGCCAGGGCGTGACCGTCGATGCGGGCCACGTCGAGGTAGGCGAGCATGCCGCTGTAGTCGTCGGCCTGCGCCATCAACGGCGTGGCAAACAGGACCAGCAGCAGCCAACGTGCCCGCTTCACTTGCCACCTGCCGGGGCCGGGCCCTGCAACGGGAACTGGGCGAGCGCGCCGCGCACGGTATCGCCGATGCCGCGGGTGCTGTTCCCGACCGCGCCCAGTGGGCCACCCAGTGCGCCACCGAGGCTGCTGCCGAGCATGCCGTCACTGCTGCGTCCCGGCGTGCCGCCCAGGGCCTGCTGGGCGACCCGTCCGACGGTGGTGCCCGTGGGGGTCGCGGTCGCAGCCGTGTGCCCCGCCCCCATGCCGGCATAGTCCTCATCGCTCAGCTCGTCCATCGCGTTTGCCGGGGTACCCGCACCGAGCGCCGTCGCAATCTCGCGCTGTGGTTTCGGGTCGGCGATCAGCGCCATGCCCGGGGGCGCCATGCGATAGGCCGGCCGCGCGGCCACATCCCGCAACAGGACGATTTCGCCCGGTTGTGCCTTCACGCCCTGGCGGGCACCGGAGGCAGAGGCGCCCGCGGCGCCCGACAGCAGGGCCACGGCCAGCATTGCCAGCAGGCCGCGAATGGGGGTGATGCCGTCCATGCCGATCTCCCGTGATGGGTGCGGCGGAACCACGCATCAACCGTGCCAACCCTGAAAGGCTTGGCAGCCAGGGGGGTGGGCACTGGCGGGTGTGGGGCGTTGCTGCCGCGTCGTTACAGCGGCGTGGGAAAAATGTTGGGATTGCGCAGCGCCAAGCGCCGTAGGGCAAGGCAGGCGCCCGACTGTCGCATGGGTGTTACAGGTGCCGCCGCGGACTGTAACGATGCCGCTTCAGCCAGTGCCTTCTTGACGCGCCGCTCATTGCGCCGCCGTTTAGCGCAGCGCTAGGATCCGCGCAACAAAGGCCGCCGCGGTGGCCGTAGAGGTCCCGGCGGAGGGGCGGCACGCCGGTGATTGCCTGACAGTCCGCCGACGGTGTCCGGATGCTGGGGGAAGCATGGCAGCGGTCCCGGAGGCTTCTGCGTCACGATGCGTGCTCTGGTTCGGCGAGCCGCTGGCGAACGAGCGCAGCGCGCTGGCGGCCGCAGGCTGGTACGTGCGTCGCATCCATCCCGACCCGGCGATGGCCATCGGCCTGCGCGGGCGCGACCGGCTGCTCGCCGTGCTGGATCTTCGCCATCTGGATGCACCGGCCCTGCAATTGCTGGCGCCGTGGATCGAACAGCACGCGCATCTGACGTGGCTGGCGGTGCTGCCGCCTGGCGCAGGGCCCACGCCTGCCGCGTGGCTGCCCTTGTTGCAGCGTTGCATCTCGCGGTTCACGCTGCCTTTCGGCCTGCAGGACCTGGTGGCGGCGATGCGCCAGCAGTTCGACGCGGAGGATACGTCTGCCGACGAAGTGTGCAGCGGGCAGGGGCCGCGCGCATTGATCGGCGAGAGTCCTGCGCTGCATGCGGTGCGCACCGTACTGCACAAGTTCGCGCCGGTCGATCTGCCGGTGCTGGTCACCGGCGAGACCGGCACCGGCAAGGAGTTGGCTGCACATGCACTGCACGCGTTGTCCGGCCGTGCAGGCAAGCCGTTCATCGCGGTCAACTGCGGTGCCATCCCTGCGAACCTGGTGCAGTCGGAGCTGTTCGGCCACGAGCGTGGCTCGTTCACCGGTGCCGACAAGCGCCAGATCGGCGTATTCGAAGCCGCATCCGGCGGCACCGTGTTCCTTGACGAGGTGGGCGACCTGCCGGCCGAAGCGCAGACCAGCCTGTTGCGCGTGCTGCAGGAAGGTACGTTCGAGCGGGTCGGCAGCAGCCAGCCGCTGCGGGCGGACGTGCGTGTACTGGCTGCCACCCATGTGGAACTGGAGCACGCGGTGGCGCAGGGGCGGTTCCGCAGCGATCTCTACTATCGCCTCAACGTGCTGCGCCTGGTGATGCCACCGCTGCGCGAGCGCGGCGCTGATGTGCAGCTGCTGGCCGAGCATTTCCTGCGCTGCTTCCGCCTGCGCCACAGCGTGCGTGCACGTGGCTTTGCACCCGCTGCGCTGCAGGCGATGCGGCGTTTCGAATGGCCCGGCAACGTGCGCGAACTGCTGAACCGGGTGCAGCGGGCGGCGATCATGGCCGAAGGCGAGCTGATCAGCGAGCGTGACCTCGAACTGGGAGGGCCCGTGCATGCGCCGCCGGGGGCGATGCTGCACGATGCCCGCGGCCAGGCCGAACGTGATGTGCTGCTGCAGACGCTGCGGCAGACCGGCTACAACGTCTCCGAGTGCGCGCGGCAGATGCAGATCTCGCGGGTAACCGTGTATCGGCTGTGCCGCAAGCATCGGCTGGAGCTGCCGGCGCAGCGCTGATCAGCCGGCCGGCACGTGCTTGAACAGGCGCAATGGCGTGCCTGGAAGACGCTCGATCACGCCCTTGGCCTCCAGGTCCAGCTGCACGGCTTTCAGCCACCAACCGGCCGTGGCGCCTTGCGGAAACAGCGATGCGGGCAGGTGCGGCAACAGCGCCTGCTTCGCCTGCGCCACCGTCATCCCGGGAGGTTGCCTGGGCAAGGCACGCAGCAGGGCCGCGCGCATGGCCATGTACTTGGCGCGATCCACGCGCTGGATGTGCCCGGGCGTGGTGATGCTCTCGATCTCGATCCGCTCGGGCTCAGGCATGGCTGTCTCCCGTGATCTCGATGCGTGGGCTGCGGAAGCCCATGGAGATCCACGCCTTCAACAGCCGGGCATGGAACCGCAGCGAGTGGGTCTTCAGGTTGGGCACGTCGCCGGGAAGGACAGACGCGTCGGGAAGATCGTTGACCATCGTCCGCATCTCCACGGCGGGGCGTATCGCGTCCGGCCACAACAGCCCATACAGGCTCAGCCAATGGCCACCGCTGAACTCCAGGAAGAGCGGCGTATTGCAGCAGCCCGCCACGACGCGGCGGCTGCCGGCCGTGCTGGACAACCGCCACGCGTGCAGCCGGGAATGCCCGGCATCGATGCGGACGCGATCCTTGCGCTGCATTACGAAATGCGTCTGGCCCTGAGGCCCCAGCACCTGCGGTACGCCGGGCATCGCCTGCATCCGGACGCCGGCCCTGCGGCAGCTGTCGCAGCAGCATTCGACGCTGGCGATGGGGCTGCCGGTGGTGGTCAGGCGGACCTGGCCGCAGGCGCAGGCAAGGGACTGTTGGGAAGGCATCTGCATTTTCTCCTGGGGTACTCAACCTCTCGACGAACGGGCGCGTGGGAAATCGACACCCACTGCCTTCAGGGCGGCATCATCCGGTAGCGGACGCGGTACAGGTCCAGTCCCTCACCACCGGCGCGTCGCGCCGAGTAGGTCAGCGTGTCGCGGCGCGAGCCATCCAGCATCGCGCCGTAGCTGTCGCCGCTGGGCGCGTTCACGGGCGATGGCAAAGCATGCCCTGCGTCATAGCGGCCTCCACGTTCGTAGGCAATGAACTGGCGCACCGGTGCACTGCCGAAGTCCTGGGCGCGGGCAAATACCACCGTTCGGCCGTCGCCCAGGAAGGTGGCATCGAACTCCTGCGCTGCGGTATTGAGGTCTCCCGCCAGCGGCCGTGCCGGCTGCGCGACGCCGCCGATCATCGCCGCGCTGTAGAGGTCATGGCCGCCAGCACCGCCCGCACGATCGCTGGAGAACAACAGCGTACGACCGTCGGGCGAGAGCATCGGCGCGAACTCATCGGCCGCGCTGTTCACTGCGGGGCCAAGATTGACTGGCTCCCCGAATCGACCGTCGCTCCCCATGCTGACCCGATACAGATCGTCACCGCCCTGGCCGCCTGCGCGGTCCGAGCAGAAATACACCACGCGCCCATCTGCGGAAAATGCGGGATCGAAGTCGCGCCCCGGCGTGTTGAACGGCACTGGCGTGGCCGGCCGCCAGCGGTCACCTTCGCGGTGCGAGATCCAGATGTCGTAGCCCCCAGGCCCCCCCGGCCGGTTGCGGCTGAACCACAGGGCGGTATTGCCGTCCGGACTCAGGGTCAGCCGGATCTCGTCATGCTGTGTGGAGGCAATGCCGGGGGCGAAGCGCTCGGCGGGACCGATGATCCGCAGCACCACGGGCGGGGAGGGCACGGGCAATGCCGATGCCAGCAGCATCACGGCCAGCAGCGCCTTCATGCCTGTCGCTCGAAGTCGCTGACCCAGTTAGTTTCCCAACTGCGTCCACCATCGGCGGAGGCCGCCTGTTCCCAGCGCGCCGAACGCGGGGTGATGCGTGACCAGATCACCCGCGTCTGGATCGCCCGTCCCTCGTGCTGGTCCTCGCCGAAGAAGCGGCCGACACCGGCCTCGAATCCCCCACGCAGTGGCTCGCCGATCCGGGTCGGCGCGCGGCCATCCAGCCACCAGCTGAGCCAGTGCCGCTCGGCCGCATTCCAGGCGCGGATGCCCATGCCGCGCAGCGGTGCTCCAGGCACGTCCATCAGGTTGTCGCCCACGTTGCCGAATCCGCCCAGTACCGGCCAGTTGTGCAGGGTGCCGTTGAAGGCGTCCCACGCATCGCTGCCTGCCAGCCGAGCGCGCAGGCGGCGATGGCGCACGTTCCAATGGCCCACCAGGAAATCAAAATCGCCCGGTGCATCCGGCAGCTTCGGAAGCGGAGTGGGGATCGCAGCAGTGCGGCGGAACCAGTTGCGCCAGTTCACTTCCCAATGGGCACCGGCATCGTCGGAGAACGCCTGCTCCCACCACGGCTCATCGCCGTGGATGTCATGCCAGCGGAACCAGACCTCGATGGGGCGTCCCTTGAAGTCATCGCGACCACGGAAGCTGCCGCCATCGCCTGCGAAGGCGCCGCGCACGGGCGCTTCGATATGGGCAGGGGTGCGCCCATCGATCCACCAGATCGACCAGGTGGAAGACACCGGATCGAAGGCACGCACGCCCAAGCCCCTGTAGGGGCCCGAAGGCAGTGCCATGACGTTGTCATCGATGGTGCCGAGCCCGCCCAGGGTGAGCCAGACCGCGCTGGCGCCGGTGAAGGCGTCCCAGCGGGTATCGCCCACCAGGCGCTCCTTCAGGCGTTGGTGCCGGACCTGCCAGTTGCCCTGCAACCATTTCCAGTCTGCGCTGGGGCTGGCCAGGGCCCACCCGGAGGGCAGGGCGGTGGACGCTGCCGTGGCGGCCGTGGCGGCCGTGGCGGCCGTGGCGGCCAGGGTGGCCAGGAACTGCCGTCGATCCATGTGCGTTATCCCGTGCCGGAGGTGCCTCCATCGTTGCGCGTGCGAGGGGGATTGACCACGCGGAAATCGGGGCTCAGGCTAAGCCACACTTATGGTGACCCAACGCCAGCTGCCATCGCTTGTCGCCATCCGCGCCTTCGAGGCGGCGGCACGGCTGGGCAGCTTCGCCCGCGCCGCCGATGAGCTCGACACCAGTGCGGCATCGGTGAGTTACCACGTGCGCCGGCTGGAGGCCCAGACCGGTACCTGCCTGTTCCTGCGCCACGCCCAGCATGTGGAATTGACCGCCGCCGGTGCGAGCGTCGCAGTGGAGGCCACCCGGGCCTTCGACGCGCTGCGCGCCAGTTTCATGCGCGCCGCTGACATGGATGCGGCACGACTGCGCCTGTCCGTTCTACCGACGCTGGGCACCAGCTGGTTGACGCCGCGCCTGGGCAGTTTCCGCGCGCGCCATCCAAGCATCGTGCTGGAACTGGACCTGTCGGCAGAGCCGCAGGACCTGGCCGCCGGGCGTTTCGATGCCGCCATCCGCAACGGGCATGGTGCGTGGCCCGGGCTGCAGGCCACGCCCCTGTTCCCCAGCATTTTCACTCCGCTGTGCGCGCCAGCGCTGCTGCCGGCGGCAGACGGGCTCGGTCGGCGGGCGTTGGAGGTTCCACTGCTCGGCAGGCCTGACTGGTGGGCACTGTGGTTTTCCGCACATGGTGCTGTTCCGCCACCGGACCCGGAGAGCTTCGTCACCCCCTTTGCGATGGAGCATCTGGATGTCGGTGCTGCCATTGCCGGGCAGGGCATCGCCATCGGCTCGCCGATCCTGTTCCAGGCCGAACTGGACAGTGGGCGCCTGGTGCAGGCACATCCCGGTGTGGCCAGCGACGGGCGTGGTTTCTGGTTCGTGGCACCGACGGCGCGCAGCCGCAGCACCAAGGTCATCGCATTCGGTGACTGGCTGGGCGAGCAGGCCGCGCAGGCCAGGCGTGCGTCGCGACATCATCTGGCACACGCGGTGACGCCATGAACCAGAGCCCGGAACTGTTGCGGCGCCTGCTGCGTGCCAAGGACCGGATGGACCACGCCAGTCACGAGGACTGGCCGGTGGCCCGCCTGGCCGAGGTCAGTGCGGTATCGCCTGCGCATTTCGCGCGTTCGTTCAAGCAGGCATTCGGCCTGCCGCCGCACCGCTACCTGCTCAGCCGCCGCATCGAACGGGCCGTGGCGATGCTGCGTGACACCGAGCTGCCGGTCACCGAGATCGCCGCGCAGACCGGCTGGAGCAGCCTGGGCACGTTCGGGCGCATCTTCCGTGACATCACCGGCGACAGCCCGGGCAATGTGCGCCAGCGCGAGCGCGCCGGCGAGGCGACGCCGGCCAGCGTGCCGGAATGCCACGCACGTGCCGCGCAGCGACCGGACCTGAACATCGCAGTTTTGGAGAAGCGCCGCCGCGAGGCGGTTGCTAACGTGGATCCCACCTGAGGGAGGTCCCATGACAAACACTGTGAACACGGTCGGCCTGTATGTGCGCGACCAGGATGAGGCGCTCGCGTTCTACGTCGGCACGCTCGGCTTCGAAGTGCATACCGACGTGCGCAATGGCAGCTACCGCTGGCTGACGGTGCGCAGCCCCGGCCAGGACGGATTCCAGCTGGGCCTGTTCGTGCCCGGTCCGCCCACCCACGATGCGGCCACCGCGCAGGCGCTGCAGCAGCTGGTGGCCAAGGGCGCAATGCCGCCGCTGGTGCTGGCCGTGGATGACTGCCAGGCGCGCTACACGCAATGGCTGGCGCAGGGCGTGGAGTTCACCCAGGCGCCGGTCGAACGCTACGGCGCCATCGATGCGGGGTTCCGCGACCCGTCCGGCAATGGCTGGAAGATGATCGAAGCGCGCTCCGAAGCGAGGCGCCGTCAATGAGCCGCGGTGGCTGGGCGCGGCCCGTACATCGCTGGACCTCGATCGTCTTCACCCTGGCGGTGATCGCCAACTTCGTCGTCCGCGGGCTGGGGCAGGGCGAGCCTGCAGCGTGGATCACCTATTCGCCGCTGCCGCCACTGTTCCTGCAGCTGTTCACCGGCCTGTACCTGTTCGTGCTGCATTACGCCGGGAAACGCCGCGGCGCCGCGCTGGGCGCTGCGGGCTGAGGCCGCCTCAGGCGGCTGCGTCGGCGGCGTAGGCCGCCAGCACTGCCGGCAGCTGCTCCATGCGCTGGAAGATCACCTTCGCGCCCGCAGCGCGCAGGGCCTCCGGCGTGCTGTGGTGCGGGCCGCCCTCGCTGAAACCAAACACGGTCGCACCTGCCGCGACGCCGGCGGTGGCGCCGGTCACGGTGTCTTCGATCACCGCGCAGCGCTTCGGGTCCACGCCCAGCGCTGCGGCGGCGGCCAGATAGACATCCGGGTGAGGCTTGGTGTTCGGCATGTCCTGGCCACTGAACACATGGGCACCGAAGGCATCAAGGATGCCGACCTTGCCCAGCTGCAGCTTCACCTTGAACAGGTCGGCACCGGAGGCGCAGGCAATCCGCCCGCCGGTGGCCGCGGCAATCGCACGCACGGCCTCGGGCGCCCCCTGGATCGCCTCAAGGTCCTGCTCCAGCGCACGGTTGCGCTGCTGGCGGAATTCCTCCAGCCATTGCTCGGTGAACGGCTTGCCGGTGCGCTCTGCGATCAGCCCGGCCAGATGAGCCACGGATTGACCGAGGAAGACCTCGCCCGCCTGCGCCGGGGTCAGCGGCCAGCCGCGTGCGGTCAGCATTTCCGAGAGCACACGGGCCACCAGCGGCTCGGAATCGACCAGTACGCCGTCGCAGTCGAACAGCACGGCATCGAAGGGGAAACGGGACATCTACTACTCCGGGAACAGCCAAAGGGGCGACGTGCCCGCCATTTTCCCATAGCGGGTCGGGCGGGGCACGCGGGCCACAGGAACGCTAGACTGCCAGGTCAGCCCGCCCAGCGCCTGCACGGGAATACGCCTTGAACCGATTGCGATCATTCTTCAGTGCGTACCCCATCCAGTTCGCGATGGCCGCCAAGCTTTACGTGCTCTGTCTGTATCTGCCCGTAGCCCTCCGCCTGGTCGAATTCGGGCGCCGTCTGGGCCCGCCCGAGGCCTCAGGTGAAATCGGCTACGCGCTGGCTGAGCTCGGTTTCCACCTGAGTCTGTCTGCCGGAGCGGCGGTACTGGTGTCGATGCTGCTGTTCGGGCGTCGCGGCGCGCTGCGGATCCGCCACCCGGTGATCGCTTCGATCGCCTTTTTCGGGTTGCTCGTCGTGCTGGATCGCGCCATGCGCATTCCGATGGCGCAGTTGCCGTTTCCAGTCTACAGCGTCGCAGCCATCAGTCTGATGCCGCTTGCGCATGCACTGGTCCTCACGCTGCTGGCCTTGGTGCCGGCGCTGCTGATGCAGCGGCGCATTCCTGCCGAGGGCGGGCACCATCACCTCATCAGTGCCAGCATCGCCGGCGCGGTGACGCTGGTGGCCGGCAGCTGCCTGCTTCCCATCCTGGTGGCGCAGCTGCCGGTGGGATTCTCGCCCGGCGAGTTCATCATGCCCGTTGCCGACGGCGCCGCGCAGCTGCAGATTGCGAGCCTGATCCTGCTGGTGGCCTGCGCGCTGGCCACGTTTGCCGGCCTATGGGCCGGCGCGCCGTCGCCGGAACCCGCATCGACGGCGCGCACGATGGTGGTGTCGCTGATCCTGCTTGCCACGGCGCTGCTGATCATCCTGGCCAGCATGGCTTATCTTCTGCGAGCGCTGTCCGCTGGGGCGCCGACGACAGGTCGCGGGCCTGTCGTTGCCACCGTCGTCGGCGCCGCAGTGCAGTTCCTGCTGGCCAGAGTGCTGGCGTCACGATGGCTGCGCGCACAGGCATCGTGACGTTCCTCTGCCCCCCGATCAGCCCAGGTCACACCCGGCCGGCTGCGGCCAGGTGGTGGCCGGCAGCATGTTTTTCAGCGAGGCCGGCGCGTTGATCGCCACGTAGCTGGCGCCCAGCAGTTCCTCCAGATCCGCAATCGTCACCAGGTAGTTGTCCAGGCTGCCCAGGTTGGCCTCGTTGGGGATGATCCAGCTGATCGCCTTGGCGGTTCCGGTGTTAGGGTCGCGGGTGATGATCGTCTTCCAGAAGAACTCCGGCGTCGGAATGCCATGGCTGGCCAGGAAATAATCGTTGGCGGCATCGCCGTAGACCACGCCACCGTAGACGTCCACCGGCGCGATGTCGCGGTAGCACTCGGCCACGTTCTCGGCCTTCACCCAGATGCCCTGGTTGAAGCTGGACACCTGCGGCACGATGTTGGTCATGTAGTTGGCGCGACGGATGTAGGTCGCGTCGTAATCCATGTGGTTGGACGTGACCAGATGGCCACGGTCATAGCCGGATTTGATGCTGGCGTAGGACGCGGTGCTGGTCTGGCCCAAGCAACCGGCCGGCAGGTCCGGGTCCTTGTAGAAGCTGGACGGCCGTGCGGCCGAACCGGTATCGGCGGTGAGCGTGTACTCGTAACGGGTGGCGCTGTGGATGCCGCAGTCGTAGGTGAGCACGAAGCCGCCCTTGTTGAGGGTGACTACCTGGGCCTGGGCTGCGCCGGCAAAGGCGCTGAGGACGAAGGCAAAGACGAAGCTTGCAAGGCGCATTGCGATTCTCCAGCAAAGAGTTCAGGACGCAGCTGCCCGCCACGACCAGGCCGGGCCTGTGTCATGTGAAGGCGTTGCGGATACGGGTGATGCGGAGTGCAGTAGAGCGAGGCCGCGATGAGGAGGCCCGGAGGGCCGCGCGGTGTCGCAAGCGTCACAAGCTGTCGTCTTTTGGTCAACGACGAGAACGCGAAGCTGTGACCGGGTGCAAGCACTGGTGATGTGTCAGATCACGCGGTCCGTGGCTGACATGCGTACGTGCTAAGCACCCTGCAGGTGTGAAGTGCATGCTGGACCGCGCATCCTCCGCGGCCCGGTTCCGCACCGATTGGCTCTACAAGGAAGCCTCTTGCCCAGCATCCGGCGCCAGGCAGGCGGCCCTGCTTTGCTCGCTCGAGTCCGCAATGACCGCCTCGCTGAAACCACTTCGGCTCAAGTACAGGCGATTCCACCGATCCAGGGCATCGCCGTCACGCGCCCAACAGGCGTAGCGTGTAATGGTCTCCAGATTGTCGATGGTCGGGTAGCGCTGTGCGATTTCGTCCAGCCCCTAGCGCATCAGCGGCCAATCGGGTGTCGCCGCGCGGAAGTGATCGGCCGAATACGCGGTGGCTGACCAGTACAGCCGTGCGTAGCGCATGGCCCGCTTTTTCTTCGGGATACTGGCCATCGAGCGCCGTGCGAAGGCTTCCATCTTCTGTGCGCTGCCGCCCCAGGCCGGCGTGAAGTGCTGCAGGGCAATGAAGTGCAGCGGCTCGTAGTCGGGGAAGGCCTTCGCTGCACGGTCGACGAGCGTCAGTAGTTCTTCGTCATCCGCGCCCTCGCGCAGCGCGATCAGCACGCTCATCTCGTGCCAGAACGGGTCGCCGCCGGCAACGCCCTCATGCGATTGCAGGTAGGCCTGCGAAGCCGCGTTGTACTCATGGAACTGAGCCCAGTCTTCGGCATTGACGGTGTTGGCGTAACCATTTCCGCGGTAGCTCCAGGCCAGGTTGAGCGGAATCCGTGCAGTCATCAGGTGGGCTGCCGGCGACTTCGGCGCATGCTGAACCCAGCGCGCCGCCCAGGCCGACCAGCGGTTCCAGGCCTCCACCTCCTGCCGCGCCGTGCCGACTGCGCATCGGGGGGGCATCCTTGCATTGATGGGAGCCTGCGGAGGACCGCAGTGCCGCGAAGCATACCAAGGTGCGCTTTGCGCCATGCTGCGTCGCAAGGTGCCAGCCACCATTCGCACTGGTACGGTCCGACCCGTTGCACCACCACCGAGGGGGAGAGACGACGATGCGCAAGCTTTTGCTGCTGTTGATCCTGCTGACCGGCCTGGCGCCCACCGCCTGGGCCGCCACGGTCAAGACCACCCATCGCACCATTCCCAGCTGGGATGGCACGCCTCTCGGGGCCTTCGTCATCGAACCGCAGGATGCCGGCAGCGGGCGCTATCCGCTGCTGGTCATGCCCAGCAGCTGGGCGGTGCCCAGCGTGGAGTACGTGGGCGTGGCACAGTCGCTGGCGCAGCGCGGCTATGTGGTCATCAGCTACAGCTCGCGCGGCTTCTGGGAGTCGGGTGGCAGCATCGACATCGCCGGGCCCGCCACGGTCGAGGATGTCAGCGCGCTGATCGACTGGGCGCTGGACAACACCCGCGCCGATCCGGCCAGGATCGGGGTCTCGGGCATCTCCTATGGCGCCGGCACCAGCCTGCTGGCGGCGGCGCGCGATCCCCGCATCAAGGCCGTTGCCGCACTCAGTGGCTGGGCCGACCTGCAGGCGTCGCTGTACAGCCATGACACACCCAGCGCCCAGGGCATCGCCCTGCTGGTGGCGGCGGGCCTGGCGACCGGCCGCCCCGGCGCGGAGCTGGCCACCATCAACCGCAATGTGCTGGTCGGCAATTACCAAGGGGCGGTGGACTCGCTGCTGCCGGTGGCCGCACAGCGCAGCCCGGCCAGCGGCCTTGAAGAGATCAACGCCAACCAGCCGGCGGTATTCCTCGCCAATGCCTTCAATGACAGCCTGTTCCCGCCGGGCCAGCTGGTCGATTTCTTCAACCGCCTGAAGGGGCCCAAGCAGCTGCAGTTGCGCCACGGCGACCATGCCCTCAACGAGGCCTTCGGTGCGTTCGGCATTCCCAATGAGGTCTATGCCGCCGTGGGCGACTGGTTCGACCACTACCTGAAGGGCGTGGACAATGGCATCGATCGCCAGGCAGCGGTGCAGCTGAAGTCGCAGAAGGGCAGCTGGAGCCGCTATCCGGACTGGCAGGCCACCAATGCGGGCGCCGTCAGCTACGGCCTGACCGCACCCTCCGGTTTGCTGCTGCCCACCGGCGGCCTGGCGGAGAACGGTGGCGCTACCGGCTGGAGCTACCGCATCGGCAGCGGGCTGCTGACGGCTGCCAATTCCGGCGTGGTGATGGCCTCCGGTGCACTGCAGATGATCAACCTGCCGCCCGGCGCCTATGTACCGTTAGTCGGCCGCAACGCCGCCGGCGTCTGGCAGGGCCCGATCTACTGGAGCGCACGTCGCCTGGATGGCGCACCGGAGGTGCGGGTGACGGTGACGCCCAGCCGCGCCAATACCACGCTGTATGCCTACCTGTATGCCGAAGACGCGCTGGGCAACGGCCAGCTGGTCAGCCACAAGCCCTACACCCTGCGCGGGGCCACGCCCGGCCAGCCGAAAACAATCGATCTCCGCCTGGAAGCCAGCAGCTGGAACCTCCCGGCCGGCAGCCGCCTGACCCTGGTGGTCGATACCGTGGACCTGCGCTATGCAGGCATCAGCCAGCTGGGCGGTGCGGTGACCTTCAGCTCACCGGCCAACGCGCCTTCGGTGCTGAAGGTGCCCCTGCATTGAAGTGGCGCCGCGCCCGTTGCGGCGGGCGCGGCACGACAGACCTGAAAGCTGCCAGCCTGGAACGCAATCCAGTAGAGAGGTGAATCGATGGCGCTCGCATCGTTGCTGGTCGGTGCGGTAGTGGCAGCAGGCACCCAAGGCTCTGCCACAGATTGGCCGAGCACGCTGTTGATGGATCTGGAGGCTGCTGACGCGGCCCTGCGCGACAGCCATCCCGGGGTGGTTGACCCGCACAATCCCGGCTTCGTCGCCCAGATGGACGGCGCCCTCAGTGTCTACATGGATATCAGGCCTCAGCCATTGCCCAGTGGGCTGAGCCGGATTTCGGTGCCCATGAAGGTCTACCGCGGTCGCGGGCGCGGTTCGAACGAGCCCTACGTGCCGGATCGCCGCTACGCGGGGGACATGCGGGACACGCAGGCGCTGGAGGCATGGATCCTGGAGGGCAGGGACTGATCGGACCTGATCGGAACCCGCCGCCCGCGCTGCGCTGATGGAGGATCATTCCCCCTGCGGCAACAGCACCCGGATCATCTCGTGCTGCCTGGACAGATTCGCCCGTTGCACGAAACCCTGGACGATCGAGGCTGCCACCTTGCGCTGGTTGTCCATGTCCAGCAACGGCGCGATGGCCTGCCCGGAACCGTCGGGGCTGTCCCGGAACGGGCAACCGACCGGGCCAGCCGTGGTGAATGTCAGGATCGCCTTGGCCACGCGCGCCGACGGCGAACGCCGCGCATCGAAGATCACCAGCGTTCGCTCGTAACTGATACCCGTCGCACGTACGGTCGAGTGCAGGGAATCCTCGATGGTCATGTGCGCGCCGAGATCCTCGGCAAGCGCATTCAAGCAGTTGGCCGCCGTCGCCCTGCGCAGCGTTGCAGGGTCGGTGCGGATGATCATCGCGCAGTCGACGTCGGAGATCGGTACCTGGGTGACATCCAGGTAGGGGTTCTGTGCCAGCGTCCCGATCAACGCCAGATCGTCGCTGTAGCCACAGGATGCGGCAGATGTCTGCAGGCGTTGCAGCAGCGTTGCGACCCGCTGCGCGACCCACTGCCGCCCCTGCCGCAGGCGATGCGTGTGGGTGGCCGACAGGGCGCCGTGATCGAATCCCGAAGATGACGCCTGCATGCGCATTTTGACCTCACGCATGCAGGCATCGACCTGCTGCATGCAGTCCCTGTCATCGGCGAACACCGGCGCGGCCGAGATGCCATCGATCACCCTGCCGAACGTCGCCAGGTCGCCCTGCTGGTCGCGGTACCAGTCGTGGATGCGCTGCACATTGCGGCGACGCTTCTCCAGCTTGTCCGCACCCGGCCAGCCCGGATAGGCGGCGATCTCGCACAGCATGGTCAGTCCTTCCCACAGGTGGTACTCCATGCTGGGCAGGGGCAGCCGCCAGCGCTCTTCCGCGCCGGCATCCTCGGCAATCACCAGATGGTTGCGGATGATGTCCGACCACACTGTCACGGCCTCCACGGTATCGCGGCGCGGCGTGGTCACATCGATCAGTTCCATCAGGATCGGCCGTGGCGTCACCGGGTCGTCGCCGGCAGGCGCCTTCGGATCCTTCACCCATCGCGCGTGCCAGGTGTAGCCCATGCGGTACAGCACGAACGGCTTGATGCCGTCGTTGAGGATGATGCCGGGTGGCGGCGGAGGGGCAGGGGGCGGCTGCACGGGCAGTGGCGGCTGCGGCGGGGGCAGCACGGACGGGCTGGCCAAGGCCGTGGAGGTGCCGATGCCCTTCAGCGGTTCGCTGGTGAACAGATGCAGGCCCGCGCGGTCACGCTGGTAGACCTTCCGGAACGCCTGCGGAGTGTCACAGGTCACCAGGCACTGCTGGCCGGGCGGCACATGGATGTCCACCGGTGCAAGATCCACCACTTGGCCGGCCAGCGGATTCTGGTTGGGTGGGAAGACACTGATCTCCAATGCGATGTTGAGGCCGGCGCCGAGCATCACCTCGATCACGATGTCCTCCACGCCGCCGTGCAGGGCGTCCTGGGCCGGGATCGGAATCCAGGGATTGATCACCACCTGCGTATCCCAGTCGGACCGGCCGAAATCGAACAGCGTCGGTGGCGGCTGGGCCGGGCGTTCAAGCAGTGCGTCCAGTGCGTTGCCGCCCTTGACGTAGAAGAACATCAGCGGCTCGTCGGGCTTCAGGCTGTAGTCGCGCCGTACCTTGCTGGACAGGCTGCGCAGCTGGTCCTTGATGTCCGACAGGGCCTTCACCACGACCGAGCGGACGTCGGGATACGCCTGCGCGTTGTTGATCTGCGCGGTGAGCTGCTTGCTGATGTGGCGCCGGGCCTCGCGCTCGGGCGTGCTCTCTTTCATGGTGGGCCTCGCTGGGCTTGCAGGGGATCACATGGGTTCGCGCTGGAGGCTCAGGCGGGTGACAGCAGAGCGGCGATCTCCCGGTACCAGTCGATCTCCTGGCTACCGGGCCTGGCGCCGGCCAGGGCCTCGTCAACCTCCGGTGTTCCTGCGCCCGGAACCTCCACCCTTGCTCCCAGGATGTTGCGCAGTTCGGTCACCGGTACCCGTCCGATGCTCGCCACCTCCCAGTCGGTCACCAGGCAGGACTGGGGGCGCGCAGGGCTGCTGGCACTGGCCTGGACGTTGTTCTCGGCCTCCTGCGCCATCCGCAGAAGCTCCTCGGCCGTGGTGCGGAAGCGAACCAGGGAGAAGCTGCCTCCCCCATCCGGAAACAGCCGGGCACGCAGATCGCATGCGGCGCGTCCCTGCCCAAGCCAGATGCCAAGCTCCTCCTCGAACTCGCGGCGCGCGGCGCGCTCCTTGCGTTCGTTGTTCAGGCGGCCGCCGCCGGGCAGGGCCCATTGCCCCGCCTGGTTCACCAGCGCCGGGGGCAGGCCATCCGACCACGCCCCGACTTCCGCCACCAGGCGTTGTGCCAGTATCAACGCAGCGGCCCAGTTCGGCGCACCCCGGGTGGGCGGCGGCAACGCGATGGAGAGCTCCCGCAAGGTTGCTCGCGCAGCGCTGAACGGGGGAGGGGTTCTTGCGTCCTCGCGGAACAGGCTCTGCAGAGCGGCCAGCGTCTCCATGGCGATGTCATCGGTTTGCGGATGCGTGCGTTCGGCGCTTTCAAGCGCCCGGTCCAGTGCGTCCATGGTGCGGGGCAGCGTGCGTTCGCCGCGGTAGGCGACTGACCCTGCGGCGCGCCAGGCGCCGGAAAGCAGCTTCTTCACCAGATCCCAGTCCTGCTCTGTGCCACCGCCGGACGCGTTGCGGATGGCCAGCACAGCGGCCATCGCCTCGGCAGAAAGTACGACCACGGAATTGCTGCCCCACCAGCTGTTGAGCACCCGTTTGCGGACGACCAGATAGTGGGCTCCATCCCAGACTGCGACGTAGACCTGGTTCATGGTGCACCCCTCCGTTCAACCTGCGTGGAGGGGGCTGGGCGCATTGCCGCTGTGCCAGCGATAGTCCGGGAAAGGCATGCCATGTCTCGCTCCTGTGGGCTCGAAAAGTGGGGGCGGCGGCGTTGCCATCGGGGGTGCAGGCCGTGCGTCGCCGCGAATCCACTGTAGGAGCGAGGGGCGAGGGAGGATCGGCGCCAGCCACGATGTATGCGGCGGAACCGACGGAACAGGAGCGCGGGTGCATTGATTTCCCCGCATTGGCGCAGAGCCCGTGGCCGCTCAGGGATCAGCGACTGCCGGCGCCTGCCTCCGGGGCGTGCAGCACGCGCAGCTTCTTCTTGTTGATCTTGCCGACGCTGATCACCTGGCTGTTCCTGAAGCACTACCTGCGTTGAGTGGCAGCCGCTGCAGCGTCAAGCCTGGCGGTCGAGACACCATGCTAGCCTTCCCCTCGGCAGAGGAGTGCCTGACAGGGGGAAGGCATGGACACACGACGCCGCGTTTCCAGCGTATTGACTGCATCCGGCATGCTCGCACTGGCACTGTCCGCCAATGCGCTCGCGCATCCGGGCGGGCTCGACAAGCAGGGGTGCCACACCAACCGGAAAACGGGTGAGTATCACTGTCATCGAGGCGCTCCAGCGGCACCTCGATACGTCGACACTCCGCGCAGCAGTTTCGCCCCCGCGCCCGCGCGCAGTTCCCGGGTGTTTGCCAACTGCGCGGAGGCCCGCGCCGCCGGGGCGGCGCCGGTACGGCGTGGTGATCCGGGCTATGGCCCGCACCTCGATCGTGACAATGATGGCGTGGGCTGCGAACCCTATCGCGGCCGCAGGTAGGGCATGGCCCGCCTGGCTTCAACTCCCGTTTCCCCGCATTCGTCGGCAATCGCCGGGGATCGGTCGCACGATCTCCCCGTATGGCAGGGCCATGCCCTAGGCTGTTGGGATTGAACTGCTGGGATGCAAGCAACCATGAACCGCTGGATTTTCCTGGCATTGGCCACGCTCCCGTTCACTGCCGGTGCCGTGGTCATCCGTGATGATGTGGACGACGCCCGGTATCAGATCGATGCATCGGCCTTCCCCGCGCTGGCCGACATGCCGGGCGAGGGGCACGGCGTCCTGATCGCGCCGCGCTGGGTGCTGACCGCCGCGCATGCCGCGCCGATGGAAGGGAGGGGCGCCACCATCACCATCAATGGGAACGGCTACGGCGTCGAGCGTGTCTTCCTGCACCCCGGCTACCGGAAGATGCCCGAGGCGCTGGGCAAGGAAGCGATGGCAACCGGGAGCGCGTCGAAAATCCACGCGTTCCTGGCAGCATCGGATGACATTGCGTTGATCAGACTTGCCGCACCGGTGAGCGATGTGCCGCCGGTCGCACTCTACCGGGGCGCCGACGAGGTCACGCAGGTCGCCGCCCTGATAGGGAGAGGCGCCACCGGCAATGGTGCGACTGGCCTGATGCCCGGCGGGCCGCATCGTACAACGCTGCGGCGGGCCTGCAACGCGATCACAGGCGGCAACACGCGCTATCTCTGGTACCGGTTTGATCCGCCTCCGCAGGGCCTTCCCCTTGAAGGCGTGCTCGGCAACGGCGACAGCGGCGGCCCGCTGGTGATCGAGAAAGATGGGGCCTGGCAGCTGGTGGGCCTCGGTTCCTGGATCACCGCCGTACCCGAGCATGCGCTGGAAGCGGGTTTCTATGGGCAGGTGGTCTACAACGTGCGTGTGTCCCGCTACATCGACTGGATCGAAAGCATCATCGAGCGTGACGCGTCACTTTAGTTCTTGTTCCCGTAGCCCGGCGGTGCGGAGCAGGCGTAGCGGAAGCAAGCGCGCCTTAACGATTCATGGTCTCGAACAAGCGCACGGTGCGGATCTCAGCCGGTGCGACGGGCGCTCGTATCCTTCCCGACATGAGTCCTCCCTTCGATCTTCCAGAGTTCATGACGGTCACCCGGCCCTCCGGCTGGGTACGGAGCGGCGAGCGCTGGGACCTGTGGTGGAACGGGCGCTCGGTGGCCAACATCGTGCCGCATGCCGAACTTGGCTTCCGGGTCTACCTGGATGCACGCAGGATGTCCCAGACCAAGGTGGTGGCCGCCACGAATGTGCGGCAGGCCAGGCGCTACGCCGAGCGCTGGTGTGCTGCGCGGCTCTTCCCACAGCTGCGGCTGCGCGAGGCAGTGGCGCGCCTGGTGGACGTAGCGCCGGAAGCAGGCGCTGCGCCGTCGCCCGCGCTTTCGCGGGAACAACGGCAGCAGGCCCGCCGCCTGGCCGAGGCCGGGGCGGGGGAGGTGGTACGGATCAAGCAGGCACTGGCGCCGCGACAGCCCGCGATGAAGACCCGACCGGAAGTGCAGGGGCGGGGTGGAGCCTGGTCGATACCCGGCCAGGCTCCGTCAAACCGACATTCGAACGACAATTCCTCCCCAGCCAGGGTTATGCCGAGAGTTCTTCGCGAACGATCCTCGCTCCCGCGCTGAGTGCGCGCAGCTTGCCCCTGGCCACGTCGCGCGCCAGTGGCGCCATGCCACAGTTGGTGCTCGGGTAGAGCTTGTCGGCGTCCACGAACTGCAGCGCCCTGCGCAGGGTGTTGGCCACGTCCTCCGGGGTTTCCACCGTGGTGGAGGCCACGTCGATGGCACCGACCATCACCTTCTTGCCGCGCACCAGCTCGATCAGGTCGATCGGCACATGGGAGTTGTGGCATTCCAGCGAGATGATGTCGAGGCTGGAGGTCTGCAGCTTCGGGAACGACTCCTCGTACTGGCGCCATTCCGAACCCAGCGTCTGCTTCCAGTCGGTGTTGGCCTTGATGCCGTAGCCGTAGCAGATGTGCACCGCCGTCTCGCACTTCAGCCCTTCGATCGCACGCTCCAGGGCGGCCACGCCCCAGTCGTTCACCTCGTCGAAGAACACATTGAAGGCCGGCTCATCGAACTGGATGATGTCAACGCCGGCGGCCTCCAGTTCCTTCGCTTCCTCATTGAGGATCTTCGCGAACTCCCAGGCCAGCTTTTCGCGGCTCCTGTAGTGCGCGTCGTACAGCGTGTCGATCATCGTCATCGGGCCCGGCAGCGCCCACTTGATCGGCTGCGTGGTCTGGCGGCGCAGGAACTTCGCATCCTCCACGAACACCGGCTTCGGGCGGCTCACCGCGCCAACCACGGTCGGCACGCTGGCGTCGTAGCGGTTGCGGATGCGCACGGTTTCGCGCTTCTCGAAGTCGACGCCGCTGAGATGCTCGATGAAGGTGGTGACGAAATGCTGCCGGGTCTGCTCGCCGTCGCTGACGATATCAATGCCGGCGTGCTGCTGTTCCTGCAGGGACAGGCGAAGGGCGTCCTGCTTGCCTTCAAGCAGCGCTTCGTCCTGCAGCTTCCAGGGTGACCAGAGTGTTTCGGGCTCTGCCAGCCAGGAGGGTTTGGGCAGGCTGCCTGCAGTGGAGGTGGGGAGCAGCGTCTTCGTCGGCATTGTGTCGTGTGTCCTGGGGCGGTTGGTAAATCGATGGATCAGCGGGCGGCCCACTGCTCAAGCACGGCGCGGTACGGCTTGATGAAGTGCTCTTCGGTGAACCTGCCCTGCTTGACCGCCAGCTGGCTGCGCTCTTCGCGGTCGTAGACGATGCGGGTGGAGGAGTAGTCCTGGTGCTTTAGACTGGGCTGGTAGACCTTGCCGGCCACGGAATTGGCGTTGTAGATCTCCGGGCGGTAGATCTTCTGGAAGGCTTCCATGGTGCTGATGGTGCCGATCAGTTCCAGGTTCGAGTAATCGCCCAGCAGGTCGCCCTGGAAGTAGAACGCCAGCGGCGCGACGCTGCCCGGTGGCATGAAATAGCGCACCTGCAGGCCCATCTTGTCGAAGTACTGGTCGGTGGGGGAGAACTCACCCTGGCGGTATTCCACGCCCAGAATCGGGTGATGGTTCTCGGTGCGGTGGTAGGTCCTGCTGCTGGAAACACTGATGCAGATCACCGGCCCCTTGCTGAAGTTGGCGCGGTAGGCGTCCGAGCGCAGGAAGTGCTGGAACAGCTTGCCGTGCAGGTCGCCAAAGCCCTCCGGAATGCCGAAGGTGTCCTTGCCCTCGTTGCTGGCCGGCAGCACGACGCTGAAGTCGTAGTCGCGCACGTAGGACGAGAAGTTGTTGCCAACGATGCCCTCGCTACGCACGCCGGTCTGCGTATCGACGATGGTCGGCCGCAGCACTTCGATCAACGGGAACGGATCGCTGCCGTCGGCGCCGTCGATGTGCATCTCCACGGTGATGATGTCCAGCTCGACCGCATAGCGGTCCGCATTCGGGTTGTCCCAATGTGCCAGGTCGTTGAAGCGGTTGTTGATCATGCTGATCGTGTTGCGCAGGTTCTCCCGCCGCGACGCGCCACGGGCCAGGTTGGCGAAGTTGGTGGTGATGCGCGTGCCCTCGGCCGGCTGGTAATCCTCGTTGAAGGGGATGTGCGTGATGCTGAAGGTGAAGGTATCGGTCGTCATGGCGGCGTTCCGGGTTGCGGGGTGACATCCAGATGCAGGTCGGCGGCGTCTGGCATTCAAAGCGTTGCGGTGGCCTCTGCGGTAGCGGGAGGCGCGGCGCGATGGGACAGCGCCAGCAGGGGCATCGCCCGCTGCACGGCCAGTCGCGCACGCTGGATCAGTGCGTCGTTGTGCACGCGGCCCTCGGCGAAATCGCGGTCGGTGGCGTAGACGCCCAGGGGCAGGGTGCGGGCCTGGAAGAAGCTGAAGAGCGGGCGCAGCTGGTGGTCGATCACAAGGGCGTGGCGCTCGCTGCCGCCGGTGGCGGCCAGCAGGATCGGGGTGTCGACCAGCGCATCCTGGTCGATGAAGTCGAAGAAGTGCTTGAACAGGCCGGTGTAGGAGCCGCGGTAGACCGGCGTGGCCACCACCAGGACGTCGGCCTGTTCAACCGCAACCAGCTGCCGCTCCACGGCCTCGGGCAGCTGCGAGCGCCACAGCGCACCGGCCAGCTGCGGTGCCAGCTCACCGAGTTCGATCAGCTGCTGTTCGCTGTGGATGTCCTCGCCGATCAGGTCCAGCAGATGCTCGGCCAGGGCGGCGGCCCGGGAGGGGCGTTGCAGTCCGCCGGAAACGGCGACGATACGGAGGGGGCGGGTCATCTGTTCGCTATCAGCGGGGGAGGGGAGCGCCTTCGGGCATCTGCAGGTGCGCAGCCCTGCAGGCCGGCTGGGTCAGCAGGCTGGCAGGCAACCGAAGGCATGACCCGATCCTAGCCATGCCCTTTCATGACGTAAAATGGTATTACTTCACCAATCCATGAATGAGATTCATCGTCATGTTGGAACGGATCCACCTCAGCATCGTGCAGCAGGTCGAACAGCAGGGCTCGCTCACCGCGGCCGCCGGGGTGCTCAACCTGACCCAGTCGGCGCTCAGCCACAGCATGAAAAAGCTGGAGCAGCAGCTGGGCACCGATGTCTGGCTGCGCGAAGGCCGCAGCCTGCGCCTGACCCAGGCCGGGCAGTACCTGCTGGCGGTCGCCAACCGGGTACTGCCGCAGCTGGACCTGGCCGAGGAGCGGTTGGGCCAGTTCGCGCAGGGCGAGCGCGGCGCGCTGCGCATCGGCATGGAATGCCATCCGTGCTACCAGTGGCTGCTGAAGATCGTCTCTCCCTACCTGGCGGCGTGGCCGGACGTGGATGTGGACGTCAAGCAGAAGTTCCAGTTCGGTGGCATCGGCGCATTGTTCGGTTACGAGATCGACCTGCTGGTCACGCCCGATCCACTGCTGAAGCCGGGCCTGAAGTTCATCCCCGTGTTCGATTACGAGCAGGTGCTGGTGGTCGCCAGCAACCACGCCCTGGCCAAGGTGGACCACGTAAAGCCGCGCCAGCTCGGCCAGGAAGTGCTGATCAGCTACCCGGTGCCGTTCGAGCGCCTGGACATCTACAACCAGTTCCTGCTGCCGGCCGGCATCACCCCGCGGCGCCACAAGGCCATCGAAACCACCGACATCATGATGCAGATGGTGGCCAGCGGCCGCGGCGTGGCTGCCATGCCGCGCTGGCTGGTGGAGGAGTACGCCACGCGCATGGACGTGGTGCCCGTACGGCTGGGCGCCAAGGGCATCCCCAAGCAGATCTACCTGGGTGCGCGCGAGGCCGATACCGGTATCGACTACCTGCAGGCCTTCATCGAACTGGCCCGCAACAGCTCGCCGCTTGCCGGCAATGTGGGCGGAGCGCGTTGATGTCGGCAGGCCTGTCACCGCGGGCGGAAGCCTTCATCAACGCCTTTTCACTGGAAGTCAGCGCGAAGGCCATGCCTGCGCTGCGCGCCGAGGCGGATCGGATCCCGCGCGGTACGGTCATCTCCATTCCCTGGCTGGCCAGCGAGGATGACGACGCCCGCCTGGCCGCCGTGCGCACCGTGCGCGCGCTCGGATTCGAGCCGATGCCGCATCTCTCTGCCCGCCGCATCCGGTCAGCCGCATCGCTTGCGCGCTTCCTGGAGCGTGCGGCCGGCGACGCCGGGGTCGCGCGTTGCCTGCTGATCGCGGGCGACCTGGCCACGCCCGCCGGACCGTTTGCCGACAGTGCTTCGATCATCCAGACCGGTCTTCTGGAGCACTCCGGGATCAAGGTCGTTGGTATCGGCGGACACCCGGAAGGGCATCCGGTAATGAGCAGTGACGAACGCTGGCAGGCGCTTGAGCGTAAATGCCAGAGCATCGAAGCGCGCGGCATGGCCCCCTTGATCGTCACCCAGTTCGCCTTCGATGCCGATGCCGTGCTGGCCTGGCTGGATGCACTGCGCGCGCGTGGCATCAGCGTCCCGGTGCTGGTCGGCGTGCCGGGCCCGGCCAGCGTCTCTCGCCTGCTGCGCTACGCCGCGATGTGCGGCGTGGGCGCCAGTGCATCGATGCTGGCCCGGTATGGCATCTCGATCGGCCGGCTGCTCGGCACGGCAGGGCCGGAGGTGTTCGTCGATTGCCTGGTGAAGGGGCTGACCCGCGCCCATGGCCAGGTCAGCCCGCATTTCTTCCCGTTCGGCGGCGTTGCGCCGTCGCTGGAGTGGGTGGCGCAGTACCGGCGGCGCATTTCCGGCACCGATGGTTGAATCGCCTCAGCCCGGCAGGTCGCACTTCATCTTTCCGTCCACGTAGTAGGGCTTGGGCACGCTCGGGTTCGGGTTGGTCTTCTCGAAGACCACCTCGAACGAGGCGGTGTCGGCCGAGCCCTTGCGCTCGGTACACGCGTCCTGCAGCTTCTTCTTGACCGCAGTGATGCCGGCATCGCGGTTGGCACCCTCGGCACTGTTGGTCAGATTCACGGTCTCTGCCGAGGCCAGCGGGCTCAGCACAAGCAGGCCGCCGGTCAGTATCAGGGTGTGCAGCTTCGTCATGGTTCGTACCTGGCAGGTCTCCAATGAGGCCCCCAGCATAGGGCAGGGCCGTCAACAGCATGTGCCCGGCCCGGCCCGCCCCGGCCGGGTCAGGCCAGGGCGTGCTCGCCACGGCGTAACCGGCGATGGCTGACAGCTGTCACTGGCTGCAACCCGGGCGGAAGCGAATAGTGAGCGCCAAGGCGAGGACACCTCGCCACCACTCAGCCACCACTCACCAGGGGGACCGCTCATGAACATGCTCCAGCAACTCGCCTCGCAGACGCCGATCTGGGTCTGGCTGCTCCTGGCCTTCCTGGTCACCCGTGGCATTGCCGCCATGAAGCCGGCCCAGACCTCGCTGCAGAAGCTGGCGATCGTGCCCGGCCTGTTTGCCGTCTGGGGTGCGTGGTCGATCAGCCATCGTTTCGGCGCGTCGCTGATCGCCTGGAGCGAGTGGCTGGCCGGCATCGCCACGGGGGCCGCGCTTGCCTGGCTGCTGTTGAGTCGATTGAAGCTGACGCTGGACCGCAGCACCGGCAAGCTCTGGCGCAGCGCGGACTTCAGCCTGCTGCCGCTGCTGCTGGTCACCTTCCTGGTGAAGTACGGCTTCGAGGTCGCATTTGCGGTGTCGCCGACGCTGACCGCCAGTGCCGGCTTCAGCGCCGCCTACCTGCTGCTGACCGGCGGGTTCACTGGCGTCTTCGTGGGCAAGTACTGTCGCTACCTGGCCTCGCTGCGGATGGATGCGGCGGGGAAGGGACTGGAAACCGCAGGTTGATTGACCTGGTAGTGCCGGTCGCTGGAGGCTCCGCAGGTCATCGGCAATCGAGTTTGGCGTTACCATCGGAGCGGCTGCACCTCCCGTGAGAGCCCGGGATGGATGGAACCATCTGAGCAGGAATCGATAGTGGAAGCGATATATCCGGTCGGCGTTGCAGGGGGGATGCGGATCATCTGGTTTGCCTGGGTATCAGGTGACCATGATCGGGTGATGTCCAGCAATGGAAGGCCTGTCTGCGATAGCAGCAAGGAAGGGCTGGAGGGTCAGGTTGCCGCGCGCGGCCGAGTCCTGGACTGGGAAGGAGAGTCCGTCATTGACCTCGACTCGCTGATCTCGTCTGTAGATTCAGGGCGGGAGGTCGACCCCGGCGAGGTCGTGGATGCATGGAATTTCATGACGGACCTCTCCAGGGTGATCGACAGCGCCCCCAATCAGCTGTTTCATGCCGAGTTGATGGAGACCTATGACATCTTCTTTTCGCAGTGCGAGGTCGCTCAATCGCTTGGTCTGAGATCGATTTCCATTGCAAGGCGCGATCTGGATCGAGCCCTTGTTGTCCTGCGCGACGGAAGGCGAATGGTGCAGGGCATCCAGTTGAACATTGAAAGTCCTATGCCGTCGCCAACCGTCGGGCGCACGCATGAGATCCATTGATCTGTGGACAATGAAACGGAACGCCAGGAAGGCTGGGTTGCGGGTGGTTGGTAACTTTCTGATTGTTTCGTACACACGCGATGTGATCTCCGGGTTTGCCATGGACCCAGCGCCGTCCTCCATCTATGTATGGACCTTCGCACTTCCGGTCTATGACGGCCTGCCACACCTGCATATGTCTCTCGGCCAGAGGGTCGCTTGCCCGGAAGATCCAAAGGACTTTTTCCGCGGCACGCACGAGGCTCACCTCGCAATGCTCGAAGGGGTGAGAACAGCTGCGGACCTTCTGATGTATGTTGAAGAGGCCGGTTTCGAGGGCGATTACTGCCAATGGGTGAAGTACCTGTCCACCATTCGCCTGGGCGATTTCCCGGCCGCAGACGCTGCACTGAAGAATCTGCTCGCACTGCCGGTGTCCAGCGCGATCCGCGGAAGACTGGACAGGATGCTGGAGGCAATCGGGCGAGGTGGCGAATCAGGCGCGCGGCAGCTTCTGCAGGAATGGTCGATGCAGACGGCCCGATTGATGGGTGGCAGCAGCACATTCGCCTGGAGTCAGGACAGCACAAGCGCGTGAACCGCGCGGTTGCTCACGCCTCCCCACGCCACTGGCTCATCAGCATCTGAAGGAATCGCTCTGCGGTGGGCGAGAGCAGGGCACCCCGTCGGCGGACGATGCCGATCGTGCGCGACACCACCGGGTTGCCGATCGCGCGCGTCACCAGGGTGGGGTGATCCCCGTCCGGCGTGGCCATCTTCGGTAGCACCGACACGCCGATGCCGGCCTCGACCATGCCCAGTGACGTCGACAGGTGCGTCACCTCGTAGTGCCAGCTCAACTTGAGGTTCTCGCGCGCCAGCGCGCCGTCCAGCAGCGTGCGGTTACCGCTGGTGCGATGCACGGTGATCAGCTGGTGCTCGGCCAGATCAGCCCATTCCACTTTGCGCTTGCGGGCCAGCGGATGATCGCGCCGGCAGGCGAGGACGAAGGGGTCCTCGGCCAGCACGTCGAAGTCGAGATTCGGATCGTTGGCGCCCATGAAGTTGATGCCGAACTCGACTTCACCACGTTCCACTGCCTGCAGACCCTCCGTGGCCGGGATATCCAGAATGCGGAAGCGCACGTTCGGGTGTGCTTCGTGGAAACGCGCCATCACGCTGGGCAGGAAGTAGAACGCCGCCGTCGGCAGGCACGCGATGGTCACGGTGGCGCCGCGGGTGTCTTCGCGGCCGCGCAGCGAGAACAGCGAGCCATCGAATTCCTCCAGCATGCGGCGCACCAGTGGCAGCAGGTTCTCGCCGACAGCGGTGGTACTGACGCTGCGCGTGGTGCGCTCCAGCAGCGGCGAACCCACGGCCTGCTCCAGCTTCTGTATCCGTCGGCTGAGCGCCGGCTGGGAGACGTGCAGGATTTCAGCGGCGCGATGGAAGCTGCGTGTCTCCGATACCAGCAGGAACGCGCGTAGATCCAGGATTTCGCAATTGATGCTCATTGGGTATCAATCATCCAAAAATCAGCAATTCACAGATCAATTAGGGTCATGCCAGTATCGAATCACAGAGGGGTCATTCATCCCCTATACGCATCAATCTAGCACACGTATGTCCAACGATCTGCTCAGCATTCCCTGCGTGCTCATGCGCGGCGGCACCTCCAAGGGCCCGTTCTTCCTGGCCAGCGACCTGCCGGCGGACACCGCCGAACGGGATCGCCTGCTGCTGGAAGTGATGGGCTCGGGCCATCCGTTGCAGATCGACGGCATCGGCGGTGGCAACGCACTGACCAGCAAGGTGGCGATCATCGACCGCTCGAGCCGGGCGGACGCCGACGTGGACTACCTGTTCGCCCAGGTCCGGGTGGAGCAGCAGGTGGTGGATACCTCGCCCAACTGCGGCAACATGCTGGCGGCCGTGGGCCCGTATGCCATCGAGCGTGGGCTGGTGCAGGCGCAGGATCCGCAGACCGAGGTGCGCATCCACAACGTCAACACCGGCAAGCTGATCATCGCCACGGTGGAAACGCCGGGCGGCACTGTGGCCTACCGCGGTGATACGCGCATTGCCGGCGCGCCGGGCGCAGCCGCGCCGGTCAGGCTCTCCTTCCTTGATGCGGCAGGCGCCCGCACCGGCAAGCTGCTGCCCAGCGGGCATGCGCAGGAAACCATCAATGGCGTGCCGGCCAGCCTGGTGGACTGCGCCATGCCGATGATGCTGGTGCGTGCCGAAGACCTGGGCGTGCGCGGTGATGCCTCGCCCGCCGAACTGAACGCGGACGCGGCGTTCATGCGCCGGCTGGAAGCGCTGCGCATCGAGGCGGGCGCCCGCATGGGCATCGCCGACGCCGGCAACAAGGTCATTCCCAAGCCGGTGCTGCTGTCGGCGCCGCAACAGGGCGGCGATCTGCAGGTGCGCTATTTCATGCCGCACCAATGCCACACCGCACTGGCCATTACCGGTGCGGTCGGCCTGGCCACCGCCGCCGTCACGCCGGGCACGCTGGCCCACACTTTGGTCGGATGCCGGTCCGTTCCCGGCAGCATTACCCTCGAACATCCGAGTGGGGCCCTGGAGGTGGGCCTCAGTCGCAGCTCGGGCGATTCGCCGGTGATTGCCAGCGTGGTCCGCACCGCACGCCGCTTGTTCGAGGGGCGCGTGTACGCGACTTCGCCCGCGCCCGCGCCCGCCACGGCCAGTGCCACCCAAGCCCGCCAATGGACGTCAGCGGCATGATCTGAACCCGGACGGGCCTGCGTAGACGCGCATGCCCGCCATTACAACGTAGATGCTTCACTCCTGGGAGGGATGATGTACAAGCAGTTCTTCTTGGCCGCGCTGTGCGCGGCCGGTCTGGCCGCGGCCGGATGCAGCAACAGCGGGCGCAGCGAAGGCGCATCCGCCGGCGGTGGCGACAATGCCCCGGTACGCATCAGCGTCGGCTCCTACAACCTCAACAACCTGCCGTTCTTCATCGCCGACGCCAAGGGGTACTTCAAGGACGTCGGCCTGCAGGTGAAGACCGAGAACTTCGCCCAGGGCGGCTCCAAGGTATTGCAGGCGCTGGTGGCCAATTCCACCGACGTGGCCGTCGGCTTCTACGACCACACCATCCAGATGCAGGCCAAGGGCAAGGACGTGGTGGCCTTCGTACTGCTCTCGCGCAACTCCGGCCTGGTGATGGCCGGCCGCGAGGATGCCACCTTCGATCCGGCGCGCCCGGAGACCATCAAGGGCCAGAAGGTCGGGATCACCGCGCCGGGCTCCTCGTCCGACTTCTTCGTCCGTCACTTCCTCGCCCAGCACGATATTCCGGCCGACAGCATCTCGTTGATCGGCGTCGGCTCGGGCGCCGCAGCGGTGGCCGCGCTCGAGCAGGGCAAGATCGACCTGCTCGTCAACTATGATCCTGCCGCCACCCTGATCACCGAGCGCAAGGTCGGCAGGATCATCCTCGACGCGCGCAGCGACGACGGCGCCCGCCAGGTCTATGGCGGCCTGTACCCGACCTCGGTGATGTACGCCAACCAGAGCTTCCTGGACACGCGTCCCGAAGCGGCCGAGAAGATCGCCCGCGCCGAGCAGATGGCCTTGAAGTTCATCGCCGACAACAGTGCTGAAGACATCGTGGCCGCGCTGCCGGACAGCTACGTCTCCGGTGACCGCGCCACCTATGCCCGCGCGGTGGAGAACGCGCGCGCGATCTTCACCCGGGACGGTCACTTCACGCCTGCCGATCTGGAAACACCGCTGAAGGTGCTGCGTGAGTTCAACACGGATGTCGCCAAGGCCGATATCGATCTGTCCCGGACCTATACCAATGCCTTCGTCGAGCGTGCCAACGCTGCGGCGCCGGCTGCCCAACCGTAAGCGGAGGTAAACCATGGCCCTCAATGCCACCGTGCGCCAGTTCAATGGCGCGCCGCAGCTGGAGCCTGCACAGACCATGGTCGCCATCAACAAGGTGACCATGTCCTTCGGCGAATTCACCGCCGTACGCGATGTCGACATCCAGGTGGGTGACGGCGAGTTCCTTGCCATCGTCGGACCCACCGGCTGCGGCAAGAGCACCATCCTCAATTCCGTGGCGGGCCTGCTGAAGCCGTCGTCGGGCCAGGTCAGCATCGATGGCCGTGCCGTCAGCGGCGTGCAGGAGTCGGTCGGCTACCTGTTCCAGCAGGACGCGCTGCTGCCGTGGAAGACCGCGTACCAGAATGTTGAACTCGGCCTGCGCTTCCGTGGTGTGCCCGAGGCCGAACGCAAGGCCAAGGCCAACGCGTGGCTGGCCAAGGTCGGCCTGGCCGGCTTCGAGCATCGCTACCCGCACCAGCTGTCCGGTGGCCAGCGCAAGCGCGTGCAGATGGCCCAGGCGTTGATCGTCGAGCCGAAGGTGATCCTGATGGATGAGCCGTTCTCGGCGCTGGACATCCATACCCGCCACCTCATGCAGAACGAGCTGCTGAGGTTGTGGCAGGAAGACCGGCGCTCGGTGATCCTGATCACCCACGATCTGGAAGAAGCGATCGCCCTGGGCGACCGCGTGGTGGTGCTGTCCTCCGGCCCGGCCAGCCGCGTGGTGCGCAGTTTCGATGTGGATCTGGAACGGCCGAGGAACGTGGCCGAAATCAAGCTGGATGACCGTTTCACCGACCTGTACCGCGACATCTGGGCATGCCTGCGCGGCGAAGTGGAGAAGAGCTATGCACGCCAAGACTGACAAGTTCATCCAGCTCGCGCTGGTGGTCGCCGTGTTCGGTGGCTGGGAAGGCGGCATCGCGCTGGGCGTGATCGATCCGTTCTTCTTCCCATCGCCAACCGCCATCGTGCAGCAGGCCTGGACCTGGCTGTCCGATACGTCGTTCTATCAGCATGTCTACATCACGCTGACCGAAACCGCGCTGGGCTACATCATCGGCACCGGCCTGGGTGTGGCCGGCGGCGTCTGGCTCGGCCTGAGCCGCCGCTCGGCACGCATCCTCGATCCCTTCATCAAGGGCTTCAACGCGATTCCGCGCGTGGTGCTGGCGCCGATTTTCGTGCTGTGGCTGGGCCTGGGGCTGTGGTCGAAGGTGGCGCTGGCGGTCACGCTGGTGTTCTTCACCACGTTCTTCAATGCCATGCAGGGCGTGCGCGAGGTGAATCCGGTGGTGCTGGCCAATGCCCGCATCCTGGGGGCGAGCCGCAGTGACCTGCTGCGCCATGTCTACTTCCCCGCAGCGGCGAGCTGGATCCTGTCTTCGCTGCGTACTTCGGTCGGCTTTGCCGTGGTCGGTGCGATCATCGGCGAATACCTCGGCGCCTCGGCGGGCCTGGGCTACCTGATCGCGCAGGCAGAAGGCAACTTCAACGCTGTGGGCGTGTTCGCCGGCATCATCATCCTGGCCGCCTTCGTGCTGGTCATCGACGCGCTGCTGGACGTGGTCGAGAACAAGCTGATCACCTGGCGTCCCAACGCCCAGGCACAGGCCACCAGCTGACCCGGACGGGCTGAGCCCGCCTGCCGCGCCGCCGGGCCGATCCGGCGGCGCGCGCTTCCTTCCCCGATCTTCCCCCGCACCACCGCAACGGGCCAGCGCCAGGCCAGGGGGCCGGCTGGCCGGAGAGAGCCCATGAACCATTCCAACGTGCTGCCGCGGGCAGCGCTGTCGGTCGCGCTCGGCCTGCTGTTGGCCAGTGGCCATGCCGACGCACAGTCCACGTCGTCGCTGCCCGCGCCGCTGAGCCAGGCCGAGCTGTCACGCCTGGTGCAGCAGCAGGCACTGCAGATCCAGCAACTGGAAGCACGCCTCCGCGCCGTCGAGGGCGGGCAGGGCAGTGCGGGGGCACCGTCAACGCCGCCCGCGCCTGCGCTGGAAACGCGGGTGGCCGCACTGGAAACCAGCCAGTCCAGGCTGCCGAAGGTCTCCTGGGCCAAGGGTGCACCGGAGTTCAGCAGTGCCGACGGCACGACGGTGTTCCGCCCCCGTGGCCGCCTGTTCGTCGATGCCTCCAGCACCGACGGTTCGGCGGTCGCCGGCCGCAACGTTTCGGGTACCGAGGTCCGTTCGGTGCGCCTGGGGGCCGAGGGGCGCTACGGCACCCTGGGCTGGGTCGTGGAGGGCGACTTCGCCGACAACGCGGTGGCGTGGAAGTCGGTCTACGCCACGCTGGACCACACGCTGTTCGGCCTGCCGGCCGATCTCACGATCGGCAACCGCTTGAACGATCGCGGTATCGATGGCTCAAGCAGCACGTCCAACACGCCGTTCCAGGAACGCAACGTGGTCGGCACGCTGCTGCTGCCGCAGCGCGGCCTGTTTGGTATCGGGCTCACCGAGCGGGTGTATGGAAGGGGCTGGCATGCCAGCCTGTCGGTGGCCGGCAACGACCTCAACAACGCCGGCACCGACAACGACAGCCAGACCTGGGCCACCCGCGTCCACTGGAATCCGCTGGACACCGCCGACGCCACGGTGCATCTGGGCGCATGGGCCTTCCACGAGAAGATTCCCGCCGGGGCCAGCGGCGTGGTGCGCAGTTCGGCCATCGCGGGGCATTTCAACGATCTGGTCAGGATCACACCGGGCACGCTGGTGGGCGCCGAGCGCAGCACCGCCTACGGCGCGGAACTGGCCGGCTTCTTCGGCCCGGCGTGGGCAACCGGCGAGTGGGGTACGCGAAGCCTGCGCGGGGCCGATGCCAGCGGGCGCTATGATCGCGACCACGAAGCGTGGGCGATCTCGGCCGGCTGGTTCCTGGCGGGCGCGCTGCCGTCCTACTCGGGCAAGGCCGGCACGTGGGGCAAGGTGAAGGTGGCCGATCCGGTGACGCGCGGCGGCAGCGGTGCGTGGGAGCTGAAGGGCCGCTATGAGGACGTGGACTATGCCGAACTGCCCAGTGGTGGTACCGGTCACGCGTGGACACTGGGCGCGAACTGGTACCTCAACGATTTCAGCCGGGTGATGTTCGAAGCCGTGCGTTGGCAGACCCGCCACCGCAGCGGCAGTGCTGCGGGCAGGGATGAAGGCACCACCTTCAATACCCGTCTGCAGCTGGCCTTCTAGGGCCGGGCCGCCGCCTGCATTCTGGTCACAGCAGCAACAACGCAGCGATGAGTGCAGGCGGCATCACCAGCGCGCCGACGCGCAGGAAGTCGAGCGCGCTGACATGCTCGCCCTCGCGGCGCAGCGCCACCAGCCACAGCATCGTGGCCAGTGAGCCGGTCACCGACAGGTTCGGGCCCAGGTCCACGCCGATCAGCAGTGCGGCACGGGTCTGTGCGGGCAGTTCAGCCATCTGGCCCAGCGAACCGGCGGCCAGGCCGACCGGCAGATTGTTGGCTACGTTGCTCAGCAGTGCAGCGGCGCCACCGGCCAGCCAGCTGGCCTGGTGGGGAGAAGCCTGCGCCATGGCCTGCAGCGCGCTTGCCGCAGTCTGGATGACGCCGGTCTGCGCCACCGCCTCCACCAGCACGAACAGACCGGCCACCAGCGGCAGCACGCCCCAGGCGACATGCCGCAGCAGCGGCAGCGGGCTATGGCGCTGGCGTATCACCACGACCGCCACGCTCAGCGCGCCGGCGCAGAACGTGGCCAGGCCCAGCGGTCCGTTCAGCGCGGACGTCACCAGCAGTACGCTGCCGGTGAACAGCACGCCCAATGCACTCAGTCGGCCACCCTCGGTCAGCGGGCGATGTTCCGGTGCGGCGACCAGCGGCTGCGCGATTTCGCGCCGGTGTACCCAGCGCAGCACCAGGTAGGTGGCACCAATCGCCGCCGCCGACGGCAGCGCGAACTGCGCCAGCCACTGCAGCAGTGGCGGCATGTGCTGGCCGTACACCACCAGGTTGGCCGGGTTGGAGATGGGCAGCACGAAGCTGGCAGCATTGGCAATGAAGGCGCAGACGAACAGGTAGGGCAGGGGATTGGCGCGCGCCGCCTTGCAGGCCGCGTAGACCGCCGGTGTCAGCACCACGGCCGTTGCATCGTTGGACAGGAACACCGTCACCAGCGTGCCGACCAGGAACACCAGGTCGAACAGGCGTCGCCCCGATCCGCCCGCATGCCGCACCGCGTACAACGCCAGCCAATCGAACAGGCCTTCGCGCCGCGCCAGTTCGGCCAGCACCATCATGCCGACCAGGAACAGGTAGACGTCGCGGCCTTCGGCTACCGCGCCCCATGCGGTCTGCAGCGATACCGCGCCCAGCAGCGGCAACAGGGCGGCAGCACCCAGCGCCCACACATACTCGGGGATGCGGAAGGGACGGAACAGCAGGCCGATGGTGGCAACGGCGACCGCTGCCCAGATCACGAGGGGGGAATGGGGGGCGAGCATGGAGTGGGGGCTTCAGCGGCACCGGCAGCGACCCCGGCGCAGGTGCTCCTGGCGCACGCGATCAGCGGATGGGCGGCCGCTGCAATCATCGCAGGTTCCGGGATCGCCGCATCATACCGTGCGCACTGGCATGGCGACTGCTGGGGGGCCGGGCGGGTTAGTGACGAACCCGGCGTCCAGTGCGGATGGGCAATCAAGCGCGGTATGACTTCAGGCACTGCAGTTTGACTACATGTGTAGTCAAACTGCGGGCACACTCACTGGAAGAGAACGCAATGCCAACGTCCTGCTGGTTGTCCTGCGCCCTGGCCCTCGTGATCGGCATCGCGGGGCCCACCCATGCGACGCCGCGTGCCGACGCCCTCGCCACGATCGAGCGCAACGCGCGTGCTTCGCATACCGATGCGGTGCTCGTGATGCACGACCGGGACACGCTGCTTGAGCTGAAGCCCGCCCCAGCGCAGGAATCCGTGCACCTGATGTCGGCAACCAAGTCCGTCGTCGCGCTGGGCATTGCGTTGCTGCTGGACGAAGGGAAGCTGGCTTCGATCGACGTACCGGTCAGCCAGATCTATCCGGAATGGAAACAGGGCAGGAAGAGCCGCATCACCGTGCGCATGCTGCTGGACCACACCTCCGGCCTGCAGAACGTGGCCAACGCGGGCGCCGAACTGGAAGGGGCCCCGGACCTGGTCAAACTGGCACTGGCAGCCGAGCTGAGTGACGACCCGGGCGCCGTGTTTTCCTACAACAACAAGGCCACCAACCTGCTGCCCGGCATTGTCGAGCGCCTGGCGGGCGAGCCGCTGGATGCCTACCTGGATGCGCGCCTGTTCAAGCCGCTGGGCATTGCCCACCACACCTGGATGAAGGATGAGGCAGGCACTCCGCTGGGAATGGCGGGCCTGTCCCTTCGTGCCGCCGATCTTGCCGCCATCGGGCAACTGTTGCTGGATGGAGGCGTGGCGCCGGATGGCAAACGACTGTTGAGTGAACGGTCAGTGGCATTGATCACTGCTGAAAGTGCCCGTTCGCCTGACGTGGGCCTGTTGTGGTGGCGGATACCAGCGTGGGAACGCTATCAGCTCAAACCCCGGCTGGATGACCTGCTGGCCGGGCACGGCGTTGACGATGACGTGCGCCGCGCCGTGCAGGCCAGCGCGGGGCGCACGTTCGACAGCCGGGGGCAGTTGATCGCATTCCTCACCGAACGGTTGGGTGCGGACGGGCCGCAGCGTTACGCCAGCCAGATCGCCGCGCGCGGCCTGAAGCTCGCCGATCTCTACGACATCACACGGGGACCGGTCGTCGGCTTTGCCGCCAACGGCTACCTGGGCCAATACCTGATGATCGTTCCGGAACAACGCGTCGTCGCAGTGCGCCTGATCCATCGGCGCGAGAGCCACCACGCCCCACAGGACGACTACGCGTCCTTCTTCGCCGATGTCCTGCAATTGGCGCGGGCACTGCAGTAGGTGCTGCCATCATCATGTCCACGCGCTCTGAACAACTTCCTGGAGCCTTCTTCACTGTCGTGCCGCCTAAGGTGGGATGACCCCTTGGCCGCCGGGATACTGAAGCATGTTTGATTACCAGGACTGGACCTTCCACGCCAATGGGCGCACGGTGGTGGCGCGCGTGGCGCTGGACGGCGACGGGGGCGGCACCATCAACCGATACCAGCTGATGCCCGGGCCGGCGCAGTCGGGGCTGTGCATCAAGGTCGCCTCCCAGGACGAGGCCGCGCAGAAACTGGAGGCCGAAGTGATGAAGCTGCTGGGACCGGAGTGGTAGCCCCTGCGTAGCACCACGGTGAGCGGCTCATCTGCTCCGTCCACGATCACGGCGTTGGCCGCGGAAACGGCGGAGCCGGACGGAACGAGTACGGCGAGCCGACTGCGGCGGCGATGCGCTGGAGAGCGTTCACGGTGCGTTCCTTTCTGGATGACCCGCAGGCGCGGGCATCTTTCCTGCGGCGGGTGAGCGGTGACCGGATGCAGCAGCAGCCCGGTCATCAGTAGCGGGGTGATTCCAGCGCCGCTACGCGCGCTGCCGATTTGCTGCGCTGCATGGTGACAAGCGCGAACCCGGGTGATTACTCTCCGCTGCAACGCGATGGTAGCGCTACCAGTCGGACGGGGATCCAGGGTCCAGGGGCTGCCTTCTTTGCCGCGTGTTTGTCCTGGCAGGCTTGAAAAGCAAGTGTAAGTCGCGGCGTGCTCCAGCAGCCGTGCTGTTCGGTTTGGAATGCGGGCCACGCCCGTGCGTGCCCCTGGGAGGGGGCGGTACATCCATTCGATCGTATGTCAGAGGGGACTTTCATGAGCACTTGCAGTTTCCGAGGCACCCCGGGCCCGAGGTCCGGTTCATGAGCCGCGCGTTGGCGAAGTTCCGGTCCCGGGCCATGTTCACCTTCGTGGGTGGCGCCCTGGTCATCAATCCTGCGTTTGCGCAGGACGCAGCAACGGCAACCGGGCAGCAGCCGCAGAGCCAGTCGCAGCCCACCCAGCTCGATGCAGTGCAGGTCACGGGCATACGCAACAGCCTGAGCCAGGCCATGGACATCAAGCGCGACTCGGCGGGCGTGGTCGACGCGATCAGCGCCGAGGACATCGGCAAGTTCCCCGATACCAATCTTGCCGAGTCGTTGCAGCGCATCACCGGCATCTCCATCGAGCGCCGTGACGGCGAGGGCGCGCAGGTGACCGCGCGTGGCTTTGGTCCGCAGTTCAACATGGTCACGCTCAATGGTCGCCAGATGCCCGGCGCCGATGCATTCGGTGCCTCCGGGCAGGTGGCCATCGGCGGTGTCGACGGCGGCACTCGCGCCTTCAATTTCGCGCAGCTGGCCGCCGAGGCCATCAATGGCATCGAGGTCTACAAGACCAGCCAGGCACAGGTGCCCAGCGGTGGCATCGGCGCGACGATCAACATCCTGACCTCGCGCCCGCTCGACCACGCCGGCATCGTGGCCAATGCCGGGGCAAAGCTGGTCTCCGACCAGAGCCAGCCGTTCGACAACGACCTGACGCCGGAGCTGTCGGGCATCTTCAGTTACAGCAATCCGGAAAAGACCTTTGGCGTCAGCCTCAGCGCGAGCCAGCAGAAGCGCAAGGGCGGCTCGGTGCAGGCCACGGAGAACTACTGGAACGTGCAGCCCTGGACGGGGTCGATGCCGGGCAACCCGACCGTGGTGAACGCCCCGGCCGTCGGCCAGCTCTATGCGCGGCCCAACGACCTGCGCTACGCGTTCTCCGAATTCGAGCGCGAGCGAGTCAATGGGCAGGCCGTGCTGCAGTTCGCACCGACGGACAGCCTGACCCTGACCATGGATTACACCTACTCGACCAACGAGATCACCGAGAATCGTGGCGAGCAGGGCATGTGGCTGCAGAACAGCAACTACACCAATGTCCAGTTCGACACCTCCGGTGCGGTCGCCACCCCGGTCTACATCCGCGAGATCGCCGGCACCAAGGACTTCGGGCTGGAACAGCAGCGCAGCATGCAGGAGTACAAGCTGGGCTCGCTGGGCTTCAACGCGGTCTGGAATGTCAGCGACCGTTTCAAGCTCAGCTTCGATGCGCACAATTCGAAGAATGAAAGCCGCCCCAATGACCCACTGACCGGCGGCGGCTCCATCTTCATGAGCATTGCCGGCACCAACAACTGCACCCGTGGCCCGCATTGCGGTGGCTCCTGGGTACAGGAGTTGAACTTCAACAATGGCCTGCCGGTCGGCACCCAGGTCTGGTATCCCAGTACTGCCGATGCGATCGCCGGGACCAATGGCGTGGTCAATCCGGGCTTCCAGGAAGGCGAGATCGGCACCCAGGTGCTGCGCGTCAACGCGCAGACCCAGATCAGCAAGATCAAGCAGGCGCGTGTCGACGGCGAATGGAACTTCGACCACGGCCGCTTCCAGTTCGGCGTGGATACGAACAAGTCCACCACCCACCGCATCCAGGCCGCCGAGGCCTATTCGACACTGGGCGACTGGGGCGTGGCCAACGTGGACCGGGATACTGCCGCCGGCCTGATGGACCTGCTGCAGCCGGTCAGCATCGTCGGCCTGTTCGATGACTACAGTGCCAACAGCTGGCCGGCCTGGCGCGGCAATGCCGGGCAGCTCGCGCAATGGGCGTCGCGCGAGTACGGCGTCGGCCTGGGCGTGGATCCGCAACGCGCGGCCGACAACTTCGTGGAAGAGAAGACCAAGGCGGCGTACTTCCAGGTGGAGCTGGACGGGGAGCTGGGCGGCATGCGCACCAATACCCGCCTGGGCGTGCGCTATGAAACCACCGACGTGGTGTCGACCTCGGTCATTGCCGTTCCCGAGTCCATCGAGTGGCAGGCCAACAACGATTTCCGCATCGTGCTGTCCGATGAGCAGCAGCCCTTCACCGAGAAGGCCAGGTACAGCTACATCCTGCCCAACCTTGATTTCAGCATCGACCTCACCGAGGAACTGAAGGGTCGCGTTTCGTTCGGCAAGAGCATTGCCCGAGCGCCGTACGGCAACCTGTATGCAGGGCCCGGTGCCCAGCAGCCGTTCGGCTCGGTGCTGATCGATCCCTCGTCGCGCGCCAGCGGCAATTCGCAGAACCCGAGCTTGAAGCCGCTGGAATCGGACAACCTCGACCTGGGGCTGGAGTGGTACTTCGCCGACGCCAGCTATGTGTCATTGACCTACTGGAACAAGTCGGTCAGCAACTTCATCGGCAACACGGTCGTCCAGGAAAGCCTGTACAGCCTCACCGACCCGACCTCCGGGCCGGATGCGCGGGCGGCGTTGGACTTCCTGACCAGCGGCGCCTGCGTGGCCCAGGTCGGGCCGGCCAATGCGGCCGCCTGCTCAGCCAACGACACCTCGCTGTTCACCGCACTGGCGCTGCTGCGCAACAATCCAGCTGGCCTGGGCGCCTACAACGGCACCGATGCGCAGGTACTGGCCACCGAAGCGGCCTACGATCTGTATGGGCAGGCCAACGACCCGCTGTACCAGTTCAACGTCAATCGCCCGATCAACCAGAACAAGTCCAAGCTGCATGGCTGGGAACTGGGCGGCCAGTACTTCTTCGGTGACACCGGCTTCGGCGTGCTGGCCAACTACACCGTGGTCAAAGGTGATGTCGGCTACAACAATGGCGGCGATCCGGGTATCGACCAGTTCTCGCTCACCGGCCTGAGCGACACTGCCAACGCCATGCTGATGTACGAGAAGTACGGGTGGTCGGTGCGCCTGGCATGGAACTGGCGCGACCAGTACCTGATCCTGGCCAACCAGGGCTCCAGCCGCAATCCGTACTACGTGGAGCCGTACGAGCAGTGGGATCTCAGCGTCAACTACGCGCTGGATGACCACTGGTCCTTCAGCCTGGAGGCGATCAACCTGACCGGCGAGGATGTGCGGTGGCGCTCGCGCACCTCGCAGATGATCGTCAAGCTGGCCGACCAGAGCCCGCGCTACATGCTGGGCGTCCGCTACAAGTTCTGAGCCTGGTTGCCGATGCGTCCGGCACGGTACCGCTGCCCGCCAGCGGTGCCGTGCCGGGACGGTGTCGCCGCACCTGCCGCGCCTGCGCTACCCTGCTGGCCAGCCACCCCGCACTGGACTGGATACCTCGATGGCCCGCTATGAAATGCTCAACAACATCGCGCATCGGGACCTGAAGGTCGCCATCGGATTCGGGCCGCAGTTCGGCGATGCGGTGGGCATGGTGCCGGCCTATCCCAGCGAGTTCGCCGAACTGCAGCGCGAGTATCCGATCTTCCTGCGCCGGGAGGCCGGGACCGGGGCGTGGCAGTCCGTGGCCCTGCTGGGTTTCGAGCAGCACGAGAACCTGTACCTGCAGGACGGACGCTGGAATGCCTCCTACCTGCCCGGCGCGGCCGCAAAAGGGCCGTTCCTGATCGGCTTCCAGGAGCACTACGTGGACGGCCTGCTCACCCAGGACGCGGTGATGCACGTCGACCTGGACCATCCGCGTGTCACCTCCGGCGCCGGTGAGCCGGTGTTCCTGCCGCAGGGTGGAAACACGCCTTACCTGGACCACATCGCTGGCGTGCTGCGCGGCATCCACGAGGGCAGTGCCTTCGCGGCCGGCATGTTCACGATGCTCGACGACTGTGGCCTCATCCAGCCGGTCACGCTTGATGTGCAGCTCGCGCCGCATCACCGCGTGGGCGTGAGCGGATTGCACGGCATCGACCGCGAGCGACTGGCGGCGCTGGACAGTTCACGCCTGGCGGCGTTGAACCGCGCCGGTTACCTGGAAGGTGCGTACCTGATGCTTGCGTCGCTGCATAACATGCGCCGCCTGATCGCCGAGAAGCAGCGCCGTCTCCGCGTCCAGGACGGCACCGCGCAGGCGGTCAGGAACTGACCGGTGCAAGCCCGCCTGCCGATACGGATCCTGGAAGGCATCGATCCTGCTGCCTTGCAATTGGCCGCCCTGGTGGAGGCCGGTGAGCCGGTCGTACTGCGCGGCATCGCCAGCGGTTGGCCACTGGTCCAGGCCGGACTGGGCGGCGTGCGTGACGCGATGGCGTACCTGTGCAGCGTCGATGCGGGTGCGCCCATCCAGTACTCGTTCGGCGGCGCCGAGATCGCGGGCCGCCCGTTCTACAGCGCGGACTTCACCCGGCTGAATTTCGAAGTGCGGCGTGGCGTGCTCGCCCAGGTGCTGGAAGAGATCGCCGCGACGCTGCATGCGCCGCGGCCGCCAACCTATTACGTGGCCTCGCTGCCGATCACGCGGGCACTGCTGCCGGCATTCGCGCAGGCCAACGATGCCGGGCTGGCGAAGCAGGGCATCGACGCCACCGCCAGCATCTGGATCGGCAACCGGGTGACGGCCTCGTGCCATTTCGACACACCCGACAACCTCGCCTGCTGTGCGGTGGGGCAGCGCGAGTTCACGCTGTTCCCGCCCGCCCAGGTCGACAACCTGTATCCGGGCCCGCTCGATCCCACGCCGGGCGGACAGGTGGTCAGCGTGGTGGACTTCGAGCGCCCCGACTTCGATCGGCATCCACGTTTCCGCGAGGCGCTGGCGCATGCACGCAGCGCGGTACTTGGGCCCGGCGATGCGATCTTCATTCCCAGCATGTGGTGGCACCATGTACGCAGCCTGGAACCGTTCAACGTGCTGGTGAACTACTGGTGGCGAAGCTCACCGGCCTGGCTGGGGTCGCCGCTGGCGGCGCTGCAGCACGCGATGTGGTCCGTGCGCGACCTGCCAGCGCGTGAGAAGCAGGCCTGGGAAGGGCTCTTCCGTTACTACGTATTCGGCCCCGGCGAGCGCGCCGGTCAGCACCTGCCTGAGACGGCGCGCGGGGATCTGGCACCGTTCGACGAGCAGCGCGCCCGCCGCATGCGCGCGATGCTGCTGGGCAGGCTCAACCGTTGAGAGAGGGCACCGTGTTGGATACCCAGAGCACGCCTGCAGAGCGCATCCGCAAGGTGGTCATTGCCGGTGGCGGTACGGCGGGATGGCTGGCCGGCTGCGCGCTGGCGCATCAGTTCCGTGACCAGCTGCAGATCACGCTGGTCGAGTCCGAGCAGATCGGCACGGTCGGCGTCGGTGAGTCCACCGTGCCGCCGATCCGCACCTTCCATCGCTTCCTGCAGATTGACGAGCAGGAGTTCCTGCGCGCGGTGGCCGGCACCTTCAAGCTGTCGATCTCGTTCGAGAACTGGCGCCTGCCGGGGGATCGCTTCTTCCATCCGTTCGGCACCATCGGCCACGGCACCTGGGCGGCACCCTTCCATCACTTCTGGCTGGACAGCCTGCGCCGCGGCATGCCCTCGGAGCTGGGCGACTTCAGCCTGGAGAGCATCGCATCGCATGGCGACCGCTTCTCGCTGCACACCCAGCCGCAGGCCAGCTATGCGTATCATTTCGATGCCAGCCTGTATGCGCGGTTCCTGCGCCGCAGGGCCGAGGCCCACGGCCTGCGCCGGATCGAAGGCAGGATCGCCCAGGTCAGGCAGCACGCGCACGACGGTTCGGTGCAGGCGCTGGTACTGGACGACGGCCAGGTGATCGAGGGCGATCTGTTCATCGACTGCACCGGCTTCCGTGGCCTGCTGATCGAGCAGACGCTGGGCACCGGCTACGAGGACTGGCACGAATGGCTGCCGTGCGACCGTGCCGTGGCGGTGCAGACCGAAGCGGTGGCGCCGCCGGTGCCCTATACCCGGGCGATCGCCCACGAAGCGGGGTGGCGCTGGCACATCGCGCTGCAGCACCGCGTTGGCTGCGGGCTGGTGTATGACAGCCGCCACCTGTCCGATGACGAGGCCGCAGCGAAGCTGCTGCGCGATGCCGGGGCTCCACCCTTGCGCGATCCATGGAAGGTGCCGTTCCGCAGCGGGCGTCGGCTGAAGGCCTGGAACAGGAACGTGGTGTCGCTCGGGCTGGCCAGCGGCTTCATCGAACCGCTGGAGTCGACCAGCATCCATCTGACGATCAGCGCGGTAGTGCGCCTGATCCAGCTGTTCCCGTTCGACGGCATCAGTGCGTCGCTGGTGAAGCTGTACAACGATGTCAGCCGCCAGGAAATGGAGCACGTGCGCGACTTCATCATCCTGCACTACCACGCAACGCAGCGCACCGAACCGATGTGGAAGGCGTGTCGCGAAATGCGCGTGCCCGAATCGCTGCAGCAGCGGCTGAGCGCGTGGCGCGAGCGTGCACATGCGTGGCAGGACCCCGGCGAGGTTTTCCGCGTGGAATCCTGGACCAGCGTGCTGCTCGGGCAGGGCATCGCGCCCGGTCCCGCCCACCCGCTGGCGCGGGCCGTGAGCGACGCCGATCTGCGCACCCTGTTGAAGGGCATCCAACAGCCCGTGCAGCAGGCTGCCGCGCAGATGCCGGCGCAGGCGGAGTTCATCGCGCAGTACTGCAGGTCCGGCGTGGACGTGTGGCGTTCGACGGCAGCAAGCGCGTAGCAGGGTTTTGCGTTGCAGCACGCTTTTTCCGCTGCAGCTGGTTACAGTGCGGCAACACCGCTGGCGATGACGCGCGCGGTGGCAACGAGGGGGCCGGACACCACGCCCCCTTTTTGAGTCCACGGAATGTTAGCGCTACCTTTTTGATCGGAGGCGGTTTCGATGGGTCTGGTTGCAGGGATCGATGCAGGGACGCAGAGCCTGAAGGTGCTGGTCTATGACCCGCGGACGCAGGCGGTGGTGGCCTCGGCCAGCGTGCCGCTCGCGCTGGACAGCGGTGCCGACGGCAGCCGTGAACAGGCGCCTGCCGACTGGGTGTCGGCCCTGCGCGACTGCTTTGCCAGGATCGGCCCCTCGCTGCGCGCTCGCATCGTCGCACTGGCGGTATCGGGGCAGCAGCATGGGTTCGTGCCGGTTGATGATGCTGGCGAGGTACTGGCGCCGGCCAAGCTGTGGTGCGACACCAGCACCTCGGCCGAATGCATCCAGATCATGGACGCCGTGGGCGGGTTCCAACGGACCATCGCGCTGGCGGGCAACCCGATCCTGGCCGGCTACACAGCGTCCAAGCTGCCCTGGACCCGGATCCACCGTGCCGACGCCTATGCGCGGCTGGCGACCATCCTGCTGCCACACGACTACCTGAATTTCGTGTTGACCGGGCAGCGGTTCTGCGAGCTTGGCGATGCGTCCGGAACCGGCTGGCTGGACGTGCGCACACGCACCTGGTCGCAGGAACTGCTGCGCGCCACCGATCCTGATCGTGATCTTGCCGCCTGCCTGCCGCCGATCGCAGCACCCGATGCCCTGTTCGATATCGCGCCGAAGGCAGCGGCCGAGTTGGGGCTGCCGGCGGCCGTGAAGATTGCCGTAGGTGGCGGCGACAACATGATGGCGGCAATCGGCACCGGCTGCGTCACGGAAGGGCGGCTGGCGATGAGCCTGGGAACCTCCGGAACGCTGTTCGCCTATTCCGGCTCGCCGGTGATCGATCCGGACGGCGCGTGGGCGGCGTTCTGCTCGTCCACGGGGGGCTGGCTGCCGCTGATCTGCACCATGAACTGCACCGTGGCCACCGAACGCGTGGCCAGCGCCTTCGGTTTCAGCACCCGCGACGGCGATGCGCACCTCCACGCGACGCCGCCGGGCGCAGGGGGGCTGGTGATGCTGCCGTTCCTCAATGGCGAACGTACCCCCGACCTGCCGCTGGGCAAGGGCGTGCTGGCAGGCCTGGACATCGCCAATTTCACCCCGGCGCACCTCTACCGCGCCGCCATGGAGGGCGCGACCTACAGCCTGAAGTACGGCTACGACGCCTTCGTCCGCGCGGGCATGCAGTTCGATCGCATCGTGCTCACCGGCGGCGGCAGCAACAGCGCGGCCTGGCGTCAGCTGGTGGCTGATGTGTTCGGCCTGCCGGTGGACGTCCCGGTGCAGGCCGAAGGCGCGGCGTTTGGTGCGGCACTGCAGGCGCTGTGGGCGCTCGCCCGGGCGCAGGGAGACGCCACCTCGATCAGCGACATCACCGCGCGCCACGTCACCGTCGATCCCGCGCTGTCCGCACGGCCGGATCCGGCCCGCAGCGATGCCTATGCACGGGCCTACGCACGCTTCCTCAGCCATCTTGATGCCATCACGCCGCTGCAGCGCGGCTGATGGCTCCTCCACGACACCCCGTACAACGACAGGAGCACGCACCATGAGCACGCAGCCCTTCATCGGCGCCAAGGAGTACTTCCCCGGCGTCGGCCGCATTCCGTTCGAGGGCAAGGGCTCGGACAATCCGCTTGCCTTCAAGGTCTACGATGCAAACCGGGTCATCGGTGGCAAGACCATGCAGGAGCATCTGCGCTTCGCCGTGTGCTACTGGCACACCTTCTGCAATGCCGGGCACGATCCGTTCGGCCCGGGTACCCGGCAGTTCCCGTGGGAGGCAGCCTCGCCACTGGCCACGGCCGAAGCGAAGGTGGACGCGGCGTTCGAGTTCTTCACCAAGCTGGGCGTGCCGTACTGGTGCTTCCATGATATCGACCTGGCGCCGGATGCCGACGACATCGGCCAGTACCAGAAGAACCTCTCGCATATGGTGGCCCTGGCCAAGGCGCGCCAGGAGGCCACCGGCGTCAAGCTGCTGTGGGGCACGGCCAACCTGTTCTCGCACCCGCGCTACATGAACGGCGCATCGACCAACCCCGACTTCGCGGTGGTCGCGCGCGCAGCGGTGCAGGTCAAGGCCGCGCTGGAGGCCACGGTCGAACTCGGCGGCGAGCACTACGTGTTCTGGGGCGGACGCGAAGGTTATGCGTCGCTGGCCAATACCCAGATGAAGCGCGAGATCGAACATTTCGCGCGCTTCCTCACCATGGCCCGCGACTACGGCCGCAGCATCGGCCTGAAGGGCAACTTCCTGATCGAGCCCAAGCCGATGGAGCCGATGAAACACCAGTACGACTTCGACAGTGCCACGGTGGTGGGCTTCCTGAAGGAGCATGGGCTGGACAAGGACTTCAAGCTCAACATCGAAGCCAACCACGCCACGTTGTCCGGGCACACCTTCGAGCACGACCTGCAGGTTGCGTCCGACCATGGCCTGCTCGGCAGCATCGATGCCAACCGCGGCAACGCGCAGAACGGCTGGGACACCGATCAGTTCCCCAGCGATCTGTACGACACGGTGGGTGCGATGCTGGTCGTGCTGCGCCAGAGCGGGCTGGAGGGCGGGTTGAACTTCGATGCCAAAGTGCGCCGTGAGTCGACCGACCTTGAGGATCTGTTCATTGCCCATATCGGCGGCATGGATGCGTTCGCACGCGGGCTGGAGGTTGCCCATGCACTGCTGACCGAGTCGCCCTGGGAGCAATGGCGCAAGGAGCGCTACGCGAGTTTCGACAGCGGCGCCGGCCAGGAGTTCGAGCGTGGCGCGCTCAGCCTGCCGGACCTGGCGGGCCTGGCCGCCCGCCTCGGCGAACCGCACCAGGCCAGCGGCAAGCAGGAGCGTTACGAAAACCTGCTCAACCAGTACCTGCTGCGCTGAGCGCGGCAACGGTGCACTCGAGGGGACGGGAATGAACCAGGCAGCAGGCAGCGGTGAGAACACCCGGCTGATCGTACTGATCAGCGTGGTAGCGACGATTGGCGGTTTTCTGTTCGGCTTCGACAGCGGCGTGATCAACGGCACCCAGGACGGCCTGCACCAGGCGTTCCGGTCCGGTGAATGGATGCAGGGGTTCGAGATCGCGTCGATGCTGCTGGGCTGTGCGGTGGGCGCGTTCAGTGCCGGCCGCCTGGCCGACCGCCTCGGCCGTCGCAACGTGCTGATCCTGTCGGCGGTGATGTTCCTGCTGTCGGCACTCGGTGCCGGGGCGGCGGCCTCGTCGGGCTGGTTCATTGCGGCGCGGGTGATGGGTGGGTTCGCGGTAGGCGCGGCGAGCGTAATCTCGCCGGCCTACATTGCTGAGGTCGCTCCGGCCCGCTATCGCGGCCGCCTGGCCACGGTGCAGCAGATCGCGATCATCACCGGGCTCACCGCTGCCTTCCTGTCCAACTACCTGCTGGCGGCCGCAGCGGGCGCGTCGACCGAGCCGCTGTGGGCCGGGCAGGCTGCCTGGCGCTGGATGTTCTGGATGCAGGCCGCGCCATCGCTGGTGTTCCTGCTGCTGTTGCTGACCATTCCTGAGAGCCCGCGCTACCTGGTGGTGAAGCGGCGCAAGGACGACGCGCTGCGCGTGCTGACCCGGCTGCTCGGCAACGACAAGGCCCGCGCCACGCTCGAAGAGATCGATGCCTCGCTGTCCAACGACCACCATCGCCCGCGCCTGTCCGATCTGAAGAGCCGGGCGACCGGGCGGATCCGCCCGATTGTGTGGGTCGGCGTCGGACTGGCCTGCTTCCAGCAGCTGGTCGGCATCAACGTGGTGTTCTACTACGGCGCCGTGCTGTGGCAGGCGGTCGGCTTTTCCGAAAACGACGCGCTGCTGATCAACGTGCTGTCCGGCGCGCTGAGCATCGGCGCCTGCGTGGTCACGGTGCTGCTGATCGACCGGATCGGCCGCAAGCCCCTGCTGTGGTTCGGCTCGGCCGGGATGTCGCTGTCGCTTGCACTGGTGGTGGTCGCGTTTGCAAGTGGTTCACTGGCCGACGGGCATCTGCAGCTACCCGGGCGCATGGGCACGCTGGCGCTGGTGGCGGCCAATGCCTATGTCGTGTTCTTCAACCTGTCGTGGGGGCCGGTGATGTGGGTGATGCTGGGCGAGATGTTTCCGAACCAGATCCGCGGTTCGGCACTGGCGGTCGCCGGCGCAGCGCAATGGACCTCCAACTTCGTGGTCACGGTGACGTTCCCGATGCTGCTGGCCGCGGCCGGGCTGGCGGCCACCTACGGCATCTACCTGGTGGCGGCGATCATCTCGGTGATTTTCGTGGTCCGGCATGTGCACGAGACCAAGGGCAAGGAACTGGAGCAGATGGAAGGATGAGCGCCATGACATCGCAGACCTCCGTATCCCGCAGCGGCGTGCTGGTCGCCGTGCTGACGCTGGCGTTGCTGGGCTGCCACGGCCAGGACCGGCCCGCCGCCACTGCGGGAGCCGCCAGCGACCCGTGGCCGCAGGTCACCTGGCCACTGGCCGCGGATCCTGCTCTGGAGAAGCGGATCACCGACCTGATGGCCGGCATGACGGTGGAGGAAAAGGTCGGCCAGCTCGTGCAGGGCGACATTGCCAGCCTCACCCCCGATGACGTGCGGCGCTACCGCCTTGGTTCGATCCTGGCCGGTGGCAATTCCGACCCCGGTGGCCGCTACGATGCGTCGCCAGCCGAGTGGCTGGCGCTGGCAGACGCCTTCTACGACGCGTCCATGGACACGTCGAATGGCGGCAAGGCCATCCCGCTGCTGTTCGGCATCGATGCCGTGCATGGGCAGAGCAACATCATTGGCGCCACGTTGTTCCCGCACAACATCGGGCTGGGCGCCACACGCAATCCGGAGCTGCTGCGGCAGATCGGTGGCATCACCGCGCTGGAAACCCGCGTCACCGGCATGGAGTGGACGTTCGCGCCGACCGTTGCGGTACCCCAGGATGATCGCTGGGGCCGCAGCTACGAGGGCTACTCGGAATCGCCCGAGGTGGTGACCAGCTATGCCGGCGCCATGGTGGAGGGATTGCAGGGCAGGGTGGGAACACCGGAGTTCCTCGATGGCCGCCATGTGATCGCCTCGGTGAAGCACTTTCTCGGTGATGGCGGCACCACCGACGGCAAGGACCAGGGCGACACCCGCATCAGTGAGCCGGACCTGGTGCGCATCCACGCCGCCGGATACCCGCCGGCCATCGCCGCCGGCGCGCAGACCGCGATGGCATCGTTCAACAGCGTCAACGGTGAAAAGATGCACGGGCACCGGCACTACCTCACCGATGTGCTCAAGGGACGCATGAACTTCGGTGGCTTCGTGGTGGGCGACTGGAATGGTCATGGCCAGGTCAAGGGCTGCACCACCACGGACTGCCCGGCCACGATCAACGCGGGCCTGGACATGGCGATGGCCTCGGACAGCTGGAAAGGCTTCTACGAGACGACGCTGGCTGCGGTGAAGGACGGCCGGATAACGCCGCAGCGCCTGGACGATGCGGTGCACCGGATCCTGCGGGTCAAGTTCCGCCTGGGGTTGTTCGAGGCCGGCAGGCCGTCCACGCGGGCCGTTGGCGGGCAGTTCGCACTGATCGGCGCGCCGGCACATCGCGCGGTGGCCCGGCAGGCCGTGCGCGAATCGCTGGTCCTGCTGAAGAACCAGAACGGCGTCCTGCCGCTGTCGCCGAAGCAGCGGATCCTCGTGGCCGGCGACGGCGCCAACGATGTCGGCAAGCAGGCCGGTGGCTGGACGCTCAACTGGCAGGGCACCGGCACCACGCGCAAGGACTTCCCCAATGCGGACTCCATCTACGAGGGCATCGCGCGCCAGGCCAGGGCGGCCGGTGGTGAAGCCGTGCTTGCCGTTGACGGTCGCTATGCAGTGAAACCCGACGTGGCGGTGGTGGTGTTTGGCGAAGACCCCTATGCCGAGTTCCAGGGGGACCGGCCCACCTTGGCCTACAAGCCGGGCAACGAAACGGATCTGGCGCTGCTCAAGCGACTCAAGGCCGATGGCATACCGGTCGTCGCGGTCTTCCTGAGCGGGCGGCCGCTCTGGGTGAACCGGGAAATCAATGCCGCCGATGCCTTCGTGGCCGCGTGGCTGCCGGGCTCGGAAGGCGCCGGCATTGCCGATGTACTGCTGCGCGGAAGCGATGGCGGGGTGCAGCACGATTTCAAGGGCAAGCTCAGTTTCAGCTGGCCGCGCACCGCCACCCAGTACGCCAACAACGTCGGCCAGAAGGACTACGATCCGTTGTTTGCGTTCGGCTTCGGCCTGACCTACGCCGACAACGGCGACCTGGCCGCGCTGCCGGAGGCATCGGGCGTGACCGGCAACGAGGGCGCGACCGGCGTGTTCTTCGCGCGCGGTGATGCAGGCCCCGGCATGGCGCTGCGCCTTGAGCAGGCCGCAGGCCAGGGCCTGACCGTGACCCGCGTGCCGGACGCGTTGCCCGATGATCGGCTGAAGATCACCGGCGTGGATCATCTGGCGCAGGAGGATGGGCGACGCCTGGCCTGGTCGGGCAAGGGCGAGGCCGTTGCTGCACTGCAGTCGCACACGGCGCTGGACCTGCAGCGCGAATCCAACGGTGACCTGATGCTGCTGACCACGCTGCGCGTGGACGCTGCGCCGGAGGGTGAGGCGTGGCTGTCGGTCGGTTGCGGCGTGGGCTGCTCGGCACGCATCGCCATCGGGCCGTCGCTGGCGGCCCTTCCACAAGGCCAGTGGAAGCGCGTTGGCGTGCCGCTGAAGTGCCTGGCCAAGGCGGGTGCAAAGCTGGACGCGATCGACCGACCGTGGTCGGTGGTGACGGCTGATGCGATGACGATCTCCGTGTCACGCGTCGCGCTGGGCGCACTGAACGAAGCCGAGGTCGCCCTTGGATGCGGCGCATGATTGCTGCCGGCCTGACCGGCACCCTGCCGCCTACTGCGCAGGCGCAGGCATGAGGGCGGGGCCTTCGCTACCGGCGCGTGGGCGGTGCGGCTACCGAACCGCGTGCGATCAGCCGATGCGGCATCACATGTTCGCGCAGCACCGTTGCGTCCCCCGCAGGCCGGCGGATGGTGCGCAGCAGGATGTCGATGGCCGCGTTGGCCATCGAGGCGATGGGCTGGTGGATCGTGGTCAGTTCCGGCCACACGGTGGTGGCGGCCGAGGTGTCATCGAAACCCACCACCGACAGGTCGCGTGGCACTTCCAGCCCGCGCCGATGCGCCACGGAGATGGCGGCGGCGCCCATGTCGTCGTTGCTGGCGAAAATCGCGGTCGGTGGCCGGCGCTGGGACAGCAGCTTCTCGGCCGCGGCCAGGCCGGACCGGTAGGTGTAGTCACCGTGCTGGACCAGGCCGGGCTCCACCGCCAGCCCGGCCTCGCGCAGGGCGGTGACGAAGCCGTCGTAGCGGAGTGCACTTGCGCTCAGGTCATCGCGCCCACGGATGAAACCGATGCGGGTGTGTCCCTGCCGGAGCAGGTGATCGGTCATTTCCCTGCCCGCACTGAAATCGTCGATGCGGACGCAGGACAGGGCCTCGCTCAGGCGACCCGATGCGATGGCCACCACCGGAATGCCAGCCTTGACCAGTTCGCTTACGGCGGCCTGCGATTCGCACAGCGGCGGCGGCAGGATCACCCCGTCGACGCGTCCGGCGAGCGCACGCGCCGCCCTGCGTTCGGATTCGGCATCCAGGTTGTCCCAGTAGTCGATGACCAGCTGGATGGCGGAACTGGAGGCAACGCGCAGCAGGCCCACCAGCAGTTCGCGCAGGTAGGCGCCGCTGGGGTTGGTGTAGATCAGCGCAATGCGCGTGTGCTGTGCAGCGGCCAGCGAACTGGCGGCAAGATTGGGCGTATAGCCCAGCTCACGCACGGCGCGCAGCACGCGCTCGCGGGTGACGTCGCGCACCTTGCCCTGGTTGATTACCCGCGACACGGTCATCGGCGAAACGCCGGCAAGGGCCGCAACCTCGTCGATCGTCACGCCTGCGGTTCTGCGGCGAACCGATTTCTTCGGCTTGTCCAATGCACGATCCCTTTGTTCTTGGTGGCGCTGCCGCGCGGGTGCGAAGGACGATGATGCGCTGCCCCGGGCCCGGACGTAGTCTACAAAGGCGCATGTTAACGCCGTTGTTGCGCGCTGTCGGCACGCACCTGTGGGCCCTGCTCGTGCTGCTGGCCTGTGTTGGCGGGGCACGGGCGGAGGATGGCTATGCGCTGTGGATGCGCTACCAGCCGGTTGCCGCAACGGTCGCTGCCGATTACCGGCGGCAACTGGCCGAAGTGGTGGCCCCGGATCGCACGCCAATGCAGCGCGCCACCCGCGACGAGCTTGCGCGCAGCCTCCCTGGATTGCTGGGAGCGTCGCCGCCAATGCGAACGGCAATCAGTACCGAGCGTGCCCTGGTGCTGGGCACGCCGCAATCTTCGACACTCGTCGCCGCGTACGGCAACGAGATCGCCACGTTGGGCGACGAGGGCTTCCTGATCCGCCGGGTCCGGATCGAGGCGCGCGATGTGCTGCTTGTGGCGGCACGCCAGGATGTCGGCGTGCTGTATGGCATGTTCCATCTGCTGCGGCTGATGCAGCGTGGCACCCCACTGCAGGCGCTGGATGTGCATGAGTCGCCGCAGGTCGCACTGCGTGTGCTCAACCATTGGGACGACCTGGATCGTTACGTCGAGCGTGGCTATGCAGGCAGCTCGCTGTGGGACTGGCAGACGTTGCCGCAGTGGCGTGACCCGCGCTACACCGACTACGCCCGTGCCAACGCCTCGCTCGGCATCAACGGCACCGTCCTCAACAACGTCAATGCCAGTGCGCTGAGCCTGTCGCCGGCCTATCTGGCCAAGGCCGCCGCGCTGGCCGACCTGTTCCGGCCCTATGGCATCCGGGTCTACCTGAGCGCGCGCTTCAGTGCGCCCATCGAGCTTGGCGGCCTGGCAACGGCTGATCCGCTGGATCCGGCTGTGCGGCGCTGGTGGCGCGACAAGGTCGATGAGATCCATGCGCGCATTCCGGATTTCGGCGGTTTCCTGGTCAAGGCGAACTCGGAGGGGCAACCCGGCCCGCAGGATTACGGTCGTTCCCATGCCGACGGCGCCAACCTGCTGGCCGAGGCACTGGCGCCCTACAACGGCGTAGTGATGTGGCGCGCCTTCGTGTACTCGCACCAGGTTCCCGAAGATCGCGCCAAGCAGGCGTACAGCGAGTTTGTCGGGCTGGACGGTGCCTTCCGCCCCAACGTGATCGTGCAGGTGAAGAACGGTCCCATCGACTTCCAGCCGCGCGAGCCGTTCCATCCGCTGTTCGGCGCCATGCCACGCACGCCGCTGATGATGGAACTGCAGATCACCAAGGAGTACCTGGGTTTTGCGACGCACCTGGTGTACCTGGGAACGCTTTACGAAGAAGTGCTGCAGGCCGACACCCATGCACGTGGCGAGGGCTCCACGGTCGCCCGCGTGATCGACGGCTCGTTGGAAGGTCATGCACTGACCGGCATCGCCGGCGTTGCGAACATTGGCGTAGACCGCACCTGGAGCGGCTCGCATTTCGACCAGGCCAACTGGTACGCGTTCGGGCGACTGGCATGGAATCCGCAGCAGTCCGCGCGCGGCATTGCCGAGGACTGGGCCGCGCTGACCTTCTCGCCCGACCCGCAGGTGACCGGCCCGATCGTGCGGATGATGATGGACTCGCGCGAGGCGGCAGTGGACTACATGACGCCGCTTGGGTTGCATCACCTCATGGCACGCGGCCATCACTACGGTCCCGGCCCCTGGGTGGACGGCGGCCCGCGTGCGGACTGGACGTCGGTCTACTACCACCGTGCAGACCGCAACGGCATCGGTTTTGACCGCAGCGCAAGCGGAAGCAACGCCGTGGGGCAGTACTTCCCGCCGGTTGCCGGGGTTTATGGCGATCCGGCGCGGGTGCCCGAGTCGCTGCTGCTGTGGTTCCATCACGTGCCGTGGGACCGCCGCATGCGCTCGGGCAGGACGCTGTGGGACGAACTGGTCGGGCGCTATTCGCGGGGTGTGCGCCAGGTGCAGTCGATGCAGGCGACCTGGGCGGGCCTGCGCGATCGGATCGATCCGCAGCGGCACCAGCAGGTGGCGGCGTTCCTGCAGATCCAGCGCGAGGAAGCGCAGTGGTGGCGCGATGCCAGTGTGGCGTACTTCCAGTCAGTCAGCGGCCGACCGCTGCCGGCGGGAGAACGGCCACCGCCACAGCCGTTGTCGTACTACCAGGCGTTGCAGTTTCCTTTCGCACCCGGAGATGGGCGATGAACCGGTTCGGATGGTCCGCGCGCGCGGCGGCGTTGATGGTGCTGGCGTGGCTTGCCGCACCGGTGGCGGCCGGCGAAACGACGGGTTTGCTGCACCCGCTGTTCCAGGACCATGCGGTCCTGCAGCGCGACCGGCCGATCACCGTCTGGGGCCAGGCAAGCCCTGGGCAGGCGGTATCGGCCATCTTCGCGGGCCAGGCGGTGGCCACACAGGCCGATAGGGCAGGCCGCTGGCAGGCCATGTTCCCCGCCATCGCCGCAGGCGGCCCGTACACCCTCGAGGCAACCGCCGGGACCCGGCGTGAGACGGCGCGGGATCTTCTGGTCGGCGACGTCTGGTTGTGCGCGGGGCAGTCGAACATGGAGCTGCCGGTCTGGCGCTCGCTCAACGCAGCCAGCGAGATCGCCTCGGCCACGCTGCCACGGATCCGGCTGTTCAGCGTGCCGAAGGACGCGGCCGTGCAGGCGCAGGAGAGCTTCAAGGGTGACCCTGGATGGACGCGGGCAACGCCCGATTCGGTGCGCGGTTTCTCTGCAGCCTGCTTCTATTTCGCCCGCGAACTGCAGCGCACGGTTGCCGTACCGATGGGGCTGATCCAGGCAGCGTGGGGCGGCTCGCGGATCGAGGCCTGGACCAGTACCGATGCCCTGCGCGGGCAAGGTGGCATGGACGAGGCCCTCGATATTCTCGCGCGCTCTGCCCGTGATCCGCTGGAGGCACGCGCAGCCTGGGGCCGCCACTGGCAGCACTGGTGGGAGACGCGCGAAGGGGCGCTGCCGGGCGACGCACCTTGGCGCGCGGATACCGATGACCGCGCATGGTCGCACGCACCGGCCACACTGGGCGCATGGGAGCGGTGGAACGAGCCCGCGCTTGCCGATTACAACGGCATGGTCTGGTATCGCACGCAGGTGGTGCTGAGCGCTGAACAGGCTGCACGCGGCGCGACCCTGGAGCTGGCATCGGCCGACGAGGTGGACGTGACCTGGGTGAACGGGGTCGCCGTCGGCAGCCAGTACGGCGCCGGCCAGAGGCGCTATCCGTTGCCGAGTGGCCTGTTGAAGGCGGGATCCAACAGCATTGCGGTCAACGTGCTGGACACCTACGGCGAAGGCGGCCTGGCCGGCCCCTCAACGGCATACGGCCTGCAGTTCGACAACGGCGAGCGCGTGGCACTGCAGGGCCTCTGGAAATACCGGGTGGCGGCGGGCCAGCAGGCGCCGCCTTTCGCGCCATGGCAGGCCGCCACCGGGCTGTCGACGCTGTACAACGGGATGATCGCACCGCTCGGGGGCTTCGGGCTGCGCGGCATGCTCTGGTATCAAGGTGAATCGAACACCAGCGATGGTGCGGCGTATGCGATGCGGTTGCGTGCGCTGCGCGAGGACTGGCGGCGGCAGTTCGGTGCGCGCACGCAACTGCTGCTGGTGCAGCTGGCCGGCTACGGCCAGCCGCCGGTGGTGCCCGCCGCCAGCGGTTGGGCGCAGGTGCGTGAGGCGCAGCGGCGCGTCGCCGCCGAGGATGCGCGGAGCGGGCTCGCCATTGCCATCGACATCGGCGACGCCTACGACATCCATCCGCCGAACAAGCAGGAGCTCGGGCGCCGCCTGGCGCGCGTGGCGCGCCACGTGGTGTACGGCAAGCAGGACGTGGCGCCGTCGGGTCCGCGAGCGGTAACGGCCGTGCGGACGCCCGCTGGCGTGGCCATTGCGTTCGAGGATGTCGAAGGCGTGCTCACCGCGACCGGCGCGCTGCGTCCGATTGGTTTTGAACTGTGCGGGACCAGGGGTGATACCCGCCACTGCGACTACGGCGACGCCGAACTGGATGGGCGCCGGATCCTGCTGCGCGGCCCGCTGTCGACGCACGCAACGCATGTCCGCTATTGCTGGGCCGATGGCCCGGTGTGCACGCTACGCGACCGCAGCGGGGCACCGGCAGGCCCGTTCGAACTTCCCATTGCCGAAGCCGAGACGCGACGATGATGACGTTGTCCAAGCAGTCCCCTCCGGTCCGCGACAGGGCCGGCCTGAGGTCGATGGCGCGCCACCTGCTGGCGGCGGCACTCCTGCTGTCGGCCGCAACCAGCCCGGCCAGCGCGCCGCCGGACGCACCGCCGGTGTACTTCGACTGGTTCGAATACCGCGGCCACGACGCGGCCTTCGACACGCCGCTGCCGGCCGGCCACTACCGCAATCCGGTGCTGGCCGGCTTCCATGCCGATCCCAGCATCGTGAGCGCGAACGGCCGGTTCTACCTGGTCAATTCCAGCTTCACCTATTTCCCGGGCATTCCGGTGTTCGAGAGTGCCGACCTGGTTCACTGGAAGCAGATCGGCAACGTGATCGACCGCGCCACGCAGCTGGATTTCGACGGACTGAGCGTCTCGCGCGGCATCTTCGCGCCCACCATCGAATACCACGATGGGGTCTTCTACGTGGTGACCACGGCCACCGACAGTGGCGGCAACTTCATTGCCACCGCGCGCGACCCGGCCGGTCCGTGGTCCGATCCGCACTGGCTGCCCGGCATCGATGGCATCGATCCATCACTGTTCTTCGATGACGACGGCAAGGTGTACCTGGTCAACAACGATGCACCGCCCGGCCCGCCGCGCTACGACGGGCACCGCGCCATCTGGATGCAGCAGATCGATCTGGCTGCCTTCAAGCCGGTCGGGCCGCGCCGGGTGCTGGTCGACGCGGGCGTGGAGCCGGCGAAGAACCCGATCTGGATCGAAGGACCCCACATCTACAAGCGCCAGGGCTGGTATTACCTGTCCGATGCCGAAGGGGGCACCGGGCCGCAGCACTCCCAGGTGGTGCTGCGCAGCCGCGCCGTGTGGGGCCCGTATGACCCCTACGCGGGCAATCCGATCCTGACCCAGCGCGAGCTGCCCGACGACCGACCGCTACCGATCACCAATGCCGGCCATGCCGACCTGGTCGAAGGCCCGGACGGTTCGTGGTGGGCGGTGTTCCTGGCCAGCCGCAACTATCAGACGCGGCACTACAACACCGGGCGCGAGACCTATCTGCTGCCGGTGCGCTGGCAGGACGGCTGGCCACGGATCCTGCCGGCCGACCAGCCCATCCCCTACGTGGTCAAGGCGCCGTCGTGGATGCAGGGCGAGGCATCCCAGGCCCCCTCGACCGGCAACTTCGTCGAGCGCGACAACTTCGATGGACCGAGGCTCGATCGCCAGTGGCTGCGCGTGCGGGTGCCCAAGCACGCCTGGGCCGACCTGGCCACGCGCCCGGGAATGCTGGCCGTGCACCCGCTTGCCGAGGATCTGGACACGCTGCGCAATCCCGCGTTCCTTGGCCGACGCCAGCAGCACCTGCGCTTCGAGGCGAGCGCCGCGATGAGCCGGCCGGGGCCTGGCGTGGCGGCCGGCCTGGCGGCGTTCCAGAGCGAGGCGTACTGGTACTTCCTTGGCGTTCGCAGCCTTCCGGACGAGCGACTTTCGCTCTTCCTGGAAGTTCGTGATGGCGGTGGCAGTACGCGCATCGTGGCGACCCGCGAGGTGCGGGCACCGGACGCGTTGCGCCTGAAGATCGACGGCAACGAGGGCGACTACGCGTTCTCGTTCGATACCGGCGACGGGCAGGGCTGGCAACTGCTTGCAGGCAAGGTGGATGGCACCGTTCTGAGCACGGACCGGGCGGGCGGCTTCGTAGGCGCACTGCTGGGTCCCTTCGCGCGCGATGAGCGCACCGGGAGAAGCAAATGAGGCTGTCGCTGTCGTCCAACGCCCGTCGCCGCACGTTGCGCCGCGGGCTCACTGTGTTCGTTCTGACCTGCATCGCGGCGGCCGCATCCGCAGCCGCGCCGCGGCCCTGGCTGGACGTTTCGGCCAGCTTCGAGCAACGGGCTGCCTCACTCGTCGCGCAGATGACGCTGGAAGAGAAAGCCGCGCAGATGCAGAACGCCGCGCCGGCAATCGAACGCCTGGGTGTGCCCGCCTACGACTGGTGGAATGAGGGACTGCATGGCGTGGCACGGGCAGGGCAGGCCACGGTCTTTCCGCAGGCGATCGGCCTGGCCGCGACCTTCGATGTGCCGTTGATGGGGCAGGTGGCCACGACGATCAGCGATGAGGCCCGCGCAAAGCACCACCAGTTCCTCCGCGAAGGCGCGCACGGCCGTTACCAGGGGCTGACCTTCTGGTCGCCGAACGTCAACATCTTCCGCGACCCGCGCTGGGGCCGCGGACAGGAAACCTATGGCGAGGACCCGTACCTCACCGCGCGCATGGGCGTGGCCTTCGTACGTGGCCTGCAGGGCGACGACCCCGTCTACCGCAAGCTGGACGCCACCGCCAAGCATCTGGCCGTGCACAGCGGGCCGGAGGCCGACCGCCATCACTTCGATGCACGGCCCAGCCGGCGCGACCTGTATGACACCTACCTGCCGGCATTCGAGGCGCTGGTCAAGGAGGGCGACGTCGATGCTGTGATGGGCGCCTACAACCGCGTGTACGGCGAGTCCGCCAGTGCCAGCCGTTTCCTGCTGCGCGATGTGCTGCGACGCGACTGGGGCTTCAAGGGCTACGTGGTCTCGGACTGCTGGGCCATCGTCGACATCTGGAAGCACCACCATATCGTGACCACGCGCGAAGCCGCTGCGGCGCTGGCGGTCAGGAATGGCACCGAGCTGGAATGCGGCCAGGAGTACGCCACGCTTCCGTCGGCCGTGCGTCAGGGTTTGATCAGCGAAGCGGAGATCGACGATGCGGTGACCCGTCTGTTCACCGCACGGATGCGCCTGGGCATGTTCGACCCGCCGGAGCGGGTGCGCTGGGCGCGCATTCCGGCCTCGGTGAACCAGGCCCCGGCCCATGATGCGCTGGCGCTCAAGGCCGCGCAGGCGTCGCTGGTGCTGCTGAAGAACGACGGCATCCTGCCGCTGTCACGCGACATCAAGCGCATTGCCGTGGTCGGACCCACTGCCGACGACACCATGGCGCTGCTCGGCAACTACTTCGGCACACCGGCCGCGCCGGTCACGATCCTGCAGGGCATACGCGAGGCGGCCAAGGGCGTCGAGGTTCGCTATGCCCGCGGCGTGGACCTGGTGGAGGGCCGCGACGATCCCGGTGCCACGCCGTTGATCGAGCCGACCTTCCTGCGGCCTTCGGCGGACTCGCCCGAGCGTGGCCTGCGTGGCGAGTACTTCCGCACGCCCGACCTGTCCGGTACGCCGGCCCTGGTGCGTACCGACGCGCAGATCGGCTTCCGCTGGGACCGCGGCTCGCCGACCGACAACCTGCTGGCACGCGGCGAAGCGGCACCGGGGCAGGGGATCCCGAACGACCGCTTCAGCATCCGCTGGAGCGGCCAACTGCTGCCACCCGTGTCCGGCCGCTACCGGCTGGAGGTGGCCGGCGATGATGGCTACCGCCTGTACCTGGACGGGAAGCGCGTGATCGATCACTGGGTGAACACAGATCGCCTGCATGCCGAGGGCATCGAACTGGAGCTGCAGGCCGGGCGTGCCTACGCGCTGACGCTGGAGTACTACGACGACGAGCGCGATGCCGGCGTGCGCCTGGGCTGGCGCATGCCCGGCGCCAAGGCGCCGTTCGATGAAGCGCTCGATGCCGCACGCGAAGCCGATGTGGTGGTGTTCGTCGGTGGCCTTACCGGCGATGTCGAAGGCGAGGAAATGACGGTCAACTATCCAGGCTTTGCCGGTGGCGACCGTACCGACCTGCGGTTGCCCGCGCCGCAGCGCACCCTGCTGGAGGCCCTGCACGCTACCGGCAAGCCGGTGGTGATGGTGCTCACCGGCGGCTCGGCCATTGCCGTGGACTGGGCGCAGTCGCATCTGCCGGCGATCCTGATGAGCTGGTACCCCGGGCAGCGCGGCGGCACCGCCGTCGGCCAGGCGCTGTTCGGCGACATCAATCCCGCCGGCCGGTTGCCAGTGACGTTCTACAAGGCCAGCGAAGCGTTGCCGGCATTCGACGACTACGCCATGGAGGGCCGCACCTATCGCTACTTCCGCGGCACGCCACTTTATCCGTTCGGTCACGGCCTGTCGTATACGCGGTTCGACTATGGAACGCTCCGCCTCGATGCAGCCAGGCTCCGGGCCGATGGCCGCCTGGGCGTTGCGGTCGATGTGACCAACGCAGGCACGCGCAGCGGTGACGAAGTGGTGCAGCTGTACGTGCGGCGCGAGCACGCTGGCAGCGGCGATGCCGTGCAGGAGCTGCGTGGCTTCCAGCGGATCCATCTGGCCCCGGGCGAACACCGCACGGTGACGTTCACCCTGGAGGCAGCGCAGGCCCTGCGCCACTATGACGAAGCGCGCGCCGCGTATGAGGTGCGGCCCGGTGCCTACGAGGTCAGGGTGGGGGCGTCCAGTGCCGATGCACGCGCGCAGGGCAGGTTCACGGTGGTGTCCGCGCATGACTGATCGCTCTCGCCGGCATCGATTTCCCTCCGCCCAGATCCCTTTTCCAGGACGTCCGCTGCATGGCAAGCACTGAACACGCGCTATCGGTACGCGAGAAGCTCGGCTACAGCCTGGGCGATCTCGCCGCCAACCTGATCTTCCAGACCCTGATCACCTACCTGGCGTTCTTCTACACCGACGTCTACCGCCTGCCAGCTGCGACCGCGGCCACGATCATCTTCGTGGTGGGCCTGCTGGGTGCGTTCGTGTTCACGCCGTTGATCGGCATCGCGGCTGACCGGACGACCACCCGTTGGGGCCGCTTCCGGCCGTGGATCCTGTGGACGGCCATTCCTTTTGGCGTACTGTCCCTGCTGGCGTTCAGCACGCCGGACCTGGGCGAGCGCGGAAAGGTGATCTATGCACTGGCCACCTACGCGCTGCTGGTGTGCGTGTACGCAGCGAACAACCTGCCGTACTCGGCGCTGAGCGGCGTGCTGACCGGCAGCATGGCCCAGCGCAACAGCCTTTCGGCCTACCGCTTCGTGGCCGTGATGATCGCGCAGTTCATCATCCAGGTGCTGCTGATGCCGCTGGTGCTGATCCTGGGTGACGGCGACCGGGTGCGCGGCTTCGAGCAGGTCATGACCGCATTCGCCATCATCGGCACGGCGTTCTTCCTGATCACGTTCGCCACCACCCGCGAACGCATCGTGCCGACGCGTGAACAGACCGGCGGCATAGTGCAGGACCTGTCGGACCTGCTGCACAACCGCCCGTGGCAGGTGATGCTGGCCCTGACCGTGCTGGTGTTCATCAACCTGGCATTGAAAGGCGGTACCTACATCTACTACTTCCAGTACTACATGAGTGAAGCGGCGCTGGCCGGCTTCCTTGAAAACTCGGGGTTCAACGGCCTGGTCAGCGCGTTGAATGCTGCGCTGGCCAGCGCCGGCTTCGCGGCGTTCACCTGGCCGAAGGACGCGGCCACCTCGGCGTTCAGCCTGTTCAACGCGTGCGGCATCCTCTGCATGATCCTGGGTATCGGCGCATCGCGACGGCTGGCGGACCGCTTCGGCAAGCGCGACGTCTTCGGTGGCGCCCTATTTGTCTCGACCCTGTTCCTGCTTGCCTTCTACCTGTTTCCACCCACGGCGGTGGCGGTGGCGTTCGGCGCCTTCATGCTGCATGGCTTCTGCTACGGCATCACCATCCCGTTGCTGTGGGCGATGATCGCCGACGTCGCGGACTACTCGGAGTGGAAGAACCATCGGCGGGCAACCGCGATCATCTTCTCGGCGATGCTGTGCGGGCTGAAGATCGGCCTCAGCGTGGGCGGCGCGCTGGTCGCCGCGATCCTCGCCCACTACGGCTACCAGGCCGGCCTGGCGCAGCAGCCTGAGGCCGTGGTGCAGGGCATCCGCCTGACCGTAAGCGTCTACTGCTCCCTTCCTTTCCTGCTCGCCGTGGCGCTGCTGGTCTTCTACAGGATCGACAAGCGCACCGAAACCCGCATCGAGCAGGACCTCCACCTGCGTCGCCGTTCCGCCGACGCCTCCGTGTAACTCCAAGATGACGACCATGATCGACCTCTCTGCCGGCGAAGACGGCCAGGCCAGCGAAGCCCGTCTTGCGCAGCTCACCGCGCACGCCATTTCGCAACCGCTGGTGACCCACATCTATACCGCCGACCCTTCGGCGCATGTGTTCGAGGGGCGCCTGTACATCTATCCGTCGCACGACATCGACGGCGGCCAGCCATTCGACGACGAAGGTGGCCACTTCGGCATGCAGGATTATCATGTGCTGAAGATGGATACGCCCGACGGCACGGCCGTCGATTGCGGCATGGCGTTGCATGTGCGCGATGTGCCCTGGGCCCGGAAACAGATGTGGGCCCCCGATGCCGCCTGCCGTGATGGCCGCTACTACCTCTACTTCCCGGCCAAGGATGCCGAGGGCCGGTTCCGCATCGGCGTGGCGATCGGTGCGCGGCCGGAGGGCCCGTTCGTGCCCCAGCCGGAGCCGATCAAGGGTGCGTACTCGATCGACCCGGCCGTGTTCGAAGACGAGGATGGCAGCCACTACCTGTACTTCGGCGGCATATGGGGCGGGCAGCTGCAGAAGTATCGTGACAACCAGTACAGCGAGGCCCACGAGGAGCCCGAGGGCAGCGCACCGGCGCTGGGCCCGCGCGTGGGCCGCCTGGATGCCGGCATGACCGAGCTGGCCGAACCCACCCGCGAAGTGCAGATCCTGGATGAGCATGGCCAGCCGCTGCGCGCGGACGACCATGCGCGCCGCTTCTTCGAAGGTCCGTGGCTGCACAGGTACCAGGGTCGCTACTACCTGTCGTACTCCACTGGCAACACCCACCAGCTGTGCTACGCCATCGGCGACAGCCCGTATGGACCGTTCACCTACGCTGGCGTGATCCTCACCCCCGTGGTCGGTTGGACCACCCACCACTCCATCTGCCAGTTCGAAGGACAGTGGTACCTGTTCTATCACGATGCACTGATGTCCGGCGGCATCACCCACCTGCGCTCGGCCAAGTGCACGCCGCTGCACATGGAGCCGGACGGAAGCATCCGCACGATCAACCCGTATGGGGCCTGAGCGGATGCTACCGGTGGATGATGCGCTGGCTCCGCTGCCAGCCGGCGAGCTGCACTGGCTGAGGTGCGGCGAACTGGAGGTTGCGTTCGCCGCAGGGGCGGGCGGGCGCGTGGCGCACCTGCGCTACCAGGGCGTGGAATGGCTGGTGGATGCGCAGCAGGCAGGCCCGGCGGCGATCGCGTGGGGCTGCTACCCGATGGTACCGTGGGCCGGGCGCATCCGCCGTGGACAGTTCCATTTTGACGGCAGGCCGCATCGGCTGCCGCTCAACTTCGACGGGCACGCCATCCATGGGGTGGGTTTCTCGCGACCCTGGCGGATCGACCGCTTGGACGCGGCGGCAGCCCGGTTGTCGCTGGAGCTGCCGAGCGACGGCTACTGGCCTTTCGGTGGCGCTGCCGTGCTGGACCTGCAGTTGCAGGCTCACAGCCTGCAGATGGACCTCTCGGTCCAGGCCGGCGGCCAGGCGATGCCGGCGGTGCTGGGCTGGCACCCCTGGTTCCGGAAGCCGGAACGACTGCTGTTCAGTCCTCGCTCGATGTATCCGCGGGACAGGGAAGGTATTGCCACGCTGCCCCGCGTGGAGCCCACCACCGGCCCCTGGGATGACTGCTTCATCGCCGACGGTGACGTCACGCTGATACGCGAAGGCCAGCACCTGCGGCTGAGGTCGGACCACGACCACTGGGTGGTCTACGATGGTACGCCGCACGCCACCTGTGTCGAACCGCAGAGCGGCCCGCCAGATGGCTACACCCTGGCACCGCACCGGCTGGAGCCCGGCCAGCGCCTCGCGTTGACATTCGAACTGGCGTGGGCGGCGGACAGCACCTGAAACCCCGGCCAGGGCAGTCGATCACCCGGGTGCCGGGCGGTCGGTACGCCGCCCGGACCGGCCGTGGACCCGGTGCCTGACACCGGCCGCGCGCCAGGACCACCTGACATTTCCTACAGGTTCCAGTCGATCCGCATGCCGGCGATCAGCGCATCCGGCAGGTCATGCTGGCGTGCGGGCTCATTGAACTGGTCGGGGTGCACGATGTAGTGCAGGTTCGGTGCAACACGAAGCTGCGGGGTGAGCTGGATGCCATAGCTCAGCTCCATCATCACCTGGCTCCCGTGCGGGGTGCCGCTGCCACCGGCTGCGGCGCGGGCGAGGCGCAGGTCTTCCAGCGCGATGCTGCTGTACTTCTGCTGGGTCACGACGAAAGCGATGCTGTCCTGCGGCCGCCGGGCGAACGTGCCTTTCTGCACCAGGCCGGCCTGCAGGAAATGATCCTCGATCAACTGGCCGGAGGTGCCCTTGAGCGCCGCACCGAAAAGGGTCAGGCCGCGGCCGGCACCATCACTGGTGAGTTGCTGCTCGAAGCGGGCGAACGCGCCTGAGCGACCGTGACGCGTCGCGTATTCCTGGCCACTGAGCAGCGCGGGAATGCCGTTGGCATCGCGCAGCGGATCGCGATAGGTCGAGTTGTCCTGCCAACCACCGAGTTCGTAGCGGGCTTTCAGTCGTGCCGAAGCAGGGCTGCGCCAGCCGATCGTGTAGGGCACGATCCAGCCGGTGGCCTGGTTCGTATTCCACTTCAGGCCATGCTGGCCATCCTCGGCCTGGCTGGGATCAACCTGGTAGGCGCCGACGCGGACATAGACATCGGGCGTCACCCAGGCCGTGGCATCGGCCATCCAGCTCGACACCGGCCACCAGGTGAAACTGCTGGTGCGGAATACGTAGGTCGGGTTGCCACAGGCCGAGTTGCCCTGGAAGTACCGGCACAGGTCCGAACCCAGGTGATGGATGTTGGCGACGCTGCGCCCTGCTTCCAGCACCAACCGGTCGTTGAAGAACTTCTGTTCGAGGGTCAGGTTGGCCAGGCGCGTGCCCTGGCCGCCGTAGATTTCCTGCACCGAGGTGCTGTTGCCCGTACTGCTGTTGGCGAGATTGGTGCCATGGCGGTTGATGCCGTAGGCCTTGACCGTCGCACCTCGCCAGCCAAACGCCGCGTCCAGGTCCACGTCGGCACCGAACATCAGTTGGCCGGCATAGGCCGTGCCGCTGCGCTTGCCACCGTCGAGCGTGGCGGCCGCTTCGCCGGTGTAGGCGAGCTTCGGAGCGAAGACGTCGCTCGCGTCGGCCGCTGCGGCCAGTGATGGCAGGGCCAGCAGGATCACTGTCGGCAGCAGGCGGCGGGAAGGGGAGGTCATGGGCGGGTTCCTTTTACAGGGTGGGAGCCGTGACCGGCTTCTTGAGCACGCGCAGCGCGACCGCGGTGACGGCCACGCCGGCCACGAGTGCCAGCAGGTAGATGCCAAGGTGGGTGACTGCGTTCGGGATCGGCAGCACGAACACGCCGCCATGCGGCACCTTCAGTTCGACGCCTGCGGCCATCGAAATCGCACCGGCCACGGCAGAACCAAGGATCAGCGCCGGAATGGTGCGCAGCGGATCACGCGCGGCATAGGGGATCGCGCCTTCGGTCACGAAACTGAGGCCAAGCACGCCAGCGGCACCGGCCGTGCCACGCTCCTCGGCAGTGAAGCGGCTACTGAACAGCCATGTCGCCAGTGCGATACCCAGCGGCGGCGTCATGCCGCCAATCATCGTCGCCGCCATCGGCGTGTAGACCTGGCTGGAAATCAATGCGGTGGAGAAGGCGTAGGACGCCTTGTTGACGGGTCCGCCCATGTCCACCGCCATCATGCCGCCCAGCAGCAGGCCAAGCAGGATCGCGCTGCTGCCTTGCATGCCGCGCAGCCAGTCGGTCAGCCAGGCCAGCAGCCCAGCCACCGGCGTACCGATTACATACATCATCAACAGGCCGACCAGCAGCGTGCCCAGCACCGGCAGGATCAGCACCGGCTTGAGGCCTTCCAGGCTGCGCGGCAGCCGCAGCGCACGGTTGATCCAATGCACGCCGTAGCCGGCGATGAAACCGGCCAGGATGCCGCCGATGAAGCCCGCATCCATGTTGACTGCCACCAATCCCCCGATCATGCCCGGGGCGATGCCCGGGCGATCGGCGATGGAGTAGGCGATGTAGCCGGCCAGTGCCGGCACCATCAGCATGAAGCCGGACTTGGCGCCGATCTGGAACAGCGACCAGGCCAGCGTGCCCTTGTGTGCATCGTCGAAGGCATAGATGCCGCCGAGCGCGAACGCCAGTGCGATCAGCAGGCCGCCGGCAGTGACGAACGGCAGCATGAACGACACGCCGGTCATCAGGTGCTTGTAGGGGCCGGTGACCCTGGCCTTCTCGGTGGTGCGACCTGAAGCCACCGTGCCGGTCTGCACGCCAGCCTCGGCCAGCGCCTTGCGGATCAGGTTCTGGCCGTCATTGATCGCCGGCTTGGTGCCGCTCCTGAACAGGCGTTTGCCAGCAAAGCGCGACAGATCGACTTCGCGGTCGGCGGCGATCAGCACCAGGTCGGCGGCAGCGATTTCGCCGTCGCTCAACGCATCCTGCGCGCCGACCGAGCCCTGGGTTTCCACCCGGATCGCGTGGCCCAGTGCCTTGGCCGCCTGCTGCAGGCCTTCGGCCGCCATGAACGTGTGGGCGATGCCGGTCGGGCAGGAGGTGACGGCGACGATGCGCTTGCCCGCGTCATCCCTGGAAAGGGGGGCCGATGCTGCGGCGAGCTGCGCCAGCACGGCGAGCGGGTCGTCCAGCACTTCACCGAGGCCGGCGCGCACGATCTGGGCATTGCCGAAGCGGGCGCTGTCCGCCTCGCCGTCACCCACCAGCAGCAGCTGCGTTGCGGCGGCAGCCTGCGCGTCGGACAGTGCCCCGGTCACGCCCTGATTGCTGCGGATTTCGATCGCCAATTCGACCCTTTGCTGGCGTGCGGCGCGGCGCAGCGCTTCGGCGGCAAGAACGGCCTCGATGCTGCGTTCGCCAGCGGCGATGACTACGGTGGAAGCTTGCATGGCAACTCCTGGAATTCTTCGGGTTCGTCCTTGCAGCAGGGGCCATCGGTGGCCCAAGGCCAGCCGCAGCCCCCTCTGCAGGGGTTTCAATCCAACCGCTCGATCAGTACATCGCCGGTCCACGCGCGCACCTGCGCCGGGTCCAGCCGTCGCGCGTCGCCACTCTCCAGCCAGCTCATCGAGAACGCCGTGGCCAGTCGCGCACAACCGGCCAGGTCGGGGGAGGGCTCCAACAAGGCGGCGGCGATGCCGGCGACCATGGCGTCGCCGGCACCGACCGTACTGCCCTGCGCCAGTCGCGCCGGCCGTGCAACCAGGGCGCCGCTGCGATCAATGAACAGCGCGCCGTCGGCGCCCATCGAGATCGCTACGAGTGCAACTCCGCGCTCGACCAGGGCCCGGCCCGCGGCGCGCAGGGCGCTGCGATCCAGCAGCGGCGTGCCGGCCCAGGCCTCCAGTTCATGGCGGTTGGGCTTGACCGCGTAGGGCAGTGCACCCTGTGCACCACTCAACGCGGCGGCAAGCGCGTCGCCACTGGTATCCAGCAGTACGCGCGCGCCGGCGGCGCGCACCTGCGCCTGCAGTCGGGCCCATGCATCGGCTTGCAGCCCGGACGGAAGGCTGCCGGACAGCACCACCGGCAGCTGCGGCTGGAGCAGTGCGTCGAGTCGGCGCGATACCGCGTCCAGATCGGCGTCGCACAGTGACAGGCCGGGCAGGTTGATGTCGGTGGTCTCGCCGTTGGCATCTTCCACCAGCTTGATGTTGGTGCGGGTACGGCCCGGAATGCGCAGACACGCGTCTGCGATGCCCCGATCGGAAAACAGTGCGCTGAACACGCCGTCGTTGCCATCGCCGAGCACGCCCAGCGCAGTGGTCGGCACGCCCCAGTCTGCCAGGCAGGCGGCCACGTTGATGCCTTTGCCGCCGGCGTCGTCGCGGGAACTGCGGGCGCGATGCACGTGACCCGGTTGCAGGTGCGCCAGCCGCACGGTCTGGTCGATTGCCGGGTTCAGGGTAATGGTGACGGCGCGGGCGCTCATGCGCGCACTCCATCGAGGGCACGCACCTGCTCAGCGGTTTCGCAGTCCAGCGCCGTCGCAGCCAGCGTTCGCAGATCGGCCAGCGCGCTGCCACGCAGGCGTGCTTTCACGGCCGGGATGTCGTTCGGGGTCATCGACAGTTCGTCCACGCCCAGGCCGGCCAACAGCAGTGCGCCGAACGGATCGCCGGCCAGCCCGCCACAGACGCCCACCCAGCGCCCATGCAATCGTGCGCCTTCCACCGTGGCGCGGATCGCGCGCAGCACGGCCGGATGCAGGCTGTCGGCCTCGGCGGCCAGCTCCGGATTCTGGCGGTCGATCGCCAGCACGTACTGGGTCAGGTCGTTGGTACCGATCGAGAAGAAGTCGGCGTGGCGGGCCAGCACATCGCTCTGCGCCGCAGCGGCCGGCACTTCGATCATGATGCCGATCGGTACCCCGGGCGCCTGCAGTGCTGCGCGCTGGCGCTCGCAGATGGCGCGCAGTGCGACCAGCTCGCTCACCGAGGTGATCATCGGGAACATGATGGACAGGCGCGCGCCGTCTTTCGCCGCGCGGTACAGCGCACGCAGCTGCGGTTCCAGCAGGTCCGGCCGGCGCAGCAGCAGGCGCGCGCCGCGCACGCCCAGGAACGGGTTTTCTTCATGCGGCAGCTCCAGGTGCGCCACCTGCTTGTCGCCACCGATATCGAGCGCACGCACGATCAGTGGGCGGCCGCCGAGTGCCTTGGCCATCGCCACATACGTGGTGTACTGCTCATCCTCGCTGGGCGTACTGCCACGTTCAAGGAACAGGAATTCGGTGCGCATCAGGCCGACGCCTTCCGCGCCTTGCTCCAGTGCCAGCGGCACCTGCTCGGGCAGGTTGACGTTGGCGCCGATGTCGATGCGGTGGCCGTCCGGCGTCTGTGCCGGCTGCGCGCGTTGCGCCGCTTCACGCTCGCGGATCTGCTGCTGTTCGGCGATCCACGCGCGCGCCGAGGCGAGGTCGGCCTCGGACGGAGACAGGTAGAGCCGCCCGCTGCTGCCGTCGATGATCGCCTCGCGACCGGCGCTGATCGCGAGCAGCTCGCCCCCCCCGGCGACCAGCGCCGGCAGGCCGAGGGTGCGCGAGAGGATGGCGGTGTGCGAGGTCGGCCCGCCCTGCGCGGTGGCCAGGCCAATCACGCGGGTAGTGTCGAGGTTGGCCGTGTCGGACGGCGACAGGTCCGCCGCGATCAGGATGCACGGGTGCGCGGGCAGGTCGGCCAGGCCGCCACCGGCGGCCGACGGATCAAGCTGCGCCAGCACTCGGCGGCCAACGTCACGCAGGTCGGCGGCGCGCCCGGCCAGCACCGGGTTGCCCAGCGCGGCCAGGCCCGAGGCGATGTGTTCGATGGCCTGGTGCCAGGACCATGCGACGCCATGGCCTTCGACCATCAGCTGGCAGGTACGGGTAATCAGGTCGGTGTCGTCCAACAGCGCGGCATGGGCCTTGAAGATGGCGGCGTCCGAGGCGCCAAGCCGGCGCTGGGTGTCATCCTGCAGCGCGGCCAACTGCTGGCGGGTACGTGCGAGCGCGTCCTGCAGACGCGCCCCGCCTTCGCCGAGCGGGGCCGGGCGATCGGCGACCTCGGCCTGCGTGCTGGCCAATACATGCACCGGGCCGATTGCCAGCCCAGGGCTGGCACCGATGCCGACGATGGCAGCCTGTGCCTCGGGCGGATTCCAGCCTGCCACCGGCGTGGCCTTGCGTTGTGCTGCGCGTTCGGCGTCGGCCTTTTCCTGTGCCACCAGGTCCTCCATGACCCTGCGCAGCGCGGTCAGCAGGGCAGGGGCATCCGCCCCCTCGGCAGACACGCTGACGGCATCGCCATGACGCAGGCCAAGTTGCAGCAGCGCGACCAGACTCTTGGCGTCCGCTGCCTGGTCGCCGGCACGCACCTGGGCGCGGGCCGCAAAGCGGCGCGCCGTCTCTGCCCAGCGCGTGGCCGGGCGCGCGTGCAGGCCGCTGGGGTAGGCAATGGTCCAGTCAAAGCGCTCGGCCAGATCGGTGGCCGGTACCTGGGCGGTCGTGATCGCAATGTCGCCGGTCAGCGCGTTGACGATCTCACCCGCATCGGTGGTCGCAAACAGGCGCTGCAGCGTTGCCTCATCCTGGATCAGCCGGGTCAGGCGGCGCAGCAGGGTAATGTGGGTATCGGACTGGGCAGCGATGCCAACCACCAGACGGGTGACCTGCCCCGGATTCCATTCCACGCCTTCCGGCAACTGCAGCACGGCAATGCCATCGCGGCGCACCAGATGGCGGTCCTCGCCAAGCCCGTGCGGGATTGCCACGCCATGGCCGAGGAAGGTGTTGGCCAGCGCTTCGCGCCGTCCCATGCTGGCCTCGTACCCCGGCGCCACGCAGCCGGCCGCGACCAGCATCTGCGCGACCTGGGCGATCGCATCGGTCTTGTCCTGCGCCCGCGCGTCCAGGCGGATCAGTTCCCGGCTGACGGGGGAGGGGAAGGTCTGGGGCGACAAAGGGCGGCTCCGGCAAAAGGATGGCTGGGCATATTGGGAACGTTCCCACCGCCTATTTCAATGTGCACTGCACAAAATGCCAATAGCTCTTTGGCGTTAGCATTGTCCTGAACAGCCGCCGGGCCATGGCAGGCGCACTTTTCCGGGAACGTTTCCAATGAGTATCAGCATCAATGACGTCGCGCGTGTAGCGGGGGTATCCAAGTCCACCGTGTCGCGGGTGCTCGGGGGCGGCCCGGTCAGCGAAGAGGTTCGCGGCCGGGTCGAGGTGGCGATCCGCCAGACCGGCTATCGGCCGAACCTGCAGGCAAGGCGGCTGCGCTCCCGGCACACCGGCATCATCGGGTTGATCGTTGCGGATATCCGCAACCCGTTCTTCACTGCGCTTATCCGTGCGGTGGAGGAGGTCGCCTATCGCGAAGGCCTGCGCGTCACGCTCTGCAACACCGACGAAGACCCCGAGCGCGAGGCGCTGTACCTGCAGTTGATGCACGAGGAGCGCATCAGTGGACTGATCTTTGCGCCCACACGGACCACGGTGGGGCGGCTGGAACGGCTCACGCTGGACTTCCCGACGGTACTGGTGGACCGCGCCGCGGCCAGCGGGTCGATCGACAGCGTGGTGCTGGACAATCCCGCGGCGATGGGCGCCCTAGTCGAGCATCTCGTCGAGCGTGGCTATCGCCGCATCGGCGGCCTGTTCGGCAGCACCAGCACCACGGCGGCCGAGCGCCGCGACGGCTATCTTGCTGCGATGCGCACGCACGGATTGGAGCCGGATTACCGTGAAGTCGAGCCAACGGCCGAGGCCGCCATCGCAACGGTCGACCAATGGCTGGCCGGCCCTTCGCGTCCCGACGCGCTGGTCACCAGCAACAGCCTGCTGCTCATGGGTGCATTGAAGGCGGCACGCAGCGCCGGTCTCGCCATTCCAGGAGAGCTGGCGCTGGCAGGGTTCGACAACGAGCGCTGGACCGAGCTGGTCGAACCTGGCATTACCGTGGTCGAGCAGCCGGTTGAAGACATGGGGCGCGCTGCGATGTCGCTGTTGCTGGAACGCCTGCGCATGCCGGAGCTGCCCGTGCGCAGGCTGGTGATGACGGGAAGGTGCGTGGTGAGAGGGTCGACGGCTGGGCGATAGTCCGGCACCGCCCTGCGGCAGCCGCCAGATGTTGGCGGGTCATGCGTTGTCTGCTACAAGCCAACTGTACGCAGACACAGTGGAGGATCGCCTTGTCAGAGCCCTATTCAGCACTGCTCCGCCTGAAGATTTCCCACCACGATCTTTCCAGATGGCTGGCAGCGCCCGTGCCTTCATCATCCCGTTGGTCCGACTGGCGAGGCATCTCCGGGCAGTGGCGCATGGAAAACGGTCAATACCTTGCCTCGTGCAGCGACGAGGCGTTGGACCACCTGCTCGCGGATTGCCAGGCGCTGTTGGCCCGCTACCCCGACAATCGCGCCGCATTGAAGGCTTTCCTTGCCTCTGCACAGGCCGGGAATATCCAGATTGCCGCCTATGACCGCACTGCTACGCACTTTGTCGCAGGATCGCTGACGTATTCGGAGAGCCTTTACGATCTCATCGCGTTTCTTGCCGTGGCACGAGGCGCCGCCGACTTCCTGAAGGGGGGCGACGAAGGCGTGGCACTGATCCACGACTATCTCTGGGCCGAGGAAGGTGAGCAGGAGACGGTTGCTGCGATTGGGCTGGCCGGCCCCGGGGAATCCGGATTCCTGTCATCCGCAGACCTGGATGCCGCCACCGAGCCCTTCGAAACATTGGTGGAGGCCATGCTGGAAGCCGAGGACGACCCGGAGTTTCGTCCGCGCAAGCAGCTTGATCGGCTTTGACCTCTGCCGCGTGGCGTCCATGAAAGCAACAGCCAGGGCCTCAACATGAAGAGACATCACCAACCCCAGGCGCGCCGCGTCATGCGTCGGCTCCTCGCACTTGGCCTCTGCGCGCTGGCTGGGTCCGCTTTGGCCGGAACAATGCAGCCGGTACGGACCTGGCTTGTCAGCGGCACGGAACTCATTACCCTCCTGCAGGGGAAAGGCGATGACGGGTTCTGCGACGGCGAACAGTGCCGGAGCCTGTCCAGCGCTCGCGCCAGCGGCTATATCCTGGGCGTCGCCGATGCCAGCCGCGGACAGTGGTGCGGGCAGCGCCAGATCCTTCCGCATGAACTGGTCGACCATGTGTCTTCCCATCTCCGGCAACTGCCCCGCGAGCGATTGCAGCAGGATGCGTCGCCACTGGTTGTCGAAGGGCTGCGCACGGCGTTTCCCTGTGGTCGCGGCACACCACGTGGCAACAGTGCCGAGCCCGGCAATGACCAATGAAGCACGCCGCGCCCGCTTGGCGACGATGCGGACGTCCTACACCCTCGCGACACGGTGCATTCACGGCCACCGACATTCGCGCTCGCCACACTGCATGTTCCTTCCACAGCACGAGGTGCCCCATGGCTACCTGTGATGTCTGCGGCAACAACTACGACAAGAGCTTTACCCTGCAGCAGGGCGGGCGCAGCGGCACGTTCGATTCGTTCGAGTGCGCGATCCACGCATTCGCACCCCGCTGCGCACACTGCAAATGCGCCGTCATTGGGCATGGCGTTGAAGGAAATGGCCAGATCTTCTGCTGTGCACATTGCGCCGGTCATGCCGGCGTACAGGGTATAGCCGACCGGGCCTGAGCTGCCTTCAGCGCCCTCCTGCTTCCTGCCCAGAGACAAGCGAAGAAAGCCGCGCGATCCGGGCTGCACCCGAATCAGCCAGCAGCGCCAGTGCGCGCCGCTTCCGGGATGGCAGCCCCGCCACGACCTCCGATGCCAGCACGACGTCGAACTCTCTGGCGTTGGCATCCAGCGCGGTGGCCAGAACGCACGAATCGGCCGTCATGCCACTCAGGCACAGGCGGCGCACGCCCAGTTTGGCCAGCAGAATCGGCAAGGGACTGGCCAGGAACGCCGAGTGCTTGGGCTTGAGCACGAAGTAATGACCGGGCAAGGGCGAGAGAAGGCTGGCAATTCGTCCCGCCGGACCGCCGTCGCGCCGGCACTGTTCCACCTGCTGGCGGAAATCGCGCTTCCAATCCGAGAAATTGTCATTGGCGTAGATGACCGGCCACCCGCGTTCGTCGAAGTGATCCCTCAGGCGCCGGATCTGCCGGGCCGCCCGCTCTGCCGCGGGCGCCAGCTCCTGCGCGCCCGGGAAATCGAAACGGCTGAACATGTCGATGATCAGCAAGGCCGTCGACGGATCATCTGCCATGGTTCAATCTCCTGTCTGGGTATGCGGCGCCTCGACCGGCTTGGACTGCGGCGAATCTTTCTGGCGCAGGAAGATCGTCAGCACCACCAGAGACAGCACGGCCAGGAACTCGCTTTGCCAGTTCTGCATGGATTCGAACCAGAATGTGCTGCTGGCGAGGTGCTCCACAAAGCCTGGTGGCGGCAATCCCTTCAACTGCTGTTCGGCCTCCTCGGCGCGCCAGCTTCCCAATGCATGCAGCGTAAAGCTGAACAGGAACAACAGCCCGAACGCAATCGCCAGCGAATGACCGTAAAGAACCTTCCACAGGCCACCGCGCCTGACCGGCCAGGGCGTGCGGCCGGGTTCGATGCGATTCTGTTCCTGCGCGGGGTCCAGCGGCCGCGATTCGGCCGAACCGCGCTGGCGCAGGCTGACCGTCAGCAGAACGTACATCCCCATCTGCAGGAATTCGCTCTCCCAGTTCTCGAACGTAGCGCTGACGAAGTGCCCGGTAGCCAGGTAGTGCGAGAAATCGATCGGCATGCGTCCGTGCTCGACCAGTTCCTGGTTGTGCACGTGATGCCCCGCAACTGCCTGCCCCACAATGAACACCAACGTGAGCGCAAGCAGCACCAGCGAGAGACCGTTGCGTTTCCACATGCAAGACCTCGTTGAGGCTGCTCCAAAGACCGTCCATGAAGCTTGCGCCGACAAAGAGCCATGCCTCGTGATTGCTGCGCATCCGGAATGTGAGGCGGACTCAACGCTTCCCCGTCGGATCGGGATCAGGGCGCTCGTAGTCCTCCGGTACCGCCTTGGGGCCATCGCCGTCGTCGGGCATGTCGTGCTCCTTCCATCTGGCTCGATCATTGCGCCGTTTGTCCGGCGTGTGCGCCTTTGACTGATCGTCCACATCCGTCGTTGGATTGAAGGGCAGTTTGTCGTTCATGGGCAGCTCCTGCGGCGAGAGAGTGAAGCCTGCGCCGCGCCGGGTTAACGCCACGACGCTGCAGAATGAACGCCGCGCACACCGGGATGTCACTGCAGCCGGATGGCGGCCTTGCGATGCTGAAGGCCCGAGCTCCTGGAGCAGCACGATGCAGGCATTGACCTATCACGGCCGCAGGGTTGTGCGCGTCGAGACTGTGCCCGACCCGGTACTGGCGGCGGATGACGATCTGATACTGCGGGTGACCGCCACCGCCATCTGCGGTTCAGACCTGCACCTCTACCGCGGCAAGATTCCTGATCTGCACGATGGCGATGTACTGGGCCACGAATTCATGGGCGTGGTGGAAGAGGTCGGCAGCGGCGTGACCCAGGTGAAGCCGGGCGATCGCGTGGTGATTCCCTTCGTGATCGCCTGTGGCGAGTGTTTCCACTGCAGGCTGGCCGAATATGCCGCATGCGAGACCACCAATCCTGGCAAGGGCGCGGCGCTGAACCAGAAAGGGCTGCTGCCTCCAGCTGCTTTGTTCGGATACAGCCATCTGTATGGCGGCGTAGCCGGTGGCCAAGCCGAATTCGTACGCGTGCCGAAGGCCAACGTGGGCCCGTTGCGCATTCCGGAAGGCGTGGCCGATGAGCAGGTGCTGTTCCTGTCTGACATTCTCCCGACCGGCTATCAGGCCGCGCTGAACGCGGGTGTGAAGCCCGGCTCGACGGTGGCCATCTTCGGCGCCGGTCCGGTTGGGCTGATGAGCGCGGCCTGTTGCCGGCTGCTGGGAGCAGAGACCATCTTCATGGTCGACCACCTCCGTTACCGCCTGGACTATGCACGCCGTGCTTACGGCGTGACCCCCATCGACTTCAAGGAGATCGAAGACCCGGCCGATTACATCCTTACCCAGACCAGTGGGCGGGGCGTAGACGCCTGCATCGAGGCCGTAGGCTTCGAGGCCGAGGGCAGTGCGCTGGAGTCAGCGTTGACCGCTGTAAAGCTGGAAGGCAGCAGTGGCGTGGCGATACGGCAATGCATCGCGGCAACGCGCCGTGGCGGCGTGGTCAGCATTCCAGGCGTCTATGCCGGCTTCATCCATGGTTTTCTGCTGGGTGATGCGTTCGACAAAGGACTGACATTCAAGATGGGCCAGACCCATGTGCAGGGGCTGATGCCGGAACTGCTCGACGCAATCATGGAAGGAAAGCTGGATCCGGGTGACATCATCTCGCACCGGATGCGCCTGGCCGACGCTGCGCAGGGCTACGCGATATTCGATGCCAAGGATGACGACTGCCGCAAGATCGTGCTGACACCCTGAGCATGCTGCCATGAGCGCGATTGCCGCCGGTGTCTACGCACTGTGGCTGGCTGCCGGCTGGCTGGACTTCCATTTTCACCGGCGGACCGACCTTCCACACACCTCCGCGATGCGCGAAAGCCTGTTGCATGGGGTGCAGTTGCTGCTGATCGGCAGCGGGGTGCTCGCATGGCTCCTGCTGGAAAACACGCTGTCGCTCGTCACGTTTCTGGCACTTCTGGTCCTCGCGCACGCAATCGCCGGCTACTTCGACACCGTCAGCGCGGACGGCAGACGACGCATCAGCCCGGCAGAGCAGCATGCGCACAGCGTGCTCGATGCCGCGCCGTGGGTCCTGCTGGGCTGGGTGGGCTGGCAGGTCCACCCCCGGTGGTCGCTCGACGTGAAGCCTGCAGCACCGGGCGTCTGGTGGCTGGTCCTGCTGCCGGCGCTGGGCGTGGTCGTGCTGCCATGGTTGTGGGAGCTGCGGCAGTGCCTGCGCGCACGACGGCAGCGCGGGCAAGCGAGCGCGTGAGGATCATCGCGCAGAGAATTCATGCGCCGGCTACGCCTCCCAGACAGCGATGTGACCGCTTGCCGCCTACGTTCGACATGTCTCTCCATTTCAGGCTCCTTCATGCAGCATGTGACGTCGCCGTCCCCGCTGGAGGGCCGCGCTCGCGAGGTAGTGGTCCAGCGGCCCGACCTGCCATTGCCCGGAAGCGGCCGCACGCTGCGGCGGTGGCAGGCGCTGGCGGCATGGGGGGCGGAAGACCTGTGCCTGGCCAAAGTGCTTGAGGCGCACTACGACGCCCAGGCGATCATCGCCGAACTGAACGCGCCCGAACTGGCTGAAGGCCAGCTACTGGCGGTCTGGGCCGCGGAAGGTCCAGCCAACACACTCCGCTTCGATGCCCACGGCCAGCTCCATGGTGACAAGCCCTGGTGTTCCGGCAGCGCGTGGGTGGATGCGGCATTGGTAACCGTCCGCAACGCGCAGGGCGTGTGGCTGTGCCAGGTCGCGGCGAAACACTGGCGCACGCTTGCAGATGAGCCCTGGCCGGCCGTTGGCATGGCCGGCGTTCCGTCCACCACGGTGCGGTTCGACGGCGCACCGATGGCGCTTCTGGGAACGCGCGATGAGTACCTGCAGCGACCGGGTTTCTGGCACGGCGGTGCGGGCATCGCGGCAGTCTGGTTCGGCGCGGCGGCCGCCTTGGCCGAGCGCATGCGGCCAGCCTGCACCGAGGGAAATCGCGCGCGATTACTGGGTGAAGTGGACCTCGCCTTGGGCCCGGCGGCGGCGCTGCTTCGCGAAGTGGCGGCACGCATCGACGCCGCGCCGGAATCGGCGCACCGCGAAGAGGTCGTGCGCCTGCGCTGCGTGGTCGAGCGCGCGGCGACGCGTGTCCTGGATCTGGCGGGGCGCGCACTGGGCCCGGCGCCGATGTGCCTGGAAGATGCCCACGCCCGTCGCTGCGCGGACCTGACCGTGTTCCTTCGGCAGAACCACGCAGATCGCGATTGGGAATGGCTGGGCGGCCAGCGGGCGAGCCAGGAGGCGACATGGGCGCTGTAGCCAGGACACCCCTGCAGGGGGAAGGAACGCAGGAGCAGGCATGGCTGCGCTGCGATTGGCTGTGGCAGCGGCCGGCAACATCGGCCAATGCCCTGTGCGCCGGCCGTGATCGCGTCGTGGTGGTCGCACCCCATCCAGACGACGAGATCCTCGGCTGTGGTGGACTGCTCCGTCACGCTGCGGAGCAGGGCATGGAGGTACGCGTCGTCGCCGTGACCGATGGCGAAGCGTGCTATCCGGACGAGCACTGGTGGACGCCAGAACGCCTGCGCTCGGCGCGACGCGCCGAGCTTGCCGCAGCGCTGGGCGAACTCGGTATCCGCCCTGGATCCGCGTTTCATCTCGGCATCGCCGACGGCGCGGTCAGTGCGCACGAACAGGGCCTGGAAGACTGGCTGCAGCAGCACCTCCAGCCGAGCGACCTGGTCCTGGCACCCTGGCGCTTTGATGGGCATCCCGATCATGAAGCCGCAGGGCGTGCTGCCTGCAGGGCGGTGCGGGCAGTGGGCTGCCGACGCCTGGAGTACCCGGTGTGGGGCTGGCACTGGCTTGACCCCGCCTGCGCACATATGGCGTGGGAGGTTCCCAGGCTGATCGACATTTCAGCAGTGGCCGCCGCAAAACGAAACGCCATCGCGCACTTCCGGACCCAGACCGGCGAGGTGCCGGAACTGAACAGCCCGCCGGTGCTGCCCGCACATGTACTGACCCGATTCTTCCGGAACTACGAGGTATTCCTGGCATGAGCGCGCAACCGTACTTCGATGAACTGCATGAGCAGGAGGATCCCTTCGGCTATCGCAGCCGGTGGTATGAAGAACGCAAGCGTGCGCTGCTGCTGGCCAGCCTGAGCCAGCGCCAGTTCACTCGGGGCTGGGAGCTGGGATGCTCCAACGGCGTGCTGACCGAGGCCTTGGCCGCCCGCTGCGAGCGCCTGCTGGCCACCGACATCAGCCCACGCGCAGCGTTCCGGGCCCGCCGCAATCTGGCCCACCTGCCGCATGTGCAGGTCCATTGCGCCAGCCATCCCGAGCAATGGCCGCCGGGCCGCTTCGACCTGATCGTCTGCGGGGAAATGGGCTACTACCTGGGTGCAGCAGCGCTGCACGAGCTGCGCGCCGGCATCGATTCGGCCCTTCGCGACGACGGACTGCTGGTCGCCTGCCATTGGTTGCCTTCGTTCCAGGGGCGCGCAAGTCGCACCGACGTCGTGCATCGGTGCCTTGGCCAAGGCCTGCACGAAGCCTTCCACTATCGTGATGCGGACTTCGTGCTGCAGGGCTGGACGCGCAGCGCACTATCGCTGGCCCGCAACGAGGGCCTGCGATGATCGGCATCCTGGTTCCGGCCCATGACGAGGCAGCCAGCGTGGAGCGCTGCCTGCAATCGATCCGAAGGGCAGCCCTGCATCCCGAGCTGCACGGCGAAGCAGTGCAGGTGGTGGTTGCACTGGACAGCTGCTCGGATGCCACCGCGTCCATCTGCCAGCAGCAGCGGGTCGATACGGTGCGCCTGGAAGCACGCTGCGTCGGCGTTGCCAGGGCAGCGGCCGCCGCTGAGCTGCTCGGACGCGGTGCGAGATGGCTGGCGAGCACCGATGCCGACAGCGAGGTACCTCCCGAATGGCTGGTTGCCCAGCTTGAGGGCCGGTGCGACGCCTTCTGCGGACTGGTGGACATAGCAACCACCTCCAGGACGGAGAAGCGCCTGCGACGCGCGTTCCAGAAACGGCAGCAGTGGGGCGACGATCATGGGCGCATCCACGGTGCCAATTTCGGCGTCTCCGCCCAGGCCTATCTGGCGGCAGGGGGATTTGCTCCCCTGCGCTGTGGAGAGGATGTTGCACTGGTGAGGAGGCTGCAACGCCTCGGCGCTGACGTAAGGTGGGCCGGTGCTCCCATCGTCATGACCAGTGCCCGCCTGGTGGGACGCGCGACCGGAGGGTTCTCGGCCTACCTGGCCGGAATGGAGGGTGCGCGCCCTGCCACGGCGGCAGATCGGCGGATGGCGGTACCTGGAAGCGCCTCGGAAACCACGCTGAATTGGGCATGATGTGATGTTTTCCCGGCTGGCGTTTACGGTTTCGCCACGATGCCCGTCCTAGAGTGAAGCGCTGGAAGAGCAGGAGTGGCACCATGCCGAATCGAGCCATCGCCTACGTCAGCGAGGCCGTCAGTGGATTCTCGCCGGAACGTCTGAAAGCGCTGATGGACGATGCCGCGCGCTTCAATCGGGGCGCAGGGGTGACCGGGGTGCTGCTGTTCGACGGCGAACGCTTCCTGCAGTACATGGAGGGCCCTGCCGATGGACTGGATGTGGCCTTCTCCCGTGTCGCCGGCGCCAGCAGTCACATCCACCTGATCGAACTTGCGCGGGGGCGTGTCGGCCAGCGGCGGCTGCCGTTCTGGCCCATGCGTTGCCTGTCCGTCACTGCAGATGAGCTGCGCGAGATCGCCTGTGCCGACTGGACCAGCTTCATCCAGCGGGCAGCGACCGGACAGGCCGATGCCACGGCGATGGACAAGCTGCTGCTGATTGTCGAGCCCTACGCAAAGGCCGCCTGAGCCGGAAACCTGTTACTGCAGTGTGCCGCAGGGGAGAGGATGGAGCGAGGCAGGTTGTGAACCGCCTCATTTGGCTCTACGGCAAGGGCAGCATCATGGAAGGGCAGGACACTTCCTGCGTCAGAAGGAATCAACGTGCCCCTCCGCGCAATCGCTTACGCAAGTGAGGCGATACCGGGGCTTTCCATGGACCCTGTGGACGACCTCGCCAGGGCCGCTGCCCGCTTCAACTTCGAAGCAGGCGTGACGGGTGTGCTTCTTTACGATGGGCACCGCTTCCTCCAGTACATCGAGGGGCCGGAAGACAGCATCAACGTGGTGTACAGCCGTATCCTCGGTGCCCGCAGCCATTGCGAACTGCTTGAGCTGGGCCGGGGCAGGGTGTCCGGCCGGTTCTTTCCCTATTGGTCGATGCGGCTGCTCTGGACCGACCCTGCCGACATCCGCAGCGTCGCTCGTGGCAACTGGAGCGGGCTCTCCCGCGGTGGTGCGCTGCGCCAGCTGGGGCAGGTGGTAGCCCCACACCTGGCGTAATCCCGGCGTCTGCCGCTCAATGCGTGGCAGGGGGCGCGCAGGCGTCTCCCACGACCTGCTGGACGGCTTCCTGCAACTGGTCGATGTGGAACGGCTTGGCCACGAAGGTTGCGCGGCGGTGGCGCAGCGGCACCAGCTGGTCATAGACCGCAGAGACGAACAGGTAGGGAATGCCGAGTTCCGCCAGTCGATCGGCCACGGGGAACACCACGCCATCGCGGAGCTCCACATCCAGAACCGCGCCATCGAAACGTTGCGTATCCAGCAGCCCCAGCGCATCGAACACGCTGTAGGCGTGGGTCACCCGGCCGCCGCCGTCTTCCAGCGCCTGTTCCATCAGTGCAGCCAGGTCGAGCTGGTCTTCAACCAGCAGCAGGTTGCACCTGCGCTGGTCCATTTCCGATTGCATGCGCGCATGCCTGTGTTGCCTTGGGAACTGCAGTGTGTGCTGTATTGCATCAACGGCGCGCGTGGGCCGTGTCAGCCCAGCGCGAAGCCGCCCCGCGCAGGTGCTCCATGCCGTCGATGCGGCGTGGAAGGCGGTGCGCCTTTTTTGACGGCGCGTTGGCGGCGGCCATGGATACTGCCGCCGTCCCCCAGCACTGGAGCCATGACCATGCCTCGATCCGCCACCGACCCCACCGCCCCCTGCGCATTGCGCGTGGAGTGCATGTCCCTGGATTGCGGCGGCGCTGCGATCGTCGTGGAGCTGGATCGCACCCCCGAACGGGCATGGATGAAGTCGCTCAAGCGCGCCCTGCAGGAGGATGACGTGCTGGAGGGTGCCCAGGCCAAGTTCGATGGCCGCTTTGTCTACGTCGTGGGCGTGGAAGGTGGCGCGCACCGTGCGCAGCACCGGGTGATCCAGGCGTTGAAGGCGTCCGCAGGCGCGCGCGCACCCGCAGCAAGCCCCCGTCGCGACGCCGGCAGCGCTGTAGTGTCCGGCGCGATGCCCGCCTGACCGTACGGTCGGCGTTGCCAGTCACCCGCGGATGTTATGACCGCATCAGCGCCAGGTGCAGCGCGCACGCCCGCCGGCTCACGCCGGCCGACGAGGCAGTGATTGCTGCCTCGCCACCATGGTCTCCGGAGGCATGTCGCCCCACTACCGGAGACCGTGATGGCAGACCAGAACACCGTCCGCAGCGAGCGCCTGCTGAAATGGCTGCAGGATGCCTACGCCATGGAGCAGGAGGCGGAGACCATGATGAAGGCCATGGCTTCGCGCATCCAGAACTATCCCCATCTTGCCGCACGCATCGGCCAGCACGTGCTGGAGACGCAGCAGCAGGCCGCCTCACTGCGCGAGTGCATTGAAGCGCTCGGCGGAAGCGTGCCCACCGCCAAGGGGCTGTTCGCGAGCATTACCGCAGCGATCCACGCCGCCGGCAACACCCTGATGGAGGACGAGGTCGTCAAGAGCATCGGCATCTCCTTTGGCTTCGAGAACACCGAGATCGCCACCTACCGGGCACTGGTGATCGCGGCCGAGCGGGCCGCCGCGCCGGATATCGCGGCCGTGTGCGGCCAGATCCTGCAGGAAGAGATCGCCATGGCGCGCTGGCTGGAAGAGCACCAGGACAGCCTGGTCGGCGCCTTCCTCAACCGTGACGAAACGCCTGGCGCCCAAGCCAAGCGTTGATCCCGGTCCCGCCTGCCATACACAGGAGACAGTCCCATGTTCTTTCACCACAAGAAGCTGATGTACACCGTGCGCGTGCGCGAATCCAACCCGCAGCTTGCCAGCCTCATGCTGGAACAGTTTGGCGGTCCCCAAGGCGAACTGGCGGCTGCAATGCGTTACTTCACCCAGGGACTCGGTGAATGCGATCCGGGCCGCAAGGACCTGCTGATGGACATTGCCACCGAAGAGATCAGCCACCTGGAGATCATCGGCACCATCATCGCCATGCTCAACCGCGGCCCGAAGGCCATCCAGTCCGAGGGTCTTGCCGAAGTCGAGGACATGCGGCTGCTGGGCCAGAACAGCACCAGCCATACCGAACAGATCCTGTATGGGGGCGGCCCGGCGCTGGTCAATTCCAGCGGGGTGCCGTGGACGGCGGCCTACGTCGATTCGATCGGGGAGCCCACCGCCGACCTGCGCTCGAACATCGCCGCCGAAGCCCGCGCCAAGCTGGTCTACGAACGACTGATCACGGTGACCGATGATCCAGGCATCAAGGACGCACTGCGCTTCCTGATGACGCGCGAAATCGCCCACCAGAAGTCCTTCGAAAAGGCATTGCACAGCATCCAGCCCAACTTCCCACCGGGCAAGCAGCCGGGTGACCCCGCCTTTACCGACCTGTACATGGACATGTCGCAGGGCGACGGTGCCGATGACCTGCTGGGCAGCTGGAACAGCGGCGAGCTGTGGGAGCGGGTCAGCGACCGCGAGGCCCAGACCGCTGTGGACGGCGGTGACGGCAGCGCCACGGTGGGCCTGGACCCACGCGAGCAGGCGGCGGTGCAGGCCATGACCCTGCGAACGCTTTCCGATCCCGAAGCACGGCCGACAACCGGTGCCGAACTGGGCGCCGGGCCGGGCGCCGGTGCGCTCGACCTGCCGCCACGGGAGCCTTGACGCGGGACAGGCCGGGGCGGGCCTCCGCCCCACGTTTCGCGTAAAAAAAAGTGGGCGGACACGCTGTCCGCCCACATGGGGTGCAACCGGTCAGTCTCGATCAACGCTGCTGGCCACCGCGGTTGTTGTTGCCACCACGTTCCTGCTGCTGCTGCCGACCGCCCTGGTTGCCACCCTGGTTGCCGCCGCCATGGCTGTTCTGGCCGCCTTCGCGGCCGATGTCGGCCATGTGCTGGCGATCCTGGCTCACCGCTTCGCCGCCCTTGCGACCGGCTTCGCGCGCTTCTTCAGAGCTGAATTCATGGGCGCTGCCCGACTCATGCGCGGCGCGGCCGCCCTTGGCGGCGATCTCGCGCTGCTTGTCTTCGTCCATCGAAGCGAAGCCGCGGTTGCTGCTGCCCTGGTTCTGGTTCTGGTTGGCCATGGAAAGTCTCCTTGGAGTGAGCCGCCCGATTGGCGGCAGCGACCATCTTCCAGATCCGCCGCTAGACGGCGGTGGCACCACCGCCAACGTGATGTCATGCGCAGGCACGCGCTTCCTCATGCATTCTCCACGAAAGCAAATCCATCGGCGGAAGACACGGCATGCCGGTCGTGGTGCTCGAGCCGGGTGTCAACGCAGCGCGGCGTTGGCACGTACAGGTTCAACGCCGCCTCCACGCCGGTGTCACCGCGCGTTTGATCCGCACCGCTAAGGTAGAGCCATCTGCAACAACCCGGTGCTGTCATGCCTCTTCGTGCCATTGCATATGTAAGTGAAGCCACCCGAAACCTGACTGCAGAACGGCTGCAGCAGCTTGTCGCGGACGCGATGCTGTTCAACGAGTCGGTTGATGTGACCGGCGTCCTCCTGTTCGACGGCACGCGCTTCCTGCAATACCTCGAAGGCCCGGAGTCCGGTGTCAGCGCGGCGTACACCCGCATCCTGGCGGCCGGCAGCCACAACGGTCTGGTCGAACTCAACCGGGGCAGGGTGGGGCGGCGTCAGTTCCCGCACTGGCGCATGCACAGCGTGCGCGTGGATGAGCTGGCGCTGGGAAAGATCGCGATCTCCGACTGGACCGGCTTCGTGCGCAGCGCCTCCGCGCTCGCTCCTGGCACCAGTGCGCTTGATCGACTGCAATCGGTGGCGCAGGCGCCGCCAGGCGCCGGCGATGGCCGGTTGCTGGAGCCGGACGGACCGGTAGCACGATGAGCGCAGCCGGCGCCCCGGGCACGCCAGGACATGTACGGATCGGCTGCGCAGGCTGGTCGCTGTCGCGCGCGGCGCAGGCGGCGTTCGGCGCAGGCGACAGCGTACTGCAGCGCTATGCCACCCGCCTGCCGATGGTCGAGATCAATTCCTCGTTCTACCGCCCCCACCAGGCGGCGACCTACGCCCGGTGGGCGGCGAGCGTGCCCGCGGGTTTCCGCTTCGCGGTGAAACTGCCGCGCGTGATCAGCCATGAACGCCGGCTGCGCGACGCGATGCAGCCGCTGGCGCTGTTCCTTGATGGCGTGATCGCGCTGGGGGACCGGCTGGGGCCGCTGCTGCTCCAGCTGCCGCCCAGCCTGGCGTATGAGCCGGCAACCGTAAAGGCATTCCTGCACGGACTGCGCGCACGCACCTCGGTTGATGTCGGCTGCGAACCGCGCCATCCCAGCTGGTTCACTGCGGAGGTCGATACGCTGCTGAGCGACCATGGCATCGCACGGGTCGCGGCTGACCCGGCCCGGGTACCGGCAGCAGCTGTCCCGGGCGGTGACCGCACGTGGAGCTACTGGCGCTGGCACGGGCAGCCGCAGATCTATCGCAGCCCCTACAGCGAACAGGCGCTGGCGGGGCTGGCCCAGCACCTGCAGCGTGAAGCCGCTGCGCAGCGCCGCGCCTGGTGCGTACTGGACAACACCGCGCTGGGCCACGCGACCGGCAACGCCCTGCACCTGCAGGCACTGCTGCAGGAGAACGCGCATGCCTGAGGGCCCGTCCATTGTCCTGCTGCGCGAAGCCGCCAGCCGCTTCAAGGGTCACGTCGTGCGCGGCGTCTCCGGCAACAGCCGCATCGACCTGTCACCGCTGCAGGGACGCAGGGTCAAGGCGGTTCGCAGCTGGGGCAAGCACTTCCTGCTGGAGTTCAGCCACAACACGCTGCGCATCCATCTGATGATGTTCGGCAGCTGGCGCATCGACGAACGGAAGCCAGCTCCTGCACGGGTGTCGCTGGCATTCGACAACGGGGAACTGAATTTCTACGCGTGTTCCGTCCGACTGATCGACCAGCCGTTGGACGACGTCTACGACTGGCGGGCGGACGTGATGAACGACGCCTGGGATCCAAAACTGGCCCGGCGCAAGCTGAAGGCACTGCCGGACACCCTGGTCTGTGATGCGCTTCTGGACCAGACGATCTTCGCGGGCGTCGGCAATATCATCAAGAATGAGGTGCTGTTCCGCATCCGCGTGCATCCGGCCACGCGACTGGGCGACCTGCCACCGCGCAAGCTCACCGCCCTGATCAACCAGGCCCGTGCCTACAGCTTCGACTTCCTGGAATGGAAACGGCGCTTCGAATTGAAGAAGCACTGGCAGGTGCATACGCGAAAGGTGTGCCCGCTCTGCGGTGGCCCCATCAGCAAGCTGTACATGGGTACGACGCGGCGACGCACGTTCTTCTGCCCAAACGATCAGGTGCTCTACCCACCCTGAGGCCGCCTTCCATGGCGGCCGAGGGGCATGCGATTCGACTCAGGCGGCCTGCGCGGCCTTGGCATTGCCGCCGCCCTTGGCCAGCAGGGTCAGCTTCTCATCGGTCGCCTTTTCTTCCTCCAGCGTCTCCAGCAGCAACGGCAGGGCATCCTTGTAGCCCAGCTGCTTGGCCAGCGCGGCGATGGTGCCGTAGGAGGCTATTTCATAATGCTCGACCTTCTGCGCGCCACCGATCAGGGCAGCATCGCGCACCGGCCCCTTGTCGATGCTGTCGATCACCTCCTTGCCTTCCTCGACCAGGCCTTCCATCGCCGCGCACTTGATGCGCTTCAGGCGGATGCCGAGCACCTCGACCACCTGGTCGATGCGCTCGATCTGCCCCTGGGTTTCTTCCAGGTGCGTTTCGAACGCTGCGGCCAGATCCGGATTATCGGCCGCACGGGCCAGGCGCGGAAGCGCCTTGGTCAGCTGCTTCTCGGCGCTGTAGATGTCCGAGAGCTCGTGGATGAACAGATCTTCCGCCGTCTTGATAGCCATGCTGGGCTCCGCTGTGAATGGAGTGCTGAGAGTAGGTCCCGTCCGGTTGCGATCAGGCGGGGAAGGAGTGAAGGCGGCATGTGAATTCCCACGCGGACCCTGCGCGCTGCCTTCACGAAGCAGCGTCTTTCGCGCATCGGCAGGACGCCGTGCCGGCGGCCTTCGCCATGGCTTCACAGTGGCATCGCTCCGTGCCCATGGAATGGCCGGTACGGTCAGTTCACCCCCGATCACGCTGGAGACTCCCATGAGCGATGACAAGAACAACGCCGGCAGCCCGGACCGGGACCGCATCAACGTCAATGAGGATTACGAACTGCGGTACTGGACCACGACGCTGGGCGTGTCCGCCGACGAACTTCGCGCGGCCGTCGCGGCAGTCGGGCCCACGGCGGTTGCTGTCCGGAAGCACCTGGGCAAATAGCGCGGAGCTGGCCATGTCCCTGGTCGAGTATCGCCGCAAGCGTCGTTTTGACCAGACCAAGGAGCCCGAGCCGGGCAAGGCGCTGCCGAAAGGCCAGCGCGCCATTTTCGTGGTGCAGCTGCATCATGCCAGCCGCAGGCACTATGACTTCCGCCTGCAGGTTGGCGATGCGCTGAAGAGCTGGGCGGTGCCCAAAGGCCCCAGTTACGACCCGAAGGTCAAGCGCATGGCGGTGGAAGTGGAAGACCACCCGGTGGACTACGCGGCGTTCGAGGGTGATATTCCCAAGGGCCAGTACGGCGGCGGCCATGTCGCCCAGTTTGACCACGGTGTATGGGCCACGCAGGGCGATCCGGAAGCCCAGCTCGCCAAGGGCCATCTGCGCTTCGAGCTGTTCGGTACCAAGTTGAAAGGCGGCTGGCATCTGGTCCGGTCGGGAAAGCCCGCGCGCCAGCCACAGTGGCTGCTGTTCAAGGACGACGACGGATTTGCCAGCGATATCGAGGCAGACGATCTGCTGGGGGACGTCGCTGAAGCGCCACCGGAGGATCTGAAGCGTGCCGGCGCTGGCAAGGCCGCGAAGAAGCGGCTGACGGCGGTACCTGCCAGACGCGCCCGGCGAAAGAACTGGGCGAAGAAGGCCCTGGCGCTCAGCAAGGCGAAAAGGGCGGCAGCGCCGTCCGGGCCGTTTGAGCCGCAGTTGGCCAAGCTGGGCGAAGCGCCGCCCCAGGGCGGGCAGTGGGTGCATGAGATCAAATGGGACGGGTACCGCATCCTTGCTACGGTGGCTGAGGGCAGCGTGCAGCTGTGGTCACGGAACGCGCTGGAATGGACCGCCAAACTTCCCGAAATACGTGATGCGATCGCGGCCCTGGGCCTGACTTCGGCGGCACTGGACGGCGAGCTGATCGCCGGCGCCGGCACCAAGGAAGACTTCAACCTGCTGCAGGCCACGCTTTCCGGCGAGAAGCAAGGCGTCCTGACGTATGCGCTGTTCGATCTGCTGCATCTTGATGGCGTGGATGTGGCCGATGCGCCCCTGCTTGAGCGCAAGGCCTTGCTGCAATCGGTGCTGGAGGGGCAGGGCAGCCCATTGGCCTTCAGTTCGCATGTGCAGGGAGATGGTGAGGAGGCCTACCGCTTGGCCGGTGAGCAGCACTTCGAGGGCATCATCTCCAAGCGCGCCGATCGCAGCTACCACAGCGGCCGCAGCGAGGACTGGCGCAAGACGAAGCAGCTGGCCAGCGACGAGTTCGCGGTGGTGGGCTACACCGCACCCAAAGGCAGCCGCACCGGCTTTGGTTCGCTGCTGCTGGCCCGGCCAGACGCAACGCATGGCTGGCTCTACGCAGGGCGCGTCGGGTCCGGGTTCTCGGATGAACTGATTGGCGACATCAGCAAGCGCATCAAGGGCGGCGGCAGCCGCAAGCCAACCGCGTACGTGCCCACGCAAGACACCGATCTGCGCGCTGCGACCTGGTTCGAACCGCGTTTCGTGGTGGAGGTCTTCTACCGCGGAATCGGTGGGCAGCAACTGTTGCGCCAGGCGTCGCTGAAGGCGGTGCGGGCGGACAAGGATATCGCCGACCTCGCCGATTCCGATCGCGCCGGAGCGGCCCCGGCCGCTGCGCGGTCGCAAGCGCCCGCGCGGCGTGGGCGCCGGGTGGAAAGGGCGCCGGCAACGGATCGCGCGCCCCCCGTGCTGTCGTCCCCAGGCAAGATCCTGTTTCCCGGCGACGGCTACACCAAGCAGGACGTGTGGGATTACTACGCAGCAGTGATGGAGCACCTCCTGCCCGAGGTGGTGGATCGTCCGCTGTCGATCATCCGCTGCCCCAGTGGCACCGCAAAGCCCTGCTTCTTCCAGAAACACCATACGGCCGGGCTGGCGCTGGTCGATCCGGTAAGGCTGAAGGAGGAAAGCGGCATCAACGCCCATTACCTGGTGGTGCGGGACGCAGCCAGCCTGCTGGAACTGGTGCAGTTCAACGCGTTGGAGTTCCACCCTTGGGGCAGCCACGCCGAGGCGCCCGACAGGGCCGACCGGGTGGTGTTCGATCTGGATCCCGGACCGGATGTGCCCTTTGCCGAAGTCAAGAAAGCGGCAACCGACATCCGGAAACTGCTGGCGCAGCTGGAGCTGGAATCGTTCCTGCGAGTCTCCGGCGGCAAGGGCCTGCACGTGGTCGTGCCGCTCAACCCAGGGTGCGATTGGGACCTGACCAAGCGTTTTGCGAAGGGTTTCGCCGATGCATTGGCACAGTCCGAACCGCAGCGGTTCCTGGCAACCGCCACCAAGAGCCTGCGCAACAAGCGGATCTTCGTCGACTATCTGCGCAATGGGCGCGGTGCAACGGCGGTCGCGTCCTATTCGTTGCGCGCCCGGCCGGGCGCACCGGTGGCACTGCCGATCGCCTGGGGTGATCTGGCGAAACTCAAGCGCGCCGACGCCTTCACGATCAAGGACGTGCCCGCAAAGCTCAGACGTCGCCGCAAGGACCCTTGGGCCGGCATCGCGGAAGTGAAGCAGAATCTCGCCCGATGGGCCCGGGCAGACCCGTAGGCCAGGCCCGTGCTGCGTACCGTCTGTCAGCCCGAACCCAACTGATTCGCAGAATACACAGGGCCGGAACATATCGTCGGCGCGGTTGGCCTATGCTTGCGATACGGAATCTGGGGGGATTCGCTACAGGAGCAGCCAATGCCGATCAGGGCAGTCGCATACATAAGTGAAGCGGGCCCGGCCGTTGCGGGTGATCCTTTGGGCCTGCGCAGCGGGAAGCTGGACGACCTGGTCGATGATGCCTCCCGCTTCAACCGGAATGCCGGCGTTACCGGCGTACTGCTGTTCGATGGCGCCCGTTTCCTGCAGTACATGGAAGGACCCGAAGATGGCTTGAATGTGGCGTACTCGCGGGTACTCGGTGCTACAAGCCACACGGGACTGATCGAACTGCAGCGCGGCAGGGTAGGCAACCGGCGTCTCCCGTTCTGGCCGATGCGCTGGCTGCCGACGCAACCCGAGCAGTTGAAGAGTCTTGCCCGCGCAGACTGGTCAGGGTTCGCCCAGCGGACCGGTGACGATGCGCCAACCGAGACGGCGATGGATGTCCTGGCCAGGTTGGTGGAACCCTATGCCGTCGCGGCGTGATCGATCGGCCTAGCGGTCTCCATACCGCGCCGCCCAGGGGATCTCGCCGCTGCACAAATCGAGGTGCCCGGTGCGCATCACGCAGTACAGGCGGGCATCCGGGTCAGCACTGGCAGCGATGTAGTCCAGCGCCTCGGCGAGCATGCGGATGAACTGCGGCTCGGGATAGAACGCCGCCCAGGTGGGCAGCATTTCCTCCAGTTGCGCGATCATCAGGTCGATTTCCAGGTGCGTGCTCACTGCCTGGCCCTCCATGCAGCCACGTTAGCAACCACGCTGCAAGCAGAGGGTCGCGGTTCGCACAGGCGACGCAGGCATCGTGTCCATGCGGCACTCACCCCGTCTTGATCCTCACCGCGGCACCGCCACGCACGTGAGGATTTCCTGCACGGGCACGCCACCGTCGTTTCACCCGGCAGGGCGTATCAGGGAAGGCTCTCCGATGAATCTGCAAGGATCCTTTTCATGGCCGACCCGTCCCCGCGCGCCAGCTTATGGTCAGCTGACTCCGATCCGCACGGCTTCCGCCCTCTCGCCGGGGCCACGCGCGCGGACGTGCTCGTGGTCGGTGCAGGCATGACCGGCCTGTTGACCGCCGCCCGCTTGGCCGACAGCGGCCTGGATGTGGTGGTGGTGGATGCCGGCCCCATCGGCGGGCGCAACACGGTGATGTCAACCGGCAATCTTTACGCTCCCGTGTCCCGGATGGCAGACCTGATCGCGCGTTGGGGCGGTGACACGGCACGTCGTGTCGTGCAGTGGCGGCAACACGCGCTGCGTTCCATCGAAACACTGGTCCACCGCTACGATCTGCACTGTGGCTTCGAGCGCGTGGCCATGCAGTACGGCGTGCAGGAGCGTTCGCGCGAGGCCACGGCGCAGTTCGAACGCGAGCTGCAGGCCTACCAACGCGTTGGCCTGCATTGCGAGCACCGCCAATCCGGGCTGCCGTTCACCTTGGCCCACGCTTTCCGCGTTCCCGACCAGGCGCAGTTGCATCCGGCGGCGTTCTGCAGGGAACTGGCCCGTCATCTGGTGGGCCGCGTGCGCATCCACGACTGGACCCGGATCACCCGCATCGAGGCTTCAGCCGGAGTGGCGACGGCCCCTGGTGCCCGCATTCATGCCAGGCACTTTGTGCTGGCCACCCACTCGCCAGCAGGATTCAACCTGGTGCAGGCCGAAATGGAGGTGTACCGCGAATACGGCGTAGCGGTACCGGTGGCCAATCCGCCAGCGGCAGGCATTCACTGGATCGCCGACCGGCACCGCTCGCTGCGCGGGGTGCATGGCGCTGATGGCCGCGACTGGCTGGTGCTGGTCGGGGAGACACATCGCACTGGCGAAACCCCGGCGATGGATCCGGCCCAGCATCTGGTCGCCGACGCGCGTCGCAACTTCAGCGTGCAGGGCGAGCCGCTGTGCTGGTCCGCGCAGCAGTTCCGGGCCGCGGATCAGCTGCCCTACATCGGCAGCAGCGCGCACGACAATGTATGGGTCGCTACCGGCTATGGGCCGGACGGATTGACCTGGGCGGGCGTGGCCGCGCGCGCGATCACGGAGGGAATCACGGGAACGACCAGCGAGATCGAGCAGCTGCTCAGCCCCATGCGCTTTACTCCGCTGCGCTCGGCTGCAGGCTGGGCCCGCACCAACGCCACGGTTGCGCGGCACATGGTGGGCGATCGCCTTGAAACCGCGGGGTCGCGCGCTCCCAGCGAGCTGGGCCGCGGGTGCGGTGCGCTGCTGGACGTGGGCGGAGAGCGCACCGCGATCTACCGCGATGATGATGGCCAGCTGCACGCAATGTCGGCGCTGTGCCCGCACCTCAAGTGCGTCGTCCAATGGAATGGCCATGAACGCACATGGGACTGCCCGTGCCACGGCAGCCGCTTTTCCGCCACCGGGGCCCTGCTGGAGGGCCCCGCCAGGCAGGGCCTCACACCGGCGGCGCTGTAGGCCGCCGCCGCAGCGGTGACCTCAGGCTTCGGCGGTTGCATCCGCTTCGCAGGGCATGCAGCGCTCCTTCTTGGACTTGATGTCTGCAGCGGTCTTCGCCAGTGCCTCGTAGCGCTGGCGTATCTCTTCAAGATGGGCCGGCTCCATCGATTCCAGGTTCAGCAGCTCCTGGTTGGCGTCCTTGCTGACCCGGATCAGCTCATCCAGCTTGATGTGCAGCGCAGCGGTGTCAGCGTTCTGGGTATGCTGGATCAGGAATACCATCAGGAACGTCACGATGGTGGTGCCCGTGTTGACCACCAGCTGCCAGGTGTCATTGAAGTGGAAGGCCGGCCCGCTGGCGGCCCAGGCGATGATCACCCCCAGTGCCGCGACGAATGCCCCAAGACTGCCGGACAACCGCGCCGTGGCCGCCGCGACGCGTGCAAAGCCGCGCCGGATCACTGCTCCCCTCCGCCGGCCTCCTCATCCGTTTCGCGGTCTGGCAGTTTGACCCGCTCACCCAGGCGCGCGGCCTGCTCGTCGGGCGTCGGGGCTGCGACGAAGGGCGAGATCGGGTCACTGGCCGGGAACGTCTCCTGCAACGCCTCTTCATGATTGCGATGGTTATGCAGCTTGGCCTGAAGCGGGCTGACCGGATCGGTGCGCTGTGCTTCCGGGTCCGGGTGGGGCAGGTCTTTCTGATCGCGTTGCATGGTGAATCTCCAGGTTGGGTCCCACTGCCGTAGTGGCGGGCCCAGCATAGGAGCCGCACTGTGAGCGGCTGCATCAAGGGTGCGGCAACGTGGCGTCAAGCCTTCAGCCAATGCAGGTTAACAATCAGCCGCGTGGCGCGGTTGGCGTCGGCCACCTGGTGTTCCGACGCTGCACGCAATCACACATCCCCTCACTCCATTCACCCTGCAACAGCGACAATAACCGCCCGTGTGCGCATGCACGTATTCCACTGATTGGCAGCAGGATCGCGAAGATGTCCAACACCCCCTTTGGCGAGTCGTCATGCGCAGCCGCGGCCAGCGGCTGCATCGAGGTCCGCGGCGCACGCGAGCACAACCTGAAGAACGTCGACGTCTCCATTCCACGCAATGCGCTGGTGGTGTTCTCCGGGGTATCGGGTTCGGGCAAATCCTCGCTGGCGTTCGGCACGGTCTTCGCCGAGGCCCAGCGGCGCTACTTCGAATCCGTCGCACCGTATGCGCGCCGCCTGATCGACCAGGCGGGCGTGCCCGACGTGGATGCCATCGACGGCCTGCCGCCGGCGGTGGCCCTGCAGCAGCAGCGCGGTGCCAGCAACGCACGTTCATCGGTGGGCAGCGTGACCACGCTGTCCAGCCTGGTACGCATGATGTATTCGCGTGCAGGCGCGTACCCGGCCCACCAGCCCATGCTGTACGCCGAGGACTTCTCGCCCAATACGCCGCAGGGGGCCTGCAGCACCTGCCATGGGCTGGGCCACGTCTACGAAGTGACCGAAGCGCTGATGGTGCCGGACCCGTCGCTGAGCATCCGCGAGCGCGCCATCGCCTCCTGGCCGCCGGCCTGGCATGGCCAGAACCTGCGCGACATCCTGGTCACCCTGGGCTACGACATCGACGTGCCGTGGAAGAAGCTGCCGAAGAAGGACCGGGAGTGGATCCTGTTCACCGAGGACACGCCGACCGTGCCCGTCTATGCCGGCTTCACGCCTGCCGAGACGCGTGCCGCACTCAAGCGCAAGCTGGAGCCCAGTTACATGGGCACCTACACCGGCGCCCGTCGCTACGTGCTGCACACCTTCGCCAACACTCAGAGCGCGCTGATGCGCAAGCGTGTCTCGCGCTACATGGAAGGCAAGCTGTGCCCCGCCTGCCAGGGCAAGCGACTGAAGCCCGAAGCGCTTTCGGTCACCTTTGCCGGTGTGGACATCGGTGAATTCATGCGGCTGCCGCTGGATCAACTGGCCGGGCTGCTCGAGCCCATCGCGCAGGGCGACTTCAGTGCACACAGCCACGGCGCACGCACCCGCAGGAGTGCGACGCCCCGCGATCGCGCCAAGCGCGCAGCCACTGGCCGTGCGACCCACGAGGGCGCGCCCGATGTGCGGCTGACCTCGGCCCTGTCGGAGGAAAAACGCCTGGCCGCGCAGCGACTGGCGGGTGGGGTCATGGCGCGGGTACGGCAGCTGCGCGAGCTGGGCCTGGGGTATCTCTCGCTGGATCGCGCCACGCCCACCCTGTCGGCCGGCGAACTGCAGCGCCTGCGGCTGGCCACACAGCTCAGCTCGTTGCTGTTTGGTGTGCTGTACGTGCTCGATGAGCCCTCGGCCGGCCTGCATCCGGCCGACAGCCAAGCGCTGTACGACGCGCTGGACCGGCTGCGCGATGGCGGCAACTCGGTGTTCGTCGTTGAACACGATCTGGAGCTGATGCGACGTGCACAGTGGCTGGTGGACGTGGGACCGCAAGCGGGCGAGCACGGCGGGCGCGTTCTCTACAGTGGCGAGCCCGACGGCCTGCGCCGCATCGAGGACTCGCGCACCGCGCGGTACCTGTTCGACCAGGTGCCTGCGCCTGCCAGCCGGCAACGCAGCGCCGACCGCTGGCTGGAGCTGAAGGGCATCCACCGCCACAACCTGCAGGGCGTGGACGCGCAGCTGCCGCTGGGAGTGCTGACCGCAGTGACCGGCATTTCCGGATCGGGCAAGTCCAGCCTGATGGCGCAGGCGCTGCCCGAGCTGATGCTGCTGCACCTGGGGCACGAGCCCGTGGACGACAGCGCCGACAGTACGCCCGAGGACGGGCCAACCGTGATCGAAGCGACGCGGGGCCAGCTTGCCGGAGCCGTGGATGCCATCCAGCGCGTGGTGCAGGTGGACCAGAAACCGATCGGCCGCACGCCACGCTCCAACCTGGCCACCTATACCGGCCTGTTCGATCACGTCCGCAAGCTGTTCGCCGCGACCCCCGACGCGCGACGCCGCCGCTTCGATGCAGGTCGCTTCTCGTTCAACGTAGCCAAGGGCCGGTGCGAGACCTGCGAAGGCGAGGGTTTCGTATGCGTCGAACTGCTGTTCATGCCCAGTGTCTATGCGCCATGCCCCGCCTGCCATGGCGCCCGCTACAACGAGGCCACGCTGAAGGTGTTGTGGAACGGCCGCAACATTGCCGAAGTCCTGCAGATGACGGTCGACCAGGCACAGGCATTTTTCGCCGGTGAGGAAGCCATCGCGCGGCCGCTGCAGCTGCTGCAGGAGATCGGCCTGGGCTATCTCAGGCTCGGCCAGCCGGCCACGGAGCTTTCAGGGGGCGAGGCGCAACGCATCAAGCTGGCGACCGAGCTGCAGCGCAGCCAACGCGGCCGCACGCTCTATGTACTGGACGAACCCACCACCGGCCTGCATGCGTTGGACGCAGACAGGCTGCTGGTGCAGTTGCAGCGGCTGGTGGACGCGGGAAACACCGTGGTGATGATCGAGCACGACATGCGTTCTGTCGCACAGGCCGACTGGGTGATTGACGTCGGCCCGGGCGCAGGCGGCGCAGGTGGAACCATCGTGGCGAAGGGTACGCCACGCCAGGTGGCCCGCGCCAAGGACAGCAGGACGGCGCCGTTCCTTGCCAGGGAACTGGCGCTGTAGCGACGTCATCCCCGGCTATCGCACTCCACCACGCCGGGCAGCTGCAAGCCGTTCGCCGATCAGGCGCCGCTCACATAGCGCGGCGCCGGCTGCGCGAGCGAAAGGCCCGGTGCCATCGCCTTGCGTGCGTGCTCGAAGGCGTCCCACTCAGCGATGTCCGGAAGCGCGGGAATGGTCACAAGCTCACCCTGCGCCAGCCCGGCCAGGGACGCATCCACCATGTCTTCGGCGCTCATCACGATGCCCTGTGGCAGGTGCTCCACCGGCAGGCCGGAAAGGTGCCAGAAGTCCGTCGCGGTGGCACCCGGCAGGACGACCTGGACGCGCACGCCCTTGTCGGCCAGCTCATGGTGGAGCGACTGCGAGAACGCCAGCACGAACGCCTTGCTTCCCGCGTAGACCCCGTTGAGCAGCTCCGGTGCCAGCGCGACGATGGAGGCGATGTTGATGATCGTGCCCCGGCCACGTGCCACAAACACCGGCGCTGCGGCGTAGGCCAGGCGCATCGCGGCGTTCACGTTGAGCGTGATCATGCGCTCCATCTCGCCGATATCCGACTGCAGCAGGGGCGCCGTAGCGCCGATACCGGCATTGTTGACCAGCACCTGGATATCCGCTCGGCCTTGAATGACCTTTTCAACTTCGGCACGCCCGTCGGAGGTGGTCAGGTCCGCGGCGACGATGTCCACCGTGCGGCCGGTGCTGCGGGCCAGCGCTTCGGCCAGTTGGCGCAGGCGGTCGGCGCGTCGCGCGACCAGGATCAGGTCATGGCCGGCGTGGGCCAGGCGATCGGCATAGATCGCCCCGATGCCGGACGATGCGCCAGTGATGAGTGCGGTGCCGTGATGGGTAGGGTCGTTCACAGAGGTCAGTCCGAACCGGCGAACGTCGCCGGGGTCAGGGGAAATCTAGGCCGGCTTGTACGTGTCGTAAATGTCGTATATACCTCGTTTACGGCCACCCCTGAAAAACCGTCATGCCCAGTGTTGGATTTGTCCTGCCCGCCGGATTCCAGACCATGGCGATCGCCGCGGCGTCCGCCTTCGAACTGGCCAATGCCACCGAAGACGCGCGCCTTTACGATCTGCACATGCTGTCCGAACAGGGCGGGCTGGTGCCCAGCTCGCTTGGCATGGCCATGCAGACAGCGCCGCTTGCGCAGCAGCCGCTGGATACCATGATCGTGGCCGGCCTGCTGGAGCCAGCCCCGTCCAGCGGCGCGCTGATCGATCCGATCCGTCACGCGGCCGCACGCACGCGCAGGACCGCGTCGGTGTGCACCGGCGCGTTCCTTCTCGGCGAAGCGGGGTTGCTGGACGGGCGCCGCGCCACTACGCACTGGTTCCACGCACGTGCGCTCAGGCAGCGCTTTCCCGCCGCGCAGGTGGAGGAGGATCGCATCTTCATCACCGATGGCCCGATCTGGACCTCCGCCGGCATGAGCGCGGGGCTGGACCTGGCGCTTGGCATGATCGAGCAGGACTTCGGTGCGGATCTGTGCAGGGCGGTGGCCCGGAAGCTGGTGATCTACCATCGGCGCGGAGGCGGGCAGTCCCAGCATTCGGTGCTGCTCGAGCTGGATGCCCGGTCTGATCGCATCCAGAACGCGCTGACCTTTGCACGCCGCAATCTGCGCGCCACCTTGTCGGTTGAAGAACTGGCGCAGGCCGCGCATCTGAGCACCCGCCAGTTCAGTCGCGCGTTCCGCGAGGAAACCGGGCAATCCCCCGCCAAGGCAGTGGAGGGCCTGCGGGTGGAGGCCGCTCGCGTGTTGATCGAGCAGAGCCGCTACACGATGGATGAAGTGGCGACTGAAACGGGCTTCGGTGATACCGAACGCATGCGACGTGCCTTCCTGCGCGCCTTCGGCCAGCCGCCGCAATCGCTGCGGCGCAACGCACGGGGCGGGGCGGACTGAGTGTTCATGGCTGAATTCATGGGATGATGCACCACTGCGCCCGACTGCCACTACATGCACACACTGACCGATCCCCACCTGCTGAATGACATCGCTGAGATCGGCCGTATTGAAGCGGTGCCGCGCATCCTTGAAACCGTCGCCCATATCACAGGCTCAAGATTCACCGCGATTGCCCGGGTGACAGAAACCACGTGGACCGCCTGCGCCACCCTGGACACCCTGGGGTTCGGGCTCGTTCCGGGCGGGCAGCTGGTCCTCGAAACCACCCTCTGTGACGAGATCAGGCAGTCATCGACCTCCGTGGTGTTCGCGCACGCCAGTGCACATCCGCTGTATTCCAAACACCATACGCCCAGGATCTATGGGCTGGAGAGTTACGCCTCCGTGCCGATCCATCGGCCGGATGGCAGTTTCTTCGGCACCCTGTGTGCCATTGATTCGTCGCCGGGCAACTTCGATGAGGCGCATGTCCAACGATCCATGGAGCTGCTTGCCGACCTCGTTGGCAACTACCTCGACAAAGAGGATCAGCTGCTGGAGGCAGAGACAGCCCTTTCAACGGCACAGCGTGTTTCCGATCTGCGCGATCAGTTCATCGCGGTGCTGGGCCATGACCTCCGCAGCCCGCTGCAGGCCATCAGCGTGGCCGCCGATTCACTGGAACGTGAGGCAACTTCCGAGCGCCAGCAGCGGATGCTCGCGCACATCGCCGCCGGCGTCACCCGGATGGATGGCCTCATCGGTGATGTGCTTGATTTCGCCAGGGGGCGGCTGGGAGGAGGCATTCCGGTCTCGCTCCAGGAAAGCCACACCTTGCAGGCGGCGCTTGAACAGGTTGCAGAAGAAGTGGCGATCGCTACCGGTCGGCAGGACATCAACGTCCAGATGCGGATCGAAGGTGGCGTGGTCTGCGACACCGGCAGGCTGTCGCAGCTGCTGGCCAACCTGCTGACCAACGCAGCCCAGCACGGCGAGCGCTCCGCCCCAGTCACGCTGAGGGTTCAGGCCGCATCCCATCGCCTCACGCTGGATGTGCATAACGCCGGCTGCATTGCGCCTGAGCGGCTGGGGACGATTTTCAGCCCGTTTTCGCGTGAGCAGGGCGAGCTGCCCAGGCCAGGGCTTGGCCTGGGCATCTACATTGCATCGGAAATTGCCAAGTCCCACGGCGGCACACTGGACGTGCAGTCGAGTGAGAGCGACGGCACCGTGTTCACATTCCAGATGCCGACCGCGGCGCGTCCATGAAGGTGGGCGCCAGGCAACAGAAGGGCTCCGGCACCGCGCCGGAGCCCTGGCCACTCACTTTTCCTGCAGGAACGTCAGCAGATCCTGATTGACCTTGTCCTTGTGGGTGTCGGTCAGGCCATGCGGCGCACCCGGGTAGACAATCAGCCTGGCACCCTTGATCAGTTTCGCTGACTGGCGGCCAGAGATATCGATCGGCACGATCTGGTCGTCGTCACCGTGGATCACCAGGGTGGGGACATCGAACTTCTTCAGGTCGGCGCGGAAATCGGTGGCCGAGAACGCGGCGATCGAATCGTAGGTGTTCTTGTGGCCGCCCTGCATGCCCTGCGCCCACCACGCATCGATCAGCCCCTGCGACACCTTCGCACCGGGGCGGTTGAAGCCATAGAACGGGCCCGACGGAATGTCCCGGTACAGCTGCGCGCGGTTATCCATCTGTGCCTTGCGGATGCCATCGAACACTTCGATCGGCAGGCCGTTGGGGTTGTCGGCGGTTTTCAGCATGAACGGCGGCACCGAGCTGATCAGCACGGCCTTCTTGACCCGGCCGGTGCCATGCCGGCCGATGTAGCGCGCCACTTCGCCACCACCGGTGGAGAAGCCCACCAGGGTCACATCGTGCAGGTCCAGTGTGTTGATCACCGTGGCCAGGTCATCGGCGTAGTGATCCATGTCGTTGCCGTCCCACGGCTGGCTGGAGCGCCCGTGGCCGCGACGGTCATGCGCGATGACGCGGTAGCCATGGTTGGCCAGGAAGATCATCTGCGACTCCCAGCTGTCCGAATTCAACGGCCAGCCATGGCTGAAGGTCACGACCGGGCCGTCCTTCGGGCCCCAGTCCTTGTAGTACAGCTGCACGCCGTCGGCGGTGGTGATGTAGCTGGCAGTGCGCGCGATGGCGGTGACCGGAGCCGGCTTGGCTGGTTCGGCGGCCTGCGCGGACAGGCCGGCCTGGACCGAGAGGGCAAGGGCGGCAACGGCCAGGGTACGGGCGAAGGTGTTCATGCGGAAACTCTCATGGGTGGGTGGTGAGACGTACTTTGCGCCTGCAATCAGGCGTCCGGGTGATGAAGTGTCCGGATTTCTTGATAGATCGTCTTGCATGGATGTGCGCACACCAATCGCTCGCGATCGCCTGTTGACAAGGTAGAACGACCGTTCTACCTTGCAGCCATGAGCAAGCTCACCACCGACACCCAACAGAAGATCCTGGCCACGGCCGAGGCGCTGATCTACCAGAACGGGATCCACGCCACCGGCATGGACCTTCTGGTGAAGACCTCGGGCGTGGCGCGGAAGAGCATCTACCGCCACTTCGAGAACAAGGACGACGTGGCCGCCGCTGCATTGAAGGCGCGCGACGTGCGCTGGCTCGCCTGGTTCCGGCAGGAGTGCGAGAAGGCGGACAGCCCGGAAGCACGCATCCTCGGCATGTTCACCGTGCTCAAGAACTGGTTCCAGTCCGAGGGCTATCGCGGTTGCGCCTTCATCAATACCGCAGGGGAGGTCGGCGACCCTGCCGATCCGATCCGGGAAATCGCGCGGAATCACAAGCAGAAGCTGCTCGATTACACGCGGGAACTTACCGAACAACTGGATGTGGAGCAGCCGGCGGACCTGGCCCGTCAGCTGCTGATCCTGATGGAAGGCGCCATCACCCTGTCGCGCGTGATGGGTGATTACAGCGCCGCAGACACCGCGAAGGATGTCGCGAAGCTGTTGTTGGAACAGGCCAAGCGTTAGCGTCTGGGTACGCCAGATCCTTTGAAGCAACCCGTATATCCATTTCGATTGGAGGTCTCCCCGTGTCCGCAGAACAGCCCCGTCCGCCGCTTCCTCCGTTCACCCTTGAATCGGCCATGCAGAAGGTGCGTCTTGCCGAGGATGGCTGGAATTCCCGCGATGCCGACAAGGTGTCGCTTGCCTATTCGCTCGACACCCAGTGGCGTAACCGTGCCGAATTCACCAACGGCCGGGAGGAAGCCCGGCAGTTCCTGGCACGCAAATGGAACAAGGAACTCGAGTACCGCCTGATCAAGGAGCTCTGGGCTTTTACCGAAAACCGCATTGCGGTCCGCTATGCCTACGAATGGCACGACGACTCCGGCAACTGGTTCCGTTCCTATGGCAACGAAAACTGGGAATTCGGAGAGGATGGCCTGATGCAGCGCCGCTTCTCGTGCATCAACGACCTGCCGATCAAGGAAAGCGACCGCAAGTTCCATTGGCCGTTGGGGCTTCGCCCGGACGATCATCCGGGGTTGTCGGAACTGGGTATGTGATTCCCGCTGAGGCGCCTTCCGAAGCGCGCTCAGGTACGATGGGGCGGCCGGCATCTGCGCCGGCCGGGGCAGGGGCGCAATGGACATGCAGGCAGGGGGCGGCGTCGATCCGCCGGCAACGACCGATTCGCAGGAACTGACATTCCACTGGCTCTATCAGCGGGTGCAGGGTTTGGTTGAGCACAGCATCTACCCGAAGGCGGGCAGGGTGGAGACGTGGGCGTTCCGCATCGGCATGGGTGCGGCGATCGTCGGCATTCTCACAGGCCAGCTTCCGGATCGATGGCTGCCTGTCGGCGTAGTGCTCCAGGTGGTTGTTGCCTGCCTGGCAATCGAAATTGGAGGGTTCATTGTCGGGGGCGTCCTGGCCGCCCGCAGGGGCATTCGCCAGTTCAGTCAGCCTCGGCTCTCGCACGCGCGGGAGATGGATGGCGATTTCGCGCACTGGCAAGCGGTGGTGACCGAGCTTCGCGGATTCCCGCGCGTCCAGCGCGAGCGGCGCCTCAAGTACGTCAGTCACCTGCGCACAAACATGATTGAGCGCATGGGCATGATGTATGGCGGGCTGCAGCGGCTTGGACCATTCCCGCTGTTGATTGCCCTCTACCTGCAGTTCCGCGGATGGAAATGGGGCGACTGGGCGGGCGCTTTCGATGTTGGATTGCTAGGCGCACTGCTTATCTTCGCCATGGTGCTGCTGTACCTGCTGGGCTGGATGCTGATCGGCCTTCGCACCAGGCTGGATACCTACGTGGCATTGTTGGAGGGCTCTATCCACGAGCCCGAACCCTCGAAGCCAGCGCCGTGAGGGATAAACAGAACTGTGAGCCATCCAGTGAAGCATACGCATGGCTCAAGAGTGCCGCGCTGAAGAGTAAAAGTCGCGGTTGCCTGCATTGGTCGGATCGTACATGTCGCCGACTTCACAGGCCTGTACCCCGCAGATGGGCATAGTGCCCCTTGGGTAGTGTGAGCGCGTCCATCCAGCCACGGGATTTTCCCGAACGCCAGGAGGTCACTGTGCCAAGTTGTGATGAAGGAATGAAGTTGACGCGTCGCCAGGTGATCGCCGGCGGCGTCACGACCGTGGCAATGTCCGCCGCACCGGGGGCGTCATCGCTCGCCGCCGAACTGGCGACGCCCCCGCCGCCCAGGCCGCCGGTCATCAGCACGGTGGCGTTGACCGTCAACGGCAAGCGGCGGGAGCTTGAGCTCGACACGCGGACTACGCTGCTCGATGCCCTGCGCGAACATCTGAAGCTGACCGGGACCAAGAAGGGCTGCGACCACGGTCAATGCGGTGCCTGTACCGTGCTGGTCAACGGTGAGCGCATCAATGCCTGCCTCAGCCTGGCGGTGCAGCACCAGGGCGATGCCATCACCACCATCGAAGGGCTCGGAACCCCCGATGACCTGCATCCGATGCAGGCCGCCTTCATCAAGCATGACGGCTACCAGTGCGGGTACTGCACGCCGGGGCAGATCTGCTCGGCGGTGGCGGTACTGGACGAGATCAAGCGGGGTGTCCCCAGTCATGTGCAGGCAGACGTCAGCGCACGGCCCCGGGCCACCAACATGGAGATGCGCGAACGCATGAGCGGCAACCTCTGCCGCTGCGGGGCCTATTCCAACATTGCCGAGGCGATGGAAGAGGTTGCAGGCGTGACCCCTGCAGGGAGGCGCGCATGAGGGCCTTCAGTTACGAACGCGCGAAATCCCCGGCCGAGGCCGCCAAGGCCGTCGCCGGTATCGAGGGCGCGAAGTTCCTGGCCGGAGGGACCAACCTGCTCGACCTGATGAAGCTGGAGGTCGAGACGCCAGCGCACCTGGTCGATGTGCAGGACATCGGCCTGGACAGGATCGAACCCACCGACGAGGGCGGCCTGCGCATCGGCACGCTGGTCACCAATACCGCGCTGGCCTCGCATGAGCGCGTGCGCCGCGACTACGCGGTGCTGACCCGCGCGATCGTGGCAGGCGCCTCCGGGCAGCTGCGCAACAAAGCCACCACCGGCGGCAACCTGCTGCAGCGCACGCGCTGCCCGTATTTCTACGATCCCCATCTGCCCTGCAACAAGCGCCTGCCCGGGTCGGGCTGCGGCGCACTCGAGGGGTTCTCCCGGCAGATGGGCGTGATCGGCACATCGGACAGCTGCATCGCGACCTATCCGGGCGACATGGCGGTGGCCCTGCGGGTGCTGGACGCCTCGATCCAGACCGTCAGCGGTGACGGCAGTACGCGCAGCATCCCGATTGCCGATTTCCATCGTTCCCCCGGCGACAGGCCGCAGCAGGACAACGTGCTGCAGCGCGGTGAGCTGATCACCCACGTCACGCTGCCGAAGCCCCTGGGCGGTCGGCACGTGTACCACAAGGTACGTGACCGCGCGTCCTATGCGTTCGCACTGGTGTCGGTCGCTGCGGTCGTGCAGCGAGACGGGTCGGCGCGGTTCGCCTTCGGTGGGGTTGCGCCGAAGCCGTGGCGCGTCGAGGCAGCCGAACCGCTGCTGCGCGACGGCGTAAAGGCCGCGACCGGGCAGGTGTTCGCCGGCGCCCGTCCGACGCCGGAGAACGCATTCAAGATCGCGCTCGCCGAGCGCACCCTCGCGGCCGTGCTGGTGGAAGGAGAGCGCTGATGCCCCTTGAATTCAACGCCCCCGCCGGCGACAACCTGTTCGACAAGGCCAAGGTCGTCGGCAAACCGACGCCGCGCATCGACGGTCCGCGCAAGACCACCGGCACCGCCCCCTATGCCTACGAGCGCCACGACGTGGCGCCGAACCAGGCCTACGGCTACATCGTCGGTGCGGGTATCGGCAAGGGGCGCATCATTTCGATGGATGCCTCCCGCGCACGTGCCGCGCCCGGCGTACTGGCGGTCATCACCGCACCGGAAACCAAGCCGGTCGGCAAATCGAACTGGAACAACGCGCCGTTGTTCGGCGGACCCGAAGTGGCCCACTACCACCAGGCCATCGCCTGCGTGGTGGCAGAGACCTTCGAGCAAGCCCGCGCCGCCGCGGCGCTGATCCGCACCCGCTACGAGCGCAGCAAGGGCCGCTTCGATTTCCCGGCCCTGGCACCGACCGCGCCGCTGGCAAAGGGGCGTGACGGCAAGCCCGACCGGCAGGCGCTGGGCGATTTCGACACCGCCTACGCGAGCGCCGCGGTCAAGCTCGACGAGACTTATCACACCTCCGACGAAAGTCATTCGATGATGGAGCCGCACGCCACCATCGCCGCCTGGGAGGGTGACACGCTCACGCTGTGGACGGCGAACCAGATGATCGACTGGGCCAGGCAGGGCATGGCGGCGATCCTCGGCATCGACCCTGCCAAGGTGCGGGTGGACTCGCCCTATATCGGCGGCGGCTTCGGCGGCAAGCTGTTCATCCGCGCCGACGCGGTGCTGGCCGCGTTGTCGGCCAAGCAGGTCGGGCGACCGGTGAAGATCGCGCTGCAACGCCCGTTGATGCCCAACAACACCACGCACCGGCACGCCACCCTCCAGCGCGTGCGGATCGGCTGCGGAAAGGATGGCCGGATCTCCGCCATCGCCCATGAGAACTGGTCGGGCAACATCAACGGCGAGGATGGCGAAAACGGCACCCTGCAGACGCCCAAGCTCTATGCAGGCGCCAACCGCCTGGTGGCCAACTACATCGCCACGCTCGACATGCCCGAAGGCAATGCGATGCGCGCACCGGGTGAAGCACCGGGCCACATGGCGCTGGAAGTGGCGATGGACGAAATGGCCGAGAAGCTGGGCCTCGATCCGATCGCGTTCCGCATCCTCAACGAGCCCGAGGTCGTGCCCGGCGATCCGTCCAAGAAGTTCTCCGACCGCAACCTGGTGCGCTGCCTGCGCGAAGGCGCGGAGCGCTTCAACTGGAACAAGCGCAATGCCAAGCCGGCGCAGGTCAGGGAAGGGCATTGGCTGGTCGGCATGGGCGTGTCCGCGGGCTATCGCGGCGCACCGACGATGAAGTCGGCGGCGCGGGTCCGGCTTGACGGCCAGGGCGGGGTGATTGTCGAGACCGACATGACCGACATCGGCACCGGCTCCTACACGATCATCGCGCAGACGGCAGCCGAGACCATGGGCGTGCCGCTGGACCAGGTCCAGGTCACCCTCGGTGACTCCCGTCATCCCGCCTCCGCCGGTTCCGGCGGCCAGTGGGGCGCGGCAAGCTCCACCGCGGGCGTGTACGCGGCGTGCGTCAGCCTGCGCCGCAAGGTGGGCGAGAAACTCGGCTTCGACGGCGACACCGCAGACTTCGCCAATGGCCGCATCCAGGCGGATGGGCGGACCATCACGCTGGCGGAGGCGGGAACCCTGTCGGCGGAGGACGGCATTGCCTTCGGCGACTTCAAACAAGGCTACGACGTCGGCACCTATGCAGGACATTTCTGCGAGGTCGCCGTGCATGCCTACACTGGAGAGACGCGCATTCGCCGCATGCTTGCCGTATGCGATGGCGGCCGCATCCTCAATCCGCTGTCTGCACGCAGCCAGGTCATCGGCGGGATGGTGATGGGTGCGGGCGCGACCCTGATGGAGGAGCTGGTGGTCGACAAACGGCTTGGTTTGTTCATCAACCACGACCTGGCCGGCTACGAGGTTCCCGTGCACGCCGACATTCCGTACCAGGAAGTGGTCTTCCTCGACACGCTGGATCCGGTGATCTCGCCGATGAAGGCCAAGGGTGTGGGTGAACTGGGCATCTGCGGGGTTGGCGCCGCGATCGCCAATGCGATCTACAACGCAACCGGCGTGCGCGTGCGCAGCTATCCCATCACCCTGGACAAGCTGTTGCCCGGCTTGCCCGACATAGGCTGACGTTGCGCATGGACCGACCCGTAGCCTCGCCCACTCTGGAGGTCTCCGCCGCAGGCGGAGGGGAGCCCGGCGATCTTGCCGAGGACCTGTCCGCAGCGCCGGGCTTCCTCGCCGAAGGCAGCCCGCGCGGCGTGCTCGAGACGGCCTTGACGCGCGTGCGTGCGGGGGAGCACGCCGTGCTCGCGCTGGTGCTGGAAACCGATGGCTCCACCTACGCCGGTGCCGGCGACATGGTGCTGTTCTGCAACGGCGGCCAGGTCGGCTGGCTGAGCGGCGGATGCCTGGAGCCCGAGCTCGCGCGACGCGCGGAGCAGGTGAGCGCGGCAGGGCGGGTCGACTGGATCGAGATCGACACCCGCAGTGACGACGACCTGTTGAGCGGGTCCGCGCTCGGCTGCCGCGGCCGGCTTCGGATTGCGCTGCTGCCGTTGCGTGCCATGGCCGGCCTCGACGACGTCATTGAGGCTTGGCTGCGCGAGGGCGTGTCACTCCAGCGCGACCTTCGCACGTCGGGGCAGGTCGTTTTCCGTGCGGGCCATCGCGAGCAGGCGTGGCAGCTGCATCCGATGGAGGGTACGCAGCCCTTTGGCGAGGGTGCGTGGCGTTTGCCGTTGCCCCGGCTTCCGCGGGCCCTGGTGTTGGGGGGCGGTCCCGAAACGCCCTTCCTGGTTCCGCTGCTGCGCGGCCTGGGGTGGCGGGTCAGCGTAGCCGAACGGCGAGCGCGCTGGGCCTCAGCCGGGCAGTGCGCGGATGCGCATCTTCAGACCAGCCCGGCCGAGGCCCTTCATGGCGACCGTTGCGACGCGGCACTGGTGATGCATCACGATTTCGAACTGGACCGGGAGACGCTGGTGGCCCTGGCTGATACCAACGTCGCGTTCATTGGACTGCTGGGTCCGCGGCGAAGGCGCGAGGACCTGTTCAAGCTGCTGACACCGGATCAGCGCCACCGCCTTTCCCCGAGACTTCGGTCACCGGTCGGCCTGAACATCGGCGGCCGAGGGCCGGAGGCGATTTCGCTCAGCATCGCCGCGCAGCTGCAGCAATGGCGAAGCGCGGACGGCAGGTGACTGACGCGCATGCGGTCATCGTGCTTGCTGCCGGCGGGAGCACCCGACTTGGCCAGCCCAAGCAGCTTCTGACCCGGCAGGGCGAGACCCTGTTACATCGCGTAGTGCGGCTAGCGCTGGAGCTCGCGCCAGCGCAGGTCCTGGTCGTGGTGGGCGCGAACGCACAGGCAGTGACATCCAGCATTGCCGGGCTGGATGCCACGCCGGTAACCAATCCCCACTGGGAACGCGGCCTGGCGAGCAGTCTGCAGGTTGCCGGCGCACACCTGCTGCCCACGGTGACCGCGGTGATGGTCGTGGCATGCGACCAGCCCGCAATCGAGCGCTCGCATCTGCAGGCGCTGCTTTCCGGTGCCCGCGCCGCAGCGTCAACGTGCGCGGGCACCCGCCACGGAAATGCGCTTGGCGTTCCCGCAGTCGTGCCGCGCGCCTGGTTCACCCCTGTCGGTGCAGCCGGTGACCGCGGCTTCGGAGCGCGCCTGCGGCAACTTCCTGTCGATACGGTGCATGTCGTGCAGGCACCGGAACTGGCCCTGGATATCGATACGCCAGAAGATCTTGCGCGTGCGCGCGATGCGGGCTGGATCGATGCCGGGAGGTGACCCGCATGATCACTGGGCCAATGCCTGGCTCGCAGGTGACGAGCGGCAGGGCTGGAGCCCTAACCCTCGCTGCCCGCAGCCCTGTAGAGTCGAGCCATGCTCGACTACGGCACGCCACATCGCGCCCCATCAGGCACATCACTAGCAAGAATCTGCAGCACACGATCCAACAGAACAGGTTCCGGCACGTCAGCCAGCACCTGCTCCAGATAGCCCACCGGCTCCAGCTGCCATTGAAGTAGCGTGCCAAGCTGCAGAACGGCGGGCGCCCGCTGCTCCGCGTCCAGTGAGACCTGCAACAGCAGATGGTGCGAGCGCCCCTCCAGCCACAGCACGGGTATGCCCCGGCAATGAACCTGGAACTCGGCATCTCGGCGCCGCTCGACGAACTGGAAGCCCTGCCGTGGCCGAGAGTCCACGAACTGCATCGCCTGGCGGCGCAGCTGTGAAAATCGATCGTCGTTGATGCCTTGGAACGCGACGGGCGAGGGCACCGGCGTCGCAGGCCACAGCGCCTGTGCCGCAACCACCACCACAAGACAGAGCGCGTTGGCCGCCCAGCGGCACCACGCCACTCAGCCCTCCGGATGCAGTCGGGTACTTGCGTGTGCGGTAAGGCCGATTCCGGCCATGATCAGGCCCTCCATGACGCGAGGGCCAACATACTGCTCCAGCTCGCCGTTCTCGCGGGCGCGCTGTGCGGCCAGCAGGATCTCCAGCACCACCCGAAGGCCCGCCAGAGAGCAATCGGTATCTGCCAGGGCGATGCGTCGGCCGGGCATCTGATGGCGTTCCGGCCACGGCTGGCCATCGGAGGCGGCGCCCGAGCCGATACTGTGCAGCAGGGCGATGAGGGTGTTCGGATCCAGCCCGGGGCCGTTGGAGGGCGCGTCGTGGATCGGGTGCGGGGTAGGGGAGTGGGGCTGGTTCGGCCAGCTTGGCTCTGAGATCTTGGTCGGTGGCTGGTCGCCCCAACATAGGCGAATGATGGCCACCGCTTACGCCAAGAGCAGCAACTGATGGCCACCGCTTACGCCAAGAGCAGCAACGACCGACCAGCGGTAGTCCAGCCACTTGACGGCGGATTGGCGTCCCCTGGAGAGCCCTTGGTTGGCAGACCGGATAGCTTTGTTCCTGCCGATGTACTGGCATCTGGCAAGATTCAAGCGGCCTGGCTCAATGGGCAAGTAGGACGCAAGGTGGCCGACGGCCGACTTTTGGCGACTGTTCTGCGCGAGAACCAGGCGGTGATTCAGGATCTAGGTCAAATCTAGATCTTCGGGTGTCAACCCCGCCAGCGCCAAGATCCTGTCTCTTTTCATCTGCTTCCCCCAGAGGTTCCAGGCTCTGTCGGTAGACAATGTCTCTGTCACCTTACAGGCTGGGCAAGTCAGTTCGACGCCACCATCTACATCGACAAGTCCGCTACATCGACAAGTCCGCATCCCCGAAACATGCGTGACTCGTCCCCACATGCGCCGCACTTGGCCTGAAGCGTCTCGACGCGCTCGATCGTTCCGTTGAGGCGCAGCAAAGGACGGATCCTCAGGATCCGAAAAGCAGCTGGATAGGTCATGTGTCGTGCCGGTCAGGGGCTAGACACGGAGGCGAAGGATTCGCGCCCAAGAGGAGCCAAGTGCGGCCAGCGTACAGGATAAATTGTTAAGAATCCTCAAATTGACTTCACCCGTTGGCGCCGGTGCGAATGTCCTGGCGGAGACTCGACTCAGCAAGGCTTACCGCAATGGTTTGGCCGACAGCTGAACTCCATTCGGCCCCGGGCGGCAGGGAGAGTAAGCTCACCTTCAACCATTTGACCCGGGGCTCTTATGGATCTCATCAGACTGCTGCGATCGCTTGAGGAGTTCCTCTATGAACTCGTAGGGTGGCTGGTGTTCTACCCGCGAACCCTGTGGAGGGTGCTGGTGCAGCCGGGCGAGGTAGCGCACTACACGCGCCGAGAGTTCTCCAAAGATCCGGAACAACGATTCGCCGATGCCATCAGCCCTGTGCTGATGTTGATTCTGTCAGTGGTGCTGGCGCACGCATTGGAAATGTCTACGCGCACCGCCCCCCTCGCGGTATCAGGACCCGTAGGCAAGCTGCTGTTTGGGAGTGAGCAGGGGCTGCTGCTCACCCGTTCAGCTGCCTTCTGCATCTTCGCCCTGGGGGCGGCGCTAAGCACGCTGTGGCGACAGCGCCTGCCCGTCAACCGCGACACGCTGCGGGAGCCTTTTTCGATACAGGCGTTCATTGCGTGCCCATTTGTGATTCTGCTTGCAGTTTCGCAGGCAGTGGGCTCTGCTGGTGGAGACATTGCGCATGGCTGGGGTGTGGGGATCGGAGCGCTGGCAGTTGCATGGTACTTGTGGGCGCGCACGCGCACCTTCGTAGCACTGAACGGCACAGGGTACCTCCAGGCATTTGGCTTTGTACTCGGCTCCTTCCTGGTGACGCTGGCCCTGGTCGTCGCACTGACGCTCGCGTTGGTTCTCTAGATCAAGAGACCGGTTAGCAGCCGAGCCTGAAAACGAAATCCGATCAAATGACTAACAATCGGCTAACAACGGCCTAATTCTGCCTTAATCGGTGCGCTTCAGGATGCTGTCCCATGGACATGATCCCAGCGCCGATTCCCATGGCCCCGCATCCGGGCAGATTCGCCGAAGCAACCCTCATCGGGCCTGATCATCCGCTGCGTGGTCAGGTGCAGTCCTTCATCGCCGAGACCTATCGTCAGCGCTTCGGCGCGGAGATCCGCGAGTTCATGCCACAGCTGCTGGCCTACCGCGATTCGCAGGGCGCACTGGTGGCGGCAGTCGGGCTTCGACACGCAGACAGTGGCCCGCTGTTTGTGGAGCACTATCTGGATGCGCCCGTCGAGGCCGTGCTGGCGCAGCATCTTTCCAGTGCGCCTCAACGAGCACAGATCGTCGAGGTGGGCCACTTTGCGGCCACGACGGCGGGCATCGCACGCGAGTTGATCGTGCAGCTGGCCTGGGTCCTGCGCGCCGCCGATGTGGATTGGGTGATGTTCGTGGCGACGCAACAGCTGCGCAACGCGTTCGTCCGTCTGCATCTGGCACCGCTCGAACTGGTGCCCGCGCGTGCCGAGCGCATGGGCGACAGCGCGGGCGACTGGGGCCGCTACTATGAATCGCAACCGCGCGTGATGTGCGGCGATACCCGCGAAGGCATCGCCTTTCTTAGCGGAAAGGCCTGCTCGATAGACCCAATGGATACGGCCAGTTCCGTGGGGGTGGCCGGATGAGTGTTGATGCACAGCACGTCCTGCGCCTGCTGCAGCAGCATAGCCAGCCAGTGCTGACCGCTCAGGGGACGATGAGTGCGTCCGAGCTGCGGTCTCGCGTAATGGAACTGACACAGTGGCTGCAGCGGACAGGTATCACCTGCGTTGCCAGTCGCCTGGACAACGGCCCCGACTGGGTGGTGCTCGACCTGGCCCTTCGCATTGCCGAAGTGGTGCACGTACCGTTGCCCACCTTCTTCTCGGATGAACAAGTGCAGCACGCACTGCAGACCAGCGGTGCCCAGCTGCTGGTGCTGGCGGAGGGCGCGCCGCCGCCGTGCGGGATCACGGCCGCACCAATGGCGTTGCCGACACTGAGTGCGCACGGCTTAGGCCTGGACGCTCCTGCTGGCAGTACCCTGCCGCTTGGCACGGCCTGCGTGACCTACACCTCGGGCAGCACAGGGCGCCCGCGCGGCGTATGCCTTTCTGCCGGAACGTTGATGGCCACCGCCGCGTCATTGGCAGACGCCGCAGGTGACATCGCACCACGCCGGCATCTGTGCCTGATGCCGCTGTCGACGCTCCTGGAGAACGTCGCAGGATTGTATGCGGCGTTGTTGTCGGGCGCCGAGATCGCGCTGCCGTCCCTGCAGGAGATCGGTTACACCGGCGCAGCAGGGCTGGATATCCCCATGCTGCTGAGCTGCCTCAATCGTTACCGCCCCGAGAGCATCATCCTCGTGCCGCAGCTGCTTCTGGCCCTGGTCATGGCGGCAGAGCAGGGCGCTGAACTGCCAGCATCACTGCGATACCTGGCCGTTGGGGGAGGCCGGGTTTCTCCCGGTCTTCTGTCGCGGGCACGGCACCTGGGGTTGCCGGTGTTCGAAGGCTACGGCCTGACCGAGTGTGGGTCGGTGGTGTGCCTGAATCGTCCTGGTGCCCAGCGCGATGGCACGGTGGGGCGGCCCCTTCCACACGTGAGGGTGCAGATCGTGGACGGAGAAATCGTGGTGTCCGGCGCGCGTGCACTGGGCTATCTGGGCGACGAGTCGCTGCCGGAGGGGCCGATCCACACCGGTGATCTGGGACACATCGATGCCGACGGCTTCGTGCATGTGACTGGGCGGCGCAAGAACGTCTTCATCACGGCGTTTGGCCGCAACGTGTCGCCCGAATGGGTGGAGAGCGAACTGCTTTCGCACCCGGCCATCGCGCAGGCCCTGGTCTGGGGGGAAGGGCAGGCCGACAACCTGGCATTGCTGGTTCCGCGCATCGCGCAGCAGGGCTCCGGCGCGCTCGACGCGGCGCTGTCCACCATCAACGCCGGCCTGCCCGACTACGCGCGCATCGCGCGCTACGTCACCGTCGCGCCATTCAGTGCGAACGCCGGCCTGTTGACCGCCAATGGTCGCATTCGTCGCGAGGCCATCCTCGCCCACTACCAGGCAGAGATCGACGCCGCCTACCGGCGCCCTGCGTTCAGCACCATCGGAGACCCTGCATGAGCTTCCACGATCACCTTCTTGCCCAGACCGCCAGCGAGCGCCAGTCGCTGCTGGAGATTCCCATCATCAGCGATGCACTGGCGGGCCGCATCGACCGCGACGACTATTTGGCGTTCCTGCAGCAGGCGTACCACCACGTGCGCCACACGGTACCGCTGCTGATGGCCTGTGGCTCGCGCCTGCCTGCGCGCCTGGAATGGCTGCGGACCGCGATCGGTGAGTACATCGAAGAAGAGATGGGCCACCAGGAATGGGTACTGGACGATATTGCAGCTGCCGGTGGTGATCGGTCCGCTGCTGCAACATCCGAACCCGCACTGGCCACCGAACTCATGGTCAGCTACGCCTACGACACCATCCAGCGCGGGAACCCTGTGGGCTTCTTTGGCATGGTACTGGTGCTGGAGGGCACCAGTGTGGCGCTGGCAACGCAGGCTGCAAACACCCTGCAGACGTCGTTGGATCTTCCGCGCAACGCCTTCAGCTATCTGCTTTCGCATGGCGATCTCGATATCGAGCATGTCGGCTTCTTCAAATCGCTGATGGACAGGCTGGATGATCCCGGCGACCAGCAGGCCGTTGTCCACGCGGCACGCCGCTTCTACGTGCTGTACGGCGATATCTTCCGCACCCTGCGCAGTGGCGGTGCGCGTATGGCGGAGGCGGCCTGATGGACCTGCGTGGACGTACGGTCGTTCTGACCGGAGCCAGCGGCGGAATCGGAAGGTTGCTCTGCGGCGGCCTGGTGGGCGAGGGCGCGCAGGTCGTGGCGGTGGGGCGGGGCCGCGATCGGCTGCAGGCGCTCACCGACACGTTGCCGGAAGGGGGTGTCATACCGGTCGTTGCCGATATCGGCACGGCGGCGGGCCGCGGCACGTTGCTGGCGAAAATCGATGCGCTATCCAGGCCGCCTTCGGTGCTGGTCGTAGGCCATGCAAGCGCCGCCTTCGGACTGTTCGGCGCGCAGACCGAACAGGCGTTGGAGCAGCTGATGCAGACCAACCTGGTTGGCTCCATGCTGCTGATCCGCGCCTTGTTGCCCTTGTTGGAGCGGCAGTCGCACGCCAGCGTGGCCGTTCTCGGCTCGACGTTCGGCAGCCTGGCCTTCCCGGGTTTTGCCGCTTACAGCGCCAGCAAGTTCGGATTGCGCGGCCTGGTCGAAGGACTGGGCCGCGAGTATGCCGGCAGCACAGTCAAGTTCCAGTACCTCTCACCACGCGCCACCCGCACCGATTTCAACAGCGGCGCCGTGGATGCCATGAACGCTGAACTGGGCGTTTCCCACGACTCGGCCGAGAAGGTCGCGACGGCCTTGTTGCAGGCACTGCGCTCTGGCAATCCGCGCTTGCAGATTGGCTGGCCAGAGCGGCTGTTCGCCCGGTTGAACGGCCTGCTGCCCGAGCTGGTGGACCGTAGCCTCCGCAAACAGTTACCCATCGTCAGGCGCCACGCCAGCAGTGGCACCACCGCAGCGAGTTCTTCCGCATCCCCTCCCAGCAAGGACACCTCCCATGAAGCGCACGCAGGGTAAGACCATGTTCTATCTCATTCTTATTGCCGCCGCCGTATTGATCGGGGTCGCTGTGGCTGCCGAACCATCAGTGCCGGTGGCGCAGATCCGTGACCGCTGGGCCCAGATCAACTACCAGACGCCCAAGCCGCAGCGCGAGGCGGCGTTCATGGCCCTGTCCAAGCAGGCCGCGCAAGCCCGGCAAGCGGCCCCCAGGGATGCCGGTGCGCTGATCTGGGAGGGCATCGTGCTGTCCAGCCTTGCGGGCGAAAAAGGTGGCATGGGCGCACTCAGCCTGGTCAAGCAGGCCCGCGCCGATTTCGAGGCCGCGCTGAAACTGGATCCCCGGGCCCTGGATGGTGCGGCGTATACCAGTCTGGGCGCGCTCTACTACCAGGTTCCGGGGTGGCCGCTGGGCTTCGGGGATGACGATCAGGCGCGGCAGATGCTGAAGAAGGGGCTGGATATCGACCCCAATGGTATCGATGCCAACTATTTCTACGGCGACTTCCTGCGCGATCAGAAGGAGTGGGGCCCAGCACAGGCGGCGCTGCAGAAGGCACTGGCAGCACCAGCCCGGCCAGGAAGGGATGTGGCCGATGCCGGCCGCCGGCATGAGATCGAAGCCAAGCTGCACGATGTGATGGGCCATCTTGCAAAGTGAAGTCCGCGACTGGACACTGCCTTCATGCGCATCCTCCTCGTCGAAGACGACCGCTCCCTGGGTGAAGGCATCCGGACCGCACTTCGACGGGGCGCCTTCGCCGTGGACTGGGTGGAAGACGGTACGGCCGCACTCCTGGCTGCGCAGGATGGGGATTTTGATCTGGTGGTGCTCGATCTGGGTCTGCCACGGGTAGACGGCATCGAAGTGATCCGCCGCCTTCGGGCGGCGGCAAACCCGGTGCCGATTCTGGTCCTCAGTGCCCGTGAACGCCCGGCCGACCGTACGCTCGGGCTGGACGTTGGAGCAGATGACTACCTCGGGAAGCCCTTCGATACCGCCGAGCTGCTGGCACGCGTCCGCGCGCTCGTCAGGCGCAGCAGCGGACGTTCGCATCCCACGCTGGACGCCGGTGACCTCCATCTTGATCCGGCGACGCTGGAGGCGCGATGGAAAGGACGGACGCTGGATCTGACCCGCCGCGAGTTCTCGCTGCTGAGATTGTTGATGGAGCAGAACGGGCGGCCAATGGCGCGAGAAACGATCCAGAAGCACCTCTACGGCTGGGATGAGGACGTCGCCAGCAACGCGGTGGACGTTCATGTGCATCAGCTGCGGCGCAAGGTCGACCCTGCGATCGTGCGTACCGTGCGAGGCATCGGGTATGCGCTGGGGCAGTCGCCGGAGCCGGATGCATGAGGTCGATGCGACGCACCCTGCTGCTGACCCTGCTGAGTACCCTGGCGGTTCTGATGGCCGTGGCTGGATTCTTCAGCTATCGCGCCGGCCTACAGGAAGCGGGGGAAATGTTCGATGCCCGGCTGGTGCAGTCCACGCGGGTACTGATGGGCCTGGTAGATGAGCCGCTAAGTGATCTGACTGCGTTTCCGGGCGACCCCATTGTGCTGCATGGTTGGCACGGGCACGCTGAAGGCGTGGGCGACGCGCTTGCGTTCAGCGATGGACATGCCTACGAGAGCAAGCTTGCCTTCCAGGTGTGGGACGCGAAGCAGCGCCTGTTGCTCCGCTCGGATAGTGCTCCCACCCGGCCACTGGCTTCATTGGTGGCCGGGTACGCCAGTCCCGTGATCGACGGCGAACAATGGCGCACCTTCACGCTGCAGACCCGTGGGGGCCGATGGTTCCAGTCTGGCGAGCGGTCGGACATCCGCGAAGAGTTGGCCGAAGATATTGCAGGAGGCACCTTGCTGCCGTTGTTGCTGGCGCTGCCACTGATGGCGCTGGTGATCTGGTGGAGCGTCAATTACGTGACCCGCTCGCTGCAGAGCGTCTCGGACCAGATCGGCAGGCGTGATCCCGAGCGCATGTCGCCACTGGACGCGGCTGACGTGCCGCGCGAGGCGCGAGGACTGGTGCAGGCAGTGAACGGTCTGCTTGGGCGATTGAACGAGGCACTGGCGCGTGAGCGGCGGTTTGTAGCCGATGCCGCACACGAGTTGCGCACACCGATCAGTGCGCTGAAAGTGCATGCAGACAATGCACGCATGGCGCCGGATGATGCAGGAAGGGTTCGCGCACAGGAGATGGTCAGCGACTCAGTGGCGCGGCTGGAGCGCCTTGCTTCGCAGCTGCTCACACTCAACCGCGCAGAAGCCGTATCCCGATTGACTTCGGTGCGCCTGAGCCTGGATGGCTTGGTCGGCATGGAGGTGGATGCGCTGCGTCCTATCCTTTCCGTAAATCGACAGTACATCGAACTGAAGCTGGACAGCGCGGAGATCAGGGGTGATGAGGCCGCGCTGAGCGCGCTGGTTCGCAACCTGCTGGAGAACGCCGTGCGTTACACCCCCGTCGGCGGTCGCATGAATGTCTGCGTGATGCAGGAGGAGGGCAGGGTGTTTCTCATCGTCGCCGACAGCGGTCCCGGCATCGCCAAGGAAGAGCGCGATCGCGTCTTTGACCGCTTCTACCGAACGCTGGGGAGCCGGGTGCAGGGCAGCGGGTTGGGGCTGTCCATTGTCAGGGAGGTGGCCGATGCCCACGGCGCGGGCGTGACACTGGGCACCTCTCAGAAACTGGGCGGGCTTGAGGTGAAGGTGAGCTGGCCAGCAGGCTAGGCGTATCAAGGCGCCACTGACAGCTGATTGCCAGGTGACCGCGCCTGGCAGGGCCGTCAGGTGTACTGCACTGCTGCCCTACATGCTGCGGCATGCGCCAAATAACCGACATTTGGGTGTCCTGCGTTGCTTTGATATTCTCCGGCATGCCGCCTCGCTCCAGCACGTGACGCCCTCCAAAGGCTGAGCTGCCATTGCCAAGCACGGGCGGATTCAGGCTAGTGGATGGGCAGTCAGAGGAGCCTCTGGTGATGAGGGATGGCGCGGTACACGCTGGGCTTGGGGTCCTGAAATTCAAAGGCGCAGCTCGCCGCGACAAGGTGTCGGCCATACTGTCCCTCGCAGGAATCTCCTGCATCTGCCTGGGCCTGGCCTGGACATCCTGTTACCTGTACTTCGGTCGGGCCGAACTATCCATTGTGTTTGTTGGCTTGATAGCCGTCGGCATCCTCGCGCTGCTACGAAGCAAGCGCAGTGACGGCACATCAATTCTGATCGTCGCCCACGGAGTGCTGGCAGCTGTGTGTGCGATTGCGGCCATTGATGCGCCCATTGCAGGCGTGCCACGTTCGGTTCACCTGTTCCTTCTGCCCTTGGCCGCAGGTGCTGCTTTCACATTCGAAGCGCGCGAACGCTATGGCTCCCTGGTCTTTCCGTTGCTTTGCCTGGCAATGTTTGCAGCGTTTGCGCTGGGGGCACTCGATCGAATTGCACCTGGCATCTCACCGCCAGTAGAGGTTCGCCACTGGGGCGCACGCTTCAACACAGCGATCTCCATGGTGCTTCTGGCGGCGATCTTCGGCATCTACCGACTGGATATCGGCAAGCGCCTGCGCCTGGAGCGTGAGCTCGGACGCGCAGTGCGCAACGGTGAGATAGAGGTTCACTACCAGCCACAGGTGCATGTCGACGCCGACGTGATCGGCGTTGAAGCACTGGTTCGCTGGCGGCATCCGTCGGCGGGCCTGTTATCGCCAGACTCGTTCATACCGCTGGCCGAAGAAAGCGCATTGATCAACGAGATAGGGCTGGAGGTACTTCGACAGGCCTGCGAACTGCTCGATGGATGGTCCGGGCACGTCCATACGCGTGGCATGCGGGTGGCCGTAAACATCAGTCCGGTTCAACTCTTGGGTGAGGCATTCGTCCCCTCGGTAGCCAAGCTGGTCAATCAAAGCGGAATCAACCCAGCCTTGCTGGAACTGGAACTCACCGAATCCGCACTATCCACTGATACGGCAGAGATGATCGACCGAATGCTTGATCTTGAGGCACTGGGCGTGACCTGGGCACTGGATGATTTCGGCACGGGCTATTCGTCCCTGTCCACACTGCGGACCCTGCCCATTCGCAAGCTGAAGATCGACAGGCAGTTCGTGCAGGAGGTCGCCACCCAGGAGAGTGCTCAACGTCTGCTGGGCAAGATTGTTGAGATCTCCCAGGTGATGGACATGAGCGCGCTGGCGGAAGGGGTCGAGACGGCGGAGCAACGCGACCTGTTGATCTCGCTGGGCTGCGAATCTTTCCAGGGCTACTTCTTCGCGCCACCGATGCCGCTGCCCATGCTGTCCGCCTGGCTGGAGGAACGCCGCGGTTTGTCCGTATCGCACTGCACCGGCGAGATTGAGGGGTCGCTGAGGTCGGGCGCTGTCACCTCGGGCGGGAGCGATACAAGCCGCCGCAGCCTGCGTTGACCTGCCGTTGACAGCAAGGGGACAGACTGCGCAGGAGCAAAGGGCGCCTGGGGACATCATGGACACGGGTGAGGGAAGCGATGCCATTCTTCACTGATTCGGACGAGGTTGCGGTTGAGGGCCTGGGGGCTGCCCGCCGGATTGGGTGGATGCGCTTCGTGGGCGCCTCGCTTGCTGCGCTGCCCATTGCATCGGTGGGTCTGGAGCGCGGCATGGGCAGGTCGGCATGTGTGTTTCTTCTGGTCAATGCGCTGGTCTGGCCGGCCATTGCACAGCTGCTGACACGGCACGCCGCCCGGCCCGCTGTCGTGCAATTCCGTTGCATGGTTGTCGACTCGCTGCTGGGCGGGGCATGGATCGCCTTCATGGCTGTCAGCGCTGTGCCCAGCGCGCTCTTCGCTGCGCTGCTGGTGGCAGACAAGATCGCGGCCGGCGGTACACGGCTGGCGCTGAAGGCCACGGCTGCGCTTCTGCTCGGTTTCCTTGCTGCATGGCTTGCTATGGGCACGCCCTGGCAGCCGGCCACTTCTTCCCGAACATTCCTGCTCAGCCTTCCGTTCCTGTTTGTCTACGGGATCGGATTGAGTGCACTGAGTTGGCGTCTTGCGCGCCGGGTCAGGTCACAGAATCGGCAGTTGCAGCGACTCAGCCGAATGGATCCACTGGTGGAACTGGCCAATCGCGGCTATCTCATGCACCGCGCTCAGCAGATGATCGAAGCGGGGCGCGCTCTGGGCCGCAGGGATTGCCTGCTGATGCTGGACGTGGATGATTTCAAGCGCATCAACGATACCTTGGGCCATCGCACTGGCGATGAAGCACTGCGTCGTATCGCCGCGGTCCTGCGCAGCGTGTCACGCCCTGGCGACACACCGGGACGCCTGGGCGGAGATGAGTTCGCGCTTCTGCTCGCTGGGCAGACGCCGGCTGAGGCCATGCTGCTGGCAGAGAAGATCAGGAGCCTGCTCCACGCTGATACGGGCAGTGATGCCACAATGCTGGACCTGAGCGTGAGCATCGGCATTGCCGCCGCGCCCACGACGACCAGTGCTGAAGAGTGGCTCGCAAGAGCGGACCAGGCACTGTATGAAGCCAAGCGACACGGCAAAAACACGGCGAGCTGCGGCACGGATTGCTGAGCAAACCTGACGGCATCGTGGTCGACGTCAATCGCTGACATCATGATCGTTGTCGACATCTGACGGAAAGATCGCCTCGTTCGAACATTGGATGCCCCGGCGTCGGAACCGAGCGCGCCCACGCCGAACTGCCGTTCTCGGCGAATTCTGAGGGCTTCGGCTAGGTAGATGACACTAGATTTCGCCGCAGTTGACGCCTTCCGGGCAGCTGCAGCTCGGGGAGACGCCTCAGCCATCATCAGCCGCCATTCGCGCGCAATGTTGCAGGTCAGGGACCACCAGGCCATGTCGCATGGCTCAAGCTGATGGCCTTCGGGGGTGAACATGTGTCCACCTTGGAATCCGAAACCGGCCCAAGGGCCGGTTAGGTCAATGCGATCATGGGGATTGTTGCACGCACCGGAGGACGAAATGGTAAGTCATTGATACATATCAGCTTGCGAGTCCATCCGCACCATGTTGCTGCGTAGGGCTATGCAGCGGACATGGATGTCCATCAACGCAATGCAGAGAAGTTGGTGCAACAGCAATGCTATGCACCTAAGTCGGTGCAACTGCAATGCTGTGCGCCGAACGTGGTGCAATCGCAATACAATGCAGCGATCCTCGCGCATCGGCAAGGAAATGAACTCCGCTCCGCCCCGGTTGCTAACAAGTTGAGTGACGGTGGATTCGGCGGTAACCGTTCAGCGGCTGGTGGGATCTACGGATGCGTTGGTTAGATTCCGGGCCTGACCGGTCCGCTGCGATCCTTGCTTCAGATTAGATTGGCTGTGCCAGTGGATGCGGCGGGACTCCGTCAGTGCTCACGAGGGGTATGTGAACGACTGGCACGTAGTTCACTACGCCGGCCTTGCACGCGGCGGTGCTGGCCTAGTCATTGTTGAGGCCACTGGCGTATCCCCGGAGGGGCGCATTACCCCAGGTTGCACGGGCCTTTGGGAAGACGGTCAGGTGGAAGGCATGGCGCGAGTCGCGTCGGCCATCAAGTCCGCCGGAGCGGTTGCAGGCATCCAGATCGCCCATGCGGGTCGCAAGGCCAGCGCAAACAAGCCTTGGGAGGGTGATGATCACATCCCCGAGGACGACCGCCGGAGCTGGCCCACCCTTGCGCCCTCGGCCATCGCCTTTGGCGGTGGCTTGTCCAAGGTGCCGCAGGCGATGACGCTGAAGGACATCGCCCAGGTGCAAGCAGGCTTCGTAGCGGCGGCCAAGCGTGCATTGTCGGCAGAATTCCAGTGGCTGGAACTACACTTTGCACACGGGTATCTGGCCCAGAGCTTCTTCGCACCCGTCGCCAACGAGCGCATCGATCAGTACGGCGGCACTGCTGAAAATCGCGGTAGGTTCCTGCTGGAAACGCTGCAGGCGGTGCGTGAGGTATGGCCTGAGCATTTGCCGCTGACCGCGCGCTTCGGCGTCGTTGAGTTCGATGGGCACGACGAGAGCTTCTACCCGGAAGCTATCGATCTGGTGCGCAAAATGCGCGATGTCGGGCTGGATCTGATCGACGCCAGCATCGGCTTCTCAACGATGAAGGGTAAGGCCCCTTGGGGCCCAGGCTTCTTTGTTCCGGTAGCTGGTCGGGTCAAACAGGATACTCAGATGCCGGTTGCTGCGAGTTGGTGCATCGATGATCCGCAGATGGCAGAGCAAGCGGTTGCTGAGGGCCATATGGATCTGGTGCTGATTGCCCGGGCGCATCTCGCTAATCCGCATTACGCCTATCAGATGGCGCTTGAACTCGGCGAAGCGCAGCCTTCCCAGGTGCTGCCGATGTCGTATGCCTACTGGCTGTCGCGCTACCGGGGCCCGGGCAAAGGTGCAGCGCAGTAATCCCCTTGGGCCAACGTGAAGGTTGCTGAGTGCGATAATGCTCGGCCACCATGTCGTCGAAAGCACCGTCGCGATCAGCGAGTGCTGGTGCACCTTCTAACTGCTGCTTGAGCCGCTTCTTCTGGCGAGCTTGGTTTAGACCAGGGCTGATCTGAAGGCCAGATCAGTGTACTCCTGGTGCATGCTCCGCCGTGCTTCGAGAACGGCATTTCGGCACTCGTGCTCTTCGCATGCCGCCAGCCACGTTCAATGGTCTTCTGCACAATGTCCGCTACTGGCCGAAAGCGGACGCGCCGACGCAGGAGGGTGCCACCACGGGTGCTGGCGTCCACTCTCGACCCCACCAAGCCACTCACGAAGAGCTACGAACAACTGCCCATGACCTGTTTCAGGCTCCTCGTCAGCGTCCGTGAGACTGGCGCGTACGCTGCCAAGCTGGACCCATATCACAGCATGACGGTCTTGCTCGAAGCCTTACTTTGGTCAGTGCATAAGCGGCTGGTTGATTCCCAGTCGATGAAGTGCTAAAAATGTGACGCCCATTCAGTTTTCTGCGAATGGGGGAGTGCTTAGCACGCCAGGAGAGCGACCGCAGCATGCTGCGACCGCCACCCGGACGAGGTGAGCGACAAGGCTCGACATCAGTTCGACCGCAATCGTGACCATAAGTTCCTCCGAAACGTGGCTACACAACAATCTTGTGTCTATGCGGTTAAGCGCGGTTACCGGCCGCGTGGGTAGGGTCTCCATAGATGGAACCTGTGCAGTACCAATCAGGGGGGGTAAAGGTCGCCGCAGCCTGCCCCGCCCTGTAGAAAACAGGTCAGTTCAGCATGGGTAAGGAAATCCCAAAGTCAGCTCTCGAAGCTGCATATGTGCACAGGAAGTACGTGCACTTCGACACCCCTCTCTCTCGCCTAGCGTGCAAGCAGCTTGTGTGCGACCCGGAGGCAGTTAGGCAACACTCTTTTTATCCCTTTATCCGCCATGACAATGTCAGGAACAAGTTCAAGCGGATCGGACCCGGTTTAGTAAAGAAAAGCAAGAAGGTCCGGGAGATAAGGTACGCGGCTCATGCGGATGCCGCGATTTACGCCTACTACAACTTTCTGTTGACAGAGCGCCTAGAGGTTGAGCTGAAGGCTCGAGGCCTCAGCGAGAACGTCATCGCCTTTCGTGCACTCAAGAAGTCCAATGTCGATTTCGCGCAAGAAGCGTTTGAGTGGATCGATTGCCATCGCCCGTGTACCGCGCTCGGATTTGACGTCAGGGACTTTTTTGGTTCATTGAATCACCGGCTGCTTCGGGATCAGTGGGCATCTTTGATGGGCTTCCAAAGCCTGCCCGGTGACCACTTTGCGGTGTTCAAGTCCTTAACTAGGCACGCCTCAGTCGAGCTTATAGCCGCAAGACGGGCGCTTGACTTGAGTCGCACAAGCCTAGGGCGTCTTGATCGGCTATGTGACGCTACCGCATTCCGAAATGCTATCCGTGGTGGAAATCTGATCGAAGTGAACGCGAAAGATCGAGGAATACCTCAAGGGTCGCCAATCAGTGCTGCCCTATCCAATATCTACATGCTCCCCTTCGACGAAAAGGTGAAAGCGGTGATCGAAGGTCTTGGAGGGTTGTACCGAAGGTATTGCGACGACATCTTGGTAATTGTGCCGGGCGCGGATGTTGAAGCTATTTGTAAGCTGGTTGAATCAGAGTTGGCTGCACTGGCGCTTACAATTCAAGACACTAAGACGGTCAAAAGTCATTTCGATGCAGGAAAAGGGCCCGTGCCGCTCCCGTATCTAGGCCTCACCTATGACGGCGCTCAAGTTTTTCTGCGAGCCTCAGGCATCTCCCGCTTCTATGTCAAGATGCGAAGAGGGGTTAAACAGTTTCGGGATGCCAAGAGAACCGACGGAGGCGTCGCTCTACTCGTGCAGCGGCGCAAGAATCTCTTAAATCGTTATTCCGAGTACGCGCCCAAGAATGGCCGAAGCTTCCTTAAATACGCAAAAATGGCGGCGCGCAGGACAGGATCGAACGTCATTGGCAGCCAACTGAGAGCACATCGCAAGCGCCTGAAGTCGCTGATTGAGTATTGATTCAGCTGCCGAGTGCCAGAGGCTTGGTCCAGCTCCGCAAGCATCGGTTCGCTGAGACGCGCTGGTCCGGGCCTGCCGCCTGCACGCTTTCGCGCAAGGCAGGCGCGCGCGCACTCCTGGCAGTGGGCGCATCCTAGCGTACAGTTGGGATGCCCAATAAATTCACGCAGGCACGGCCGCTTCTGGCCGGAAGCGGACATCTACTGGGCCACTGAAGGCTACTGGTCCAAGGCCGAAGCCTGGGCCTCGGAGTGCAGCCACTGCCGGAACGTCATGACCTTGGGAAGCGATGCACACTCAGGGCGATAGACGATGTAGTAGGCCAGTGTCGCGGCAACAGAAATCTCCGGAAACAGCCTTACAAGGCGGCCACTGGTGACATCCTCGCGCGCCATGACGCTACGCGCCAATGCGATACCCCTTCCTTCCACCGCTGCCTGTAGTACTGCTGCTGAGTTGTTGACCTGCATGCCGCGTATGGCATCCACGTTGTCCGCAGCGGCACGGTGAAGCCATTCACTCCACGTCATGAAGCCCGTTCTGCTATCGACTGACAGATCATGAATCAGTGGCAGGCCTGCAAGCTGCGCTGGTTGCAGCAGGGGCCCGTGCGCCTCAAGCCAGCCCGCAGAGCAGACCGGGAAAATCTCCTCATCCATGAGTTTGTCAGCGGTCAGTCCGGGCCACTGTCCCTTGCCATAGCGGACGCCAATGTCGATGGCGTCCTGTTCGAAATCCACTAGGTTGAGACCGGTGTGGAGACGGACGTCGGTTTCAGGGCATGCGGCCTGGAACCGCTCCAATCGTGGCAACAGCCATTTCGACGCGAACGCAGGGCTGGTGGTCACTGTCAGCAAGCCGCCTCTGGCACTCTCCTGTAGACGCGACAGCCCGAGCGTAAGTCGGTCCAAGCCTGCGCGGATATCCGGCAGCGCCCTCTCTGCTGCATCTGTGGGCGTCAGTCGCCGGCTGCCACTGCGCTCCCGCACGAACAGCTCGACGGCCAGTGACTCTTCCAAGCTCCGCACAAGTTGGCCTATCGCGGCGGGGGTCACGTGCAGCTCCGCGGCTGCGCCACTGAAGCTCTGATGTCTTGCAGCGGCCTCGACTGCCCGTAACGCGGTGAAGTTCAGGTGGGTTTTCATCGCGGGATAGTTTTTCTTTGCGTCACCTAAAGAATAAACCATTTGAGGGCGGCGGGACGTGAGCGGAAGATCCTCCCCATCTTCCCGCAACCCACGGCAGTCAACCGCCACATGAACAGCCCGCGCATTACCCCCTGGAAGGACGGAGACCCAGTTCCCGCGAGCCTGCTGGCCGAGATCCAGGCGCGCCGCCCGGACGGCCGTCTTATCGGCATTGATCGCCTCCTGCTGCGCAGCGCCCCTCTGGCGGAAGGCTGGAACGGCCTGATGCGCCGCGTGCGTGCCGAGTTTGAACTCAAGCTCGAATACCTCGAGTTGATCATGCTCCGCGTCGCGGTCCTGAACGGCGCTTCGTTTGAGTGGGATGTGCATTACCCGGTTTACCTGCAGGCAGGCGGCACGGAAGCGAAGGCCAATGCACTCCAGCACCCCGAGCCCCGGGCAGAGTTTTCCTCATTGGAAAGGCTCCTGATTGAGCTCACTGACCAGTCGACGCGAGGTGTGGTGGTGGAAGCCACAGTCATTGAGGCGCTCAAGCAGAGCTTGGGGGAGCGCCAGGCTGTGGAAGCGGTCGCGACGGTCGCGGCCTACAACATGGTTTCCCGCTTCTTGGTTGCTCTAGACATCCGTTGAACCCCTAACGCGAGGCATTCGCCGCGCACCTACTTACATTGGAAAATCACATGAAAAATATCTTCGAAGGCAACAAGGTCCTGGTCGTCGGTGGCACCAGCGGTATGGGCAAGGAGACTGCGCGCAAGGTGCTGGAAGGCGGCGGTCGCGCGGTCATCGTGGGTCACCGCTCCGACAAAACCGAGGAAGCGCGTGCAGAGTTGTCTGCGTTCGGTGCAGTAAGCGCCCTCACCGCCGATCTGACGTCCGAAGGCGGGCTCAAAGGCCTCATTGCAGACATCGAAAATTCTCACTCCGATGTGGACCTGCTGGTGAACGCGGCGGGTGTGTTCTTCCCCAAGCCGTTCTTGGAGCACACCGATGCAGACTATGACCAGTACATGCAGCTGAACAAGGCCTTCTTCTTCATCACGCAGAAGGTTGCGGCCAACATGATCGCGAAGAACTTCGCCGGCTCCATCGTCAACATCGGTTCGATGTGGGCGCGCCAGGCGATCGCCGCGACGCCGTCCTCGGCCTACTCGATGGCGAAGGCTGGCTTGCACTCGTTGACCCAGCACCTGGCCATGGAGCTGGCTCCCCAGAAGATCCGCGTCAATGCGGTCTCGCCGGCAGTGGTCCAGACCCCGATCTACGAAGGCTTCATCCCCAAGGACCAGGTCCACAGTGCCCTGCAGGGTTTCAACAGCTTCCACCCGATCGGTCGTGTTGGTACGCCGCAGGATGTCGCCGAAGTTGTCGCGTTCTTGCTGTCCGAGAAGGCTGGCTGGGTTACCGGCGCCATCTGGGACGTGGACGGCGGCGTGATGGCTGGCCGCAACTGATCTCACCTTGAACTTTGCCAGGCCCATTGCGATGCAGCGGGCCTGGCGGGATCCGACCGCAAGAGTGCTTAGACATGATGAATGACTGGAACAACTATCGTGAGTCCCTGATTGAGAAGGTCGGGGAGTTTGGCAAGGTCAACCCGGATGTACTGCGTGGTCTGGGAACGATCGATGGCGCTGCAACAAAGAGCGGCCATCTTGAACCGAAGATCCATGAGTTGATCGCCCTGGCAGTGGCTGTGACCACCCGCTGCGACGGTTGCATCACGGTGCACACCAAGAAGGCCGTGGACCATGGCGCATCGCTTGAAGAAATCAGTGAGGCGCTTGGCGTGGCTATCGCCCTCAACGCTGGAGCTGCACTGACGTATTCGGCGCGCGTTCTCGAGGCGCGCGACCAACTGCTCGCGGGCTGAAGCGGTCCATTCCCCAGGAGAACCACCATGGTCTATCTGCAAATCACCCTCACCATTGCTGAATCCAACCGTGGAGCAGCTGCGGAGGTGTACACCAAGTACAAAGGCCCGTTCCTGTCCACTATCCCCGGCGCAACGTCCAAAGATCTCCTTGTCCGCAAGGAAGACGTTCAGGTGCTGCATGGCTTCGACAGCGAGCAGGGCGCAAAAGCCTACCTGGCAAGCGCAATGTTCCAGAACGATGTCGTACGCGAACTTGGTCCGCTGCTGTCCGCAGATCCGGACGTGCGTATCTACAGCGTTGTCTGACTAAAAAACACTGAATCACGGCCCCGGGAACCCTCCCGGGGCCGTGCTGTTGCCCCGATTCCGCCAACCCCTTGCCTGACCCAAGCCATGCTGATCAATGCCGACTTCAATTCCATCGTGTTAGTGACTCCCGATGATTACATCTGGGTTGACTCGCCACAGGCCGGGGTGCAGCGCGTCATGCTTGATCGCATTGGTGCGGAGAAGGCCAGGGCAACCAGCCTGGTGCGATACGCTCCTGGTTCGACATTTCCGTCGCACGCTCATCCTGGCGGCGAGGAGATTCTTGTGCTGGAAGGCGTCTTCTCCGATGAGCTTGGCGATTGCCCGGCGGGCACCTACCTGCGCAACCCTCCCGGTTCACGGCATGCACCGGCCAGCCGGAATGGATGCTTGATACTGGTCAAGCTGCGGCAGATGAGTGCGAACGAGACGGCGACCCTGAGGCTGGACACGAATGCCGCCCAGGTATGGGAACACCTTACCGATCGTCGATTGTGCAGGGTATTCGAGAGCCCGGAAGAGCGCGTTCGTATCGAGCAGGTGGAGCCCAGCCGGCCGCTGTTTCCTCAGACGCAGGCCCCCGCTGAAATCCTGGTGCTGGATGGCGAGCTGCAGGTTACCGTCGATAGCCGGACACGAATCGCTGAAGCTGGCACCTGGTTAAGGGCAGGTGGGCCTGATGCCAGCCGCTGCCTCGCATCGATGGTGGCGGGAGCTCATGGCGTCACTGTCTACGTCAAACAGGGAACAGTTGTGGAGCGTCCGCACCTTACGGCTGCAGAGGCACTCTCATGACCAACTTGGACGTGATCATCGTTGGCGCTGGCCTTGCGGGCCTGCATGCCGCTCGACTGCTGGAAGCGGCAGGCGTCACTGACTATGCCGTGCTTGAAGGCCGCCCACGCATCGGTGGGCGCATCCATGCGTTTGAGCCTGCTCTGCGGGGTCGCGTAGGCGGGAACGGCGGCTTCGACCTTGGCGCGACTTGGCTATGGCCCGGGTTCCAGCGTGAACTGGCGATGTTGGTACAACAGCTTGGGCTGCCCGTCGTCCCCCAGGAAGAGGACGGCGACATGCTGTTCGAGCGTGCCGTCCACGAACCGACTGCACGCTTCGCCGGCATGGCCGCGATGCCGCCATCGTTCCGCATCGTAGGCGGCATGGGGCAGTTGCTTCAGGCTGTCGGTTCGGCCGTCCAGACGGAGAGGATTCACCTCGGGACACGTGTCGCTCAGATCCGTGCCGAAGCCGATGGGGTTATTGTCTCCGCAATCAGGAACGGCGTGCCGGTCACGTGGCATGCGCGAGGTGTTCTACTGGCACTACCTCCGCGCTTGGCGGTGGCCACACTGACATTCGATCCTCCGCTTCCCGCCGATGCTCACCACGCGTGGCAGTCCACCGGCACGCATATGGCTGCACACGCCAAGTACCTCGCGGTGTATCCCAGCAATTTCTGGCGGGATCGCGGCCTTTCAGGCGAGGCACGCAGCCTGGTTGGCCCGCTGGGAGAGATCCATGATGCGTCTTCGGACAGCCACGCAGCACTCTTCGGCTTCTTTGCACTGCCTGCTGCTGAAAGGGCGCGTATCCCGGCCGAGGAGCTCAAGCATCGCTGCAGAAGCCAGCTTGCGCGCCTGTTTGGCGATGCTGCACGTGAGCCGCTCGCCGACGCCGTCCAGGACTGGAGCGCCGAGCCTTTCACCGCTACGCCGGCCTGCGCCGCCCAGACCGCCGGGCATGGCTGCATTCCCGACCTATCACCCGGAGGCACGCCTTGGGCGGGGCGATTGTTCGGGGCCGGCAGTGAATGGTCTCCGTCCAACCCGGGCTATCTGGCGGGTGCAATAGAGGCGTCTACCCGTGCCGTGCAGGCATTCCTCTCCTTGACCCATTCGCGAGTACAGCCATGATGCAATCCACTGACTACGGCGCCATGGAATCGGCGGGTCCGGGCCTGCTCCGGTGGTCCCGGCGCCCGCGTCCTACGCCAGCAGACGATCAGGTGCTGTTGCAGGTCGAGGCGTGCGGTATGTGCGGCGCGGATGTCTCTGACATCGCGAGACCCGACGCATCACACCAGCGTCGGGTGCCCGGCCATGAAGTGATCGGCAGGATCATCCATCGCGGCAGCAACGTCCCGGCACGCTGGCAAGTAGGGCAGCGTGTAGGCGTGGGCCGCCTGGGCGGGCATTGCAATGCGTGCGCCTACTGCCGACAGGGCCGATTCGCGCTGTGCACGGATCAGAAAGTGCTTGGCGTTTCCCAGGATGGTGGCTACGCAGAGCTGATGCTTGCAACGTCGACCGGCCTGGTGTCCATCCCTGATGAAATGGAGTCTACGGCTGCAGCGCCCATCCTGTGCGCCGGCCTGGCGACGTTCAACGCCCTGCGCCGCTGTGGCGCAGCGCCCGGCGACACCGTCGTGATCCACGGTGTGGGTGGCTTGGGCCACATGGCCATCCAGTACGCTCGCCGCATGGGGTTTCGGGTCATTGCCGTGGGACGGGGAGATGACATTGCCGCTGCGGCCATCGAGCTGGGTGCGCACCACTATCTGGACACGAACCATGCAGATGCGGCCGTAGAGCTGCAGCGCCTCGGCGGGGCGCAGGCCATCATCACCTCTGTCGGTGACGCCGAGGCTGTACAGCTGCTGCTGCCTGGCCTGGCCGCGGGCGGCACCCTGGTGGTGCTCGGGGTCGGCAAGACCCCGCTGTCCATTCCAAGTGGCTACCTGGTTGGGGGCGAGCGGACCATCCAGGGCTCGATGACCGGATCACCCGATGACAGCGAGCGGGCGTTGCGATTCAGCGAGCTGACCAATGCCATGCCTTGGATCGAATGCCTTCCCTTGTCCCAGGCGCAGCAAGGGCTGGAACGACTGATGTCCGGCGATGCAACGTTCCGCATCGTGCTGGTGCCCGATGAGCAGGCGTCGACACGGGAGTCGATTGAGTGAACCACGCAACGACGCAAAACGATACTGAGCTGCTGCCACCCGCCCAGCATCGCAGTAATGTATGGCGCTTGGCCCTAGCGCAGGCGCTCGCCGGTGCGAACTCCGTAGTGATCTACGCGACGGCTGCCGTTGTCGGCAGTGATCTGACCCCCTCGCAGACGCTGGCAACGCTGCCCATTTCAATCTTCGTGGTCGGCATGGCCCTCTGCACACTACCTGCAGGCTGGATCGCCGAGCATCATGGCCGCCGTACAGCGTTCTTCGCAGGCACGGCTGCCGGTGTTGCTGCCGGGGTCGTGGCCACGCTTGCGGTGCTCGTGTCCAGCTTCTGGCTGCTGTGTGCGGCTACATTCCTGGGCGGGGCGTATGCAGCCGTCGTGCTGTCGTTCCGATTTGCCGCCGCTGATGGCGCACCGGCACAGAAGCGGGCGCGAGCGCTTTCCATGGTAATGGCGGGCGGCGTCGCCTCTGGGGTGGTGGGGCCGCAATTGGTGTCACTCACCATGCATCTCTGGCCCGGTCACCTGTTCGCAGCGACGTTCCTGTTCCAAGGGGTGGTCGCCGCCGTATCGGCCGGCCTGCTGGCCGGTGTGCGGCTGCCGCATGTCGCGCGGGCAAGCGGCATGTCCCGCGAACCACTGTCTTCCGTCCTGTTGGACCCGCGTTTCATCGCTGCGGTGATCTGTGGCGCGGTGTCGTACATGCTGATGAATTTCATGATGACGGCCGCTCCGCTGGCCATGCACATGCACGGCCACGCGCAGGAGTCGTCCAACCTGAGCCTGCAATGGCATGTCATCGCGATGTACCTGCCAAGTTTCTTTACCGGCAAGCTGATCGCGCGCGTGGGTGCGAAGCGCGTTGCGGCTGCCGGCCTCGTACTGACGGGCGCCGCCGCTGTCGCTGGCTTGCATGGAATGGAAGTCTTCGACTTCTCCCTCAGCCTCATCCTGCTGGGGCTGGGCTGGAATTTCGGATTTCTGGGCGCGTCGGCGCTGGTCTTGGAATGCCATGGAAACGTGGACAAGCGGCGTGTCCAGGCATTCAACGATTTCCTGATCTTTGCGGTGATGGCGGTCGGCTCGTTCCTGTCGGGATGGATCCTCGCGCGCCATGGCTGGCATGTTGTCCTGTGGTCTTCGTTCGTCCCACTGGCGCTGGCCATGGCTGCCTTGCTGGTAACCGCCAGACGCATGCCGCTGGACCGGAGCTGATTGCGCGACACACCGAGCAGCACGGCGTGCGCCAGCAGCGCCTGCCACGTGCGGCCGGCCTGCGCAGGCATGTACGCTTCTGGCCGAAATCAGACGGTTGATGAGGAGCATGGCCGCGCGCTTGGCGAGAGCCAAAAGCTACCCACGCCTAATGGTCCTCGGTTACGGTTGCTTGGACGCCCCTCTTGCCGAGGCGCGCCCGGGGGAGGGGGCGTTCATTTTGAGGGCAATTGCGGCTCAATCGCCTCCTGTTCAACACATCTACCATCGAGCCCAGCTGCCAGGTCTGGCCAGCCTGCGCGCACGGCGTGCCGGACCATATGGGACCTCGTCGCAGGTTCAGCTTCCTGGCTTTCGATACAGGGCTGAAGTTCCTTGGATCCATCAGCCATGGAAGCAACTGGTGCGTGCCAGGGACAATCTCTCTTATTCGGGCGGCTATGCGGAAGCCGCCAGCGTCGATATCGCCCCAGTGGAAGATCGGGATTACGGGCGGGCAATCATCCAGTATCGCGGTGTACGCGCTCGCCCAGGCAGGGGAGGGCATTCCACCTGTGTACACAATCAGGCCATGGCGTGCTTCAGACAACTGACTACGAAGGTGAAACGTGGTCAGGTTCTCGACGCTAAGGATCCACGCGGGGGCTCCCGAATAGCCAATGATGGTCTTGCTAGCCACACCAAGGAAGGGGCTAAGAACCGTCGCCTCCTGATCCTATTGGAGTCGAAGAACGCCTGATCCAGCGACAAGGAACGGGTGGGGCTCCTTAACTAGACCAAGCTGATTGAAAAGCTCAAGCCGTACGACGGCTTCGGCGTTCCGTGATTTCAACCTGGGGCGAATTACCCAAGTAGAGACTATGGACTCGTCCGGCATGCCTGCCGGCGACGAGGACGCTCAGTGGTGGACCAAGGTGACTATGAGACTAGTTCCGCACCCTCTGCTCAGCCCTGCGCAGAGACAGATGGTCCCTGATGAATACATGCAGGGCACGACCGCGCTTGTATTTGAGGTTGAAATGCCATTGGTTCACTACGTCATACAAGCCTACCGAGCTGGCTTGGATCCTGAACACCACCAGCCCCCAGAGTACATCCTGATGGTGGAGCAGCCCGCATCCCTGCCAGCGGGCTCGATCTGGGGGGCGCGGCGCAGAGATTGGCTTGGCCGGCCAATAGGTCGGGTTCAATGTCCGCTTGAATGGATGGGGCCGGATCCGCACCGGAATCCGTTTATGCCCATGCCAGGCTCGTCCACCGCAGCCTAGTGGGCCGGTAGGCTTACAGCACAATGTGTATGCGAGGATCTGAGTCCAGCACCATCAAGGCCAGAGGGGAGGGCCGCCGATACCGGCGCGGCAGGTTGTGGCCGTCGGTACCGCACGCCACAACCGTCATTCCTTCTGCGTAGGCCCTGCACAGCAAAGCGTCATGGACCCTGTGAACCAATGTAGTGGTGTGATGAGTTGTAGCGTCATCACTGTCTCCACGCCTATCGCACGCCTCAATCATTCGGATCAGAAAGTTAGCTTGGGCAGGGTGCAAAAGCTGCGGATGGAGTATTCGTCTCTCGAAGACCCTACTCAGCGTAGGGTCGATCGGCTTTTCGCCACCCAGAAGCTCGGGCAACCCAAGAAGGACAAGGTCCAGCCTTGAAAGTCGGGGTATGCAGGGCATCTTAGCCACGTTACCGGCGATGTACCCAAACGCCGGGAACTGGGAGTCAAGAATGGATACAGCGCGACCAAGAGCTAGACTCCCAAGCTCATGCGATGTGTGAGGGTTTGTTGGGCGCTTGCCGGGACAGTAAGACTTGACGTTCGCGTGGTGGGACCTGGGCCGGTCATTCAACCAAGGTGGAGGAATCAGCCGGCCAAGCTGTTCCCTGTCAATCGGTACTCCAGGTGCAAAAATAAGGTGTGTAATCTCCCTCGCATGACCGCACCACTCTAGATAGGCCAGTTGCAGCTCCGCCGAATGACTGGCTGCGTCTCGCTGCAGAGCGGACGCCGACTCGTTGACCAGATCAAAACCACAGGCACAAGTCAACAGTCGGATTCTAGATCTTGCCGAGGTGCAAGGCTCTTGCCCGCAGCTCGGGCAACCTACGCGCAGACGAGTTCGATGCCACGGACAGACGTGGATCCAGGGAAGTTGCTGCAAGATCGAATGGAAGCCCAGCCTGATGCACGCAAGGCAATAGCGAAATCGAGAGAAGATAGTTTCGTTCGGTAGGCTAGTCTGAAACGGATACCACTGCGCCGGCTCCCACTCACGTGGGCGTGCGATACCTACAGCATCTGCCAACGCCTGTTGTTGGGCGCAAGAAGTGGACAGCACCTGCAACAGGGTCTGCGATTCGCTTGTCTTGATGCCAAGAAGCTCTTTGTACTCAGCAGGAGCTCTGATCTGGTTCAGGCGCGCGAGACGAACTGCGCAGCCGAAGGCTGATTGATAAGGCACAAGGCTTAGATCGTCACCAACCAATGATCCGCGGACCAGGGGAACTTCACTCATCGTGACGCCCTCCGCCTTGCACTCTCAAAGCCGATAAACCCACTGCGCCTTAGGGCAGTGTCAATGTCATCCTCGGTAAGGGCCATGAAGTCTGCACGACCAGCAACTACCTTAGTCAACAGATCGAACACAAAGGGGCCAAAGGAGACCATGAGCCAGTCCCTGCTCATTGCATGCCCGTGCTTCGCACAAAGCACTTCAATGCGCCGCCTAATCGCATCTGTCTCTTTCTCCAGACGCCAACCGGCCCTATATGCTAGCGGCGCGAATGCCTCTGTGTAGGTTGGCCCCGTGATCTCTGGCCACCTCATTGATTGATCGAACTCACGCAAAGCTAGCGCGACATCGCAGGCATCCTGGTCAGAATCCTCCGGGGGGATCGCCCACAGAAGGCCCGTGAAGTCGTGACTATCCACGAAGAACCTTCCATACAGGTGAGGCGGCGCTGCCTTTCCGAGATCATCAGCACCCTCGATCTGGCTGTCACTTTGGTGGATGAACAGGAAAAATGGCTGGACAACGCTACCCAGGAAGTGGTTCTGCAGCTTCGCGAGGTGCTCGTAGTCCTTCAACGTGAGGTTCTCGGCAGTGTCGATTGCCAGCATCACGACCTCGGACCCAGACCGTGCTGCCTCCTGTTCAAAAGCTCGTATGATTCGCAACAACAAGTCCTGTGTGGTAGTGATTCGCGGCACCTTCATGCCCAACCCTAAGGCCACCTCGCGAAAGAAGTTCGCCTCACTGGCGACGGCTGGCCGTCCGATCACCATACGAAGGAAGCCGCATGAGAATGGGCGCCACGACGTTGTCCTTTCCAGCATCAATGTCGCGGTGGACTTGCCGGCGCGCCCATCGCCAATGATGCGCAGGCTGGGCCGGCCGTACTCAAGGCAGAGTGACGTCGCCAGTGCCAGGCGGACCACCGGCAACGTTTGGATCGTGGGGCGATCCCGTTGATTCATTGGGTGGGAAGAGAGATCCATAGGCTCATTCATTAGCGAAGCCTCATGGAGGTGACACCCTGACGCACCCCCTTAAGAGGGGTCTCAATCTCCACCTTCTGAGTCGAGCGCGCATTGGGAACCTCGCCGGCGGCGAGCCTTGCAGCGGAATCTTTAATGCCTGTCGCGGCTTTACGTACTGCGTCGTGGTACGCGAGCACATTGTCCGTGACGTCAAACGACTCTTGATCCTTGGCCTCAGGGTGCTTGGCCCACCTTGCTGCACGAAGCCTGACGGAAAGCGTATGGGCACAGGCCGAGTAGGGGGCCAAAGCGTGCAGGGTCACCATCCGCTCTCCATCCTTCCAGAGCGTCAGCAGTCGGACGTCCTGCCAGTCTTCATAGGTCGCGTCAAATTCCTTACCAATGAGATCCCATTGGCCGGAGAGCTTGGGTGATCGATAGCGGGCATGATTAAGGTAGACGAGGGGTGGAACGCCCTTTCTCTTTGATCCTCGTATCGTCACACGCTGCCGAAAAACGGTCATCTGGCGGATGTTCCGCGCTGCTCCCGGCGCGTGCCAAACCCAGGCGCCACTAGCAAGATGTTCGTCAATCAGCCGCTTCGGCGACCTGGGCTCTCGCGTAGATCGGCTGGTTACGTTGTGCGCCGTGACGTAAGTGTCCACGAGATCCTCGAAGACTTCCAGGAGCACAGGATATTTCTTGCCTTCCAAGGTGCTTGTGACTTGTTTCTCATTGACATCGGTAGATGGCGAGTATCCGCCTGCAACGTACCGGAACAGACCATCTTCGATCCTCTTGAAGAAGGCCTCGATGTAGGGGCGTCCCTCTCCCATGCCAGAGCGACCGAAGTGGAGGATGCCCATATAATTGTCCATGACGTTATCCACGCTTTGTTTGGCCAAATGCGTGGAATCGTTATCCATGGCGACCATGGTGCTGCGCATCACTGTGTTGTCAGTCAAGTACGTTGAGGGCATCCAAGCGTTTGGCGAATACTGCATCTCGCTCTGGCTCAGCTCTCGCGGCACCCAAGGTGCCATCGCCTCGGCGAACAGTGCCAGCACATCATGCCGGTCGTACTTTCGGCCTGTGACAAGACGCCATCCGAGAATGGCTCCACTGCCTACATCAATGATCGAAAGCAGCCACATTTTACTGATCTTTTCGTATCGCAAAGATCCATCAGCCATCGGCATGGCTACCCAAGCGTCGATGTCGATCGCATGCTCGTCGTACTCGACGCGGTCGAAAGGCCGAATAGTAAACAGGTGCTCGATTCGGGTGGCACTCGGGTCCTCTGCTACTTCTGCAGTCAGCTCGGCTTGCTCCACCCCCCTGAGCCGTTTGATATACCCGATCAGCGGGCGACGCCCCTTGTCGCCAGTGTTCAAGGGATACATGTTTCGGTAACCCTCCTGGCTGAGGACTTTGATGAATTGTGCGTGTATTCGATCAAATCCTCGACTACGCTTTGTCTTGCTTGGAAGAGTTCCCCGATAGCTTTCCACGAGCTCTCGAAGTCCCGGAACGGCATTGAGCACGGCGTCAATGGCAAAGGCGTGCGGGCTGGCCGGGACGATGGCTGCGTTTCGGTCTGACTGAGCGAAGCGCATGTGTGGTACGCATGCCCGGTACCCGATCCTGGCATGCGTCGCATCGAGACGGAGCGCATTCTCAATCATCCGGGACAAGGTGTTTCGCGAAACACCGAAGCGCTTGGCCGCACTCACAATCGTCGCGCCATCCAGACAGGCGTCCAGAGCCATTACCCGAGCGCCAAAGACCTTGCGATCTTCTAGGCGAACCGATGCTTCATCAGGCTTGGCGGTTGCCCGGATAGCGTTGATATCGTCGATGGTGATCTTGCCGCTCATCCTTCCGCCCTCCAGATCCGTGCACGGCCTGACATGCGTGGATTTGCGTCTGTGCAGAGATACCCAATATGCAGGAGCTCCACTATGGCGGCCTGGACATGCGTCTGCGGGAAGTTGGCGAGCTCTCCAAGCACCTCACTGATCGTGATGCGCCCGCTCCGATTGACGATGGCCGCGACCTCGCTCCTGAGAACCAAGGCACTGCCGAGATCCCGCGCGGACTGGCAGATGCCAAGGAGCTGATAGCAAAGCTCGGTTCTGCCCTGAGGCCTCTTAAGTTGGTCCTCCGTGATGAGTTTTAGCGAGATCGACGCATCCCGAGCGGCCGCCTGGAGGCGCTCCAAACGCCTCGGGCGGCGCTGGCCGTCAGTGCCCGGTACCGTTTGCGCGTTCGGGACTACCAAGGCGTAGAACTCACTTCCGCCCAAGCACTGCCACCAGAAGTGAAGCTCCACTTGTTCGGTTCCTACAAGGATGGTGCGGGGGCGCTCGGTTGCCGCGACCACAACCGGATCAAACTCCAGCTGAAGTCGAAGTGCCAGCTGCAGAGGCCCCAGCACACTGACTCGACGGGCCTCTTTCGGGCTGAAGAACATGAAGACATCGCCGCGCTTAATCTGGCTTGCGGAAAGCTCTCGGGACACCATGGGGCGGCGCAGAGGATTATGGAGCGGCTGAGCCACTTCGGCAGAACGGGCGCCTTGGAAAGGAAGGAGACCGGAATCGAGCTTCATTTTTGGTCCCCGTGGCCACGGGAACCGCGGATCGAACCAGCACCATCAAAGTCACGCGCGCAGCGCTGGAAGGACTCCGCGCGTGGTCTAGCTAAACTCGCAATCATTCGTCGACTTCCTTTTGTGCCCGCTAATGGGCGCTCGGCGGATCCAAAGCAGACCTGCCGGAAAGGGGAGGGCAGCACGCGGTGTCCGAATTGGCCAGAAGGGCTTCGGAGACGCACAGGTGCCTGAGCAAGCAGCTAAGCTGCTTGACACGAAGTCGGAATTGAGGGAGCCTACGAGTGTGGTCGTAGTGCTTCGCCATCTCTCGCTCCGGCGAGAGACAATCGCCCCCGTTGACGCGGGGGCGATTTCGTTTCCGTAGTCCGGAGTTTGGTTAACTTGGGGTTTTAGAAACCTCCCTGATCTTCACTAACGGCCCGGACAGGCTCCACCGGCCCTCGACCTCAGTCGCACTTCGGTCGCCCGGTGTTCCTCGCTGTCTACTACGCAAATTGCCGCGCCTTCTCAAGACGGCGGGCTAAAGCGATTCGAGCCACTCGGCAACGTCTCGTGTTTTGGCAAACCATCCTCGACGACCTGGTAGGGGGAAGGTCCGCACTGGCACAAGGTTCCGCTGGACGGCGCGACCGAAGGCACGCCCATTCACGTAGCCGAGATTCCTCTGCAAATCGCTCCCGCCCATGAGCTCCCCATGTCGCTCCAGCAGCTCCTGCGTGTAGTTGGTGGCACTGGACGGAACCGAGGTCTGGTCGGGCACAACTGCACCTCTTTCAACACTTGATGTCGATGATGCACAATTTCTGCCCCGCGAAGGGGGATTTTTTAAGCCCCCAAAAAACAATCCAAGACTATGCCGCCTGGAAGAATTGCCACTGACGGGGCCGAAGCTGTAAGGAACTCCATCTGGGCTTGGCTGGTTCGACAGCAACAGGGAAAGGCCCTGACCTGGGACGAAGCTGATCAGGGGCTGCTTGCCCTAGCCGGCCTACTTGGGCAGGGGGATGAGGGAACACGTCCCAGGACGCTTTACCGCTACTTCAGCACGGGACAAGACCCGGCAAGTCTCGGTGGTGGAAAACTGGTCGATACCGTTCATGGAGACCCACGCTTCTGCGCCGCAAAGTGGTCGTATGAGCACCCCATCTGGAAGATCAGCGGGCCACTGCAATGCACGCCCGAGCACCTAATCGGTGTTCGTCGCACGCTGATGGAGCAGCTAGGACTACACCGCCCGACTGTGCTTGAGCGATTGGTAGCCGCTTACCACAAGGTCCCAGGCTTTAGTACATACGCGCCCAGTCAGCTGGACGTGGTGGAGTCCATGTACAACCTCGTAGAGGGCGGCTCCTTGGATGCTCTAGGCGTGTGCGCCTGCAACTACCTACTCGCGCTGGATTGCGGTCGGCTCGAAGCGGCTATCGGGCACCGAGAAGTATTGCGATGGGGCGTAGCCCGATTCTGCACAACACACAGAGTACGCAAAGACGCCAGCCGCGCTTTCAGCATCCTGGTCGAACAACGGATCATCCGGCGCCGGCATGGTGCCCTACCGGCGAAATTGCTGGGGTACCCCCTCGGCCAGGCATCCCATCCACCTGACCACCCTGATTTTGAGGACAGCACGTGGCTTACAGACGACCTGCCGTGCATGCTCCCCGTGGCTCCCTACAGCAGTGAGAGCCAAGAGTTCTTTACCGGTTTTCCTGCCCACCACGGCAAGTTCTCTGAGGCGCTGGCGCTACCAGCGGTGGTTCTGTCTCAGCTTAGCGATCACGAGAGGCAAGAGCTTTCGCCTGACGGATTAAACATGGCCAGTGGCTTGGACACTTTGCTGGATGTTCCCGAGGACAGTTGTGAAGCCGAGCTAGCCCATCTTCACCAGTTCAAGCACATCAACGAAGCCTATGCTCATCTGGCTCACTTTCTGCCCAATCCTCAAAGCATTCGCCCGCGGCACTCCCGCGTCAGTACCGCCGCCGCAATGATTGCTCATCGCAGCGGCGACGCGATCCCGTGAGTCACACTGGACGCATGAGCACTGGTTCGAACGGCCAGGGAATCCTCTTCGTGCCTTTCAAGCATGCGCCGATCCATTGATCCTGACTGGATCGCTGGCGGTCAGTCCCGCTACTGATGGGGCCGAAAAACACAGCCTGCGCCATCACTACCAACCAACTCGACATGGAGACCAGCACGTCCAACGATGATCGAGAGCTGTGGTCGCTCGTCTCTTCTCCCCGCGGCCAATCTGCGCCACTCCGCGCGGTCCAACCCAGACGGGGTGGGGTAGTCCTCCGGGTGGGTGTGCCATTCACCTAGGTACCGCACGGTGCCGCGGGAGGCGCGCCATCGATCAAGTGCAAGCTTGGCATGACCTATAGCGGAGCGATGGAAGAAGGTGCGCAGTCTCAGGTCCCAGACAGTTGGCTCGGTTGCCTGCTCGACGAGCATATGCTCTCCATGAACCGTTCCAAGCAGCAGTCCGCCTGACTCAGGAGCTTGGTCACTACCTTGCACGTAGCGGGCAAACACGTCCAGGGCGGCCGGCGAGACATGCAGTAGCCTGCGGCGATCGGAGCTGGACCAGTCATTCGTCATTGGCATGCTGGGCAACCGGGTTCAATGGGCAGTTCGCCATCCGGTGTGGCTTGTGTGAACGTACTGTCCAAGACCCGCGTGCGCAGCGCGGGAGAGGCGATGTCATTGACCCAGTCAAGCGCAGCGTCCAAGCCCAGACTAGCTGCTTGAACGGAGGCGGAGGCACTAAAGGGCACGTACAAACCCTCGCACCCGTGCCCGGCCAGAACGTTGGGCAATGGCTCTCTGGTCGAGCACATCTCTCCGCGACGCGTGAAGTGCCAGAGACATCGATAGCAGCCGCCCTGCGCCGTTCGAAGCAACGATCGCACGGCGACTCCAGGACCTTCAATCCATACGGAGAGCACTTGAGTCGGGCGCGGGTAGTAGTCCGCCAGCCAATGGCCTAGCGCCTCCTCGCCGGTCGCATCAAGGAGAAGGTGCTGATCTGATAGGTCGACGTCGCGAGCATCCAAGGTGATTGATTCTATCGATACGCCAGGTGCCAAGCGCTCCAGTTCATCGGCCATGGCTACGGCCTTCTTCTGAAGCAGGGAGGGAAACCCCAATCGGTGCCGCCCTAGGTTCTGTGGCACGAGCGTATCGAAATCGATCAGCTTTAGCGTGCCGCCCTGGGTTCCAGCACCTGCCTTCACCAGCATTTCGGCAAGGAAGCCGCCAATGGTCCCACAGCCGATTAATGCGATTGCCTTTCCGGCAAGCGTGTTGCGGCTGGGAATGTTGCGCTCGGCGATGTAGCGCTCATCGATCCTGAACACAGCAAAGGGAAGTACAGACAATCCCAGCGTCCGATCCCGCCGATCTGCCAATTTCACCTTAGGTGCGCGCGCATCTCGTTCATAAATGACCCCGAATGCATACGTCATCTTGGGGGAGTCGATCAGAATAAGGAGTGCGTTGAGACGATCTCGCTCACCCTGCTGGATGCGACGATGGATGCTTCGTCTGCAGCGACGGTCCAACTGGCCTTGCCACGACAAGAGCTCGCTCACCGTCTTTGGCGGCCAGGCACCTGGGACAGGGCGGGGCTGTGCAGTAGTTTTGATGCTGTATGTTGGTGTGGTTCTATCGGTTGGGTTGAACCCCAGCAATTCGGCCTTCTTCTTGGTTCGCGCAAGGTTGTTTGTGACGAACCAGATTGGGCGCTCGTTGCCATCCACGACAAAGCACTCCTTGCGCCCCTGGGCATTTCCGTCGAGGTCCGACAAGCAGTACGCGCCGTTCCAGTACGCGTAAAATTCCTCGGCAAGGTCTTCAACCATCTCCCCTCGCATGATCCGATCGAACACGAGCTGAGCCTGACGCAGGCAAGCCAGCGACTGGCCAATCGGGTCAAAAATGTCCAATGTCACTGTGCCGCTGGCAATGTAGCAAAGCATGCCCTTGGCATTGAGATGGGGGACCGCCCCAGGAAGATGGGTAGGAATCTCGAGTAACCGAACGCGAGGAAGTTCGAAGAAGTTGGGATCCAGTTCGATTTCGCATGGCACACCGTCCGGCTTAGCGTCCGAGAACAGGCGCCCAGAAACCCGGAACCATCCATTATCGGCCTTGCCGGCGAAGTCGAAGCCCTCGCGCCCAAAGGCCTCAATCACCTGATTAGGCGTCGCGCGGCTCACCCCGCCTTGCTCCGGCCGACGAGCTCGCTGGGTCCAGGCTGAGGCGAGGTAGCGCTGATTGTCGCGGCAACCGAGACCACCTTGATGCGCTCCTCATCGGCAGGGAATCGATCGCCGAATTCATTGCGCATCCACACGCAGGCCTGAGAAGGACTGGACGCATTTACGCAGCCGCGAAGCGTAACCTCAAGAGACTCGAAGGCCCGAGCGGCATCTTCCACTCCGCGCTTCCCCAAACGATCAGTCAGTGACTCGCCACTTTCCACCGGGTTCACCACCCCCGCCCGCAGGCGCGCCGGCAGCCCAGCTACGACGTCCAGCAGCGCCAGGTCATCGCGCCGGTCACGCTTCTCGAAAATTGGGGCTGCAGCTGCCATCAGGAGGATGGAGGAGGGCCCACCGCTCTCCCAGTGCCAGTCGCGAAAAGCTTTCAGATAGCGAATCACCCGACGGAACTGCTCGCCCTTATCGTCAACCTCCTGCAGGAACCACTCTTTGACGGGGCGGGGGTCTGAGGCCATCCAGTTGCATTTGCGGTGGGCCAAAAGCACCTTGTCGCGGGGCAGGGCAGTCCAAGCGTCGCGCTCAGCGAAGACGGCTGCCTCGGCGATGGAGTCGAATCCATATTTCTCCATGGACGCCTTGGTCAATGCCGCAAACTCACTGTCCGGGATGGCATAGAGGGGGATGTCGATGTGCGCAAAGCCGCAGATCACGATTCGTATGCAAGTGTCCTTGTTGTCCACAAGCTTCCACTTCTTCCGCTCGATCAACGGAGCGAGTGCTTGCTCCGCGGCCTCGAAGAAGATGGTGGACGCCACGCTCGGCCGCGTGCCCTGAGAGACGAAACTCATCGGCAAGTAGCAGCCATCATCAACGTCTGCCTGCTGCGGCTTTTTTGCCGGTGCGTTGAGCGTTTTGTACGCCCAGGAGCCTTGCGTGAAGAATCGCGGCTGAGGCACCGTATCGGTGTATCCACGTTCAGACAGAACGCGAGGAATGCCCGTACGCAGGCAGTCTCGAACCTCAGCGCGGGCGCTTGCAATGAGCGCTCGCTCGGCGTCGCTCAAGTCCAAATTGGAATGGAGGCACGCCTCATTGGCGACCGTGGTGTACAACAGCGGGCTGAGGTTGAGCATATGGGTTCCTATGCGTTCTTGAGATGGCCGTGGTAGAACACGGGCGAGGCAGCAAGGTGGTCACGGAAAGGTCTGAAAAGCGGATTCCCCAGTGCCCGCTGGGCTGCATGTTTGCCTCGATCCTTCAGGGTGTTGGTGGCACCGACGGACACGCGATCCAACGCTTTGATATCTCGGCACTGGTCCGGGGTAGCCTGGTCATCGATCTGCAGGTACTTGTTGCCGAGTGATTGCCGCAGCATGTAGTCCACCGAGGACTCCTGAGCAGAAATGACCAGGTCGAATAACCCACCCCGCCACTTGCCGAACCCACGATCCAGACTTGCATCGCCGCGCAGGGTGGCCCCAATGGTCATGGTCCCGATGGAGAGAACCCGTATCTCGGCCAGGCCGTCAGGTGCCAGGAATGTCCGCACCTCATGCAACCCAAACAATCCCGGGGCATTACCCACCAAGCCGCCATCTGCGAACACGCCCCGGTCATTTCTTGACAGCGGGAAGTAGACCGGTGCCGCAGCTGTCGCCATCGCCACGTCCGTCACGCGCATGCGATGGTCAAGTTCAAAGGTGGGATGGTGGGGAGTTTTGAAGAACTGGCCACGTCCCGTGGTGTAGTTCACTGCTGGGATCAGGACCCGATGCCTAAGATCGCCGATGGTCGTGGCCCCAAAGCGCTCGTCAAGCACGCCCTGAAGGCCTGCCGAATCGTGCTTGGCCGCCAGCCAGAATCCAAAAAGCCGGCGCGCAAGACTACGTCGACCGAAGATACGATTCCCCTGGTCCTCGAACATTCCTTTGAGCTCTGAGGCAGGGATCTCGTTGGCCAAGCCCAGGGCCAACATCCCGCCTGCCGACGTTCCGCAGATCAGGTCGAAATGTGCGGCGATGGGTCGCCCCAGTACCGCCTCCAGCTCAGCAAGTACCGTAGCCGTGTACAGGCCGCGATAGCCGCCTCCTGACAGTGCGAGCACGTGGTAGGTCGGGATGTCAGCCATGGTCATCAGCCCTTCGGCGGGTTGGGGTCATGGCCGTGACTGTCTTTGTCACGGATCTGACCGTTCGGACGGTGGATCACCAACTCACTGTGCTGGTTGCGGGCGATCTCGCGACCGGCGTCGATGGCCTCCTGCTGGGTCGGGTGGACGGAGGTTGCCCGCTGATTGCCGGCTCCGCGGACGGCCCAGCCATCCTGATGGGGTACAACATGTTGATTTTTGCGTGTCATAACGAGCTCCTGTTTGGGTGGTACGGACCACGTTGAGAACCAGCTTGCTGCGGGTACTGCAATGAAGCACAATGTGTTGCTTGTCCAGACAACGGCTTGGGAATGGCTAACCCCGTTCAAGGGAACGAGGCCGTTGTCTGGATGGACAACACGCTATCAGGCATTGAGCGCGAAAGCAACTCAGGCACCTAATATGGGTGGAAAGCCATGTGTGGCGTGCCTTTGCATTGATCGGGAGTCAAGAAATGCCGCAGACCGGTTTGGGCGTTGCCCTAAAGACGCTTAGAGAGCGAAATGAGATGTCGTTGAGGGAAATTGGTCAGCGCTCCTCAATCGACCATGCCTACGTCCATCGGTTGGAAACGGGTGAGAAGGACAGCCCCTCACAGGAACTCGTAGCCAAGCTGTTGGCCGTACTGAGGCCAAGTGAACGCGATGCGGGTATCGTCTACTGGCTGATGGACCATCCCGAAGCCGACGTCAACCTGGTCAATTACGTAATGGAAGACGAAGCTGTCAGCCTGGAGGTATTCTCGGCCGCAGCAGGAATGAAGCATCGAGGAACGGTCAGGCCGGACCCAGCCACTTTGATCGCAAGAGTGAGGCGGGCATTCGAGGACGATGACGAGGACGAGGACGACTGAGCATGGACGAGCAGTGGGTTAGGCAAAAGGCGCGCGGGTTCGTTGCCAAGGTGACGTTGCCGTCGGTCTTTGGAGATCTGACACCCTATCTGGATGCAATCAATGCCAAGCTCCGACATGAGGAGCTTGAACCGGGCGAGTCCGGGTACACCATTACAAAGCCGAATGGCCGTCACATCGTGACGGTCAACAGCGCTGAAACGCTGGAGCGCCAGCGCTTTACGATCTGCCATGAGATCGCCCACATCCTGCTGGAGCTTCCCTCTAGTCACGAAGAGGTGCCAGCTTGGTCTTACGCCAAGCGGCACCCGAACGAAGTGGCATGTGACACGTTTGCATCAGAATTGCTGATGCCCTACAAGCTGTGGCTGGGACAGGTGCCCTCAGACGACCCATGCATGGAAGTCATCGAGAAGCTCTCCGCCCAGTTTGGTACTTCTTTCCCTGCAGCCGCGTCACGATACGCGAGTCTCAGTCCGCGACCATGCGCCTTTGTCACCATGGAACGCGGTGCCATACGATATGCCTCACGCTCGACATCCTTAAGAAACATCAACGCCCGGGTCTCTGCTCGATCAACGATCCCGGCAGGATCGGTGGCTAGACGCTTACGTGATGCGGGATCCAGCGCCGCCGCCTCCGGCGAAGTAGCTCAAGATATCTGGTTCGACGACTGGGAGAGCGGCAGCACTTTGTGGGAGATCAGCCGCCACTTCCGGAGTCGCGATACCACAGTATCGCTAATTTGGTTTGATGAAGACGAGCTACCCGATCGGGAGCTTGACCGCTTCGGCGCACCCATCCAAGAGAATGAGGGGCTGGAAGAGCTCACAGGCCACCTGTCGTGGGACAGGAAGAAACGTTAATGATGCCTAGTAAACGGGCAGAGGCGATGATCAGGTCGATGGATTGATTCTAGGAAGCACGCCCTGAGATGAGACTTCCTGAGTCCACCACAATGCGTGATCATTGCCGAACCGTATGGATACGGCGAGAAATAACCAATGACGCACGACTACCTTGAGGCATTTCCGCTGCCCACGGATGTGATCCCTGAACAGCTCCGCAGGCTACTGACCCCGGTCGGCTTGGATCCGCGAGAAGAGGTGGAGATCGCGCGGTTCTACGAGTCACCCGACAGCACGGTTGATGATGAGCGACTGTACATGCAGATGGCCGTGGTGCACGGCCAGCATCAAGGCCCGCTAGATGTCTTCAGAGAGACGGGCGGCGGTGTGGTGAAGTTCTCCGTTCCAGTCGATAAGCCGGGTGCCGCCTCGATCTTCAACCCCTCGATCTCCGGTCATGACTACATGGTGGCCTCCTGGGGGAATGGCTCCTTCTATACGTTCAACCTGGCCGAGAAGGTGTGGATGACGTTGGGCCTCAGCCCGCGATGTATCGGCAATGATCATCAGAAGATGATCTACGATGATCTTGCGCTGCCAGAGGTCGGAATTGCTGGTGGCGAGATTTCCAGCGAGTACTACTGGAAGTCGAACCGGAGCATCAGATGGTCGATGAGAAACGACTATTTGCGCAAGTATCTATGGCTGCGGTCGGCGCGTGTCGTGCGCTCGTTCTACTACAGAGCGCGCCTTCCGGATCACCCGTCCGTTCGCGCGCTAATGGGTTCCGAGAGCCACATTGAGCGGAAGCCAGGCACGGGTCCGGTCTGGTACGAGCTGAATATTTCCAAGCACCGAGGGCATCTACTGATGCAGGTCTGGGCCTGTGTAGAGGCTGCAGATCCGAAGTTGTGCCCAGAGCTGAGCGTAGATGGTCTTGTGTGGCCGGGTATCGGTGAGCCGATGACGCGTGATCTGGCCAATTCGCTGATCTCGGGTCAACACATCTACCTGAACGATAGCTTCCTGGAGCGTTACGAGCAAAACGCGTTCTACGAGACAACGCCTTGCAACGTGGGCGGTGATTGGGACTGCAGCCCATCCTACAAGGGGCAATGGTCGTTTACGGATTGCGTCAGAGTTGGACGAAACCTGATCTCAGTGCCTGTGCGGCAGCTCTACAACGCCATTCCAGACCGTGAAATCCTTCATGCTCACAAGCATGCTTTGGGTCCTCAGGCCGTCGCGCACCTGGACCTTGGCGCGGAGCACATCGTCTCAAAGACACAGCATCTGCTGGATCAGATCCTGATGCTGGGTGAGAACTTGTCCGCGCTGGCGAAAAGCGTCGACATCCATCAGACGGCAGAGCAGCTGACCGGCTTCTCCGCGGAGAGGCTGAGGGCAGACGGATGGACGAACTACCCCTCCATCAGCAAGCTCGCACAGGTCGCTCCTTTGGCAATGACGCAGGAGGCCTTCCTTTCCAGATGCAAGCAGATTCACGAGATTCTCCAGAGAGTGCCCAACGGATTTGTCAAAAAGCTATTGATCAAGGCTGGTTGTCCCCAAAAGGATGTGAACTCGCTTGGACTACTGAAGTGCCTGCAGGCGCTTTTGAACGTTCTGGAGCGCATGAACACTGACCAAGAGTCACTGGAATTTTTTACGTCCAGCACCGAGCCTGAAGGGTGGAATGACAAGAATCCAGTTTTGGCACCGCTGTTCCTCAACAACGATCTTCGCATAGCCGACGCGCATCAAGCGCTCGGAAAGTGCATTGGCACCCTGCAAGACATGGGGTTTGATACGGCACACTTGAATGACGGCTACGGACTTGCTTTGGACTTCGTGATGGACGGCGTTGTAGGTTCTATTTCGGAGCTTAACGCGCAGCTAGCGCATCTTATCGACGCCTGATGGGAATTGTTTGCGCCATTTATCCGCCGAAGGTCAGCCAGCAGGTCCGCGCATGGGTGACCTTCATCGGTAAGTTGGGGATGTGGTCGGTGAGGGCGGCAGCTTCGCTGCACTGGATAACAGTTCCAGCTATCAGATCAATCCAAACTTGAGCGTTAACCTCCGGGTGAAGAGCCCCGCGTGGCATGAGTATGTTTACGTCTGGTACGACAGCGCCTTCCAGCGCCAGACACAGCCATGTTGTCGTCGTTGGCGTATCACATGAAGTTTTGCGGCGTCCCTCAAACGTCAGAACCGGTAGCCAGTAACCGTGAACAGCGAGGTCTTGTAGCGGTCGTCGCCGCCCTCGGCAGCGCCGCTGATGTACTGACCGGCACCCACGAACGGATCGTTGCGGCCGACCAGCAGTTCGCTGGAAACGTGCAGACGGCCGTGGGTCCATGCCGCGCCCAGGGTCAGCCGCTGGCTGTCCTTGAAGTTGGCCTCGTCCTTGATGAAACGTGACAGGCTGGCATACAGGTCGAACGGTTGCCCGCCGACCGTCAGCGGCCGGCCCACTTCGGCGAAGACGACGGTACCTTTGGTGGCGATGTTGTAGGACGCATCGAAGCCGCCCACGGTGATGACGTGGGTGTCGCGCGATGCCGGCAGACTGATGTCCTGCCGTGCGACCAGGACCTTGCCGCGCCAGGCCCCATTGCTGACCTTCACGCTTGCGGCGAGGGCGCGCCGCGTGCCGTCGCCCTGCGGCGTGCCGCTCTCGTCCTGCAGGCGCGAGTAGAGACCGGATACCGCGGCAGTCACCGTGACATCGTCATGCTTGAGCAGATCCCAGTCGACGGTGGCCGCCACCAGGTCGCGCTCGGAGGTGCTGGTGCCATTCGGTACGTAACTGTCGCCCTGCACGAACGCAGTGGAATAGCGCGCGCCATCGCGGCTGATGCCTTTGCCGTCCGGTGTGGAGGTGGGGTAGTAGCCCGCGACCAAGCGGTAGCCCTCGCCATCGTGGCGGTAGGTGATGCCCGGAGGTACTGTTCGGAACTAGGAGCACGCTAGTTTCGTTCAGAATCCACGCCGGCGTAGTCGATACCAGACCACCGGAGTTCCAGCGCGCTCCGTTGCTGACGGCCCAGACAAGCGCGGTAAAATGCGCAACGAAAGGGAGGATGGATGAATGCAGGGACGTACTGATCGGGATTGGGCCGTCGTGGCCGCAATGACCTTCTTGGCCGGAGCACTCGTTACCTGGGCGCTGCTGAGCAAGCATCCGCCTCAGCCTAGGCCAGAAGTAGTAGTTGATTGGCCGTCATGGGTGCAGGCTATCGGTAGCATCATGGCAATAGTCGTTGCCGTGGTCGTCCCATGGCGTCTCGCACTTCAAACGCGCGCAGACTTGGCCGAGCGCGACGCCCGCGATCGAGTTGAACGGACGGCAGAGCGCATGGCAAGGGCCCAGAGTTACGCCTTCGTCATGCTTCCGGAAATCGACCAGATAGGAGGACAGATAGCTGCTGCCCATCGGCGATGGAGCAGAAGTCCCTTCGCGGAAGAGGATATCAACGATCTACTGACCATTCCGGAGGGCATTACTGAAATGCTCCTTCAAATGCATGAGGTGTCCCGGGCAGGGAACGAAATACGATCGCTCATTGTGGCAGTCAACGATCTTAGGCATGAAGTGTCTTACTTCAACGACTACTACAGGAATGGTGGGGAGTATCGCGACCACGAAAACAGATACCAAGGCGTCATGAACGATCCCGGTGACATTTCATCTAGTTTCATGCAAGCCCAAGAAACTGCAGCGAAAGCCCGAGACGCTCTCGCATTGATCCTGAGGAGCAGCTAGTTCTCTAACGGCAACGTTGAGCGCGGCGATGCAGAGCTGCGTCACTGCTGATCCCGCATTCACAGCATCGCAGCAATAGCTGATCCAAACGTGAACTCGGGCGGAAAAGATACAGGGATCCGAAAACGCGTTAGCTACACATTGGGCAAGACAGCGATGTCAGTCTTTCAGTCGCTTCTCAAAATCTGCTATCAACCTTCCCAGCGACAGGCCTGTCAGACGAGCGATGTCGCGGAGTTCAACCACGTCGACCCTACGCTTGCCTGTCTCCACATCACTAATGAAAGACTGACTCCGCCCCAGCTTGCTTGACACTTGGGCCTGGGTGAGCCCCGCCGCCACCCGCGCATCGCGAACAGCCTCAATCAGTGCGACGTACTCTTTGCGATGGATGGACTTCGACACGGCCGCGCCTTAGTTGAGCGACCCAAGAAGCTATATCCAGTTCTCAGATATCTAAAAACACGATATTCTTGCGTCTGTGCAGCTTCGACCAGCTGCCGCAAAGGGCAATGGCAAAGCCGGGCAGGCTAAGCCGTTCGCCCTCCTTCACGCACCTCGGAGGGTCAGAGACCAATGCGCCCAACCGTCCTTGCCATGGATCTCGAAGGGACCCTGATATCAAACGCGGTGAGCCAGATCCCGCGCCCAGGGCTGCTCCAGTTCCTCGAAGCGGTCAACGAGCTGTTTGAACGCTTGGTGGTGTACACAACTGTGCCGGAGCCGACATATCGGAACCTCGCCTTACTTCTAGTGGCGGAAGGCTGTGCCCCAGCTTGGTTCGCTGAGCTGCAATACACGGACTGGGACAAGTCTACGAAGGACTTAAGACGTGTGTCCTCGGATCCGGGATCAGCGCTTCTTCTGGATGATTACGGTGCCTATGTGCACCCGGGACAAGGGGACTGCTGGGTCCAAGTACCTTTGTTTGGCGCTCCCTACCATGCGGACGATCGAGGCCTGGAAGTGGCGCTTGGTCTGATCAGAGAGCGTCTGGGTGTCAATCACCAGCCGGATCGGCGTTTCGGAAAAGACCCTTCGGAGCCTCAATCCTAAAGCTTGAACGCACCAAATGGCACGTAATCGCGGCCGAGGAGAGCCCAATGATGCGCACCAGTTTCAGTCACCCACTAGTGATCGCGGAGTTGCCGATAGGAGACAAGGGGGGCGCCGTGGGCGTGACATTTGCACCCGGCAAGTATCAGGAAATCGCCATGACCGGAGCATGGGCGAGAGATCTTGATATGGATATCTCTACAGTTCGCCGCTGGGGTGCCAAGCATCTGATTTCCTTACTGGAACCCTGGGAGTTCAGGGAGCTCCGTATCGAGGGCCTGCCAGAGGTCGCGGCAGGGAAGGGGATCTCTTGGCACGGGCTGCCAATCACGGATGGAGCAGCTCCTGATGGAAGGCTGCTCCAGCAATGGCCACAGCTTAGTCTTGAGCTCGTCGCTGACCTTCTAAGTGGACTAAGGGTCGTCATCCACTGCAAGGGAGGTCTCGGGCGAGCCGGAACAGTTGCTGCCATGCTGCTGCTACAGACCGGGAGGACCCTCGAAGCGTCAGATGCAATCCGCATGGTCCGGTCGGTCCGGCCTGGTGCAATTGAGACCAAGGCTCAAGAAGACTTCCTTGAGCATTGGGCCCATCGACTCCGTCATCATCCTCGTTGAGAGTGTGTCGGATACCGTGGTGAGTCCGGTTGCAACGTATCGGAAACTCAGAACCTCCACTGGCTGCTCGGCTCGAGCCAGTAGAGCCGACCCAAGGGCAGGAATGTTTCCATTGCGACATCTAGGATGAGCGGCTGTCGCCAGCCCTGGCTCGGCAGAAAGCAAAAATCGGTTGGCGCGATGGAGCCCGATTTAGCTCGTTCAATTAGCCAAGCCGACCTTCGGCCGATCTCCCGATCAAGGACTCGTCGGGCGATCTGCTCACTCAAGTCGTTCTGCAGACACTCTGAAGCGGCACTGCGCATACTTGCCCAAAGAACGTATCGCTTACGACCCAAGCTCAATGCCGCCCACTCTCCTTGACTGATTGAGCGCAAGTCGTCTGCCAGCGTCGAATCCAGCCGGTGCTTACGGAGAAGGTTTGCTAGGTACGCGCGCGCTTCAGCATCACCCAGTGCTACTCCCAGACTACGCTTAGCGCTAGAACTGCATTCACTAGCCCACCGCACGAGCGTTCTGGTCAGCACAGCTTCGATGTCTACATCAGGACGCAGCCAGGCAGGCTGATAGCTCCATGCCAGAGGCTCATACAAAGACCTGAAGGTGCCCGCCGCATGCCCAAATGGGACTCGATGCAGGACTCGCAACGTTGCAAGCGTATCCAGCGCATCAGAGGCCAACCCTCCAGAGGCAATCGGGGCGCTTAAGCTTCTTGATCGCTCCAGCGCACACCACGCGCACGCCAGGAATGGACCAATGGACCGAACGAATTCGTCCAGTTCTGGCCACGGCACGATGAGGGTCGGTTGGTTAACGACATAGGCCACAGAGCCCTCAATCGCGCTTCCAGCTGTCAGCGTATCAATCTCACTCCGGCCTGTCTATCTAACTTTCAGATATTCGAGGGAGGTTGAACCTGGAGGCCTCAATCCCGCTGATGCCCCGGCCTGGAGGGCAGGGGAGCAGTCAACTTGACGATACATCCAGTGGATCTAGCGGGGGCAGAACGTTCGCAAAGCTATGATGCAGTACGTGCATCCACGGCATTATCGCCTGATCAGGCAAAAGTTCCGCCATGATGATGATGGACAGCATGGCCAGAGCATTGCTGTTTTGGAGCACCCCAACTAGAAGCGGCTCCGGGTATCCGGTGAGTTGCCTGGCCAACGGGTGAATGCCGGCATGGAGGTATGAGTTCAGTCCTCCATACAGGTTTTCCCGGACCCTACCCAGAAGTTGCGACGCTCCCCGCGGACCTGACGTCTCGAGCTTTTTGAGCATCTCTTGAACGCCAGGAAGCTTTTTGGCTTCCTGTTGACTATGTAGACTCAGGGGGCTCAGCAACCGTTCTAGGTCTTGGGGACTCGCGGCATGAAACACCCAAGTCGCACGAACCAGCGCCTCATATTGTGGCCGGACCAGAGAAATTGCCGACTGCGGCAGGGTGCAGATCAGGGCTTGGACGGCCGAGGCGTGGTCTAGCGACATTTGGCACAATGCCATCGCGGCTCTGCATCGAGGATCCGACCCGGCGGCCACATCTCCCCAGGCACCTCGGATTTCGCTCAACAGTTCTGCCGAGCTCGAAAGCGTTGATGCTAATCCTTCGCCCGCCAGTTCAGACACGAAGCCCCCTCTAAAGGATGATCCAGCCTCAAGAATACAGAGTCCACTGGCTCACCCGTCAGAGAGAACGTCCGCAAAAAGCTAGCCGATATGCGCCGCCTTAGGGGTGACGATCTGACTCGGCTCTTGGCCGAGACAAAACGCCACGACGTACAGGCAACTAGCGCTCATTGGCAGACCCGAACCCATCCGGAGGGCCACCCCCCGTTGACCGTAAGTCAACGACACGCCTAACACCCTCAGCGTGTCGATGTGCCGCTGCAGGTCGTCGTAGATCTCAAGCTTATCGGTTTCAGAGTACAGGTCGTGGTACTCGCGATACTCTCGGTAGTAGTCGACGAGCGAAGCAAACTCGGCTGCCGCCTCGCGCGGTAGCTCAATGGCTGGCTCGGACAGGTCCATCTCGCAGGAGGTGACCAAGCTGGCCAGCTGGCGGCCCGTAGTCAGGGGCGACACAGCCAGGGTGACGTGGTCACGCTCGAACTGCTCTTGCGCTGCCTTCAGCTCCTCGTCCGTAGGCAATGAGAAGGGCTTGTTAAGCGCATCGATGTCATTGAGCTCGAAGGCACGGGCCAAGGCGCGACGGGTGTCGAAGCTGGCCGAATCGCCCTGTTCAACCCGCTGAACAGTCCGCACGTTAAGGCCCGAGATCTCCGCCAGCTGCTCTTGCGACCAATGGCGCATTTGGCGGAACTGACGGATGCAGGCGCCAACCTCATCAGGCGTCAACAGCCGGGGCGGGTTCGCGGTAGTCATGGAAGGTCACTCCGTCAGGGTAGGTAACCCAGAGTAAGAGGGCGGCGGGCCTGGCAACACGACAGTGACCCGACAGGTGTCCGACAGGGAGTTAAATGTCCAGATGCTTATCGGGACAGAATTTGCCCTCCTTTTCAGGAAACTGCCGAACGCGAGGCCACATACGCTAATCGGGCAGCCTGAGGAGTGCGCCGCAAGCCATCCATTGCCGCGACGCTGGCTCGCGCCTATGCGCAGACCTCGGATGCATGGGGCAGGGTGCCAAGATCATGGATAAGCCTGGATTTACTGACCAAACGAACACAACGCAGCATCTCGACTGGATACAGATCAAGTCGAACCATTACGTCAGAGCCAAAATCGATGTACACCGGCTTGGTCGCATTCAGCCAAGTGGTATGCGGTCTCATCCAACAGAAATTGCGATAACCGACGTCGGCCGCTTCGAACTTGGCGCGATCATCTACAAAAAAATAGACGCGATGCATGCTGCTGTTGGGCGAGCGCTTTCGGTCCTCCACAACTTCTGAAAGCTTGTGGTACATCCCTTGCGTGGTTCCGCGATGTGTCCGATGGGCGATGGGAAACCACCGGCAGTCCTGGGCCCAGGGTAGGGAGGGATCGGGGAGTATGTGGTGGATGGTGAAGTTCTTCTGGAACCGCCTGCCGTCAATGATCCACACGAGGTTTTGATAGAAGTCCTCGCGTGACTGGCGCTCTGCATCCGTCATCGCAGAATGCTGCACCTCCACGTAAATGCCACTGGGCGTCTTGACATCCGCCCGATGAATCTCGCCATCTGGCGCAACATGATTGATCTCATGGCACTCGACGGGCCAATGGGCCTTCCACTCCCGATGCCACTCTGTCTCATTCTCCCACCACGGATCACAGTTTCGCCGTCCGGCGTGGGCCCAGTGGTGGATGAGCTTTTCGCCACATTTGGCAATCATCGCCGCGCCACATGTTGGACAAGTTCCCCTGAGCCCGACGCTCGGAAGCGTCCGCTGCCCTTGTACCAATGCGATTTCCATTCCCTGATCGCCTCCTACCCAAGCTTCGCCTAGTGTACGGATGAGGCAAGAATATCTGCAATGAACACGCCGTCGGACTCTTGCCGATTCCGGCTGAAACCAATGACTCAGGGTTTGAACTGCGCCCAATTACTCTGGCTGGACCTGCGTCGGCGAATCGCCTTCCAGCAATCTGGCAGCCGGGTTGATTTCTGCCGCGCCCGCATTGTAATAGCCAATCACGCTCACGACCGACCGATGATCGGTCATGGCCATGATCGCCGGAAGTGCGATGCCTTGACGAGCGCCCTCGGTGACGAAACCAGAACGCAGGCTGTGCCCGCCATAGTCACCGGCCAAGCCTGCGGCCTTAGCCCGATTCTGGATGATCGTGGCCACGGACTTTGGCGAGAGTGCGCCGCCGACCCGGCCGTGCGCCAACTGGCGGAAGAGGGGGCCTTGTTGGATACCGGCAGCATGCAGCCAAGCACGCAGCGCCTGAGCGGGCTCGCCAACGATCGGCTTGTCAGGTGAGCCGCCCGTTTTCACGCCATCTTGGAGGGTCTTGCCCACATCCAAGCGGTACAGGTAACCATCCTCAATATGAGTCAGGTTCTCAACCCGGGCACTGGCAGTCTCGCTTCGTCGACGCCCCCCGCTAGCGAACGAGAAAAAGAGCAGGGCACGGTCGCGCATGCCTACAAGGTCTTCATCGCAGGTCTTGATCATGGCCCTAAGTTCGTGCGCGGTAATGGCCGTCTTCTTGCTAGGTCGCTCGCCACGCTTATGCGCCGCGCGCCGAGCTTTGGCCAACAGCTGGCGAACTTCTGTGGTGTCACATGGGTTGGACACCTTGAGCAACTGGTGAGCACTGGAGAGGACCGCCACGCGATGCACGATGGTCGGCAGCTTCAACGGCCCCGGACGTTGCTTGAGCTTGGACGCCACCAGCGCTGCATCCAGGGCCGGCGGTAGCTCCCAGACCAGCGTCTCACCGGAACGCCGGGCCAGATGATCGACGATGAACTGGATTACGCACGACGGCGACAGCGGCATCTCGATTGGCTGACCGTAACGCCCCACATACCAGCCCGCCCAGTAGCGCAGTGCGGTGGCGTAACTGCGGGTCGTGTTGGCCGACGCCGCTTCAGCGAACACCTCGCGCACGGCGTCGACCGCTGCCACCGACAGCGCACCTGGGCTCAGCCCCGAGGAGGGAGGGTTCTCAGGAAGCAGGGGGAAGCTCATAAGGCACTGAATCCAATAGCAAAATAATCCAATGGTTCCGATAAATATATATTATCGGCAGCCCTGAAAACATGGGGTAGGGGGCATCTATCGCACATCTTCGGATCGCCAACCTTGTCAGCATTGCGTGACTCTCGTCACATTTACTAAGATGCCGCCGACACAATCGGTGTCAGTCTCGAAGGATCGAAATGGCTGTCTACGTCGTTACATGGAACTTGAATCGGGAAGCAAACTACGCCGCCAAGAGAACTGCTTTTCTCAACCACCTGAACCGGCATGACAACGTTGCTGATCCAAATTTGGAGACTGTCAGGTGGATATCAACGAATCTATCCGTGGAAGCGCTAAGCGCAGACTTGAGGCTAAGGCTCGACGCTAACGATGCCATTTTTGTTGCTAGGCTCGCTAACGGCAGCTACACCGGATTCATGAGACCTGCTACGTTTACTTGGATCACTCAACGACTGTAGCTCCAGTGTATGCGGACTTGGTGCTCCATGGCACCAAGTCCCCCTAGCACGTCTTCGTTCGACGGAGCGAGCAACTCGAGCTGTTTCATTGACAATGTCCCAACTTGGCTGCCTTGCGTTGACGAATGCACCAACTTCGCTGCGCTTGCTGATGGGCGCCAATCACCCGCGAGTTAAGCGCCGCCCATTGTCCCGCTTGAGCCTGTCGGAAACTCTCATCGATTCTGTAGTCGGATATCAGCTCATCGGTCGTTGTGGCTGCGCAAACTTCGCTGCGTTACGTTGGGGATGCGCCAACTTGCGCCGGCGTGAACCGCAATCGGTCGCCTGGAATTTGCCTTGCTCCGTCAGATAAGGCAGGCACGGCGTGATAGGCTCCATAACCACGGATATCTCTGAAGGAATGGCTGAACCTCGTCAGCACACGGCATACGCAAGCAGCTAGTGCAATGTCGGCAATGTGCCAACAAGGCGGCAGATGTTTGGCAATGCATCAAGTTCGCTGCGGCGCGTTGTGGACGCACCAAGTTGGCTGCAGGTCGTTGGGAGTGACCGCCTCGGCTGCATGGAATGCTTCATGTTGCTGCATGAGACGCCTCAACTTGGCTGCGCACAACAGGGGATCCATCTTGCTCATGCTGCGATCTCATCCTTGTCGGGGGAGCCAACAGGGAGGCAAGAGCCAAGCCAGAGCCGCAGCCATTGCCAGATCGAGCCGACGAACCGGATCACGCCCGATACAGCATTTCGCATAATGTATATTATGTTCTAGCCAGACTGGCCCGGGCGACCGCCGCCCGGGCCCGACCCGCGCCGCAGGCTCCCCCTTCATATGGCCGCCCCAACACCGGCAGAACCGCGCCCCACAGGCCGAGCCTTTCTCACCCCGTATCCAAACGCCGTCGTGTAGGCTCGGCGCACCACTTAAGGACGGGTTTGGCGATGCGCCTGGCTGATTTTATCGAACGGAATGCGCGGGAAATCCTCGACGACGCGGTGGCATTCGCCGAAACGCAGGCACCCGATACCGTCGAGTTCAGCGCAAAGCAACTTCGGAATCATCTTCCCCAGATTCTTCAGGCGGTCATAGACGATCTCAGATCGCCGCAGACAGACTCCCAGCAGCTCGCAAAGTCCCACGGGCTTGCACCGTTGAAACCCGGTCCCGAGTCCGCCGCGTCCTATCATGGCCGAACCCGCGCCATCGCCGGCTTTGGCCTCAACCAGATGGTGGCTGAGTATCGAGCGCTTCGGGCTTCGGTACTTCGGCGATGGGCATCCGACCAGCGGCTGGTCACTTCATCGATCGATGACATCCTTCGTTTCAATGAGGCCATCGACCAGGCGGTGGCCGAATCCCTTGCTCAGTTCTCTGCCGAGGTCGAATCCTGGCGGCAGATCTTCCTCGCGGCGCTCGGGCATGATCTCCGAGGCCCCTTGGCAGCGATCATCTTCTCGGCAGACACCCTGGCCAGTGGGCTGCAGGACCCAGCTTTGGCCAAGCAGGCCGAGCGGATCATCAACGGCAGCATGCGCATGAAAAAGCTGCTGGACGACCTGCTGGCTTACAGCCGCAGCAAGCTGGGCGATGGGATGGCCATTCATCCGGTGGACTGCGATCTTGCCCAATCGCTTGGCGAGGAAGTCGAATTGCTTCGCGCTGCCCTGCCCCACGTCCCTATCACGTATGAGGTTGAAGGCGATGCCCGCGGTTGCTTCGATGCCTCTTCGTTGCGCGAGGCGGTTCACAACCTCACGACCAACGCCGCAAAGTACGGCGAACACGGCACCGATGTGCGGATCAGCCTTGAGAGCCTCGCCGACCAGACCCTGATCACGGTGAGCAACGCGGGGGCCGAACTGTCGGACGAAGCGTTCAACAGCCTGTTCGATCCCTTGCGCCGAGGCTCGCACAACGCGTCACAGGGAGAACACGCGAGCCTTGGCCTCGGCCTGTTCCTGGTGCGGGAAATCTGCCACGCGCACCGCGGCACTGTTCGTGGACGATGGCGTGATGGCCGCACCTCATTCGTCATCACACTCCCGAAGAATGCTGATTGATGCGGCCGACCTGGCGACGGCACTACAGGAACCTGTGCATCACGAAGACATCGACCAACCCGCGCCTGCCATGCCGGAAGGCCTCTGGCAGCGTTCCAACCACCGCAAACCCCAGCTTCCGGTACAGCGCCACCGCCGGGCCGTTGGTGCTGACCACGTAATTGAACTGCATGGCCAGGAACCCTTCCGCCCTCGCCCGCTCCAGGCTGTGTTCCACCAGGGCTCGGCCCACGCCCCGCCCCTGTGTCGCGGCGTCGACCACATACGTGGCGCTGGCCACATGCGCCCCAAGGTCAGGGAAATTCGGGCCCATCTTGTACATGCCCACAACCCGGCCCTCCAGCACAGCTACATGAGGTGCCTGGGCCTGGAACCAATGCGCGCGAAACGTCTCGACGGCGAAAGAGCCAGCAAAGGGCAGTGCATCCTGCGTCGCAATGGCTTGCTTGAACATGCCCCACATCACGTCGAAATCGCCTGCACGGGCGGGCCGGATATCCATGCGACTCCTGCAGATCTGTGGTGGTGACCAGGCCGGACACTACCAGAATCCAACGCCTGCTCCGTAGCTGCTTCACGCGCCACCGCCATCGGCTCGGCAATAGTTGCAGATATTCCGGCTTTCAGAGCAGTAGATGCCTCCTGTTTCCGCGCACATCCCGCACCGGCTTCGACGGTGGCGTGTTCCTGCCTGCGTCCTGCTGGGCATCTACCTGCTGTACCTGCTGGCCGGCAACATCTTCCTCAACACACCGCTGTTTGACCAGGTCACCAACCGCAAGCCGCACAAGTTCGTGATGACCACTGGGCCGGCCATTACCGTGCTGCCAGGCCATGTCATCGCCTGGAACGTGCACATGCGCGGCCATGTGAACCACACGGTCTACGTGCTGCACGCCGACCGCGCCAGCGCTCGTCTGGCGGTGCTGCCCCTGTTCCAGCGCGAGGTGCGGGTGCCCCGGCTGCAGGCCACCGGGGTTTCGGCCGAGATCAGCCGCGTGGAAGAGGCCATCCCGCCACCGCCGCGCAGCGACCGGGGCTGGACCCTGCGCTTCGACGCCATCCACAGCGATAGTATCCGCAGCGCACGTTTCGGCAGGCTGCTGATCATCGGCCAGGGCCAGGGCACGGTGGGCTTCCTCAAGCAGCTGCGCGGCGGGCCGTCGGAACTGTTCGAATCCGAGGTTGCATTCAGCGATGCGGACACCAGTTTTGACGGCGTGCAGCTGTTGGGCGACATGGATCTCACCGCGCGCTTCAGCTATCCGCGCCACTATCGGGACCAGGCGCCCGGCCTGGCCAAGTTGAAGCTGCTGCATGCCCAGCTCGAGGTCGATGCCCGCAGCCAGGGCCTGCGCATGGACACCCATGCCACAACGCCGAAGATCTCCAGCGCACCAGTGCCCGGACGGCTGCAGGCCGCACTCCACCTGATCGATGGCCAACTGCAGCCCGGCGACCAAGCGCTGTGGCAGGTGCCGCTCTACCTGGGCGACGGCGCCCCCGATCGCGGCATGCTGGCGCTGCAACTCAATGTGGCCAAGGACCTGCGCCTGCAGGCCCGCTTGCCGCAAAAGTCCGGTTCAGGCAGCGAGGTGGATGCCGATCTGCATATCAGTGGCCGGGACATTCCCTTCCAACAGCCCGCACAGCTGCTGGAACGCAGTTCTGGCACAGTGCGCGGCGAATGGACGTTCACCTCGCTCAACTGGATCCCTGCCCTGTTCGTGCGCAAGCCGTGGCTGCAGCTGGATGGCGGCGGCACGCTGAAGGCGGACCTGCGCCTTCGCAACGGCGAGCTGACCGAAGGCAGCACCGTGGACATTCCTGCAGCCGAAGCCGTGGCCGAGGTGGCGGGTGTGCGCTTGGCGGGCACGGCCAGTGCCCACGGCGAACTGAAGGCCGGCACGCCCAGCCAGGCGCGGCTGGCCGTCCGGTTGCCCCGCTTCACCGCGCGGCCAGGCGATGCCAAGGACGTACGCCTGTTCGACGGCCGGGATCTGGCCCTGGACCTGACCGGCGATGGCCGCCTGCAGGAACTGCGCAAAGGCGTCCGCGCGCAGCTGCGCTTCAGTGAAGCCACCATCCCTGATCTGACCGCCTACAACCGCTACCTGGGTTCGCCCCAGGTGCGACTGCTCCGTGGCACCGGCACCGTGAGTGGTGATGCGACCCTCGATACCGACGGGCGCGTCGGCCATGGCACGGCCCGGCTGTTGGGGCGCAACGCCAGTGCAAAGGTGGCAGGGCTGGACATGGGCGGCGATATCGACGTGAACGCAACACTGCGCCGGGGAGACTTCAACCAGCGTCATTTCGATCTGTCCGGCACCACGGTCGAGCTACGCAACGTGCAGGTGGCGGGCACGCAGGGCTCGACGGCATGGAAAGGCCGCGTGGACTTCAGGCGTGGGCGCATCGATGCGCAGTCGCCGTTCCAGGTGGATGCCACCACGGACCTCGATCTCAGCGATGCGCGACCGTTGCTGGCGCTGTTCGCAGAGCGCACCGACTACCCGCGCTGGACCTTGTCCCTGCTGGATTCCGGACAGGTACAGGCGCAGGCGACGCTGCGCTGGCGCCCTGGCCATCTGGTCATCGATGGCCTGCAGGCCGAGAACGACCGCCTGTCGGTACGCGCGCGGCTGGATCTGCTGGAACAGCGCAAGCGCGGTGATCTCTATCTACGGTGGGGGCTGCTGGGTGCGGGCATCGAGCTGGACGGCGACCAGCGCCAATGGCATCTGGCCAAGGCACGCGAGTGGTTTGACCAGCAGCCTTCGCTGCTGCCAGCGGGCCAGGGCACGGGTGCTGCAGGCTCGTCGCACTGAAGGCAACCGTCTGCATCCATTGCCGGCCCCGGTGCGTATACACCGACGCCCCAATTGACGAGTTGCACGCAATGAACAAGCGCACACAGGCCTATGGCCTTCTGGGATGGGTGGCGATCACCTTCGCTGCCGCCGCACTGGGCGCGTGGGCCTCGACGTCCGCCGCCAGCTTCTATGCCACCCTCGTCCTGCCTGCATGGGCGCCGCCTGCCGGTGTGTTTGGCCCGGCATGGACCCTGCTGTACGCCATGATGGCGATTGCGGCGTGGCTGGTCTGGCGGGAGCGCGGCTGGCGCGGCGCGCGGCCTGCGCTGTGGCTCTATCTGGTGCAGCTGGCCATCAATGCACTGTGGAGCTGGCTGTTCTTCGGCTGGAAGCTGGGCGCCCTCGCCTTCGCCGACATCCTGGTGCTGGTGGCGCTGGTGTGCGCGACGATGCTCGCGTTCGTGCGCGTCCGCACGATGGCAGGCGTACTGCTGCTGCCCTATCTGGCCTGGATTTGCTTCGCCTCGGCGCTCAACTTCGCAGTCTGGCGTGCCAACCCCGGGCTGCTGTGATAGCGCGCCGCATCGCTTACGCCTGGGCCACGACCTGTGGGCGCCAGTTCCTCAACAGTGCCGGCTTGAACGCCTGCTGCCCGCAGCCGGTGGGGCAACGCACCACACGCGCCGACGAATGGCTGACCAGGCCTTGTCCTTCTTCGGCCTTGAACACCGTCTCGCAGGACAGGCAACGGGCCACCAGCGAATACAGGTGCAGCAACCGGCCACTGGCGGGGTCCTGCAGGGCATCCACATCCAGCAGTTCGAACTGGCAACTGTCAGCCAGCATGCGGTACGGCGTAGAAGGCAGGGTCTGCAGGTTCACGGGCGTGTTATCCGACGGAAGTCGAACCACCCTAGGGCAGCCGCTGTCGAGCCGGCGTGCAGCGCAGATGCACTGGCCGCGAAGCCGGCAGAGACGCCTGCCGCATGCGCATCGCTGCTTGTATGAAGAATTCAGTTTCAGATGGAGGACACGCCACATGCACAGGGAGGTAGGCGGATACGCTCTTTTGCTTCACCATCCATGGTTACCGGATACACCGCTGGGTCGTTCCTGCCCTTCACGAATCATGAGTCCCGCCCTTGATGCCTTCTGCTGAGCCCACGCACGACGCTGCCCTGTCGCGTTGCGCGCGCGAACCGATCCATACCCCCGGCGCGATCCAGCCGTACGGTGTGCTTCTGGTGGTGGAACCGCACTCGCTGCAGGTGCGTGAGCGCGCCATCAGCCACCCCGCCCTGCTGCAGCAGTTCGGCGAGCCATTGATGCAACACGTCGCCGAGGTGCTGGGTGGCGTGCTGGCGCCGTTCCAGGCGGTGTTGCAGCAGGCCACGGTCGGCAGCAGCGCACACGTGGGCGCGGTGCATCTGGATGGCCATGGCCGCCACCAGCTGCTCGTGCACCGGTCTGCAACCGACCTTCTGGTTGAACTGGAGGCGCCGGTTCCGGGCCAGCCCGGTTCGCTGGAAGAGCTGTACCCGGCGATCCGCGAGCTGATGTCCGGCATCGAGACCGCCACGACGGTCGAAGACCTGTGCAGGCTGGCCGCCGCGCATGTGCGACGCCTCACCGGCTTCGACCGCACCCTGGTCTACCAGTTCGATGCAGGCTGGAATGGCACGGTGGTGGCCGAGGATGGCAACGGCCTGCTGCCATCCTATCTGGACCTGCGCTTCCCCGAATCGGACATCCCCGCCCAGGCGCGTGAGCTGTACCGCCGCAACCGGGTGCGCCTGATTGCGGACAGCGATTACACCCCTGCGCCGCTGTTGCGCGCGGAAGCGCATCGCGACGCGCCTCCCACCGACCTGAGCCTGGCCGTGCTGCGCAGCGTCTCGCCGGTGCACCTGCAGTACATGCGCAACATGGGCACCGGGGCATCAATGTCGGTGTCGCTGGTGCACGAAGGGCGGCTGTGGGGCCTGGTGTCCTGCCACGCGGTGCAGCCGCGCCGCCTGCCGTACCACGTGCGTACGGCCTGTGAGTTCATGGGCCAGATCCTGTCGCTGCAGATCGCGCTGAAGGAGCGCGCGCGCGCGATCGAGGAACGCGTGGCCCGTCGCTCGGTGCTGGTCAAGCTGCTGGCACGCATGGCCGGGGACGAAGAGTTCATGGCGGCGCTGCGCCACGATGAGGCCAGCCTGCTGTCCCTGACCGGCGCGGCCGGCGCGGCCATCGTGCACAAGGGGGACTGCATGCGCGTGGGGCAGTGCCCGCCCCCCAGCGAGGTGCTGGCCCTGGCCGACTGGCTGGCCAACCAGCACGCCGGGCAGGAAATGTACTGCACCGATCATCTCGCCGGCGACTGGTCGCCTGCCGCGCACCTGACCGACGTGGCCAGTGGCCTGCTGGCGGTGTCGATCTCGCAGCTCCATCACAGCTACCTGATGTGGTTCCGGCCGGAGGTCGTGCGCACCGTGCGCTGGGGGGGCGACCCGCGCAAGACCGAGGCACCCGGCGTGGCCCTGTCGCCGCGGAACTCGTTCGAGGCGTGGAAGGAGACCGTGCAGCAGCGCAGCCTGCCCTGGAGTGATGCCGACTGCGATGCCGCGCACGAAATGCGCACCGCCATTGTCGACATCGTGCTGCGCAAGGCCGAGGAAATGGCGGAGCTGAACGAACAGCTGGTGCGCAGCAACAAGGAACTGGAAGCGTTCTCCTATTCGGTCAGCCACGACCTGCGCGCTCCCTTCCGCCACATCGTCGGCTACTCGGAGCTGCTGGGCAGCTCTGCGGGCGAGCGCCTCAACGACACCGAACGCCGCTTCCTCGACACCATCGTGGAATCGGCGAAATCGGCCGGCACGTTGGTGGATGACCTGCTCAGCTTCTCGCAGATGGGCCGCTCGACGGTGGGCAGGGTGCGGCTGGACATGGCTGCGCTGGCCGAGGACGTACGCAGGACGTTGGCCTTGGACTATGCCGGCCGCGAGGTGCAGTGGACGCTGGCGCCGCTGCCGGAAGTCGAGGCCGATCCGACCATGCTGCGCCTGGTCTGGCAGAACCTGCTGGGCAACGCGATCAAGTTCACCCGCGAGCGCGAGCAGGCGGTTATCGAGGTCGGCCACGAACGCAACGACGACGAAGACCATTTCTTCGTGCGCGACAACGGCTGCGGCTTCGACATGCGCTACGTGGACAAGCTGTTCGGCGTGTTCCAGCGCCTGCATCACGTCGAGGAATTCGAAGGCACCGGCATCGGCCTGGCCAATGTGCGCCGCATCATCGGCCGCCACGGCGGCCGCACCTGGGCCGAGGGCGAACCCGGCAAGGGCGCCACGATCCATTTCACCCTACCCCGTTCCACAGGAGATCACCCATGAGGGACCTGCGGCCGATCCTCCTGGTCGAGGACAGCCCCAAAGACGCCGAGCTGACGATGGCCGCGTTGTCACGCTGCCAGCTGCTGAACGACGTCATCCACGTGCGCGATGGCGCCGAGGCGCTGGACTACCTGCGCTGCGAAGGCAAGTTCGCCGGCGCCATGCACGGCGGCCCGGTCGTGGTGCTGCTGGACCTGAAGCTGCCCAAGGTCAATGGCCTGGAAGTGCTCGAACAGGTCCGTGGCGACGCGCAGCTGAGCAGCACCCCGATCGTGATGCTGACCTCCTCGCGCGAGGAACAGGACCTGGTGCGGAGCTACGAACTGGGCGTCAATGCATTCGTGGTCAAGCCGGTCGATTTCAAGGAATTCTTCGATGCCATCCAGGGGCTGGGCATGTTCTGGGGCATCACCAACCAGCCACCGCCGCACCGGCCCAACGGTTCGGGGCAGCACCATGCGTGATGGATCGCGCCGCAGTGAGCGCCTGCGCATCCTCATGCTGGAGGACAGCGCGCTTGACGCGGAGCTGATCAGCGCACAGCTGCAGCGCGCAGGCCTCGACTTCGAGGCCGAGCGGCTGTGGACCCGCAATGCGTTCATCGAGGCGATCGACAATCGCCCCTTCGACATCATCCTGGCCGACCACGTACTGCCCGGATTCGATGGCGATGCCGCCCTTGCGCTGGCGCGCGAGCGCATCCCGCACACGCCTTTCATCTTCGTCTCCGGCACCCTGACCGAAGAGCTGGCCGTGCAGGCCTTGACCCGCGGCGCACGCGACTATGTGGTGAAGCAGCGCCTGCAGCGCTTGCCGGATGCCATCCGTCGCGCGCGGCAGGAAGCCCACGAGCGCAACCAGCTGGTGCAGGCGCAGGCTGCGCTCAATGAGAGCCAGGCGCAGCTGCAGCAGGTGACCGACGCCGTTCCGGCGCTGATCGCCCGGCTCGACAAGGACCACCGCTACCGCTTCGCGAACAAGGCGTTCCTGGATTGGCATGGCGTGAGCCAGGCCGAATTGCTGGGACGCCTTGCCCGCGATGTCAGCGGCATCAGCGCCTTCGAACGTGCCCTCCCCAGCCTGGAACGCGTGCTGCAGGGCGAGCGCACCAGCTTCCAGGTCGAGCTCGTGCATCGCAGCGGCCAGTCACGATTCGTGCAGATGGACTGCGTGCCGGAGCATGCCGCCGATGGCAGCGTGGCCGGCTACATCTGCATGGGCAGCGACGTATCGGTGTTGAAGCAGGCCGAACTGGCCCTGCGTGAGGACAACCAGGCCCTGGAGCAGCAGGTGCAGGCGCGCACCGCCGAACTGCGGGCCAGCAAACGGCGGCTGCAGGCAATCTTTGAATCCAGCTTCCAGCATCAGGTGCTGCTGGATCTGTCCGGGCGCGTGGTCGATGCCAATGACGCTTCATTGGCCGCCGTGCTGGCGGACAAGGAGGACATTGTCGGCCAGCGCTTCGGCGAATCCCTGTGGTTCGCCAACACCGACGGCGTCGGCGCGGTGGTTGACCAGGCCGTCGCCGCGGCGGCGCAGGGTCGCAACTCGCTGCATTCCCTCGAGCTGGAACTGCCCACCGGCCGGCGCAGCTTCGATGTCTCGCTGCGCCCGCTGCTGGACGCCGACGGCGTGGCCACTGCCGTGGTATCGGAGGCGGTGGAAACTACTGCGCGGCGGCAGGCCGAGCATGCGCTTCGCCAGTCGCAGAAGATCGAGGCGGTCGGCCAGCTCACCGGCGGCATCGCGCATGATTTCAACAACATCCTGACGGTGATCTCGGGCAACATCGAGCACGCCATGCTGCTCAGCGAACGGGCCGGCGAAGCCGGCGCGATGGCCAGCCGTGCCCTGGACAATGCCCTGAAGGGGGTTGGCCGTGCCGCCAGCCTCACCCAGCGCCTGCTCGCCTTTGCCCGGCGCCAGCCGCTGCACAGCCAGGCAGCCAGCCTCAACGAGTGCCTGCTGGACATGCAGGACATGCTGCGGCGGGCGCTGGGCGAACTGGTGCAACTGGACATCCGCACCGCCGAGGACATCTGGTGCGTGGAGATCGACATCAGCCAACTGGAAGCCTCGGTGCTGAACCTGGCGGTCAATGCGCGCGACGCGATGCCGCACGGCGGCCGCCTGGTGATCGAAGTCGACAACAGCCACCTCGACCACGACTACGCCGCATTGTTCCCGGATGCTTCCCCCGGCGAGTATGTGATGCTGCGGGTGCGCGACAACGGCCACGGCATGGACGCGGCCACCCTGGCGCGCGTGTTCGAGCCGTTCTTCACCACCAAGCAGGTCGGCCGCGGCACCGGGCTCGGCCTGTCGATGGTGCACGGCTTCGTGAAGCAGTCCGGTGGCCACGTGCTGATCGATTCGGTGGAAGGCGGCGGTACCAGCATCACCATGATGTTCCCGCGCTCGCCTCTGGCGCTGCCTTCCGAGGCTCGCGTCCCGCAGACGGGCCTGGCCGGCTACTCGCCACGCGAGGAAACCGTGCTGGTGGCCGAGGACAACGACGATGTCCGTGCGCATACAGTCGATGCGCTGCGCCTGCTGGGCTACCGCGTGCTGGAAGCGCACGACGGCCCCTCGGCGTTGCGGCTGCTGGAACGGCCGGACACCAAGGTCGACCTGCTGTTCTCGGACGTGGTGATGCCGGGCATGTCCGGCTGGGAGCTGGTGCGTGAGGTGCGTGAACGCTGGCCGGCAATCGCGGTCTTGTTCACGTCAGGCTATCCACGCGACCACGATGCGGTTGGCGCGCAGGGGCGTGCAGCCGCCCTGCTGCCAAAGCCATTTACCCGCAGTGACCTTGCGCTGGCAGTGCGCACCGCGCTGGAGGCTGCGCCGCGCTGAGGTCAGGCGGACGCATCGCGCATGCCTGCCGCGATCCGGTTGATATCCGCGCACTCGATCGTGGCCGGCGGGTTTTCTCTTCCGGCCAGGGCGATCATGGCCATGCCCAGCGCCAGGTTGCTGGTCATCAGCGAGGGCGCGAGCGCACCGGCCAGTTTCATCAACGGTGCGCCGCCCCAGTACAGGGGTTTCAACAGGGCATGCCGGGTACCTGTCCCCGGCACCGGCCGGACCCCGCCCGGACGCAGCATCACCGCGCGCAGCGGCAGCGCCTGCAACGCCCGCTCGGTCTCGCCCTTCACCCGCAGCGGCATCAGCCGGCTTTGCGGGTCCGCGCCTGCGCCGGAGACATACAGGAAGGACCCCTGCGGATTCACCGCAGCCCAGGCGCGGGCCACTGCCAGTGTGGTGTCCAGGGTCACGCGCCGGTACTCGGCCTCGGCAGTGCCAACCGGTGGCGCACCGGCACAATAGAAGCATGCGTCGTACCCGGCCAGTTCATCACGCTGCGCGTCGATGTGCAGGAAGTCCGGGACCACCCGTTCGCTGCCGGGTCCGCGCAGGCTGCCCGGGCGCCGCACCAGCGCGGTCAAGCCGGCAACCTGCGGCGAACGCTGGCAGGCCAGGGCAACGCCCTGCCCCACCAAGCCTGCAGCGCCGGTCAGGAGAATCCGCAATGTCCGTGCCTGAGCCATGGCCAGGGCCGCACTAGAGTTTCACGAACCGCTGGATCTTGCGCGCCAGCCACCCGCTGAACACCAGCGGTGCATCCAGCGCCGACACGCAGATGCACGGCACCCCCGGCGCGGTCACCGGCTGATGCTCCACGTCTTCATCCAGGTCCGCCACGTCGCCGGGTGCGAACAGCCCCAGCGCATCGTTGTAGGAACCGCGCAGGATCTGGGTCAGCTCGCTGCGGCCATGGCTGTGCATGGGCAGGCATTTGCCCGGGGCGATCCTCAGCATGATCAGCGAAGGCATCTGCTCGGCACGGATGCAGTGCACGCCGGGTGCCATCCAGCGCCAACGCAACCCACTGAGCGATGCCCCGAAGTAGGGGTGCAGCGAGGCAGGCAGATGGTCCGGGTCGGCCTCGGGCCGCTCCTTCGGCACGGGACGCGCGGCCTGGTCCATGGCAATCGGCATTTCCGCAGCCAGCTGCATCAGCATGGCCTCGCGCAGCCGTTCGCGGCGTGGATCAGGCGCGGGCGGCTGGGTCTGCTCGAGCAGCACCGAGCCGATCGCCTCGGCCTCGCGCAGGCGCTGGCGGCAGTGCGGGCACTGCTCCAGATGCGTACCAGCGACCACGCTCAGTGGCGCGGGCAGCGCGCCTGCGGCATAGCTCATCAACGTCGATTCGTGCAGGTGGTGGCGCGGGTTCACAGCGCACCTCCCACTTTGGCCTGCAGCTGCAGGAACGCGCGCCGCAGATGCGACTTGACGGTGCCCAAGGGCATGCCGATCGCCTCGGCGATCTCGCTGTGGCTCTTGGCCTCGAAATAGGACATGCGCAGCAAGCGCGCCTGCACGGCGGGCAGTTCGTTGATGCGCTGGCGCAGCCGGGCCTGGTCGGCAAACTGTTCGGCGCTGCTGCGTTCGATCACATCCAGGGTTGCTGCGTCCTCGACGGCTGCCTGCACCTGCATCCAGCTGCGCTCGCGGCGGATGCGGTCAATGTGCAGGTTACGGGCGATGCGATACAGCCACGTGCTCAGCGCACCCTGCGCGGGATCGAAGTCGGCCGCGCGCAGCCATAGCCGCAGCAGGCTCTCCTGCGCCAGTTCCTCGGCCACCGCGTCAGGCACGCCCAGGCCCCGCAGGTATACGCACAGCCGCGGCATGAAGTAATCATAGATCCGCATGAAACAGTCGCGGTCACGAAGCCGTGCCACGCCGTCCATGTCACCGGCCCAGTTCGTCGGCTCGCTGCTCGGCTGCTGGGAACTGGACACGATGCGTGCGGTATCGAAGTTGAGGGGGTTGCTGGCGGCGTCAGGGTACATCGGCGTTCGCGGCGGGCGGGTGAAGGTCTGTCCTCTGTACGCGCAGGGGCCGTGATTGGATGCAGCCGCTGCAGGCGCATCCAACCGCCCATCCCCGCCGTATGACCTCAGCCCTCCTTTCCCGGATGAACGCGATGCGTACCGCCTGGCTGCTGCTGTGCCTGCCCCATGTCGCGCTGGCCGCGCCCTGGCTGCGAAGCGAGGGGGTAGCAACGTCGTCGCGGGGCGACCTGCTCTACCGCGAGGTGCACTGGCGACGCGATGCGGCCGAGGGTGCCGAGCGCTGGGTGCTGTACCAATGCGCGGACGGGCGGCCTTTCGCCCGCAAGCACCTGCCGGCCAGCGCGGCCCCACAGGCGCGCGGCTATACCCTGGAGGACCGGCGCAGCGGCCAGAAGGCCGACGTCGAGGCCGCCAGCGGCAGGGTCTCGATCGCGTGGAAGGAGGATGCCGGCAGCCCACCGGTGCAGCGCGAGCTCGACCTGCCGACCGGCGCGGTCATCGACGCAGGGTTCGACGCGGCGGTGCGCCTGCATTGGCAGGCGCTCATGCGCGGCGAGCGTGTGACCCTGCCCTTCCTGGTTCCAGCGCGGCAGCGCTACTTCCCGGTACAGGTAAGGCGCACCGGCCCGCAGCGCTGGCAGGGGATCGATGCGCAGTCGATCGAGGTCAGCCTGGACACCTGGTACGGCGGCATCGCGCCACGCCTTGCGCTGGTATATGCCAGCGCTGACCAGCGCCTGCTGGAGTTCCGTGGCACCAGCAACCTGCGCGATCAACGCGGTGCCTATCCACAGGTGACGGTGCGCTTCATCGCCGCAGCGGCTGGTCGCCCCGCCAGCGAATGGCAGCAGGCCTGGGCGCAGCCGCTGACAGATCGCTGCACCGTTACGGCCAGGTGAAATCTAAATTTCCTGCCGCGCTCCGCATCCAGTGGGCCTTCTGCCGCGTAGAGGAAGACACGAAACCCGCCGAGATCCGCCATGGCCTCTGTAGCGCCCCTCCCCCGTCGACGCTGGCGCCTGCTGCGCACGCTGCAGCGCTGGTTCGATACCGGCAACGCCGCAGAGGCCACCGGCGAGCGGCCGGGGCGGATCGACTGGGTGCGCGCCGTGCCCTTCGTGCTGATGCACCTGGCCTGCATCGCAGTGATCTGGGTGGGCATCTCGTGGACAGCGGTGATCGTGGCTGCAGCACTCTATGCGGTGCGCATGTTCGCCATCACGGCGTTCTACCACCGCTACTTCTCGCATCGCACCTTCCAGGCATCGCGGCCGGTGCAGTTCGTGTTCGCGGTGATAGGCGCCTCCAGCGTACAGCGCGGGCCGCTGTGGTGGGCCGCCCACCATCGCCACCACCACCGTCACGCCGACCAGCCGCTGGACCCGCACTCCCCCCGTGAGGGCGGCTTCTGGCGCAGCCACATGGGCTGGTTCCTGACCCGCGAGGCCTTTGCCACCGACCTGTCGCGGGTGCCCGACCTGGCGCGCTACCCGGAGCTGCGCTGGCTGGACCGCTTCGATACGGCTGTGCCGGTACTGCTGGCCGCAGCGCTGTATGCACTGGGCGCCGGGTTGGAGCGCTGGGCGCCAGGCTTGCATACCTCCGGCTCGCAATTGCTGGTGTGGGGCTTCTTCATCTCCACCATCGTGCTGTTCCACGCCACGGTCACCATCAATTCGCTGGCCCATCGCTTCGGTCGCCGCCGCTTCGAGACCCGCGATGACAGCCGCAACAATCTCTGGCTGGCGCTGCTCACCTTCGGCGAAGGCTGGCACAACAACCACCACTTCTTCCCGGGCACCGTCCGCCAGGGCTTCCGCTGGTGGGAAGTGGACCTGACCTGGTATGGACTGCGCGCGATGGCGGCGCTTGGGCTGGTCAAAGGGCTCAAGCCGATTCCCGAGTGGGTGCTGGCCAAGGCGAGGTACTGACATGCGCATCGCGATCATCGGTTCGGGCATTGCCGGACTGGCCAGCGCCTGGTGGCTGGACGGCGAACACGACGTCACGCTGTTCGAGGCCAACGACTATCTGGGCGGCCATACCCACACCCACGACGTGCAGGTGGATGGCGTCCGCATGGCGGTGGACACCGGCTTCATCGTGTTCAATCCCCAGCACTACCCGCTGCTGACCGCACTGTTCGACGAGCTGGGCGTAGCCTCGCAGCCGACCACGATGAGCTTCTCGATGCACAGCGAGCGCAGCGGCGTGGAGTACAACGCCACCTCGCTGGATGGCCTGTTCTGCCAGCGCCGCAACCTGGTGTCGCCGCGGTTCTGGGGCATGCTGGCCGACCTGCGCCGGTTCTACCGCGATGCCCCCCTGTTGCTGGCAGAAGACGAGGGCCCAACGTTGGGGCAGTACCTGCGCAGCCAGCGCTACGGCGATGCCTTCATCGACGAGCACCTGCTGCCGATGGCCTCCGCGCTGTGGTCGTCCCCGACGGCCACGGTGATGGACTTCCCGGCGCGCTATCTGGCCCAGTTCATGGCCAACCACCAGATGCTGCAGATGACCGGGCGTGCACCGTGGCGGGTGGTGAGCGGTGGATCGGCCAGCTATGTCGACGCCCTGCGCGCCCGCTGGCGGGTGCATGAGCGGCTGGAGTGCCCGGTACAGTCGGTCGAGCGCATGCCGTGGGGCGCTCGCGTGCACAGCGCGGCCGGCGTGGAAGGCTTCGATGAGGTCATCCTGGCCTGCCACAGCGACCAGGCCCTGGCGCTGCTGCGTGACGCCGACCCCATCGAACGCGACGTGCTCGGCGCCATCCGCTACCAGGCCAACGAAGCGGTGCTGCACACCGACGCGTCATTGCTGCCGCGCAACCGCAAGGCGTGGGCGGCATGGAATGCCCATGTGCCCCGCGACCCTGCTGCGCCCTGCACGGTCAGCTACTGCATGAACCAGCTGCAGGGCCTGCCCGGCAGCACGCCCCTGGTGGTAACGCTCAACCGCAGCGAGGCAATCGACCCGGGCAAGGTGCTGCGCACCCTGCATTATGCGCACCCGGTGCACGACCATGCCGCAGTGCGCGCGCAACAGCGCTGGGCCGAGCTGCAGGGCCGCCGCCACACCTGGTTCGCAGGCGCCTATTGGGGCTGGGGCTTCCATGAGGACGGCATCCGCAGCGCCCGCCGCGTGGTCGATGCACTGCGCACCTGTGAACCGCACCACGTCATGGCGGCTCCCGGCGAGGTGGCCGCATGAGCGCCAGTGCGCTCTACTTCGGGCAGGTGGCGCACCGCAGGCACCTGCCACACCCGCATGCGTTCCGCTATCCGATCGCACAGCTGCTGCTCGACCTGGATGAACTCGACAGCGTGTTCGCCGGGCGCTGGCTGTGGTCGATCAATCGCCGCAATCTGGCCGAGTTCCGTCGCAGCGATTACTTCGGCGATCCCGCGCGGCCCTTGGCCGATGCAGTGCGCGACCACGCTGCATCAACCCTGGGCTACCGGCCCACCGGCCCGGTCCGCCTGCTCACCCATCTGCGCTTCGCCGGTCACGTGTTCAACCCGGTCAGCTTCTACTACTGCTACCGGGCCGATGGCAGCACGCTGGACTGCATCGTCGCCGAGATCACCAACACACCCTGGAAGGAACGTCACGCCTACGTGCTGCCGGTCGCAACGGCCACGCAGGAAGGCACCTCGCTGCGCTGGCGGTTCGACAAGTGCTTCCATGTCTCGCCCTTCATGCCGATGGATTGTCATTACGACTGGCGGTTCAACTGCCCTGATGAGGACCTGCGCGTGCACATGCAGGTCTGGCGCGACGGCGCGCGCCAGTTTGATGCCACCCAGGTCATGCAACGACACCCCCTGGATGGCCGCGGGCTGGCCCGCGTCCTGGCCTGCTATCCACTGATGACCACCCAGGTGGTGGCCGCCATCCACTGGCATGCGTTGCGGCTGTGGCTGAAACGCAATCCCGTACACGACCACCCTACCCTTGCCGAGAAACCGCGATGAATTCGATGATTCCTTCGGTCGCGCTGCCGCGCCCCGGCGCATTGGATGCCTTCCTGCGCCGCCGCCTGCTGGCCCAGCTCGCCCCGATGCGCGACGGCCGCCTGTGCGTGCGCGACGCGCTGGGCGAAGTCTGGTTGGGCGATGCCCGCGGTGAGCTGCATGTCACCGTCACCATCGAGGACCCGGCGTTCTATCGCAAGGTGGCGGCCCAGGGCAGCGTCGGCGCCGGCGAAAGCTACATACATGGCGAATGGCGCTGTGACGACCTGGTCGCCCTGATCCGGCTGCTGGTGCGCAACCGCGATCTGCTCGACAGCATGGAACACGGCCCGGCGCGCGTGGGAGGCTGGCTGCTGCGCGGCTGGAACCGCCTGCGCCGCAACAGCCGTGAAGGCAGCCGCCGCAACATCGCCGCGCACTACGACCTCGGCAACGACTTCTTCGCCCTGTTCCTGTCACCGGACCTGATGTACTCCTCGGCCCTGTTCGCCGAAGAGGGCGAGTCGCTGGAATCCGCCTCGCGGCGCAAGCTGGACCGCATCTGCCAGCAGCTGCAGCTCAAGCCGGGCGACCGCGTGGTGGAGATCGGTACCGGCTGGGGTGGTTTTGCGCTGCACGCGGCGCAGCACTACGGCTGCCACGTCACCACAACCACGATCTCCGCCGAGCAGCATGCACTGGCCAGAGAGCGCGTCCGCGTCGCCGGGCTGCAGGACAAGGTCACGCTGTTGATGCAGGACTACCGCGACCTGCAGGGCCAGTTCGACAAGCTGGTATCGATCGAGATGATCGAAGCCATCGGCGCCGAATACCTGGACACCTACATGGCAACGCTGCAGCGCCTGCTCAAGCCCGATGGTGTCGCCCTGCTGCAGGCCATCACCATCGAAGATCACCGCTACGAGCAGGCACGGCGCAGCGTCGACTACATCAAGCGCTATGTGTTTCCGGGCAGCTTCATTCCGTCGATCAACGCGATCATGGCGGCCAAGACCCGATCCAGTGACCTGCAGCTGGTCGCCCAGCAGGATTTCGGCCACTCCTACGCACTGACCCTGCGCGCCTGGCGCCAACGCTTCCTTGCCCAGCTGCCCGCTGTGCAGGCACAGGGCTTTGATACGCGCTTCTGCCGGATGTGGGAGTTCTACCTGGCCTATTGCGAGGGCGGCTTCCTGGAGCGTTCGATCGGCGTTTCGCATCTGCTGCTGGCGCGCCCCGGGCATCGTCCCGCTGGCGCATCGGGTCAAGGCGGCTGAGGTGCGCCGGTTCTGGGCCAATCTGCTTGGCAACCAGCTGGTCTGGCTGTGCGCCGTGGCCGGCGCCGGGCGCGGCTGGCAATGGCCGGCGCTGCTGGCAGCGTCGCTCTACATCGGCAGCCAGCTGCTGACCTCGCCGCAACCTCGGCTGGATCTTCGGCTGATGCTGTTGGCGATGGCCTGCGCGTGGCTGGTCGACGCCAGTGCCGCCGCCAGCGGCACCGTACGCTACGCCGCGGCCCCGCTGGGCTGGACGCCACCCCTTTGGATCATGGCGTTGTGGGCCGCGTTTGCGATGACGCTGACCACTTCGATGCGCTTCCTGCTTCGCCACCCTGCCCTGCCAGCCGCGTTCGGCCTGCTGCTGGCCCCGCTGGCCTATCTCTCCGCAGCGCGCGGTTTCGATGCGGTTCGATTCACTACGCCGCTGTGGCAGGGCCTGCTGGTACTGGGGGTGGGCTGGAGCATCGCGCTTTCGCTGCTGTGCATGGCCGCTCGTCGCGGCTCCCGCACCATTCCACCGCCCTTGGCCGGAGCGCCGTCATGATCAATCTGGTGTGGGTACTGCTGTATGCCGTGCTGGTGATGAGCTGGGGCTGGGCCTGGCAGCGGCGCCACCGCAACATCGGCGTGGTCGATGTGCTCTGGGCCAAGGGCGTGGGTGCTTCGGCCCTGTTGCTGGCGTGGCTCGGCGATGGTGCGGCGGCGCCACGCATTGCACTGGGCGTGCTCGGTGGCCTGTGGGGCAGCCGACTGGCACTGCACCTGTGGCATCGGGTCCGCCATGAACAGGAAGACGGTCGCTACCGTTATCTGCGCGAGTACTGGCAAGGGCATCAAGCCAAGATCTTCGGCTTTTTCATGGCCCAGGCACTGCTGGTCGTGCTGTTCGCCCTGCCCTTCGTCGCGGTGGCTGCCAATCCACAGACCAGCATGACGTTGTGGGTCGTGGCCGCCGCACTCGTCTGGCTGCTGAGCGTCGGCGGCGAGAGCCTGGCCGACCATCAGCTGGCCCGGTTCCGCGCGAATCCGGCAAACCAGGGTCGCACCTGCCGCGACGGGCTCTGGCGTTACTCCCGCCACCCGAACTACTTCTTCGAGTGGCTGCACTGGTTCAGCTATGTCCTGCTCGCGGTCGGCTCGCCGCTGTGGTGGCTGGCGTGGTCCGGCCCGCTGCTGATGTATGTGTTCCTGCGCTACCTGAGCGGCATTCCGTTCACCGAAAAGCAGGCGCTGCGCAGCCGCGGCGACGATTACCGCGCCTACCAGCGCAGCACGCCGATGTTCTTCCCCTGGTTCCCTCGTCCTTCCAAGGAGCATTCCGCATGAGCGCGATTCCGTCACTGACCCCGGCCGACGACGCGGAAACCGGGCTGATCGCCTGGGCCGAACGCGGCCTGGTTCCCGATGCCGCGCTGCGCGCCGGCATCCGTCGCCTGTGCGCGCAACGCCTGCACGAGGAAATGCTGGGCGGTATCGAAGCACAGTCCGCACGCTTCAGCCGTCGCATCGCCGAGCTGGCCGACAGCCCGCTCGCGCTGCATACCGACGCGGCCAACCGCCAGCACTATGAGGTTCCGGCGGCCTTCTTCCAGGCCTGCCTGGGCAGGCGCCTGAAGTACAGCAGCTGCTACTACCCCACCGGGCGCGAAACGCTGGACCAGGCGGAGGACGCCATGCTGGAGCTGTACGGCCAGCGCGCCGGACTGGCCGATGGCCAGCAGATCCTCGAACTGGGCTGCGGCTGGGGTTCGCTGACCCTGTGGATGGCCGAGCGCTATCCCACCGCCGCGATCACCGCCGTGTCCAATTCGCACAGCCAGCGCCAGCACATCATGGCGCAGTGCCAGGCCCGGGGGCTGCACAACGTCGAGGTGATCACCCGCGACGTCAACCAGCTCGAGCTGCCAACCGCACGCTTCGACCGCTGCGTCTCGGTGGAAATGTTCGAGCATGTGCGCAACTACGAGCGCCTGCTGGCGCGCATCAGCCAGTGGCTGAAGCCCGACGGCGCGCTGTTCGTGCACATCTTCGCCCACCGCACGCTGATGTACCCGTTCGAGACCGAGGGCGGCGACAACTGGATGGGCCGCCATTTCTTCACTGGTGGCCTGATGCCGGCGGCCGACACGCTGCTGCATTTCCAGCGCGACCTGCGGCTTGACCAGCGCTGGTTGCTGGACGGCACCCACTACCAGCGCACGGCCGACCACTGGCTGGCCAACCAGGATGCAGCACGCGAGGCGGTGATGCCGGTGCTGGTCGCGACCTACGGCCAGGCCGCCGCGAAGATCTGGTGGCAGCGCTGGCGCATGTTCTGGATGGCATGCGCCGAGCTGTTCGGCTACGACGACGGCCAGCAGTGGCTGGTCGCCCACTATCTGTTCCGCCCCCGTTGAGGTGTGACATGCGCATGCGCTCGCTGCTTCCCCTGCTGGCATTGAGCCTGTTTGGTTCCGGCTGCAGTTCCACCGATACCCGTCCCCTGCCCCGCCCGCCCTCAGTGGACGTGCCACGCTTCATGGGCGACTGGTATGTGATCGCCCACATCCCCTCATGGCCGGAGCGCAAAGCTTTCGACGCGGTGGAGAGCTACGCATTGAAGCCCGACGGGCGCATCCAGACCACCTTCACCTATCGCAAGGGCAGCTTCGACGCCCCCCAGAAGTCGATGCACCCTGTGGGACGGGTCGAGAAGGACGGCAACGGCGCCATCTGGGGCATGCAGTTCATCTGGCCGATCCAGGCCGAGTATGTGATTGCTTGGCTGCGCGATGACTACGGCCAGACCATCGTCGCGCGCAGCAAGCGCGACTACGTGTGGTACATGGCACGCACGCCACAGGTGTCCGAGAGCGACTACCAGCAGGCCGTGCAGCGCATCGCGGCCATGGGTTACGACACCGCAAAGCTGAGGCGCGTGCCGCAGTCGGTGCGCTGAGCCATCGGTCATCCCCACGCAGCACCTGCTGACGGCAGGGCGTGTCGACATCTGCTTGCGCCGGATGTCGCATTCATCACCGCTGCCACATCGTTCATCCGGCACGCGCGCAGCCGCTGCCGGAACCGTGCGTACAGACAGCGGCGCCGCCCTTGGCCTGCCTGCAGCAGCTGGCGCCGGGGTCGCGAACGCTCAAGACTCGCCCGCGGCGGCCGCTAATGGCCAATGCAGGGCTGTGCGCGCCGGCCACAATGGCCGGCGATGGGTGCATCCCGGCCGCAGCCGATTTCACAATGGAAGGAACAGGCAGTTGAAGGAAGAACGACGCAACGCGTTGCAGGCCAGTCATCGCGCGATCCTCAGCTTCTGGCACAGGGTTGAGTTCTTCATACCCTACGATCTGCAGGGCCAGGTCCTTGAGTCGAAGGACGCGGACTGGAGCGTACGGCAGCTGTCCAGGGATCAGCTCGAGCGATTGGACCCGAAGGATCTGTGGTCCCCACCCCTGCCATTCGGTCGCAGGCTGAGCGGATTCGATGTCTACCTCGGCATATTCGACAAAGCCCAGCTGGCCGATATCACCCAGCGGGTACTGGCTGAGACGCCAAGCGGAGACGAGTCGCTGGAACAGGACGAACGGGCCGAACTGGAAGGCCTGACCTGCGCGGCCAGCCTGCGGGCAAGCGCCGAGGGCGTGCTGCAGCTGGGTGAAATCTCGGTATCGACCGTTCCGTGGGCACTGGGCACGATCTCCAGGCGTGGCTTGCAGGGCCTGGACTTCGACGCCTTCCAGGCAAGCCTTGAAGCACTCAAGCGCGACGTAGCAACGTTCCGCAGCGCCGCTGCCACCCCCGCCGGACAGGGTGAGGGCCCAACGCCCTGCAGCCCCGACGACCTGTTGCGCCTGCTCGACATCCTGTGCAACTGGTCGGGTCATGACCCTTCCGCGGGCGACGCGTCCGCTCCGCTGCTGGTCATCCGGGCGAAAAGCGTTGAAGACAAGCCGAAGCCGGGACGGGCAGCAAAAGCCACACCCCCAGGGCCGGACAACGAGCCAACGGCGGAAGCGGACGACGCCGAGGACGACGAGGCCCAGCCCGAAGAGGACGCGGAGATCAGCATCCTCAACAGTTTCTTCGTCGAGGATATCGCGCGGGCCATCGGCGCACTCGACCAGGGCAAGGCCAGTGCGCCCCTACGCGCCTATCTGAGCCCATTGCCTGAAAGCCGACGCGAAGACCTTTACACCCCAGAAGGCCATGCGCTGATTGCCGACCGGCTGCGCCCGCGCCACATCAATCGGGGCCACTGGCCCGGCGATCCTGCACACACGATGAGCCTGATGCAGCAGTTCGCTGTGAACAGCATCTTCGAGCAGGTGCGCGATTCAGGCATCTTCTCGGTCAATGGCCCACCCGGAACCGGGAAGACCACGCTGTTGCGTGAGGTCTTCGCTGAGAACATCGTGCGGCGTGCACGTGCATTGTCACAGTACGCGACGCCAGCCGCTGCGCTCGGCCCAGCCCGCGAAGTGAACTTCGAAGGTGAGAAGCCGTGCAGGGTCTCGCCACTGAAGGCCGACCTGACCGGCTTCGAGATGGTGGTCGCATCGTCGAACAATGCCGCCGTGGAGAATATTTCGCGTGACCTGCCGAAGAGCCGGTCACTGGGCAAGCCCGGAGGGTCGCGCTGGCGCAACAGCACAGGGGACGTGACCTTCGACTACCTGCGGCCACTGGCCCGCAACCTGCTCGAATGGAACGGCAGGGGCGCCTATGAACGACCGGCGGCAGACAGCGATGCCTGGGGGTTGATCAGCTGCGCGCTGGGCAGGAAGGCCAACCGCGAGGCACTTGTGCGGGCCATCAGCAGGAGCGCCCCAAAAGATGGCAAAACCCCGAAGGGCTACGACCGCGCCCGCCACCAGTCGCTCTGGGAGTGGCGGGACAACCCAGCAGCCATGAGCTTCCAGCAGGCCAGGCAGGCGTTCGGCAAGGTCGATGCGATCGTCAATGGCCTGGTCGAAAAGCTGGATCGGCTTGCCTCGCTCAGCCGTGAAATCAGCGGCAACGATGAGGAGAGCTTCTGCCGGAAAACGACTTCTCAGCTTCGCGATGCACAGCGCGCGCATGAGGAAGCTGCACAGCAGTGCCGTGCACTCGAGGGCCAGCGCAGCAGATCCGATGAACAGCTCGCCCTGCTCAAGGCGCAACGCATCCTGCTCAAGGAAGAGAAGCCTGGCTGGTGGGCCCGCATCTTTGACCGGCAGCGCGCGCACAGCCATGCGGCCGCAATGGTGCAGAACGCAGATCATCAGCACCGATGGACCCAGCGCGGGCTCGAACTCGGGACGCAATGTGATACGGCGCAACAGCACCTGGGCCGAACCGCGAGCACCCTGGCCGAGGCATCGGCCGCCGCGCAGGCACGGGCGCAGCAATGGGCTGGAATGACGCAACAGCTCGAACAACTGAAAGCCGAATTCGGCACCGCGTCCCATCCCGCCGACGCGGCCGAACTGGAAGATCAGGACTGGCAGATCAAGGGAGTCTGGAACAGCGAGCAGCTCAACGAGCAGCGCGCCAACCTCTTCGTGGCGGCACTGCAGCTTCACCAGGCCTGGCTGCACGAAGTCGTGCAGAAGGGCGGCGGCTTCGCCCAGAACGTCATTGCACTGTGCCACCTGCTGAGTGGCAAGCGGCTGCAGGAGCCACGCGATGCGCTGGCCATCTGGCAGAGCCTGTTCATGATCGTGCCGGTTGTCTCCAGCACGTTCGCCTCGGTCGCACGCCAGTTCCGCCACCTGGGGCCGGACTCGATCGGCTGGCTGTTCATCGATGAAGCTGGCCAGGCCGTGCCGCAGGCGGCGGTCGGTGCACTGCTGCGCTCCAGGCGCGCGGTCGTGGTGGGTGATCCGCTGCAGATCGAGCCGGTGTTCACCGTGCCGGTCAAGCTGCTGCAGGCGCTGGGCCGAACCAGCGCACTGCCCGCAGGCGTGAACGTCTCGCCCGACAAGACCTCCGTACAGGTACTGGCCGACGAGGCCAACCCGCTCGGTGCCCGCATGGAGTCCGGCGGCTCGCCGCTCTGGATCGGCAGTCCGCTGCGCGTGCACCGTCGCTGCGTCGAACCGATGTTCTCCATTGCCAACACGATTGCCTACGAGGGGAAGATGATCTTCTCCAACCCCTGGGAACCCAGTGCGGCGCGGCCACCCGCCGACAGCCTGGACATCGGCAGCAGCGCCTGGGTACACGCCCCCGGCCGCACCAGCGACAAGCAGGTCGTGCCGTGCCAGATCGACCTGGTGCAGCAGGCGTTGGCCGCGCTCTACCACAGCACCGGAAGCCTTCCCCCGGTCTACATCATTTCGCCCTTCAAGCGCATCAAGAATGCCCTGCTCGAGCGACTGCGGAGCCAGGACGCCTGGCTTGGCCCGGATGCCCCACCCGGCACGCAGGCGCCACGCACCACCGAACTGCGCACGTGGTGCAGGGAGCGCGTCGGCACCGTGCACACCTTCCAGGGCAAGGAGGAAAGCATTGTCTGGATGGTCCTGGGCTGCGACACGGACACGGTGGGCGCGGCGCACTGGGCCTCCAGCAAGCCCAATCTGCTCAACGTCGCCGTCACCCGTGCCCAGCACCGCTGCTTCCTGATCGGAGACACCGCACTCTGGGGCGGCCTGCGCCACTTCTCAGACGCCCATGCCAAACAGTTGCCCCGCATCACCCCGGCGCAGTTCCTGGGTCGCATGTCGATCCCCCGCGTGCAGACTCGATAGCCCTGCCCTGCCCTGACGGCGTCAACCAGTCAGGTCAGGGGCGCAGGGTCACGCCAGCGTGACGCGTCACATTAATGGTTCCGGCAGCCACGACGGGACGCCTGCAGCACCCCATCCATTTACGTCACGAATGCGTAAGCCCCGGCCGATCAACTGCGTCCATCGATCTTTAGGAATAGTCGTAAAAACGCAACGAATTCGATGTTCGACGCGACAGCGGCGCCAGAATGGCGGCCACGCCCATGGGCGCCGACCACCTCCCGCGCATGAATGGATTTCCTGCACCGCGTCGGCTTCGCCTGGCGCTCCTGGACGATCATGAAGTCGTCCGTCGCGGCACCGCCCTGCACCTGTCAGGCGATCTCCGCTTCGACATCGTCGCCAGCCACGGTTGCAGCAACGAACTGCTCTGCAGCCTGCAACGCACACCAGTGGATGTGGCCATCATCGATCTCACGCTTGCCCGTGACGACCTGGGTAGCCTCGAGCTGGTTGCGCTGCTGCGCCGGGAATTTCCGCGCACGCCATTGCTGGCCTTCGCCACGCTCTGCCCCACCACCAACCTCAACAGCCTGATCGATGCCGGACTCAACGGATTCGTCAGCAAGGCCGAACCGCTTGCTGCATTGTCCGACGCCATCGTACGTGTTTCCCAGGGCCTGACCCGGGTTCCACCGGACGTCAGGCTGGCCGGCGATCGCGGCGAGCTCAGCCGCAACGAGCGCGAAGTGCTGGGCCTGCTGCTGGAAGGCTTGACGGTCTCCGAGATCGCATTGCGGCGGCACCGCAGCATCAAGACTGTCAGCACGCAGAAGGTTGCTGTGCTGCGCAAGCTGGGATTGCGCAGCGACGTGGAAATCTACGCACTGCGCGAACGACTGGAGACACCGTGAGGCGCCAGCCGCCGTTGCGCCGCCGCTTCCTGTCCACGGGGCTGCTGGCGCTCCTTCTCCTGCCGGCTGCCTCGGCCGAAGATATCCGCTCGCCACGCTGGCTGCCGGGCAGCACTGTACGGGTCGCCACGACTCCCTCCCTGCGCCCCCTGCCCGCGGCCCTGGCCGATCCGTCATCACCGCCAACGCTCGCCCATGGCTATGCCAACCTGGTGGCGCGGCACGCCCAATTCCGTTTCCTGGAACACCCCTACCCGACAACCGCCGCATCAATCCTCGCTGTATGCCATCACGAGGCTGACCTGGTCATGGTGTTTGGCGGCGCAAGGCACCAGGCGCTGCCCTGCCCCGGCCTTGCCGCGTCCACCCCGTTCCGTGGCGGCGCCACCCTGTTGGCCGGACGCGCCGGCGAGTGGCTGCCACGGGAGATGCGCGAACTCGACGGCCGGGTCATCGCCGTCGTTGAAGGCGGGCCCTACGCCAGCTGGCTGCACGCGCATCACCCGCAGGTCCGGCTGCGGCAGCTGCCAGACCGGCATGCAGCACTGGCGGCAGTCGAAACCGGCCTGGCGGACGTGGCGATTGGCCTGGAGCCCACGCTGCGCCCCCTGGTTCGACGCCATTTCAATGGCAGCCTGCGCCTGCAGCCGTTCGATAGCGGCTTCTCCACCGACCTTTACCTGCTGGTTCGCCGGGAAGACCAGCAACTGCTTGGGCGCATCGAACAGGCATTGCGGGAGATCACACTGGAAGAGCACGCAGGCCTGCTCCACCTATGGGCAGGCCAGACCCTGCCTGCCGCGGCCGGGAATGCACTGGACTGGATGCAGGCGTCGCCCCCGCGCGGGTGGCTGCTGCTGGCCCCACTGCTGATTGCCCTGCCGCTGCTGTGGCTCGCAATGCGCCACCTCCGGGCGCGCGGTGACCGAAGCAGCGCGCATGCCATCGGCGTGATCAGCCACGAGATGCGCAACTCGGCGCAGGCCGTGCTGACCTCGATCGAGCTGCTGGGGCAATCGACATTGCCCAAGGGCGAGCGTGACCTGCTCGCCGCTGCCAGCAGCGCCAGCCAATCCCTGCGCAGCCTGTTGAATCGCGCACTGGATTTTTCGCGCCTTGCGAGCGGCGCTTTCAAGCCGCATGCGCAACCCTGCGATGCAACCCAGCTGTGCCGGCAGGCTCTGGAGGCGATCCGGCCACAGGCCCAGCGGAAAGGCCTGCAGCTGCATCTCGATGCCCAGGGCGCATCCCCGTCGAACATCCTGGTGGACGCCGATGCGCTACGCCAGATTGCCAGCAATCTATTGGCGAACGCAGTGAAGTTCAGCGATTCCGGCCGCATCGAGCTGCGCCTGCAACTGATGCCGGCGGCGCGTCCTCGGGCGCTGCTGCTGGAGGTGATCGACAGCGGCATCGGCATCGCGCCGGCGCAGGTAGCCACCCTGTTCCAGCCTTTCCAGCAAGGCAGCAGCGGACAGCGGCGTGGCGGAAGTGGGCTGGGGCTTTCCATCGCGCGCGAGCTGGCCCGCGCAATGGGCGGCGACCTCACCGTGCACAGCGTGCTGGGCCGTGGCAGTCGCTTCATCCTGCGCCTGCCGGTGTGCCCGGCTGGCACCGGCGTGGATGCCCAGGACATGCCCGTGGGCGATACGCCACTGGCCGGACTGCACCTGCTGCTGGTCGAGGACCACGAGCTCAATCGCCACGTGATCGCCGAACAGCTGCGGCGCTGGGGCGCAGAGGTGTGCGCCGTGAAAGATGCGGCCAGTGCCCTGGCCGAACAGGCACGACAGCCCCGCTCCGTTGCTCTGATCGACATTGGGTTGCCTGGCGCCGATGGTCACGTGCTGGCGCGCGAGCTACGCGGGTCTGCCGGGCGCACCGTTCGCCTGATCGCATTGTCTGCCCGCACCGGACGGCGTCATCGCGCACGCTGCCACCGCTCGGGCTTCGACGCGGTGCTGGCCAAGCCGCTGCGCGCCGCCCAGCTGCTGCCTGCGCTCGGCATTGCGCGACCAGAGGGCCCGGGCGCAGCCGCGCAGACGATTGACATGGACGCGGCCTACATCGCCGACATCCACGATGAGCTCGGCAACATGGAGCGGGTTATTGATCGAGCGGATGCATCGGCACTGGGCCATCACGCGCACCGATTGCAGGGCACGCTGCAGATGCTGGGCCAATGCGAGCATGCGGCCATCGCGGCGGAGCTGGTCGACCTGGCGCATGACGCCGCGCCGGACTGGGCCGATGCGCGGCGCCTGCTGGACGTGCTGAAGGCCGGACAGGGCTCCCGCCCAGCGGGAACCCTGCCAATGCCTTGATCAGGCGGCCAGGCGCTCGACCTGGCGACGGGTCAGGTCATTGAAGCGACCCAGCGACATCAGGTGCTGGTGGATCAGTGCCAGCCAGCCGCTGCGGTGCCACTCGACCACGGTGGCTTCCGGCAGCGCAACGAACTTCTCGACGTCCACCACCAGGAAGCCATTGAGGTTGAACTCGCGGCCATCCGGGGTACGCACGGTGGCGTTACGCTCGACCAGCAGGCCGTTGTCGGTCAGGGCCTTGGAGAAGGCCAAGGTCTGTTCGTGCTCGCGGGTGTACTGGCCGCAGAACTCCAGCGCCTGCTGCACCATTTCGGTGGCCTTGCCGTCAACGAACAGCGGCTGGCCTTCCTCGCCGCCCTTGACCACGCGCGGGCTTTCTTCGTCGATGCCCAGCAGGAAGTCATTCTCCGCGCCGGTGTCGATGAAGATGAAGGGGTGGCGGCGCAGGTAGGCCGGAATATAGGCCTCGTCTTCCCACAGGCCGTCCTTGATGAACAGGTTCTGGTCGGACACGCCGACGGCAGCCATCGGAACCGCACCGGGGCCGGCGAACAGGATCGGGAAATGATGCAGCGCCAGCGAGAACTCGCCCAGCACCAGCGGAATGGCGTTGTTGCCGGCGGCGAACTCGAGCTTGCCCGGCAGGATGCGCAGATCGGCGTGCACATCGGCCTGCAGCGGCACCGGACGGGTATAGAACAGGGGAGCGCCGCTCGGCGCCGCTTCGGTGGTGGTGTCGCTGGTGGTGGTCATCTTGGGAACCGTTCGATCATGCGCGCCTGCCATCCCGGGCACGCCAGCGGGAACAACCTGAATCCCGCATTATCAACAAGCTCGATGACAACGGCCACCCCGCCAGCGAACTATTTCAGCTGCAGGGGGTAGCGCTGCCAGAGCACGTGGACCAGGAATCCGGCCAGTTCGGTGTCGCGCGCGCTCACCGCTGCACGGATCTTGTCCAGCAGCACCATGTCGCTGCAGGAGCGCACATCGGCGTGGTTGGCCTGCCCTGCCCGGCGCGCACGATAGCGTGCGGCCCGCTGCGCATCGCTCATCGCATACCCGAACTTGGGCGGACGACCGCGCTTGCGCGGCAGGGTCAGCTCCAGGGTTCCGGGGTCTTTGTCATCACGCATGAGAGGGGTGCGGGCGGCGGCGAGCAACGGGGGGTGCGCAATTTATCGTGAGGCATCACTTTAATCCAGCTTTTTCTGCCGTTTTGTTGCATCGCAATGCAAAAAAACGCATCGCGAGGGCCCCATCCACGCATGGCGTGGATCTAGTGCAGAGCTCGCGACCCGATCACCCGGTAGATCCACGCCATGCATGGATGCGGAAACCCGAACCCACAAAAAAGGGAGCCCGCGAACGGGCTCCCCTCACCTTCTTCATGCAGCGCGCACCGGCTCGTAGCCATGCAGGTGCGCCTCGCTGCTGGCCCGCCCCTGGCTGAGCGAACGCAGCGAGGTGGTATAGCCCACCAGCTGCGCCAGCGGTGCGAAGCCACTGACCTCGGCGCGACCATCCTGATCGTCGATGCGGGCAATGCGACCATGGCGGCGGTTGAGGTCGCCGACCACATCACCCACCGACGCTGACGGCGAATGCACCGTCACCGCCATCACCGGCTCCAGCAGCTGCGTGCCGCCTTCGGCCAGCGCCGCCTTGATCGCCTCGGCGCCTGCGCGATGGAACGCCATCTCCGAGGAGTCCTTGGCATGGGTCTGGCCATCGACAAGACTGACCTCGATGCCGACCACCGGATGGCCCTGGGGGCCTTCCGACAGCGCAGCACGCACACCTTTCTCCACCGCCGCGATGAAGCTGCGCGGCACCACGCCACCGACGATGCGGTCGTTGAATACGACCTGGTCGTCTTCGCGCGGCGATACATCCAGCACCACGTGCGCGAACTGGCCCTGGCCGCCGGTCTGCTTGACCAGCCGCCCGACGACGCCGGTCATCGCACGCATCGGCGTCTCCTGGTAGGCCACGCGCGGCGCACCTACGCCTACGTCGACCTTCCATTCGCTGCGCAGGCGCTCGACCATCACCTCCAGGTGCAGTTCGCCCATGCCCCAGACCAGGGTCTCCGCCGTGTCGCGATCGGTTTCGACGCGGAACGAGGGATCTTCCTGGGCCAGGCTGGCCAAACCCTGTGCCATCCGGATCAGGTCGGCCGCACGCGCCGGCTCCAACCGCCACGCCAGCACCGGTGCCTGTGCCTGGATGTTCTCCAGGCGCAGCGGCTGCGCGCGACCGCTCAGCGTTTCACCACTGACCGCATCCTTCCAGCCCAGCACTGCAACGATGTCACCGGCCACGGCCTGTTCGATGTCGTGGGTCTGGTCGGCCTGCACCCGCACCAGGCGACTGACACGCCGCCCCTGCGGATGCTGCGAACTGGCCACCGCATCACCCACCTTCAAGGTGCCCGAGTACAGCCGCACGAAGCTCAACGCGCCGTGCTGCTGGTGGGTGATCTTGAACAGCAGGCCGGCCAGCGGACCGTCCGGGTCCGGCGGCAGCACGACCTCGCCCTCATCGCTTTCGGCGCTGACGGCAGGGCGATCCAGCGGCGACGGCAGGTAATCGACCACGGCGTCCAGCAGCGTCTCGATACCCTTGTCCTTGAACGCAGCACCGGCCAGCACGGGCACGCCCGCACCCGCCAGCGTCGCCCGGCGGATCGCCGCGCGCAGCTGCCCGGCGTCGATCACGCGACCTTCCAGCCAGGCATCGGCCAGTTGCTCATCGTGATCGGCCACGGCCTCGACCAGCGCATCGCGCTGGGCTTGCCACTGGGCCCGCGCCGCTTGGTCCCACGGGGTCACCGTGGTTGCGGCACCATCCTGCCACTGCAGCACGCGCTCATCGACCAGATCGACCCAGCCGTTGAAGCCACTTTCGCTGCCCAACGGCACGCCCAGCGCCCACGGCCGCGCCCGCAGTTTGTCCTGCAGCTGCTCCAGCACGCGCTCGAACGAAGCGCCGACGCGGTCCATCTTGTTGACGAAAGCGATCAACGGCACGCGGTGGCGACGCGCCTGGCGCCACACGGTTTCGGACTGCGGCTGCACGCCATCCACGGCCGAGAACACGGCCACGGCGCCGTCGAGCACGCGCAGTGAACGCTCGACCTCGATGGCGAAGTCGATGTGGCCGGGGGTGTCGATCAGGGTCAGCCGATGCGGCGGCAGGTCGCGCGGCGCCCACTGCGCCTGCACGGCGGCAGCGCCGATGGTGATGCCGCGTTCGCGTTCGATCGCCGAGAAATCGGTGGTCGCGTTGCCGTCGTGCACTTCACCGACGCGGTGGATCTCGCCGCTTTTCCACAGCAGGCGTTCGGTCAGCGTGGTCTTGCCGGCGTCGATGTGGGCAATGATGCCAAGGTTGCGACGACGGGAAAGGACTTGGGTGTTCATATAGAGATTCCTGCAAAGCCAACTTCAGGGGCCGCGCCCCCGGTTGGCGGCAGGGTGCGCGGCTAGCGTTCGGTCTCGGCGATCTGGTGCATGGCACGTTCTCCTTTGCGGTACTGGGTAGCGTCGGCTGGGTAGCGTCGACTGGGTAGAGTCGACTGTTAGTCGACTAACAAAAACAAAAAGAGCGCCCCGGGGGGCGCTCTGTCGAAGGTCCAGCGATGGCCGCTTCAACGGCCTCGTGGGGCTCCAGGCAGACACGCCCGTTCCGCGTTGGCGCGGGTCAGGGTGAAAAACTTCAGGAGCGGCATCCGGTTCATGGGGCGCATTCTAGACCTGCCAATCTGGCGCGCAAGTGAATATTGCAAACATAAATGGAACGATGAGGCCGACAATGATCGGAGTCAGATCCCTTTGCCCCTGGACAAAGGGATCTGACCCCTCTCAGCCTTTACTTGCAGCCGTGCAGCGTGCGCGCCTCGGCCACGGTCGCCGCCTGGTCATCCCCCATCGAAATCCACCCCTTCAGCGACGTCGCCGGGTCAATGTGCGGCAGCTGCGGGCCACCATGGATCAGCACCTCGGTCCAGCTCCCCACCGGCGCCAGTTCGGACAGGCGTGCCGCCTGGTCATCCTCGGTGCTGAACGTGTCGTCCGGGCTCGCCGGGGGCGTCATGTTCACGGTCTCGGTCTTGCGGGAATGCACACGCAGCGCGCCGCCCGGCATGCGCTGGGTGGTGACGTCGTAGCGCTCGATACCGTACGCCCAATGGCTTTCACCAATGCTGCGGGTCTCGCTTCCGTCATCCGCCACAGCCACCACCTCGCCCGCCGGCCCGACCACGCCCGCGACAGCACCCAGGCCGGACATCAGCGCCTGGTAGACGATCATCTGCCGCTGCTCGGTGCTCAACGCAGCGGCCTTGAGCTTGGCAGGGGGAATCTGCAGGTATGCCGCCTCCTTGCAAAGCACCAGCACCTGCTGGTCATCCCAACTCACGGACATTTCCTCGCTGGCGAAGTACTGCGTCCGGATGGACGCAACAGGAGAACCCGCGCCAGCGGAATGCCGTATCTCGATCAGCGAGGCATTCTCCGCCGCATCGGTCAGCGAAACCGGAGAGGTGGAAGCCGCAGTCGCAGCGCCTGCGAAGCCAACCAACACGGCCAGCAGCGTGCCGCGCGAAATGCTACAGATCATTGCATCAGTCCATTGAGGGAATACCGGTCAGACATGATACGCGGCGACGGCAGCAGATCCGGACTACGTCACCACCACCAACGGCACCCCGCGCCGCGGATGCTCCAGCACCACCACATCCTGCTGATAGACCCGCTGCAGGTTGTCTTCGGTGAGCACCTGCAGCGGCGTGCCATCGGCGGCCACCCTGCCCTGTTCCAGCAACACGATGCGGTCGGCATAGCCGGCGGCCAGGTTCAGATCGTGCAGCACCACGATCACGCACGCACCGGCTTCGGCACAGGCACGCACACTGCGCAACGTACGCTCCTGGTGGCGCAGATCCAGCGCCGCGGTCGGTTCATCAAGCAACAGCAGCGGCGTGTCCTGCGCCAGCACGCGCGCGAACGTGGTCCGGGCGGACTCGCCACCGGACAGCTGCTGCACTTCGCGCAGGCGTAGCGCCTGCAGTTCGGCGGCATCGATGGCAGCTTCCACCCGTGCATCGTCCACACGCGGATCCGGCGAATGCGGCAACCGTCCCATCGCCACCACTTCTTCCACGCTGAAGGCGAAGCGCACGCCATGTTCCTGCGGCATCACCGCGCGCTCGCGTGCCAGCGGCCCCGCCTTGTAACTGGCCAACGGCTTGCCCAGCAGGCTCACCTCCCCCGCATCGGCGCGCAGGTCACCGGCCGCCACCGCCAGCAACGTAGACTTGCCCGCGCCGTTCGGGCCAACCAGCGCGGTCACCGTGCCCGGCTCGAACGCCAGCGAGATGCCATGCAGGATCTCGCGCTGCTGGCGGCGCACCACCACCTCGTGCAGTTTCAGCAGCACGCTCATGGCGCCGCCTTGCGGCGCTGCTGCAGCACCAGCCACAGGAAGAACGGCGCACCCAGCGCGGCCGAGAACAGGCCCAGCGGAATCTCCGCAGGTGGATCGAGCGTGCGTGCGGCGGTGTCGGCCACCACGATCAGCAGCGCACCGAGCAGCCCGGACAACGGCAGCAGCCAGCGATGACCCGGGCCGACCAGCAGTCGCGCCACGTGCGGCACCACCAGGCCGACGAAGCTGATCGAGCCCGCGAACGCCACCGCTGCGCCCACCAGCAGCGCACTGAACGCGACCAGGCGACGCCGCGTACGGGTCACGTCCAGCCCCAGGTGCTGCGCCTGGCGCTCACCCAGCGCCAGCATGTCCAGCGGCGTGGCCAGTCGCTGCAGCGCAAACACGCCGAGCGCAAACAGCGGCACCACCGCGACCACGTCGGCCCAGTTGGCGCGCGCCAGCGAGCCCATCTGCCAGAACACCAGCGACTGCAGCTCGCTTTCGCTGGCGATGTAAGTAAGGAACCCAATCAGCGCCGAGCAGAACGCGGCCATCGCGATGCCGACCAGCAGCAGCGTGGCATTCCCACTGCCTTTGCCGGGCCGGGCCAGCGCATAGGTCAGGCCGATCGCCAGCGCGCCGCCGACGAAGGCTGCCAGCGGCACCAGCCAGCCGGCCGCACCGGCAGCGCCGAGAACAATGGCAGCCACCGCACCCAGCGCAGCACCCTGGCTGACACCGACGATGCCGGGGTCGGCCAGCGGATTGCCAAACAGGCCCTGCAGGCTGGCACCGGCCATCGCCAGCGACGCACCGACCATCGCGCCCAACAGGGCGCGCGGAATGCGCAACTGCCAGACCACGGCCAGATCACGGCTGCTGACTGCCCCTGGGTCAAGCAGGCCCAGCTTCACCGCAAGCGCCTGCATCACCTCCAGCGGCGGCAACCGCAACGGACCCACGGCGAACGACGCCAGCACTGCCCCCAGCAGTGCCAGCAACGCCACCATCAACATCGTCCGCCCGCGACGGCGGCGCCGATCCGCCGGACTCATGCCTTCGGCAAGGCTGCCAGGGCCTTGGCCAGCGCCAGCGCGCCCGCACCAGAACCCACGCTGGTGTACTTCAGCTGCACATCCGGCATCACCCAGACCCGATTGGCCTGCCCGGCCGGCGTCTGCTTCAGCGTCGGGTACGCCTTCCACAGGCCTTCGGCACCGCCGAACAGCCGCAGGTCATGCTCGGTCACCAGGATCACCTCCGGTGCCGCGGCGACCACCCCCTCGTTGCTCAGCTGCGAGTAGTTCTTCACCCCGGCCTCGGTGCCGATGTTGATGCCGCCGGCCAGCGCGATCAGCTGCGCTGACGCGCTGTCGGCACCGGCAACAGTGGGCGAGCCGCCAGCGCCGGTGGCCGATACGTGGATCAGTCGTGGCGCATGGCCCAGGCCCTTGCCAATCGCTGCAGCCTCGTCGAGCTGGCGCTGCACCTGCGTGGCCAATGTTTGCCCCGCTTCGGCCAGCCCTAGTGCGGCGGCGACCTTGCGCACCTTGTCCGGGGCCGGCTGCAGATCATCGATGACCACCGCCGGCTCACCGACTTCGCGCAGCTTTTTGGCCAGCTCGGTGTGGCGGCGCAGGCTGTTGCCGAGGAACAGCGAGCCCTGCAGGCTCAGCACGCCCTCCACGCCGGTGGTGCGGTTGAACAGGAACTGGTGCGGCGCGGCCAGGCCGGCCTGGGTGGTGGTGTTGGTCGGCGCGGCGAATACCTGCGTGCCCAGCCCCAGTGCTTCGATCACCGCGATGACGTCGTCGCCACCGGCAATGATCCGGCTGGTATCGGTCACCTCGATATCGGCGCCGTCATCGGAATGCACCTTGGCCGGCAGCACCGCCTTCTGGTCATGCACGGCCGGCAGCTCGGCACCGGCCACGCGCTGCCAGCCTGCCGGCAACGCGGTTTCGGCAGCGGCCGGTGCGGCGGGCGGCTCGGCGGCCTTCTGGCCATCAGGCGGTGTCGACGCGCCGCCACAGGCGGCCAGTACCAGCGAAACAGCCAACGGAAGCGCACACAGGCGCAGACGGGACGCGATGTTCATGCTCGTTCTCCTTGCTGGCAGGGCGGCGCGCACGCCGCCCCACCGTGTGACTTACTGCTTCGGGGTGATGCGGGTGATGCGGTCACCCTTCGGGTCCTCAGCGCCGCGCGACTTGTTCACCGCGAACACGTTGCCCTTGCCATCGGCGCGGACGTGGTTCGGCAGCGTGCCGCCATCAAGATTGGCGACCACCTTGCCGTCACCATTCACCACGGTGACCGTGCCAGCGCCACGGTTGCTGACATAGGCCAGGCCGGAGGCATCATCGAAGGCGACGTTCAGCGCACCGGCGCCGACCGGCACGTCATGCAGCACCTTGCCGGCAGCCACGTCGACGATCAGCAGGTTGTCGGTGCCCTGCGAGGCGACGTAAAGGCGGTTGCGTGCCGCATCGAAGGCCACGCCCGAGGCACTGATCGAATTGCCCAGATCGATGACCTTCTCGACCTTGCCGCTGGCCACATCGATCACCGCCGCTTCCGGGGTGCCGATGCTGACGGTGAACAGCTTGCCGCCCTTCTCGTCCAGTACCAGGCTCATCGGGGTGAACGTGCCGTCGTCCACGCCGGATTCCAGCGTCACTGCCGGCAGCTCCTTGAAGGTCCTGGCGTCGAACACCGACAGGTGGTCCTCGCCCGTGGCCGAGGCGAACACCTTGCCGCGGGTGCCATCGACCACCACGTCGCGCGCGTGCGGCACAGTGTCGGCCGGGAACTGGTGGACCAGCGACAGGTCCTTCTGCCGGTAGACCGCGATCGAGTTCTGGCGGGTGTTGGTCACCCAGACATTGCCGTTGGTGTCATCCACGCCCACGCCGTAGACCGCGTACACCGCACCATTGGTGCTGCCCGGCACCTGCGCCGGGGTGATCGCCCTGGTCACCTTCAGCGACGTCGGGTCCAGCTTCAGCAGCTGCGACTGGGTCACCGGCGGGCGACCCACCGCCGAGGTCACGAACACTGCGTTGCTGGCGGCACTGTAGGCGGACTGGTACAGGCCCGGCACCAGCTTGCTGGACCGGGTGGCGAACTGCGCCTGGCCGGACAGCGGCAACTGCGGCGACACGCGCAGCTTCAGCACCGTGGCCGCAGCCGGCTGGCTGGCGCGCACCACCACCGGGTGGGTGCCCGGCACCGCGTTGGCCGGAATGCTCAGCTGGGTCTTGAAGTTGCCATCGGCATCGACCACCACCGGCTGTGCGTTGAGCACGCTGTCGCCACGCAGCAGGCTGACCTTCTGGCCCGGCACGAAACCACGGCCGACCACGTCGGCGGTGCTGCCGGGAACCACGTTCTCACCGCGTGAGACGACCTCACCCTTGAAGGTGGCGTTGGCCGGCTGGTCGAACACCGGCTGCGCGGTGGCGGTCACTGCCAGCAGCAGGCCGGCAGCGAGAGAGGTAAGACGGAGAGACGGACGGAACGACATGGCAGGCTCCTTGCACACGTAGGCCGCGCCACGTGGCGCGGGGGTCATCGGTTGCCTGGGCCGCTGCACGTCGGCAGCCTCGCCTGGGTAGTGGGGTCGCACGGCAGCGCGTGCGAAGGGATTCATTCGGCGGCGTTGTCACCGCCATTGGGCGCGCCATCGCCGGCGCTGCGATCGGTCACGCCGTACAGCTCATGCAGCGCCGCATGGAAGGACGCCGGCAGCATCGGGCCGTGGCCAAGGCCGGGGAACTCGCGGTACTGCACGCTCAGGCCCGGCACCTTGCCCAAGCGCTCGGACAGCTGCATCGCCGCATCCGGGGTGGCGCCACCGATGCGGCGCAGGTGCGCGACCACGCGCGGATTGTTCATGTCGCGCTTGCCGCGATCACCGACACGCTCGGCACCGCCCAGCATCAGCCAGAGCCTTGCCGGTTGGCCGTGCACGTTCTGCACGAACTGTTGTTCCGGATCCCCCAGCGCCGCACCCTGGCTCCACCACAGCGACGGGCTGGCGGCCAGATAGGACTGGAAGGCGGCCGGACGCGTGTACAGCGCATTGAGCACGAACAATCCACCCAGTGAGTGGCCCCACAGCGCTTGCTGCTGCGTGTCGATGCGTGCGCGACGCTCCACTTCCGGCTTGATGCGGCGCTCGATCACATCCAGGAACGCGGCAGCCCCACCGCCAACCGCCTGGGTCGTACCGCTCTCGTCGTCGGCACGGTCGATCCATGCGGTGTAGTCGCGGGTGCGCGCCTTGGAATCGATGCGCAGGTCGTTGTCGTAGCCGATCAGCACCAGCACCGGCGGCGCCTTGCGCGCGGCCAGCTCGGCCAGCAACGGCTGATCCAGGACCATCGCGACGGCGTTGCCGTCCAGCGCGTACAGCACCGGAGAGGGCACCTTGCCGGCCTTGGCCGGGATCGCCAGGTTCACCCGCCAACGGCGCTGCTGGTCCGGGCTGTCCACCACGAAATGCTCGAAGCGATAGCTGGCCGCCGGCTCGTCGAGCACGGTGCGGCCGATCTTCTGCAGCGGGTTGCGCTGCTGTGCATGGGCATATGGGGTGACCAGGAGCAGACCCATCATCAAGGCGACCAGGCCGCGGGCCAGCGGACCACGGCGCGAAGGCGGAACAAAGTGCTTCATCAGCGGCGGCAGAAGCGGCCCAGGGCCGCCGGTTCACAAGGGACCGCAGTCTACCTTAAACGCGAATGATTATCACATCGATCAAACGTCACGCTGTGTATCACGCGCGCGCATGCCCGGGTTGCGCAAGGGGCAGCAATTCCCCTATTTTGCCGCCCATCGGGGCATTGGATCGCCCCGCTTCCAGCGCAGCCATGGATGGCGGGCACTTGCCGCCATCCGGGTCGCGTTCATCTGCACACAACCGGCATGGGATTGGATCCCATGATTGTGAGACTCCCTTGAAGCACACCACCCTGATCGCCCTCTCCCTCGGCCTGCTTGCGCCGCTGGCCGCCCATGCCGCACAGGACCTGCCAACGCTCTACCAGGCCTTTGAAGAAGCCGGCAATTCGTCACTGGGCATGGACCAACTCAACCAGACGGTGACATTCACTGCCGTAGCCCTGAGCGTTTCCAGCAACCTGGCGGGCGAGCCGCTGATCGAGGCCGGCGACGACCAGGGCAATGTCCTGGCCCGACTGACCAGCGACGACGAACAGCAGGCGGCCAAGCTGGGCGCACTGGAAGAAGGCGCGACGTTCACCGCCAGCTGCACGCTGCAGTTCAGTTCCGGCACGGACTACCTGTCCTTCGGCGACTGCACCATCAAGTAAAGACGAAGCCGGCGAAATGCCGGCTTCTTTTCTTTGCCTCTTGTGGAGTCGAGCCATGCTCGACTCGCGAAATGTCACGGCCCCGAAGGCACCGGACCATAAGCATTTTCCTGCGGCGTGCCCGGCAGCAGCGCGAATACGAAGATCACCAGGCCGCCGAACGGAACGAAGGCCAGCAGGTACATCCAGCCCGACTGGTTGCAGTCGTGCAGGCGGCGCACGGTGACGGCGATGACCGGCACGAACGTGGCCAGCCAGAACACGACAAACAGGATGATCGACGCGATGCCCAGGACGTCGGACTGCATCACCAGCCCGGCAACGAGCGGCACCATCAGGACGGCGGAGACGATCAGCATGAACAGCTGGAACATCCAGTACTCACGACGGTTGGCACGCCCCTCGAACTGGGCGTAGCGCTGCAACGGCAGAATCATTTCCTGCACGGCATCAATCCTTGAAAAAGTGGCCGCGCAGTGTGCCAAAGACCGGCGCCGGGAACAATGTGGAGCCGAGCCATGCTCGGCTGCCATTGGCCCTGTAGAGCCGAGCCCATGCTCGGCTGCCATTGGCCCTGTAGAGCCGAGCCCATGCTCGGCTGCCGTTGCCGCAGGCGCTGCTGGCCCGGTCCAGAGCGGAGTCGAGCGCGGCTCGACGCTACATAAACCGGGTCAGCGACCCTTTGCCGCCCTCGCCGCTTCGCGCTCGGCACGCAGCCGGTCCAGCTTTTCCTTCAGCTTGATTTCCAGGCCACGCGGCACCGGGTTGTAGTACACCCGTTCGCCCATCGCATCCGGGAAACCCGTCTGGTCCAGCGCGATGCCACCCTCGGCGTCATGGTCGTACTGGTACTCGGCGCCGTAGCCGAGCTCCTTCATCAGCTTGGTCGGTGCATTGCGCAGGTGCAGCGGCACTTCTTCGGTACCACTCTCGCGCACGTCGGCCTTGGCCTGGTTGAAGGCGGCATAGCCGGCGTTCGACTTGGCGGTGCTGGCCAGGTAGAGCACCAGCTGGGCGAACGCCAGCTCGCCTTCCGGGCTGCCCAGCCGCTCGTAGATGTCCCAGGCTTCCAGCGCCATGCTCTGCGCGCGCGGATCGGCCAGGCCGATATCCTCGATGGCCATGCGGGTCAACCGGCGCGCCAGGTAGGACGGGTCGCAGCCACCATCGAGCATGCGGGTCAGCCAGTACAGCGCGGCATCCGGGTTGGAGCTGCGTACCGACTTGTGCAGCGCCGAGATCTGGTCGTAGAACTGCTCGCCGCCCTTGTCGAAGCGACGGGTGCGATCGGCCAGCACCTGGGCCAGGGTCTGCGGCGTGATGCGACCGCCCTCGCCGCCCGCCAGTTCGGCGGCGATTTCCAACAGGGTCAGCGCACGGCGCACATCACCATCGGCAGCGGTGGCGATTTCCAGAAGCAGTTCGGGGGCGACCTCGATGCCCTCCTCGCCCAGTCCGCGCTCGCGATCACCCAGCGCACGTTCCAGCGCCTCGACGATGTCGGTGGGCGAAACGCCTTCCAGGACATGCACGCGGCAACGCGACAGCAATGCGGAATTCAACTCGAACGACGGATTCTCGGTGGTGGCACCGACGAACAGGATCGTGCCGCGCTCGATGTGCGGCAGGAAGGCGTCCTGCTGCGCCTTGTTGAAGCGATGCACCTCATCCACGAACAGCACGGTGCGGCGGCCTTCGGCGAAACGCTGCGCGGCCTCGGCCAACACCTGGCGCACCTCCGGCAGGCCGGAGAGCACGGCGGAGATGGCACGGAATTCTGCGTCGGAGTATTCGGCCAGCAACAGCGCCAGCGTGGTCTTGCCACACCCTGGCGGCCCCCACAGGATCATTGAATGCACGCGACCGGACTCGACCGCGCGACGCAGCGCGCTGTCCGGCGCCAGCAGGCGCTTCTGCCCAACCATTTCGTCGAGAGTGCGCGGACGCATGCGCTCGGCCAGCGGGCGCAGGTGTTCCCGATCGACGCTCAGCAGATCGGGACCAGGGAAGGAAGTTGAACGATGTCTTGCCACCCGGTCATTGTACCGCGCCGCCCAACGGTAGCGCCGGGCCGTGCCCGGCGGGCGGGACGCGATGTCTGGTAGTGCCGGCCGCTGGCCGGCAGCCCCGCGATGTGTCGGAAATGAACCGAAGCCGGCGCAGCCAATCCACCGGTAAGCCGCTGATTCACATGGAGCATGCTTTCGCGGGGCCCTTGTGTCCTCATCAGTAACCGAGAATTTGGAACTCAACCATTCAGGACCCATTCGTGCGCGATCCCGAATCCAATGTCTTTGAGTTCATTGCTGGCTGCGCGGTCGATGCGGACATCTACTATCTGGCTGCAGCCCTTGGCCCTGGGCATGAATACTACGACCCGGATCCCGGCCCACCCACCCGCATGTTCGTCTTTGGCCGCACCCCCAAAGAGGAGTGGTTCTACCATGACCTGCAGGACTTCCAGGTCATGTCCACAGAGCTTGTCCCAGAGGAAGAAGGCGGTCGCCCCCGTCGTGTGCTTGCCCTTGATTTCTATGGGCAGCTGGAAGATTACTCCCGTGCTGGGGCCACGATCGAGTACGTCTCGGCGGAAGGCGCCGACTTCCCCGGAGGTCTTACCCGTTTGCGACTGCTGGGCGACGCCCTTTTCTGCGCGGGCCCAAGAGGACAGATCTATCATCGGGGCGACGGCGGATGGCGGCAGCTTCCAACCCAATTCGCGACTGCCTTCTGCGAGGAGGACGAAGACGAGTCGGATCTGGATGACTTCGACAGTTGGCTCGAAGATTTCGGCCACCTGCTCGAACTGGGCGATGCTCCCGCACTTCCTCGAGATCCGATGGAACGCGACGCAGAGCTTCGCCGGAGATTCGCCGATTGGCGCGCCCACATGACCCATGTCCGGGAGGATGAGCGATTCAACCAGCTACTCGCTGAGTTCCGCGTGGGCAGCGTGAACGACCTCTGCGGAACGGGCTTTGCTGACCTCTACGCAATCGGCTCCCAAGGCTTGATTGCGCACTGGGATGGCTCGAGCTGGACCGTGCCCGAACAAGTCACTACTGCGGAGCTGCTTCATGCTTGCAGGACCGACCAGGGCCGCCTCGTCCTTGTAGGAATGCACGGCACCATCGTTACGGGCGACATCTCCACTGGATTCGAGTGCCTCCAACACGAAGTCGGCGAAGGCATCAACTTCAACTCTGCGTGCCAGTACAAGCAACAGGTTTACATCGGCTCGGAGAATGGCGGCCTCTACGTCTACAGTCTAGAAACCGGCGTAGTTGAACCGTTGCTGGAAGGCATCCCCGAAGAACTGAGAGATGCAACGATTGTTGATATCAGTTCCGTCGGTAGCGTGCTGTGGGTGCTGACGCCCTGGGACCTGATTCGATTTGATGGCACCGCGTGGCAGGTGATCGTTCACCCGGACAACGGATGAGCTGGCCGAGCGCGTGCCAACCAAGGTTGGCACCCACCAGAGCGGGTCAGGTCGGATTGCGGCAGCGCCGAACCCTGCCCGGCGGATCAGGCCGCAAGGGTCGGTAGTGCCGGCCGCTGGCCGGCAGATCAAAACATGTCAACCAAGGTTGACACCCACCAAGGCGGTCCCGGTTGGCACCCACCAGAGCAGGTAGGGCCAGGCCATGCCCGGCAGATCAGGCCACAGGATCGGTAGTGCCGGCCGCTGGCCGGCAGATCAAAGGCATGTCAACCAAGGTTGACACCCACCAAGGCGCCTCCGCCCACAGGTCAATTACCGATGACGTCGGTGCCCTTCGGCGGGGTGAAGCTGAAGGTACCGGCGGCAAAGCCCGGGTTGCGCTTCCAGCCGCTGAAGCTGATCACGGTGCGCTGGCCGACGGCGTCGGTGATTTCCATCTTGGCCAGGCCCTGGGCATTGAAGCCCAGCGCGGCATACTGGAAGCTGGCTTCGGTCTCGCGCTTCGGCGACAGCGACAGCCACTGCAGGCCATCGCGCTGCGCGGCCTCTTCGCTGACGTCGTACTGCTGCTCCAGCAGCGCCGGGTTGATCAGCGCGGTCAGCGGGCTGTTCTGCTCTTCCTTGCCCTGCTCGCGCACGGTGGCCTGTTCCAGGTCCGGCTCATACATCCAGACCTTCTTGCCGTCGGCCACGATCAACTGCTCGTGCGGGCGCACGTATTCCCAGCGGAACAGGCGCGGCGCCGACAGGGCCACGCGGCCACTGGTCGATTCCTTCACCTTGCCGCGGCTGTCGAACACCTGCTGGCTGAACTGGCCATCCAGGCCCTTCAGGCCACTGGTGAAGGTCTTCAGGTCATCGCGGGCGCCTGCCCAGGCGCTGCCGGCGGCGGCGCAGGCCACGGCCAGGGTGGTGGTGGCAAGGAAACGACGGAAGCGGAAGTTCATGCGGGAATCCTGTGGGCGCGGGCGCCAGGAAAGGTGGTTGCCAGTGTGCCCGGGAAAAGATGAATGGGCGATCAGGGCGACATTATGCCGCCCTGAACGTCCATCGGCGATTCAGCCGCCCGAGCCCGGCAGCTTGCCGTACAGCACCTGGCCACGGAAGCCACGCCGCACTTCGCGATACAACGCGCGGAACGCGGTGTAGTCCTGCGGCTGGCACAGCGCCTCCGGGCCACGCACCGCGTTCTGCTGCAAGCGATGGCGCACGATCACGTCCTGCCCCTCGCGGCTCCAGTCCACGCGGTACTCGCCAGCGGCGTTGGTGAAACGCTGGTTGGCCGGGATGGCGATGATCGGCGCATTGGCCGGGAACTGCAGGCGATAGGTTTCCTCGCGCAGGCTGGCATTGCAGTAGAACGGCGTCTCGTTGGCCGGCGCAGAAGCGGTGGCGTACAGGCCACGCACCGACTCGCCGCCCGGCGGATCCGGCACGGCCATGCCGCCGGCCACGCTGAAGTCGGCGTAGTCCTCGGCCTGGAAGGCCATGCGATAGCCGAACGGCCGGGTCAGGTCGACCGGCACGCCCTGGATCTGCAGCTGCCCTCGCCCGTCGAAACCGGACGCGGCCATGATCTGCTCCTCGGCGCGCGCACGGTTCTGCGCGTTGAGCTGGGAGAACTGGGCGCGCATGCCGATCTCGGCGTTCTCGCCAAGCTTCGGAATGGTCTCGCCGCGCAGGTTGCCGTTGGAGTCGAAGGTGAAACGCACCTCCATCGAGGTGGCGTTGCGCTCTGGCGTGTTGGCCGGGGTGCGCGCCAACGAGGCGTCGCGGGTACGCATCACCGGTGCGCCGAGGTCGCCTTCCGGCAGCTGCCCGAAGCGGGCCCACGCGGTGGTCGAATCAAGGTACAGATCGAATTCCGGGATGTAGGTGATGGCGTGGTTGAAGCGGCCCAGCACCGGAATCTTCGGCAGCGTCGGGCCACCGCCGGCACCGATCAGCACCGGCGAGCTGGCGATGCCCTTGGCTGCCAGCAGTGCCTCAAGGATCGTCACATGGTCCTTGCAGTCACCATAGTGGTTGTCGAGGATGCTCTGCGCGCTGTTCGGCTCCAGGCCGCCATTGCCCAGGTACACCGCCACATAGCGGATGTTCTGCGCCACCCAGCGGTACAGCGCATCGGCCTGCTCGCGCCGGTCGCTGATGCCAGCGGTGATTTCATCAGCCAGCGCCTGCAGCGCCGGGGTCACGTCGGCCGCCGGGCCGGCCTTGAGTTGGTAGGCGCGTCCCATCTGCGACCAGTCACGATAGGTGCTGGCCATGATGTTCGGGCCGAACTCCCAGCCCGCCGCCGACCAGTTCTGTGCCGGCATGGCTTCGCGCCGCTGGTAGCGCCAGCGCCACTGCGCCTGGCCGTTCTTCACCGTCGGGCGATCGCTGCCCTGCACGCCGCGGCTGTCGACGAACATCGGCAGGTTGGCCGGCGCAGTCAGGGTGACCTCGGCGTCTTCGTACTCGGTGAAGACGTTGAAGGTCTCCCACAGGCCGAAATAGCCCGGGAAGTACGGCGTGGCCTGGGTGCGGCGCACCTGGTAGTACAGGCGCGTGCCCGGGGCCAGGTTCGGGAACACGATCACCCGCACCTTGCGGTCGGCATACATCGCCGCCGAGGCGCTGGAGTAACTCTCCTGGGTGTAGATGCGATCGGCCGGCACGTCGCGCCGCTGGCCATCGGCGGTGATGGTGTAGGCACCGAGCACTTCCAGCGTCTCCATCTTTTCGCTGTAGCTCAGCCGCACCTGGCTGAACTGCTCGACGGAAGCCTTGGTCTTGAGCAGGACTTCGTAGGTTTCGGTCTGCACATTGCCCGCATCCGGCCGCACCTGGTAGTCGGCGCGGTAACGGACAATGCTGAAATTATTGCTGGCTTCGGTATCGCCGCTGGTGGAAGGCGGCGCCGTGGCGGGCGCGGAGGTGGCGGTTTCTGCCAGTGCCGGGCCGGCAGCCAGGAAGGCTGCCAGCGCCAGCGCGCTTGGTACGGGGTGAAGCATGCGTCGGTTCCTTGGACGTCGTGGGGGATACGTCGGGCCTTACTTCGGCGGCGGCGGTGCCAGCACCGTGCGGTCGCCGTTGTGCTCGGGCGGGCTGACCACGCCGGCCGCTTCCATGGCCTCGATCAGTCGCGCTGCACGGTTGTAGCCGATCTTGAGCCGGCGCTGCACGCCGGAAATCGAGGCGCGGCGGGTCTCGGTGACCACCCGCAGCGCTTCGTCATACAGCGGGTCGGACTCGTCGCCGGCCGCACTGGTCTCGGGCAGGCCGGTGGCACCGACGACCACGCCGTCGCCCATCGTCTGCACCTCGTCCAGCACCCCGTCGATATAGTCGGCCGGGCCCATCGCCTTGAGGTGCTCGACCACGCGGTGCACTTCGTCATCGGACACGAACGCACCATGCACGCGCTCGGGCAGCGCGGTGCCCGGCGGCAGGTACAGCATGTCGCCGTGGCCCAGCAGGGTCTCCGCGCCGGACTGGTCGAGGATGGTGCGCGAGTCGATCTTGGAGCTGACCTGGAAGGCGATACGGGTCGGGATGTTGGCCTTGATCAAGCCCGTGATCACGTCCACCGACGGGCGCTGCGTGGCCAGGATCAGGTGGATGCCCGCCGCACGCGCTTTCTGTGCCAGGCGCGCGATCAGCTCTTCCACTTTCTTGCCGACGATCATCATCATGTCGGCGAATTCGTCGATGAAGATGACGATGAACGGCAGCGTCTCCAATGGACGCGGCGCCTCGCCCAGCTCCGGGTTCGGCTTGAACAGCGGGTCCATCAGCGGCTGGCCGGCATCCTGCGCTTCCTTCACCTTCTTGTTGAAGCCGGCCAGGTTGCGCACGCCCACCGCGCTCATCAGCTTGTAGCGGCGCTCCATCTCGGCCACGCACCAGCGCAGGCCGTTGGCAGCCTCCTTCATGTCGGTGACCACCGGCGCCAGCAGGTGCGGGATGCCCTGGTAGACGCTCAGCTCGAGCATCTTCGGGTCGATCATCAGCATCCGCAGATCTTTCGGCGAGGCCTTGAACAGCAGGCTCAGCACCATCGCGTTGACCGCCACCGACTTGCCCGAACCGGTGGTACCGGCCACCAGCAGGTGCGGCATGCGCGCCAGATCGGCCACGGTCGAGCGCCCGGCAATGTCCTTGCCCAGCGCCAGGGTCAGCACGCTGGCCGACTTGTCGTATTCCTTCGAGCGCAACAGCTCGGACAGGTAGATCATCTCGCGGGTGACGTTGGGAATTTCCAGGCCGATCACCGACTTGCCCGGAATCACGTCGACCACGCGCACCGACTTCACCGACAGGCCGCGCGCGATGTCCTTGTCCAGCGAACTGATCTGGCTGACCTTGATGCCCGGCGCGGGCTCGATCTCGAAGCGGGTGATAACCGGGCCGGGGTTGGCGCCGACCACCTGGGCGTCGATGCGGAAATCCTTCAGCTTGAACTCGATCTGCCGTGACAGCGCGTCCAGGGTTTCCTTGTCGTAGCCCACCGGCTGCGGCTTGGGGTCGTCCAGCAGGGCCAACGGCGGCAGGTCCGAGCCGTCGCCGTTGACGCCACGGAACATCGGGATCTGCGTGTCGCGCTTGGCCCGATCACTCTTCTCGATCACCGGTTCCGGGCGCGGCTCGATCTTCACCGGCTCGCGCTTGGCGCGGACCTCGGCATCGGCCTTGCGCACCTCCTGGCGCTCCTCGCGCATCACCCGGGTCTGCTGCCACTCGGTGACTTCTTCCTTCTTGCGCGCCAGCAACGGTGCCAGCGACATCACGCCGCGGCCGATCTTTTCCATCACCGTGAACCAGGACAGCCCGGTGGCCAGGGTGATCGAGGCCAGCAGCAACACCAGCACGAACAGGTTCGCGCCCAGCGCACCGAAGCCCACCGTGAGCGAATTGCCAACCAGCTTGCCGAGAATGCCGCCGGCGCTGGAGACATCGCCGCTGAACAGGCGTACATGCAGGAAGCCGGTGCCGGCGATAAGGAATCCGACCAGGCCGACCAGGCGCAGCGCCGGGTCCAGGTCGTTCTCGCCCTTGCTCTCGCGCTTGAGGCCGAACATGGCAATCCACGACAGCGCACCGAGCACCACCGGCAGCAGGAAGGCGATGTAGCCGAACAACTGCAGCAGCACGTCGGCGATCCAGGCGCCCGCGCGACCACCGAGGTTGTGCACCGGCGCGACCACGCTGCCGGTGTGCGACCAGCCCGGATCCGTCGCTGAATAGGTGAAAAGACTCGCCGCCAGATAGAGCAGGGCCGGCGCGATCGCGATCAGGCCCAGGTCGCGCCAGAGGCGCTGGCGGCGTGGATTGTCGGTCGTCGCCGCCGCGGCCGTGCGACGTGACGCCTTGCTGTCGTCCGACTTGGAGCGTTCAGGGACCTGCTTCGCCACCTTAGACCATACCTTTGGAATGCGCTGTTAGTGATTGATAATAAATGAGACGGCGTCAGTTTTCAGTTATGCGACTTCTGACCGGGCCCGGACAGGGCCGAAACCACCGCTGGATGACGGCGTTCTGTTCATCGGCTTGAATCGCCCTGCCCCAGCCGCCACTCTATGACCAGCCACGGATGCTGCGCAAACATCGCCAGCGCCTTGTCCCATCTACCTTTTCGCGAGTCTACATGAGCACCAGCCTGCCCTCCCGCCACCAGCGCCTCGTCATCCTCGGTTCCGGACCGGCCGGCTGGACCGCCGCCGTCTACGCCGCCCGTGCCAACCTGAAGCCGGTCGTCATCACTGGCCTGCAGCAGGGCGGCCAGCTGATGACCACCACCGAGGTGGACAACTGGCCGGGTGACGCCCACGGCCTGATGGGCCCGGACCTGATGGCGCGCATGCAGGCCCACGCCGAGCGCTTCGAGACCGAGGTCATCTTCGACCACATCCACACCGCCGACCTGTCGCAGCGCCCGTTCAAGCTGATCGGCGACAGCCACGAGTACACCTGCGACGCGCTGATCATCGCCACCGGCGCCACCGCCAAGTACCTGGGCATCCCGACCGAAGACGAGTTCAAGGGCCGCGGCGTGTCCGCCTGTGCCACCTGTGACGGCTTCTTCTACCGCGACCAGGACGTGGTCGTGGTCGGCGGCGGCAACACCGCGGTGGAAGAGGCCCTGTACCTGTCCAACATCGCCCGCAAGGTCTACCTGGTCCACCGCCGCGACACCCTGAAGGCGGAGAAGATCATGCAGGACAAGCTGTTCAGGAAGGTGGCCGAAGGCAAGATCGAGACCGTCTGGCACCACCAGGTGGAGGAAGTGCTGGGCAACGACGCCGGCGTGACCGGCGTGCGCGTGAAGTCCACCCTGGACGGCGGCACCCGCGACATCGATGCCCACGGCTTCTTCGTGGCCATCGGCCACCACCCGAACACCACCCTGTTCGACGGCCAGCTGGCGATGAACAACGGCTACCTGGAAATCCGTTCGGGCCTGGGCGGCAACGCTACCCAGACCTCGGTGGAAGGCGTGTTCGCCGCCGGCGACGTGGCCGACCAGCACTACCGCCAGGCGATCACCTCGGCCGGCTTCGGCTGCATGGCCGCTCTGGACGCCGAGCGCTATCTGGACGCGCAGGGCAAGGCCAGCTGAAGCGCTGATTATGCTCTGTAGAGTCGAGCCATGCTCGACTCAGGAGAAAGGCCGACGCGAAAGCGTCGGCCTTTCTCGTTACATCCCTGCGGCAGCCGTATTCTCAGGCAAGCCATTTCGATCAGGGCCGGCCGCACCGGGAACACAACGAACGGTGTGAGGCACGGGCTGCGACTTGACCCCATCCGCATCCAACACATGCGTCTCCCAGCCGAGCGTCCCCACGCTGTCGCGACCGCAGCTGAGTTGCATCCTGCTGGGCTGGTCAGGCGAATCGATGACCACCGTCCGTCCGCTGCAGTTCCACCCTGATGGGCACAGCGTATTGCGGGTGATCAGGCTGATCGGGAATTGCGGATGGCCCGCAAACGCCACGTCCACCTCGCGCGAGTCGCCGGATGGAACGTCGACATCTGCGATCGGCTGCCCGGACAGCGGCTCACACGTCTTTCCTGTTGCCCACAGGCGATAGCCCTTCTCCACCCCTTTCATCGACGCCGAGCGGAAGACGGGGTCCTGCAAGGCGGCCACATCGTCAGGATTGGAGTGGTAGGCGGTTTCGATGATCACCGAGGGCATCTTCCCGATGCGGTTCTCGCCGTGCCTGGCCGAGGTCGAACTCTCGCGAATCGGGAAATCCCGATAGCCCGGTTGCGCTCGGATGATTTCACGCATCCCACAGAGAATGCTATCCGCCAGCGCCTTGTCCTGCGGTTTGTCCTGATGATAGTAGACCTCGGTTCCACGCAGACTGGCTGAATCGCTGCCATTGGTGTGCAGGCTCAGCATCACATCCACACCCAGATGGTTTGCGTAGTTGGGGCGAGCCCGTATGTCCTCTTCCTTTTCGCGAGCAGACTCTGGGCTGTTCGGAAACTCATTCCACATGTCGGTGCGTTCGGGGAAAAGCGCCTTGAGGTGGTAGCGGGATGACATGTGCTCCCATGGCTTCCCGGACTCCGGATGGAGTTCCGTGGAGCGGCTGCGTGCCCGGTGCACCGTCAAACCGCTACGTTGTTCGATCAATCCTTGCAGTTCGTCACCAAACAGTGGACTCAGCGTGTCTTCCTGAATGCCGAGAGGCGCTGGGCGCTGAAACTTCCATTCTCTGCTGGGATGCAAGCTGATGTAGCCATGGCTTGCTGACACCAAAGCTGATGTATGCGTCGACTTCTCGTTCGTCTTCGGCGGAACGGCCAGATCCTCGGGGTAGTATTCCTCAAGGGTTTTTCCGTCAAACAGGAAGTCAATATCATTCACATCCAGTCCCGACTTCTCGGCGTAGTACCTCAACGTAGACGCCATCGGAATCAGGAAGAGCTCGTCATAACCGCGATCCGGGCCGGGAAGGTATCCAGGCCCAAAGCTGATCACCATCGATCTTGCCTTCACATCCAGACGGATGCTGACGCTGATTTGTCGCAGTTCACCCCTCTCCTGCAAATGACGCGTCAGCTGGTTCGAAGCTTCACGCTCCAACAGCGCAACCGCCTCCGCGTGAGCACCTGCATCCTCAAGCACTTTCGCCGGCTGATCTCCAGAAGCCAACACGGGCGGCACAAAGATCAGGCCGCACGCGACCGCGGCAGTTGCAAGCTTCAATCCCTTCATTGTTGATTCCTCCATGTGGTGGGACACACGCCGCTCATGCGGCGTCCCGCCACCCTGCCCAGCCGCGCGACGGCGATTCCGCAACACAGCGCACACGGATGGAGAATTCAAATTTTCCTCACCTCCAACCGAAACAAACCAACCCAGCTCCGCCAACACCGTTCGCGATCCACCTGGCCTATCCTTGCCAACCATGCCCTCCACCCGCTTCCTCCACTCCCTTCAGTCCATTCCCGCCACCGACTGGGATGCCCTGCACGACGGCCAGAATCCGTTTATCAGCCACGCCTTCCTCTCAGGCCTGGAAGAGCACGGCTGCCTGCGCGAGGACTGGGGCTGGCAACCCCGGCACTTCACGCTGTGGGAGGGCGAGCGCCTGATCGGCGCAATTCCGGGCTACCTGAAGACCAACTCCCACGGCGAATTCGTGTTCGATCACGCCTGGGCCAATGCCTATGCCCGCCATGGCCGCGACTACTACCCGAAGTGGCTGGGCGCGGTGCCGTACTCGCCGGTCACCGGGCCGCGCCTGCTGGCCCGTCACGATTCAGAGCGCACTACGCTGCTGTCGGCGTTGCGCGATGCACTGCCGGCACTGGAGGTGTCATCGGCCCATATCAACTTCCACACCGCAGCGGACGAAGCGCTGTTCGGCGATGACTGGCTGCTGCGCGAGGACGTGCAGTTCCAGTGGCAGAACCCGGGTGACTGGGCGACATTCGACCAGCTCCTCGGCGCGATGAACCACAAGCACCGCAAGAACATCCGCCAGGAACGGGCCAAGGTCACCCGCCAGGGCATCAGCTTCCGCGTGGTGCACGGCGACGAGGCCAGTCGCGCCGACCTGCAGGCGATGTACCGCTTCTACCTGCAGACCTTCCTGGAATACGGCAATGCCCCGGCGCTGACCGAGCCCTTCCTGCGCCATCTGGCCATTTCATTGGGACGCGGGCTGGTGCTGTTCCTGGCCGAGCAGGAAGGCCAGCCGATTGCCGGCGCGCTGTGCCTGCGCGGCGGTGACACGCTGTACGGCCGCTACTGGGGCGGCGCCGCCCTGCCCGGCCTGCACTTCGAAGCCTGTTACTACCAGGGCATCGAGTACTGCCTGCGCGAAGGCCTGAGCCGTTTCGAACCCGGCGCACAGGGCGAGCACAAGCTGGCGCGCGGCTTCCTGCCTACACTGGTGCGCAGCCGGCACTGGGTAGCCGATCCGGAGTTCGCCGAGGCGTTGCAGGACTGGTGCCGGCAGGAACGGCGCGATGTGCGGCGCTACCAGCAGGAGCTGCAGGGGCATGGGCCGTTCCGCGTAGAGCCGTAGCGGGAAGGCGTGCCAACCAAGGTTGGCACCCACCAGTGCATTGGGCGGGGACAACGTTGGCGTCTGCCAGAGCAATGGCGCGCGCCAGGCTCAGGTGCACTGCCAGAAGTGTCCGCTCACCCGGCACGTCGCGCACCAGAACGTATAGAGCATGCCGCCGCTGCCCCACAGCAGGGTGCCCTCACCCGTGGTCGGCAGCGTCGAATCGAGCTGCATCACGAAGGGCATCTCCTCGCCACAGTCGATGCATGCCGGATACCAGGCGCTCTGCACCCAGCTGGGCGCGCCGCCCACACGCGACAGGTTCTGCCGATGGTTGGACTGGCCCCAGTCCTGTTGCTGCCAGCGCGCACCGTCCATGGCGGCCAGACCCACCTCGGCCTGCATCAGATCACCGCTGTCGGTCGGCGTGGCCGGCACCTCCAGACGCTGGCTGGGGTGGCAGCTGGGCAGGCCGGCAGCATCGTGGCGATAGAAACGCACAGGCGGATCTTCCCAACCGCAGCAGTCCAGGCACAGGCCCAGCGTGATCTCACCCGCCGCGCCCGGCTGCAGCGCGGCAGCATCGGTTCGCAGCAGGCGCTGCAGCGGCGCATGGCAGCTGCCACACAGCGCTTCCAGCGGTCCGCCCATGTGGCCGGCGTGCTGCACCTGTCCGCCATTCCAGGTCGGGTGCAGGTGCCAGATGCGCTTGCGCCAGCTTGGCTCGTCGGCCAACTGCGCGCGGTGCTGCTCACGGCCGAAGCGGATGTGCAGCGGCTTCTCGCCGTGCAGGCGACGCGGCCGCGGACCGTTGGCCACGCCAGCCCAGTGCGCCCAGATGTCGGCATCCAGCTGGCCCCAGTCGACGAGGTAGCCCCGGGCAACGGCATAGGTTTCGGGCTGAGCAGCGAGCAGCAGCACCCTCGCGCGCACCATCTCCCGATCGTCCCCGGCCTCGGCCAGCAACTGCGCCCAGTGCGCGGCAATCGCGCCGGGCAAGCCCCGCCAGACCTGCGAGGCCAACTGCACCTCATCCTCATGGGCCACCACCAGCAACGCCTCCCAATCGTCTTGCAGCACCTGCGGCGCCTGGTAGCTGGCGAACTCCATCACGCTGGCCAGCAGTTCACCTCGCTCGCCCTCGCGATAGCGGCGCCAGGCCTCGGCCGCGACTGCGGGCACCGCCTCGTCCGGCAGCAGGTCCAGCGCCATATCGAGGAAGGCCGAGCCCGGCGAGCGACGCGCCATGGCCTGCAGCATCAACTCACCCAGCTGGTGCGGATGCTCGGTGGCCAGCGACAGCAGCATGCCCTGGCTGTCGTTGCGCGTGCGCGGGGTGTCATGCAGGTCGAGGATGGCTGAGATCGGGTCGCTCATTCGCAGGCTCCTTGCCGGTGAAGCGTGATGGTGCCAGACATCATCCATCACCACGGCGAATACAATGCCGGCATGACCCGCCAGCTGCCCTGGCGCCTGGCCGACGCGCCGGACGCCCCCTTCCCGCCGGCCGAGACCGCTCTGCGCCAGCCCGACGGCCTGCTCGCCGTGGGCGGCGACCTGCATCCGGCGCGCCTGCTCAACGCGTATGCGGGCGGCATCTTTCCATGGTTCAGCGAGGGCGAGCCGATCCTGTGGTGGTCGCCCGACCCGCGCATGGTGTTCCGTACCGATGGCGTGCATCTGTCCAGCCGCTTCCGGCGCCAGTTGCGCGGCAGCACATGGGAGGTCACCGCCGACACCGCCTTCAGCCGGGTGATGCGCGCCTGTGCGGCGGCACCGCGGCCCGGCCAGGACGGCACCTGGATCAGCCCCGACATGGTCGAGGCCTACAGCCAGCTGCATGACCTCGGCTTTGCCCACTCCTTCGAGGTCTGGGACCGGCAGACGCTGGTCGGCGGCATCTACGGGGTGGCCATCGGGACGATGTTCTTCGGCGAGAGCATGTTCAGTGGCGCCAGCGGCGGCTCCAAGATCGCCCTGGCCGCGCTGGCATCCACGCTTCACGGCTGGGGCTGGGCGCTGATCGATGCCCAGGTGGAGAATCCGCACCTGCTGCGGATGGGCGCCGAGCACCTGCCGCGCGCGGCGTTCCTGCAGCACGTCCGCCACGCGGTGCGCCATGACGGCCGTGAAGGCCCGTGGACGCAGGCGGTCGGACGCCTGCCGGCACAGCGTTTGGCCGGGGGTTAACACAAACTTTGCAAGCTGGGCCGGTCACGCGTAAAATACTGCGCCTTAGGCCCAGCGTGGCCGTTTTCTGAACCGCACAGGACTACATGTCGAAAGACGATTCCATCGAGTTCGAGGGCACCGTCAGCGAGACGCTGCCGAACACCACTTTCCGCGTTCGCCTGGAAAATGGGCACGAAATCATCGCCCACATTTCCGGCCGCATGCGCAAGAACTACATCCGCATCCTCACCGGTGACCGGGTCAAGGTTGAAATGACCCCGTACGACCTGACCAAGGGTCGTATCACCTACCGCATGAAGTAAGCGGTCGGCGCGTTGCGCCACTTCGACAAGGCCAGCCCTGGTTGCTGGCCTTTTGTCATGCCTGCAATCCGGCCCTGCCGGAGGTCATCGTGACCGAACGCACCGTGGCGTCGGTCAGCCCTGCTTGCGGCAGATTCGCATCTTCATCCGTGGCGGCATCGTGGGACCCGATCCAGTCCGGATCGCCATTCCCCTGCCTCGCCATGAACATGCTCACGTTGACCGCCCTGCTCGTCGCCGTTGCCACGTCCGCCAGCGCATCGCCTGTGCGCGCCGCCGAGCCCCCCTCCACGGCCAGTGACTGCATCCAGCTGGGCAGCGACCAGCAGATCGTGCGCGCCGGCGTTTCGCGGAACATCCTGCTGCGCAATGGCCAGGACCACTATGTGGTGCATTTCCAGAACGACTGCTCCACTGCCGGCTACTCGCGGAAACTGAGCTTCATCACCGAAGGCCAGCAGGGCCTGCTGTGCAGCGCCGGCCGCAGCCAGCTGCGCACCGATGCCGACCACTGCCGGGTGGCGCAGATCGAACCGATCGACGAAGCCACCTTCCAGAAGAAGGCCCGCCAGCGCGGCCGTTGATGGCGCATATGACAAGGGCGGCCGAAGCCGCCCTTGTCATTTCAGGTCCGCCGGGCCACGCCCGGCGTCAGTTCACTCCACCGTGACCGGCAGCAGGCGCTCCGGCTCGGCCTGGGTCTCGACGACCAGCTCGTCGTCGCGGACATCGATGTTCACCTTGCCGCCGTTGACCAGCTTGCCGAACAGCAGCTCGTCGGCCAGAGGACGCTTGATCTTGTCCTGGATCACGCGGGCCATCGGGCGCGCACCCATCAGCGGGTCGAAGCCGTGGTGGGCCAGCCAGTCGCGCGCGGTCGGCGTGGCCGACAGGCTGACGTGCTTGTCCTGCAGCAGCATCTCCAGCTCGATCAGGAACTTGTCGACCACGCGCAGGATGTGCTCGAAGCCCAGCGCCTGGAACTGCACCACCGCATCGAGGCGGTTGCGGAATTCCGGGGTGAAGCTACGGCGGATGGTCTCCATCGCGTCGGTGGCATGGTCCTGCTTGGTGAAGCCGATCGAGCGCCGCGAGGCCTGCGCCGCGCCGGCATTGGTGGTCATCACCAGCACCACGTTCTTGAAGTTGGCCTCACGCCCGTTGGTATCGGTCAGCACGCCGCGGTCCATCACCTGCAACAGGATGTTGAAGATATCCGGGTGCGCCTTTTCGATTTCGTCCAGCAGCAGCACGCAGTGCGGCGTCTTGACGATCTTTTCGGTCAGCAGGCCGCCCTGGTCGAAGCCGACATAGCCCGGAGGGGCACCGATCAGGCGGCTGATCGAATGCGGCTCCATGTACTCGGACATGTCGAAGCGGACCAGCTCGATGCCCAGCTGCAGCGCCAGCTGCTTGGTCACCTCGGTCTTGCCGACACCGGTCGGGCCGGCGAACAGGAAGTTGCCGATCGGCTTTTCCGGATTGCCCAGGCCCGAGCGGGCCAGCTTGATCGCCGAGGACAGCGTCTCGATGGCCGGGTCCTGGCCGAAGATCACCATCTTCAGGTTGCGCTCCAGGTGCTGCAGCACATCCTTGTCGGTGGCACTGACCTGCTTGGTCGGGATGCGCGCCATCTTGGCCACGATCGCCTCCACTTCCTCGACGTCGATCAGCTCCTTGCGCTGGCCTTCCGGCAGCAGCCGCTGGCGGGCACCGGCCTCGTCGATCACGTCGATGGCCTTGTCCGGAAGCAGGCGGTCGCCGATGTGCTTCACCGACAGATCCACCGCCGCCTGCAGCGCTTCGTCCGAATAGGTCACGCCGTGGTGCAGCTCGTACTTGGACTTCAGGCCCTGCAGGATCTCGTAGGTCTCGCCCACGGTCGGCTCGACGATGTCGATCTTCTGGAAGCGGCGGGCCAGCGCCCGGTCCTTCTCGAAGATGCCGCGGTACTCCTGGAAGGTGGTCGAGCCGATGCAGCGCAGCTCGCCGGAGGCCAGCGCCGGCTTGATCAGGTTGGACGCATCCATGGTGCCACCCGAGGCCGAACCGGCACCGATGATGGTATGGATCTCGTCGATGAAGAGCACCGCATTGGGGACCTTCTTCAGTGCGGTCAGCACGCTCTTCAGGCGCTTCTCGAAGTCGCCGCGGTACTTGGTGCCAGCCACCAGCGCGCCCAGGTCGAGCGAGTAGATCACCGCGTCGGCCAGCACGTCGGGCACCGAGCCCTCGACGATGCGGCGGGCCAGGCCCTCGGCAATCGCGGTCTTGCCCACGCCGGCCTCGCCCACGTACAGCGGGTTGTTCTTGCGGCGGCGGCACAGGACCTGGATGGTGCGCTCGATCTCGTCGGCACGGCCGACCAGCGGATCGATGCGGCCGGACCGCGCCTGTTCGTTGAGGTTGCTGGCGAACTCGGTCAGGGCATCACCCTTCGGCTCGCCCTCCCCGCCTTCGATGCGGCCTTCGCCATCGGAGGAGGAGGACGGCTGCTCGCCTTCCTCGCCCAGCTTGGCGATGCCATGGGACAGGTAATTGACCACGTCCAGACGGGTCACGTCCTGCTGGTTGAGGTAATAGACGGCATGGGAGTCCTTTTCGCCGAAGATGGCGACCAGCACGTTGGCGCCGGTGACCTCCTTCTTGCCCGAGGACTGCACGTGGTACACGGCCCGCTGCAGCACGCGCTGGAAGCCCAGGGTCGGCTGGGTATCACGGCCGTCATCTTCGGCCAGGCGGGACACGGAAGCCTCGATGGCCTGCTCCAGCTCCTGGCGCAGGCGTTCGGCGTCGGCACCACAGGCCTTCAGTACGGCCTGGGCGGACGGGTTGTCGAGCAGTGCCAACAGCAGGTGTTCGACCGTCATGAATTCATGCCGGGCCTCACGGGCGCGCTTGTAGCACTGGCCGATGGTGTGTTCGAGGTCTTTGCTGAACATGGATTACTCCGGCGGCAGATGGGGACAATATGCGGCCTGACTACGCGATTTCCATCACCCTAGCGGATTGCTGCGTTCAGATGGCGTTAGCAGTGCAGATCGCTTGATCTTCATTCACTCCAGGACAGCCCACCCAGCATGAGCGAACCCTACCTGAGCCGCTGGCGATTGCGGCGTGATGGCGCGGCCATCGAGACGCCCCACGCCCAGCTCTGGCCGGTGCTGACCGCCGACGGCGAACCGGCGATGCTGAAGGTCAGCAGCGAAACCGAGGAGCGGAACGGCCATCGCCTGCTGCGCTGGTGGGACGGCGATGGTGCCGCCCGCCTGCTGGCCCACGAGGGGCCGGCGATCCTGATCGAGCGTGCAGACGGCGATTCGCTGCGGCAACGTTCGATCGAGGGCGACGATGATGCCTGTACCACGATCCTGTGCCAGGTCCTGCGGCAGCTGCACCGGCCACGGAGCGCGCCGCCAGCGGAACTGGTCTGCCTGCGTACATGGTTCGCCGACCTGCTGCAGCCAAGGGCCGCGCTGCCGCCACTGCTGGAACAGTGCAGATCACTGGCGGAGCGGGTGTTGCGGGAAGAACACGAGATCCGGCCGCTGCACGGCGACCTGCACCACGACAACGTGCTGGATTTCGGCGCGCGTGGCTGGCTGGCGATCGACCCGAAGCGGCTGCTGGGCGACCGCGCGTTCGACTACACGACGATGTTCAGCAACCCGGACCTCTGTGGCCCGGGCATCCATGTGGCCACCCGGCCCGAGCGGTTTGCCGCCCGGCTGCAACAGGTAAGCGCACTGGCCGGCCTGGAACGCACGCGCCTGCTGCGCTGGATCGCGGCCAGCACTGCGCTGTCGGCGGTGTGGTTCCGGGACGATGGCGACCCCGCCGACATCGACGAGGCGGTGGCGCGGATGGCGCTGGAGGCGTTGGCGGAGGCGTGACCTCCGCGCGTGGTGGGCGCACTCCATCCGGGATCATTGCGCCGGGACGAAAAGCAGCCGAGCATGGGCTCGGCTCTACAGGCTTCTGCCTTGGTAGGTGCCCACCTTGGTGGGCACGCCGTGTCCGGAGTCGATGTACCCGGACGAGGATCGGCAGCCGGTCAGGCCTTTTCCATCGTGCACAGCAGCGGATGCTGGTTCATCCGCGAATACTCGTTGACCTGGGCAACCTTGGTCTCGGCGACCTCGCGGGTGAACACGCCGCAGACCCCGCGGCCGCGGGTATGGACGTGCAGCATCACCTGCGTGGCCTTGTCCAGGTCCATGCTGAAGAACTGCTGCAGTACATCCACCACGAAATCCATCGGGGTGTAGTCGTCGTTGAGCAGCATCACCTGGTAGAACGGCGGCGGCGCCACTTCCGGGCGCGCGGGCTCCACGGCAACGCCGTGCTCGTGCTGGGAATCGGGGGAGGACTCATGGGGCATCCATCCATTATAGAGGTTGCACCGCGCCTGCGTCGGCTCGCCGCAGATTGGACGGCACGCACGCCCAACGTCACAATTGCAGCTTCTTTCAACACTGCTTCACAGGATCTTCATGAAAAGGACCCTTCTGCCCGCCCTGCTGATCACCCTGGCCGCTGCCGGTGCTGCCACCGCCGCGCCCCAGGCCGACAAGTCCGTGGCCCGCCACCTGGACAAGCTGGGTTACACCTACGAGGTCGACGAGGATGGCGACTACCGCATGGTCTTCGACGTCGAGGGTGACCGCACCCAGATGGTCTACGTGCGCTCGGCGGTGGAAGACTTCGGCAGCCACAACATCCGCGAGATCTGGTCGCCGGCCTACAGCGCCAAGACCAAGCAGTTCCCGGTGGCCGTGGCCAACCGCCTGCTGGAAGATTCGCAGGACGCCAAGATGGGCGGCTGGGTAAAGCAGGACACCACCGCCATGTTCGTGGTGAAGATCGACGCCGATGCCACCGCCGACCAGCTCAGCGACGCCATCGATGCGGCCATCCGCACCGCCGACGCGATGGAGCTGGAACTGACCAAGAAGGACGAGTTCTGAGTTGAACGCCACGCCGGACCCGCGCTGGGCACCGCACGCCACCGTTGCCACCGTGGTGATCGACGGCGGCCGCGTGCTGCTGGTCGAGGAGACCATTGACGGCCGCCAGGTGCTGAACCAGCCGGCCGGCCACCTCGAGCCGGGCGAAAGCCTGGCCGAGGCCGCCCTGCGCGAGACCCGCGAGGAAACCGGCTGGACGGTGCAGCTGACCCACTTCATCGGCTGCTACCAGTGGACTGCCGGCGACGGCACGGCCTTCCTGCGCTTCTGCTACGCGGCGCGCCCGGTTTCGCACGATCCGGCGCAGCCGCTGGACACCGGCATCGACCGCGCGCTGTGGCTGACCCCGGCCGAGCTGCAGGCCGCCGGCGAGCGCCAGCGCAGCCCGCTGGTGTGGCAGGTGGTGGCGGATTACCTGGGTGGCCAGCGCCACCCGCTTTCGCTGGTCCGGGAGGTCGCATGAGCACTCCGCGTGTGATGGTGGGCGTCTCCGGCGGCGTCGATTCCTCGGTCGCCGCCTGGCGCCTGGTACAGCAGGGCGAGGCCGTGGCCGGCCTGTTCATGCAGAACTGGGCCGACGATGGCAGCGGTGATTGCCGTGCCGAGGATGACCGTCGCGACGCGGTGGCCGTGTGCGGCCTGCTGGGCATCCCGTTCCACTTCCGGGACTTCTCCAGCGAGTACTGGCAGGGCGTGTTCGAGCACTTCCTGGCCGAGTACGCGGCCGGCCGCACCCCGAACCCGGACGTGCTGTGCAACCGTGAAGTGAAGTTCAAGCATTTCCTGGACGCCGCCCGCGAGCTGGGCGCCGAGCGCATCGCCACCGGCCATTACGCACGGGTGACCCAGCGCGGCCACCAGTGGCTGCTGCTGCGCGGCGCCGATCGATCCAAGGACCAGAGCTACTTCCTGCATCAACTGGGCCAGGAACAGCTGGCAGCCACCCTGTTCCCGATCGGCGACCTGGAAAAGAGCGACCTGCGCCGGATCGCGCGCGACGTCGGCCTGCCGACCCACGCCAAGAAGGACTCCACCGGCATCTGTTTCATCGGCGAGCGCGACTTCCGCGAATTCCTCGGCCGCTACCTGCCGGCCAAGCCCGGCCAGATCCTCGACCCGGCCGACGGCAGCGTGATTGCCGAACACCCGGGCGTGTTCTATTTCACCCTGGGCCAGCGCGAGGGCCTGAACATCGGCGGCGTGCGTGGCCGCCCGGCCGCGCCGTGGTACGTGGTTGGCAAGGATGTGGCCAGCAACGTGCTGTACGTGGACCAGGACCGCGACAGCAAGTGGATGCTGTCCGACCGCCTGCGTTCGGAAACCGCGCACTGGATCGCCGGCTCACCGCCGGCACGGCGCTTCGAATGCACCGCCCAGACCCGCTACCGCCAGCCCGACGAGCCGTGTACGGTCCAGGTGCTGGACGATGGCAGCGTGCTGGTCACCTTTGCGCGCCCGCAGCGTGCCGTTACCCCCGGTCAATCGCTGGTGCTGTATGACGGTGATGTGTGCCTGGGCGGCGCGGTGATCGCCGCCACCGATGCGCCGCTGGAACAACGCCTGCGCACCACCCCCTCCCCTTTTGAGGTAATCGCTGCATGAGTTTCACTGTCGACGACCGCGTCCTGGCCTTGGCCGGCATTGCCCAGGCCCTGCAGCAGGTGCGCCGCATCGCCGATACCGGCCATTCCGACGCCGCCGCCGTGCGCACCGCCGTGGACAGCGTGTTCCGCGTGGATGCGTCCTCGCCGCAGGCGGTGTTCGGTGACCGTCATGCACTGAAGTCCGGCCTGCGCCTGCTGCACAACTACTTCCGCAGCCAGGGCCAGGACCCGATGCTGCCCAAGCTGGCCCTGTCGGTGCTGCAGCTGGAGCGCCGCTTCGTGCAGGATGGGGCGACCGTGAACAAGGTCGCCTCGGGCATCGAGCGCGCCCAGCGCCAGGCCACCGAACTGGGCGACAGTGGCCACCCGGACGTACTGGCCAACCTCGGCGGCCTGTATGCCGACACCATCAGCCACCTGAAACCGCGGGTGATGGTGCAGGGCAACCCGCACTACCTGGGCCAGGCCGGCGTGGTGGCGGAGATCCGTGCCCTGCTGCTGGCCGCGGTGCGTTCGGCGGTGTTGTGGCGCCAGCTGGGCGGCAGCTACTGGGACTTCCTGTTCAGCCGCAAGGCGATGATCGAGGCCGTGGACCGCCTGCTGGCCTGAGGGTGTGGGGTCAGAGCCCTTTTCCATGGAAAAGGGATCCGACCCCGTTGCGCCTGCCCAAGGGGTCGGATCCCTTTCCGGCACGGAAAGGGCTCTGACCCCGAGGCCGCCAAGGCGCCGGAAAACCGGCGCATTCAGAATGCACTTCGAGGCACATCGACGTTAAAGAGAAAGGGGGTACGGCCGATACATCCTCCGTGCACCTCCCGAGAACGTCCATGTACTCACGCATTTTCATCCGTCTGGCCGCCCCCCTGGCTCTGACCCTGCTGCTCCCCTTCGCCATCGGTTTCGAATGGCCGGCCGCCCTGCGCTGGGCGATCCTGACCACGATGACGCTGAGCTGGCTCGGCTTTGCGTGGTGGACCACCCGCGCCCAGGCACATCGTTCCCCCGAGCACGCCCGTGTCCTGCGCGAACAGGACCAGCTGCTGACCGAGCTGCGCAACTTCGTCGGCAACGAGATCGACGGTTCGCGTGGCGAAGTGGAACGCGCCCGTGACCTGATCCGCCAGGCCGTCTCCAGCCTGGGCGGCAGCTTCGATGCCATGAACCGCAAGTCGCGCCAGCAGAGCCAGGCCCTGTCGCGCATCGTCGACCGCGCCGGTGATGAAGGCAATGCCGGCCTCGACGTTGCCCGTTTCGCCCAGCACGCCAGCCACCGCATGGAACAGCTGGTGGAAGCGCTGGAGCAGGTGAGCGGCCAGAGCAGCACCACCGTGCAGCACATCGACCAGATGGCGCAGCACCTGGATGGCATCTTCGCGCTGCTGGAAGACGTCAAGTCGATCGCCGACCAGACCAACCTTCTGGCGCTGAACGCGGCCATCGAAGCGGCGCGCGCCGGTGAAGCCGGTCGTGGCTTCGCCGTGGTCGCCGACGAAGTGCGCAACCTGTCCGAGCGCTCGACCACCTTCAACGAGCAGATCCGCAAGCTGGCGCACAGCTCCAAGGACGCCATTGCCAAGGTGCGCGAGACGGTCTCGCACATGGCCTCGCGCGATATGGACCGCTCCCGCGAAGCCCGCCAGGAAGCGGCAGCGATGCTCGACAACGTCGCGCAGATCAACGCCTCGCTGGGCGACGGCATGCGCGAAGTGTCCGAGTGCGCCCGTGCGATCGATGGCAGCGTGGCCGAAGCCGTGCGTGCCCTGCAGTTCGAAGACATCGCCACCCAGGCGCTGGGCGGCGTGCACACCCACCTGGACCGCCTGACTGCCATCAACCGCGAAGCGGTGGCCCTGCAGGAACTGCTGCACCGCAATGGCGGCGTGTTCGACGAAGAGATTGCCACCGCGCTGCAGCGCACCGGCAACCGCCTGCGCGAGCTGCGCAGCGAATGGGAACGCCCGCCGCACAAGCCCGTCGCCCAGCAGAGCATGGGCGCCGGCACCGTCGAGCTGTTCTGATCCTGATGTCCGCTGCCCTCGCCGGCAGCCCGCAAGGCCCCGGTTCGTCCGGGGCCTTTGCCTGTAACCTGCCATTGGATGCATCCTGTACGCGCACCATGACCCTGATCCGCGCCCTGCCCGCCCTCACCGACACCGAGCGCCCGCGCAACGCGAGCGTGCGTGAGCAGCTGCAGCGGCTGGAAGACGTGGCCCGCGAGGAACTGCTCGAACTGCAGCAGCTGGCCGATGCGCGCCCCACCCCCTCCCGAGCCGACGATGAACTGCTGGGCCTGGCATGGGACCTGGGCCTGGATGGCGAAGCCCTGAAGTAGATCCACGTCCTGCGTGGATGGGCCGTCCCGCATGGCATGATCCACCGGTCCCGTTCATGGAAGACCGATGGCCATCGCCCTGATCGCAGTGCTCCTGTTCGAAGCCGTCCTTCTGATGGCCTGGGTGGCCGGCTATTTCAGCTGGGGCATCACCCTGTTCAACGAACGCATCGCGGCGTCACCGGCCATGCAGGCCCGGCTCTCGCTGGGCAGCCTGGAACGTGACCTGCCGCAGGACAAGTGGCTGCGACTGGCCTTCCATGCGCTGCCCGATGGCAGCATGGCGTTCCGCGAGAGCTTCGCACCGAGCTTCGGCCTGCGCTACTTCCCGGTGATGCGTGGACGCATCGTTCTCAACGCGCGACGGCACGAGGTGCGGGTGATCGGCCTGTGCAGCTGGTTCGTGGCAATCCTGTCACTGCTGCTGTTGCCACTGGTGGCGATGCGCCCGATGGTGGCACCGATGCTGCTGGTGCTGCCGCTGTTCCTGGCCAGCTACCTGGTCCAGAAGCGGCGCTATGCGGCCATCGTCGAGGCCCTGCGCATGCAGTTGAAGGCGGAGTTTCCCAGGTAGTTCCACGCCATGCGTGGATGATCGCGAGCGCCAGGGCATCCGTGCCGGCCAACGGTCGGCACCCACCAGGGCTGGGCGCACCAGAGTCAGGCCACACCGCGCCGGCATCCGCCAGCGCAGACCCTCAGCGCACCAGCACCGCTTCGCCGCTGGCGTCGGTGCGCATTGGCGCCGGGCGCTGCTGGCGCAGCCACTGCGCCAGATCACGCGGGCTGAGCGGGCGCGAGTACAGGTAGCCCTGGATCTCGTCGCAGCCCTGGCGGCGCAGCATGTCTTCTTCCTGGTGGGTTTCCACGCCTTCGGCCACCACCTTCATGCCCAGCGCGTGGCCCAGGTGGACGATGGCCTGGGTGACTTCGGCCGTGCCCGAATCATGCAGCATGCCCTGCACGAAACTGCGGTCGATCTTCAGGCGCCCCACCGGGAAGCGATTGAGGTAATTGAGGTTGGAGAAGCCGGTGCCGAAGTCATCCACCGCCAGCGGCACGCCATGCCGTTCCAGCACGTCGAAGCAATGGCGCAGGATGTCGGTATCACGGATCAGCGCCGACTCGGTCAGCTCCAGTTCCAGCCGTTGCGGCGGCCAGCCATGGGCATGGCAGATCTCGATCACGCGCTCGGCGAAGCCGCGATCACGCAGCTGCACCGCCGACACGTTGACCGCGATGCGATCAAAGTGCAGTCCGGCACGGTCCCAGGCGGTCGCCTGGCGGCAGGCCTCGTTCAGCACCCAGTCGCCGATGCGCACGATCTCGCCGCACTTTTCGGCAATGGGAATGAACTCGGCCGGGCTGCAGTAGCCGATGCCGGGGCGGTGCCAGCGCAACAGTGCCTCGATCGCCGGTGGCTCGCCGTGGTGGGCGTGCAGCAGCGGCTGGTAGGCCAGGCTGAACTCGTCGCGCTCGATCGCCCCATGCAGGGCATGCTCGACGTCCAGCCGGCGCTGGATGCGGGCCAGGGCGTCCTGGCTGTAGTACTGGTAGGTGTTGCGCCCGGCTTCCTTGGCCGCATACATCGCGGCGTCGGCCGCGCGCAGCAGTGAGTCGAAATCGGTCTGCGCATCGCCCAGCATCGCGATGCCGACGCTGGCGCCGACTTTCAACGTGGTCTCGCCACGGCGCAGCGGCTCAGCCAGCGAGGCAATCAGCTTGCGGGCGACATGACCGGCATCTTCCGGCTCGGCCAGGTCGCGCAGCACCACGATGAACTCATCGCCACTGAAGCGGCCGAACAGGTCGTTGTTGCGCAGGTTCTGGTGCAGGCGGGTGGCTGCGGCCTTCAGCAGCGCATCGCCGGTGGCGTGGCCGAAGCTGTCGTTGATGGTCTTGAAGCCGTCCAGGTCGATGAACAGCATGGCCAGCGAGGTTCCGCGGTCGCGTGCTTCCTCGATGGCTTCGGCGGTCTGTTCGCCGAGCAGTACGCGATTGGGCAGGCCGGTCAGCAGGTCGTAGTGGGCCAGCAGTTCGATGCGTTCGTTGGCTTCGCGCTCGCGGGTGATGTCACGGAACAGGACAACGAACCGCGGCGGCAGGCCGTCACGGCGGTCCAGTTCGATCAGCACCTGCACCCAGACGCGCAGGCCGGACTGGCGGTAGAAGCACAGGTCCAGCTGCTCGGGCAGGCCGCCGTTGGCGATACGGGCGAGCGCCGCCTCGAACGCGTTGCGCGAGTCCTCCGTGTACAGCGCCAGCGCCTGGTCGAGGGTGATCGGTTCCTTGCGCAGGCCATGGATGCGGTAGCACTCCTCGGTCCATTGCATGCTGCGGGTCTGCACTTCGATCTCGCAGCCGCCGATGCGGCCCAGCGCGGAGACCCGGTTCAGCAGTTCGGTGCGCCAGCGGATCAACGCATCGGTCTGGTGCTGTTCGGTGATGTTCTGTACCTGGCCGAGCAGGCGCTTGGGTTGCCCGTCCATGTCCAGCAGCGGCTGCATCCATAGCCGCAGGTGCTGCGAAGGCTCATGGCCGCGGGTCAGCTCCAGCTCGAGGTTGGCAGCGCGGCCATCGCGCCACAACCGCCGCCATGCCGCGCGCAGCGCGCCGCGGGAGCGTGGATGCAGCTGCTTCAGCCACCGCCGCTGGCCCGGAACGGCGCCCTGCTCCAGTGCCAGAAGCGAACGCAGTTCCGGCGACCACCAGAAATGCCCGCTGTTGGGATCAAACGACCAGCTGCCCATGCTGGCGATGCGCTGGGCCTCGCTCAGGTGCAGCTGCTGTTCCTGCAGCAGCGATTCGAGCTGCTTCTGCTGCTCGATATCGGTATGCGTGCCGACCATGCGCAGGGGCTGGCCATCGGCGGTGCGAGCGACCACGCGGCCGCGATCGAGCACCCAACGCCACTGGCCATCGGCCTGGCGGAAACGGAACTGTGCGCTGTACTGCTCGCTGTGCCCGCGCAGGTGCTCGTCGAGCGCGGCGCGCACCTGGGCGATGTCCTCGCCGTGCACGCGAGACAGCAATTCAGTGGCGGTCTCGTCGCCCAGCGCCGGCGTGCGCGCCACCCGGTCACTGGGGATGTCCCAGTCCCACAGGCTGTGGCCGGCGCTGTCCAGTGCCAGCTCCCAGCGCCCGCCCGCATCGACCGGCACCGGCTCGGGAATGCTCAGGGTGAACGCCAGCAGGTTGCCGGCACCGTCGTGCACCGCACGCAGGTGACCGTCGTAGTGCCCCCGCGGGCCGCCCGGCAGCGTGCAGGCGACGATGCCACCATCGGCGGCCATCAGGCGCAGATCTTCCAGCATCGGCGCATAGGCCGCCACGGTGGCCGGCAGGCCATGCTCGCGCGCGGCCGGATTGGCCGCCAGCGGGCGCCCGGCACGGTCGACGATGACCAGCGCCGACGCAAGCGGGTGCTGCAGCAGGCTGGCGATGATCCCTTGGTCCACGCGATCTTGCTCCGGATGACACGCCCGTCAGCGGGGCACGCAGTGGTTAACGGCGCCTGCGGCGGATAATTGAGTGGTCACGGCACGCTGCGGGGTAAGATGACCGGCGCCCCTGTCACCCGCCCCGTCCATGCCCGCAGAACCGACCGGCAACGCCCCAGTTCCCGACCCGCGGATGGCGCAGGCGCTGAGCCGTGACCGGCGCCGGGTGGTGCTGAGCTACCTGGTGATGGCGCTGGCCTGGATGATCTCCACCGACAGCGTGGTGCAGGCGCTGGTGCCCGATCCGCAGCAGGCGGCCCTGTGGCAGGGCCTGAAGGGCTCGTTCTTCGCGCTGGCCAGCGCGGGCCTGCTCTATCTGCTGCTGCGCCCGCTGGCCGAACACGTGCTGCATACCCATGCGCGCCAGCAGGCCTCCGAGCTGCGCCTGCGGCAGATGTTCGAGGGCAACCCCGGGCCGATCCTCGTCTACGACCTGGACACGCTGGCGATCCTCGATGCCAACCCCGCCGCCTGCAGCGCCTTCGGCTGGGACCGCGACGAACTGCTGGAACAGACCATCGACGCCTTGTGGCCGCCGGGCCAGGATCAGGCCCTGCAGACCAAGCTGGAGGCGATCCGCGAGGCGCCCGAGGAGCTGTGCATCCTGCGCGCTCAGCTGCAGCTGCGCGATGGCGCGCTGCGGCAGATGGAGCTGCGCTCCAACGCCATCAGCTACGACGGCCACAACGCCCGCCTGCTGATCGCCATCGACCGCACCGCCGAGGATCTGGCCCAGCTGCGCCGCGACCAGGCGTTGGCCCGGGTGGAGGAAGCCCATGAGCTGGCCCGCATCGGCGCCTGGGAACTGGACCCGTCCACCGGGCTGGGCCGCTATTCCAACCAGGTCTATCGCCTGCTCGGCCGCCGCCCGCCCGAGGCCCGGCGCTGGCACCGCTTCGATGAGCTGCTGGTGCCGGCCGACCCGGCCACCGCCACCCAGACCGAACAGCTGCTGGCCGAACTGTGCTCCGGCGAGCCGGTACAGGTGGACGTGCTGCTGCCGCTGCTGTCGATGGACGGCCGTGCATTGATGGTGCACCTGCGGGCGGCCAGCGGTATCGACGAAGCCGGCCGCAGCCGCGTGCTGGGGACGCTGCAGGACGTGACCGAGCGCGAGCAGTCGCGGCGCCTGCTGCGCGAGCGCGAGGAACAGTTCCGCGAGCTGGTGCGGGTACTGCCCGACGGCGTGGTGATCCTCTCCGACGAGCACGTGCTGTACGCCAACGCCTGGGCCGCCGGCCTGTTCGGCTACGGCAGCCACACCCTGCTGGGCGAGCCGCTGTCGGCACTGGTCGCTGCCGCCGACCTGCCACGGGTGCGCAGCCAGCTGCGCGCCGGCCAGCCCCACCTGGGGCCGGGCCACAGCAGCGTGGTGGCCATGCAGCGTGCGGACGGCCGCAGCTTCCATGCCGGCCTGGCGGTGGGCGAAGTGCGCTACGGCGGTCGTGACTGCAAGCTGCTGATCGTACGCGACCTGAGCGATTCCGAACGCACCCGCAGGGCGCTGGAAACCAGCAATCGCGAGCTGCAGGCGATGGCCGGGCGGCTGTTCTCGCTGCAGGAGGACGAGCGTCGCGCGATCTCGCGCGACCTGCACGATGACATCGGCCAGGCCATTACCGCGATCAAGCTGTCGGCGCATGCGGCGCAGGATGAGGACGATCCGAAGCGTCGTGGCGAGGACCTGGCGCAGATCGTCAGCCTGGCCGACACCACCGTGGCCAAGCTGCGCGACATCTCCACCCTGCTGCGCCCGCCGCAGCTGGATGCACTGGGCCTGGAGGCGGCGCTGAGCTGGCAGGCGCGGGTGCTGTTCCGCTCTTCGCCGGTGGAGCTGCTGGCCGAGATCGAGCCGCTGCCGCACCGCCCCGACAACAGCATCGAACAAGCCTGCTTCCGCATCGCACAGGAAAGCCTGACCAATGCGCTGCGCCATGCGCGCGCCAGCCAGGTCCTGCTGCAGCTGCGCGACGTCAGCCAGCGTGGCCTGCACCTGCAGATCCGCGATGATGGTGAAGGCTTCGATCCGGACGGCCCGCGCGGCCTCGGCCTGATCGTGATGCGCGAGCGCGCGCAGAGCGTCGGTGGCCACGTGCGGATCGAATCCGCGCATGGCGAGGGCACCCTGATCGACGTCCACCTCCCCTACCAGGCGACCAGCATGGCCGCCGTCGATTCACCGGAATACTGAGCCTATGTGGAATCCCAACCTGCCCCCGGTCAGCATCGATGATGCCCCCGACCGCCTTGGCGCCGGCAACCCCGAGCTGCAGGCGATGGTTGCCGAGGCGGCCTCCGGCGGCATTGCGCTGATGCTGATGCACGTGGACATCGACCACTTCGCATCGGTCAACGAGAACATGAGTGCCGAAGTGGGCGATCAGGCGCTGGTACTGGTGGCGCAGCGCCTGCAGTCCTACCTGCGCGGGCGTGGCAAGCTGTGGCGGCATGGCAGCGACGAGTTCCTGATCGCGGTGCCCCGCACCGCGGACCTGCCGCTGCCGGAGGACTTCGCTGAAGAGATCCGCCAGCAGATGGAACTGCCGCTGTCGGTGCTTCCATACACGCTGTTCATGACCGGCAAGCTGGGCGTGAGCCTGTGCCCGGAACATGCCAGCAGCGCCTCGCGCCTGCTCGACCATGCCGAAGATGCGCTGTACCAGGCCGCCCGCGAAGGCGGCAATGCCGTGCGCATCCATGCCGTGGATACCCCGCCGAGCGCGCACAGCGAGAGCATCATCGCGCGCCAGATCGTCGATGCCATTCCCAATGGCGAGCTGAAGCTGCGTTACCAGCCGCTGGTGAGCGCCCGCGACGGCCACGTGGTCGGCATGGAAGCGCTGCTGCGCTGGCAGTCGCCGACCCTGGGCATGCTGGTGCCGGAGCGCTTCATGCGCACCGCCGAGCGCCTGGGCATCATCGTGCAGATCGGCACCTGGGTGCTGGAAGGCGCATTGAAGCAGGCGCGGTTGTGGCGCGACCAGGGCTTTGATGACTTCACCATCGCGGTGAACGTGTCCACCCTGCAGCTGCTGCGGCCGAACTTCTTCGCCGAGGTGATGTCCCTGCTGCAGGCCGCGGGCGTGCCGGCGCACATGCTGACGCTGGAGATCAACGAGAGCGCGCTGACCAACAACGTCAATTTCGTCCATGAAACGCTGGCCAACCTGCGCAACGAAGGCATCAGCCTGAGCCTGGACAACTTCGGCACCGGCGATTCCAGCCTCAGCGCGCTGGTGCGCTATCCGGTGGACAAGCTGAAGATCGACCGCAGCTTCATCAAGAGCGCACCGGCTGGCAATCGCGAAGCAGCCATTGCCCGCGCGATCATTGCCATGGGCCACCAGCTGGGCATGACCGTGATTGCCAACGGCGTGGAATCGCAGGCCCAGCTGGGCTTCCTGCGCCGCAACGACTGCGATGTGTTCCAGGGCTACCTGTTCGGCGAGCCGATGTCGGCCGATGCCGCCGGCATGACCCTGCGCCGCCGCTACCTGCGCCCGGAAGCCTTCGCCGAAACGCGCCCGGACCGCACGTTGCTGCTGCTGGATGACGAGGAGAACGTGCTGCGCTCGCTGGTGCGCCTGTTCCGCCGCGACGGCTACCGCATCCTGGCCGCTGGCAACGTGCGTGACGCCTTTGATCTGCTGGCGATCAACGACGTGCAGGTGATCCTGTCCGACCAGCGCATGAGTGATATGAGCGGCACCGAGTTCCTGGGCCGGGTGAAGATGCTGTACCCGGATACGATCCGCCTGGTGCTGTCGGGCTACACCGATCTGAACACGGTGACCGATGCGATCAACCGCGGCGCGATCTATCGCTTCCTGACCAAGCCGTGGAACGACGACGAGCTGCGCAAGCACATCCACCAGGCATTCCGCACGTACGAAGAACAGCGCCGTAGCAATGCCGGCCCGGCACCGGTGGAAACCGGGGATGGTGGCGAGGATCGGCCGCTGCGGTGATGATCGGGTAGAGCCGGCCGCTGGCCGGCTGCCTTGGGTGCCCGGCTTCAATGAGGTTGCCGGCCAGCGGCCGGCACTACCATCGATAGGCCCCGGTAGAGCCGGCCGCTGGCTGGCTGCCCTGGGTGTCCGGTTTCAATGAGGTTGCCGGCCAGCGGCCGGCACTACCATCGATAGGCCCCGGTAGAGCCGGCCGCTGGCCGGCTGCCCTGGGTGTCCGGTTTCAATGAGGTTGCCGGCCAGCGGCCGGCACTACCATCGATGGGCCCCGGTAGAGCCGGCCGCTGGCCGGCTGCTCTGGGTGTCCGGTTCCACTTCGGAAGCGGTCAGCGCGGCTGCTTCACCGGCAGCACCACGCGGAAGCGCGAGCCCACGCCCGGGGTGCTGTCCAGGTCGATGCGGCCGTGATGCTTGTTGATGATGCTGTAGGAGATCGACAGGCCCAGACCGGTGCCACTGCCGACCGGCTTGGTGGTGAAGAACGGATCGAAGATGCGCTGGCGCAGTTCCGGCGAGATGCCGCCGCCGGTGTCTTCGAATTCAACCCACACGTGATCGCCATCAACGCCGGTGCGCACGGTGATCGTGCCGCGCTCGGCGATGGCATGACCAGCGTTGAGCAGCAGGTTCATGTAGACCTGGTTCAACTCCGACGGCAGGCACTCCACCAGCGGCAACTGGCCGAATTCGCGTACCAGGGTGACCTTGTACTTGAGTTCGTTCCAGATGATGTTGATGGTCGATTCCAGGCCCGCGTGCAGGTCGACCAGCTTCCACGATTCGTCGCGACCGGAATACGAGAAGTCCTTCAGGTCGCGCACGATGCGGGTAACGCGCTCGATGCCTTCGCGCGATTCCGCCATCAGCTGCGGCAGGTCGCGGCTGATGAAGTCGATGTCCAGGCGGTCACGGATGTCATCGATTTCCGGAATCAGTGCCTTCGGGTCCGGCGCGCGCAGGGCGCGCTCGTAGGCTTCGATCACGGTGAACAGGCTGCGCAGGTACTCCTGCAGGCTGCCCAGGTTGGAGTGCACGTAACCGATCGGGTTGTTGATCTCGTGCGCGACGCCGGCGGCGAGCTGGCCGATCGAGGCCATCTTCTCCGACTGCAGCAGCTTTTCCTGGGTGCCATTGAGGCGCAGGTAGGCCTGGCGCAGCTCGGCGTGGCGCTGCTGCAGTTCGCGCTCGTAGTCTTCCTGCCCTTCGATGTGGCGGAACAACGCAAGGAAATGCCCTTCGCCGACCGGACCATGGTGGTACAGGTGGGCGATGACCACTCCCTCGCCCAGCGGCAGGCTGCCATTCCAGTGGCCATGCTGGCGGGCCTGCTCCAGTGCATCAGGGGGGAGCAGCTCGCGCAGCCGCTGCGGCGGCGGCAATCCGCCGTCCGAGCCACTGGCCAGCAGGTTCTGCGCGGCCGGGTTGGCCAGGGCCACCTGCCCGTCTTCAGTGAACAGCAGCAGGCCTTCGCGCAGGCGCTCAAGCAGGGCCTGCAGCACCGGCTGCGGCGGAAGGGGGGCGGTAACCAGGGCGTTGGCAGCGGACACGGCGACTCGGGGCGTTCGAACAGGCGCCCAATATACGCGGTCATGCAGCGGGCTTCAGCCCACCGGGAGGGGGTGTGCGACCGCCGTCGCGTCAGGCGACGGCGAGTGGCCGGCCGATGCTGACCGTGTGCGACTGGCCCTTGGCATCGTAGGCCGAGGCATCTTCGGTACGGCCGAGCTGGCGCAGCGCCCAGTTCACCTCGCGGCGACGGCGCGACAGCAGCACGCCGTTGGCGCGGTTGCGCTCGGCCAGTTCCTGCAGCTGTTCGCCCTCGCCCACCGGCGGCGCGCCTTCCAGCGCACGCAGCGCTTCCAGCTTGGCGCCGGTGGCCCGGATCAGGGCGTGCACGTCGTGCTCGACCAGGGCCTGGCGCTCAACGTCCAGGGCCTGGGCGAGGCGCTGCAGCGGCTCGCTCATCGCCGCAGTCATCCGTGCAGCTGCTGGTCCAGATCGAGCATGCGCGATGCGATCGCGTCCGGATTGATCTTGTAGGTGCCGTTCTGCAGTGACTCGCGCACGGCCGCCACGCGCTGGGCGTCGATCGCCGGGGCGGTGGTCAGCTCACGCTCGATGGCCTGCAGATTGGTGGCCTCGCCGGTCAGGCGCAGGCTGTCGGCCGCCTCGACCGGGCGCGCCGCCGCATCGGTGCTGACGCCGGGCTTGCTGGCCGGGGTCGTCACGCTGCGCAGTGCCTGGGGGACCTGCAGGTTGCCGTCGATTTTCTGGCTCATGGGGTGTCCTGGAGTTGCCGTTCACAAGGGATAACGGCCGCAGGGCCGTGATCTTTAGGGATATTTTGCGGTAAATCAACGCGCCACGATTACGTCACCTGCGGCGTCGACCGTGCCCTGCACGATCCGCCGCGAGGACAGGTTCTCGACCGAGACCCGCTCGTTCTCACCGGCATCACCCATCGCACGGCCGGCAATGCGCACCTCGACCGAGCCGCGACGCGACACCAGGGCTACATTGTCTCCTCGCTTGATGAGACGCTGGACCACCAGATCGTTGTTCGACAGCAGGGCTCCGGCCTGCAACGGACGGCGGGCGATGCGGCCGATCGCTGCATTGGGATCGGACAGCACCGCGCCGGCAATCCGGGCAGCGTCACGCTGGGCAGTGGTGATATCGGCGGCCGTGAGGGTTTCTCCAGTGCCGATTCCGCGGTTGAGCACCAGCACGGTCTGGTTGCGCCGCACCTTCACCGGCACGAACAGGCGCCAGCCGCCCGCATCGGGACAGCTCACCTCCACCGTGGTGTTGGCGGTGGGCTGCACCTGCAACGCGCTGCCGCATTTCGGCAGGCGCAGCGCATCGGCCACCTGCGCCTCGCCTTCACTGCCGGCAGGCAGCGTCGACAGCGCCGCAGTGCGGATGCTGGCCACCGGCTGCCAGTCCGTGGCGCCCGCCCACGGCGCGGCCAGGGCGAGCGCGATGGCGAACAGCGATGTGACCCGGCGCATGGCGCCTCCTGTCGATGGGATCTGGCCCAGCAGCGTGCAAGGGGTGTGCCAGAGACCGGGTCCCGTTGATCGGATCCGGGATGGGGATTCGACCGGATGGGTAGAGTCGACTGCCAGTCGACTTTCGCGCGAAGCGCGGGGTTTCCCGTGATCGGATCGAAGAGCAGTCGACTGACAGTCGACTCTACAAACGCGGTGCGGGCCGCGCGGGCGGCAGAGCGCCCTCAAGTTCCGCCCCCACCACGCCGATACAGCAGCCATGTCCCATGACCTGCTCAACCGGATCGACCAGCGGACCCGACTGGCCGGCCACAACCGCCTGGCGCTGCTGCTGTTCCGCCTCGGCGGACGTCAGCTTTTTGGCGTCAATGTCTTCAAGGTGCAGGAAGTCCTGCGCCGCCCGGAGCTGTTCCAGGTGCCCGGCCTGCCCAGCCAGTTCTCCGGCGTGGCCGACGTGCGCGGCCGCTCGGTGCCGGTACTGGACCTGGGCCTGGCGATCGGCCACCCCGAGCGCGAACCGGACGCGGACACCTCGCCCGGCTACCTGGTCGTCACCGAATTCAACCGCTCGATCCAGGGCTTCCTGGTCAGTGGCGTCGAACGCATCGTCAACATCGCGGTGGAAGACATCCACCCGCCACCGGAGCTGGGCGCCGAGTCGAGCTACCTGACCGCGGTGACCCGCTTCCAGGGCGAGCTGATCCAGGTGATCGACGTTGAGAGCGTGCTGGCCGATATCGCCCAGGTGCGCGGAGAAGCGGTACTCGACCCGGCAATGGCCATGCCCGCCGACGGCCCGCAGCTGCAGGTGCTGGTGGTGGACGACTCGCGCGTGGCCCGCCAGCAGATCCGCAGCGTGCTGGACCAGCTGGGCGTGGGTGCCACCCTGCTTTCCGACGGCAAGCAGGCGCTGGACCACCTGCTGCAGGTCCACGCCTCGGGGGAAAACCCGGCCGAGCGCTATGCCATGGTCATCTCGGACATCGAGATGCCGGCCATGGATGGCTACACGCTGACGACGGAAATCCGGCGCCACCCGGGCCTGGCCGGCCTGTACGTGCTGCTGCACACCTCACTGTCGGGCGTCTTCAACAACGCCATGGTCGAGCGCGTCGGCGCCAATGCGTTCGTCGCCAAGTACTCGCCGCACGAGCTGGCCGACTTCGTGCTGGACCGCCTGCGCAAGGTGGCGCTGGCGGCGTAAGGCCCGCCGAGGGGTCGGATCCCGGGACGGGCTCCGACCCCGCATCGCAACGCGTCAACCACGGGGTCAGAGCCCCTGCGGGGATCTGACCCCCTCTCCATTTGGCACACCCCTTGCAGCTTCCCGGGCAACGTTCCCGTGGGAGTGCACCGTGCGCAACCTGATTACCGACTACCTGGGCGTCCACGCCCAGGCCATGCCGTTGCGCGAACAGCGGATGAAGCTGATCGCCAGCAACCTCGGCAATGCCGACACTCCCGGCTACAAGGCCCAGGACCTGGACTTCGATGCCGCCCTGCGCCACGCCCAGGGGCAGGATGCCAATGGCCTGATGGCCACCACCCATGAGCAGCACTACGAGATCAGTAGTGGCCTGAACCCGTTCCAGATCGCGCGCGAAGGCGTGCAGCCCAGCCTGGACGGCAACACCGTCGACCCCGATGCCGAGCGTGCCGCCTATGGCCGCGCCGCACTGGAATACCGCGCCTCGCTCAGCTTCGTCGAGAGCAAGGTGCGTTCCATGCTGACCGCGATCACGGGGCAATAAGCCATGAGCAACCTGCCGATCTTCGACATCGCCGGCTCCGCGCTGCAGGCACAGTCGGTGCGCATGAGCACCATCGCCTCCAACCTCTCCAATGCCGACACCGTCGCCGGTTCCGCCGACGCCGTGTACAAGCCGCTGGAACCGATCTTCCAGGCCGTCACCAGCAAGAACGATCCCAACATCACCTCGGTGAAGGTGAAGGAGATCACCCAGAGCGAGGCCGCGCCGATCAAGCGCTACGAGCCAGGCCACCCGCTGGCCGACGCCGATGGCTACATCTACCAGCCCGATGTCGATCCGGTGGCGCAGATGGTCAACCTGATCTCGACCTCGCGCAATTACCAGGCCGGCGTGGAGATGTTGACCACCGCCAAGGAACTGGCCCTGGCCACCCTGACCATGGGCCGCTGAGGCCCGCAGCACCGGATACCGCCATGACCACCGCCGTCAACAACCAGACCAGCCAGGACGTCTATTCCGCGCTGGGCCTGAACGCCCCCAACAGCAACGCCACGAAAAAGAAGAACACGCTGGACCAGGCCGACTTCCTGCGCCTGATGACCGAGCAGCTGCAGCACCAGGATCCGCTGAAGCCGATGGACAACACGCAGATGGTCGCGCAGATGGCGCAGATGTCCACCGTGCAGGGCATCACCGATCTGAACAAGACGGTGAAGGGCTTCCAGGAGTCGATGGCCAGCGACCAGGTGCTGCGTGGCGCTGCGCTGGTCGGCCACCAGGTGCTGGTGCCGTCGGAAAAGCTGGTGCTGGAGAAGGAAGGCAATGTCGAAGGCACGGTGGCTGCACCGTCGGCCGGCATCATCACCGTGGACATCACCGACGCCAACGGCGCCAAGGTCACCTCGCTGAGCGTGGAAGCCAAGGCTGCCGGCGAAACCGCCTTCCAGTGGGACGGCAAGGATGCCAACGGCAAGCGCATGGAGCCGGGCAAGTACTCCATCGTCGCCAACCATGTCGACACCGCCGGCAAGAGCACCAAGCTGTCCACCTACGTACAGGCGCCGGTGGAGAGCGTGACCGTTGGTTCCGACGGCCTGTACCTGAACCTCAAGGGCCTGGGCACGGCCCCGATCGACTACGTGCTCCGCGTCAGCTGAGCCGCACCTTCCGCATCAACCAGGAGCATCCCATGGGCTTCAATGTCTCGCTGTCCGGCATCAACGCCGCCAACACCGACCTGAGCGTCACCGCCAACAACGTCGCCAACGTCAACACTACCGGCTTCAAGCAGTCGCGCGCGGAGTTCGCCGACCTGTTCGCTTCGACCAGCTACGGCCTGTCGAAGAACCAGACCGGCTCGGGCGTGCGCGTTTCCAACGTCGCCCAGCAGTTCATCCAGGGCCACAACGAGCAGACCGGGCGCAGCCTGGACATGGCCATTTCCGGTGAAGGCTTCTTCACCATGAACATGAATGGTTCGCGCGTGTACTCGCGCGCCGGCAACTTCCAGACCGACTCGGCCGGCTACGTGGTCAACCCGCAGGGTGCGCGCCTGCAGGTGTTCGCGCCGAATGCCGATGGCACCAACTTCGATGCAGGCCGCCTGGTCGACCTGCAGCTGCTGACCACCGACAGCCCGCCGAAGCAGACCAGCGAAGTGAAGGTTGGCTTCACCCTGCCGGCCAACGCCAAGCAACCGACGGTGGCGACCTTCGACCCGGCCGATTCGAACAGCTACAACCACTCCAGCGGTGGCATCACCGTGTACGACTCGCTGGGCGTGAGCCACATCCAGGTCTCGTACTTCGTCAAGGGCGCCAACCCCAACGAATGGACCGTGCGCAATTACGTCGATGGCCAGCCGGCCGGCGCACCGACCCCGGTCACCTTCGACAACAGCGGCAAGCTGGTCGCACCTGCCAACGGCAAGGTCAGCCTCGGCACCTTCACCCCGACCACCGGTGCCGGCCAGTTGAACATGACGCTGGACATCAGCGGCTCCACCCAGTACGGCGAGAAGTTCGCCCTGCGCAATACCCAGCAGGACGGCTATGCCGCCGGCAAGCTCAACGAAGTGACCGTGTCCGAATCCGGCGTGGTCTACGCCCGCTATTCCAACGGCGACGACAAGCCGCTGGGCCAGGTCGCCCTGACCACCTTCAACAACACGCAGGGCCTGGAATCGAAGGGCAACAACCTGTGGGTGGAGACCTTCGAATCGGGCACGCCGCGCACCGGCATGCCGGACACCTCCAACCTCGGCAAGATCCAGGCCGGCTCGCTGGAAGCGTCCACCGTCGATCTCACCGAGCAGCTGGTCAACATGATCACCGCGCAGCGCAACTTCCAGGCCAACGCGCAGATGATCACCACGCAGGACCAGATCACCCAGACCGTCATCAACATCCGTTGATGAGCTGCTGACCCTGTCACGGAACTCCCCGCATGGATAAAGCTCTTTACGTGGCGATGACCGGTGCCCGCGCCTCCCTGCAGGCGCAGGGAACGCTCAGCCACAACCTCGCCAACTCGGACACCCCTGGCTTCAAGGAAGCGCTGGCCAACACCGAAGCGTTCCCGATCAAGGGCCCGGGCTTTGCCTCGCGGGTGGATGCGCTGCACGTCGACGCCGGCTTCAACCGTACGCCCGGCTCGCAGCACATCACCGGCAAGCCGCTGGATCTGTCCCTGCAGACCGGCACCTGGCTGGCCGTGCAGTCCAGCGACGGCAGTGAGGCGTACACGCGCGGCGCTGCATTGTCGGTCACCCCGAACGGCCAGCTGGTGACCTCCAGCGGCCGTCCGGTACTGGATGACAACAACAACCCGATCGCCATTCCGCCCTACCAGGCGATGGAAATCGGTGCCGACGGCACGCTCTCGATCATCCCGCAGGGCGAAGGCCCGCAGACCATGGCGCAGATCGGCCGGATCAAGGTGGTACAGGCGCCGGACGAGCGCCTCGAGCGTGGCCTGGATGGCCTGTTCCGCAACACCGACCCACTGCAGCCGTTCGCACCGGCACAGGGCACGGCCGTGCACAGCGGCCAGCTGGAAGGCAGCAACGTCGATGCCGCCGGTGCACTGGTGCAGATGATCCAGCTGCAGCGCCAGTACGAAATGCAGGTGCAGGTGATCAAGCACGGCGACGACAACGCGCGCAGTGCCAACAGCCTGCTGCGCCTGGGCAGCTGACGGAATTCCGGCGCCGCCCGGGCGCGGCGCTGGCACACCGCTTGCACACCCGTTACCAGGGGCCGCATCGCGCGGCCGGCTTTACCCAGACAGGACACCGAAGATGAACCAGGCATTGTGGATCGCGAAAACCGGACTGGATGCGCAGCAGATGCGCATGTCGGTGGTTTCCAACAACCTCGCCAACACCAACACCACCGGCTTCAAGCAGGACCGTGCCAGCTTCGAGGACCTGCTGTACCAGCAGGTGCGCCAGCCCGGCGGCTCTTCGTCGGCGCAGACCCAGCTGCCGACCGGCCTGCAGCTGGGTACCGGCGTACGCGTGGTCGCCACCGCCAAGAATTTCGAGCAGGGTGGCCAGCAGCAGACCGGCCGTGCGCTGGACGTGATGGTCAACGGCCGCGGCTTCTTCGAAGTGCAGATGCCCGACGGCAGCTCGGCCTACACCCGTGATGGCTCGTTCAAGATCAACCAGGACAGCGAGCTGGTCACCAACAGCGGCTACCCGGTGCAGCCCGGCATCCAGATTCCCGAGGGCGCACAGTCGGTGACCATCGGTACCGACGGCACCATCAGCGTGAAGATGGCCGACGGCGCGGCGTCAGTGGAAGTGGGTGCGCTGACCCTGACCGACTTCGTCAATCCGGCCGGCCTGCAGGCGCGCGGCGAGAACCTGTTCCTGGAAACCACCGCTTCCGGTCCGGCACAGAACGGCAATCCCGGGCTCAACGGCCTCGGCACCGTGGTGCAGGGCGCGCTGGAAGGCAGCAACGTCAATGTGGTCGAAGAGCTGGTGTCGATGATCGAAACCCAGCGCGCCTACGAAATGAACGCCAAGGCAATCTCCACCACCGATTCGATGCTCGGCTATCTCAACAACAAGCTCTGACCGGCCCAACCGGGAAACCGCCATGTCGCCCATTTCCAGATTCACCCGCACTGCCCTCGCCTGCGCCGTGGTCGCCCTGCTCGGTGGCTGCGTGATCGCCGGCGACGTGCGCCCCTACGCGGCGATGGCACCGATCCAGCCGATCATGCCGCCGCAGGCCGCGCCGACCGCCGGTGCGATCTACGCTGCCGGCCCGACCCTGCAGCTGTACTCGGACCGCCGCGCACGCGATGTCGGCGACCTGCTGACCATCACCCTGCTGGAAAACACCACCGCGCAGACCAGCGCCAACACGGCCACCAACAAGGAATCCAACCTGAGCCTGGGCACGCCGTCCATCCTCGGTGCGCCGGTCACCCTGGGCGGCAAGGACATCCTCAGTGCGACGGCCAAGGGCGCGCGTGACTTCACCGGCAAGGGCAACAGCGCGCAGAGCAACCGCCTGCAGGGCAGTGTCACCGTCACGGTGATCCAGCGCCTGCCCAATGGCAACCTGGTGGTACAGGGGCAGAAGAACCTGCGACTGAACCAGGGTGATGAACTGGTGCAGGTGCAGGGCATCGTGCGTCCGGGCGACATCAGCCAGGACAACACCATTCCTTCCAGCCGCGTGGCCGAAGCCCGCATCGTCTACGGCGGCCGCGGCCCGGTCGCGCAGTCCAACGCGATGGGCTGGCTGAGCCGCTTCTTCAATTCCGGCCTGACGCCGTTCTGAGTATGGCCATGAAACTCCTCCCCTCTTCTTCCTGGCAGCGCCGCGTGGCGTCGTTCGTCGCGCTGATGCTGCTGGTCGTGGCAGCCCCGGCCAGCGCCGAGCGCATCAAGGACCTGGCCCAGGTCGGCGGCGTGCGTGGTAACGCCCTGGTGGGCTACGGCCTGGTGGTCGGCCTGGATGGCAGCGGCGACCGCACCAGCCAGGCGCCCTTCACCGTGCAGAGCCTGAAGAACCTGCTCGGCGAGCTGGGCGTAAACGTACCGGCCAACGTCAATCCGCAGCTGAAGAATGTTGCGGCCGTCGCGATCCATGCCGAGCTGCCGCCGTTCGCCAAGCCGGGCCAGCCGATCGACATCACCGTGTCGTCGATCGGCAACGCCGTCTCGCTGCGCGGCGGCTCGCTGCTGATGGCCCCGCTGCGCGGCGCCGACGGCCAGATCTATGCGATCGCGCAGGGCAACCTGATCGTCGGCGGCTTTGGTGCGCAGGGCAAGGATGGTTCGCGGGTTTCGGTGAACGTACCGAGCGTGGGCCGCATTCCCAATGGCGCCACGGTCGAGCGTGCCCTGCCCGACCCGCTGGCCAATGGCGGCGACATCACGCTGAATCTGCACAACAACGATTTCACCACCGTTTCGCGCATGGTCGCCGCACTCAACAACGCGTTCGGCGAAGGCGCCGCGCGTGCGGTCGACGGCGTGACCGTGGCCGTGACTGCGCCGACCGATCCGGGCGCACGCATCGGCCTGCTGGCCCGCATCGAGAACCTGGAGCTGACCCCGGGCAGCGCCCCGGCCAAGGTCGTGGTCAATTCCCGCACCGGCACCGTGGTCATCGGCCAGCAGGTGCGGGTCGGCCCTGCCGCGATCTCGCATGGTTCGCTGACGGTGACGATCCAGGAGAACACCAACGTCAGCCAGCCCAATGCCCTGTCCGGTGGCCGTACCGTGGCCAGCCCACAGTCGACCATCACCGCCACCAACGACGGCAGCCGCATGTTCAAGTTCAGCGGCGGCACCACCCTGGACGAGATCGTGCACGCGGTGAACGCCGTGGGCGCGGCGCCGGGCGACCTGATCGCGATCCTGGAAGCCCTGAAGCAGGCCGGCGCATTGAGTGCCGAGCTCGAGGTGATCTGACATGCGCATCAATCCCGCATTCGACCTGCACCCGGCGCAGCAGAACGACCCGGCGAAGATCGACAAGGTCGCACGCCAGCTGGAAGGCCAGTTCGCACAGATGCTGGTCAAGAGCATGCGTGATGCCAGTTTCGGCGACTCGCTGTTTCCCGGCGAGAACAAGATGTTCCGCGACATGTACGACCAGAAGATCGCCGAGGCGATGACCCGCGGCAAGGGGCTGGGCCTGTCCGGCATGATCAGCCGCCAGCTGTCCGGCCAGGCCGCCGACGGCCCGGCGCTGGATACCCGCGTGGCTCCGGCCAAGGCCAGCCGCGCCTACCAGCTCAACGCGCCGGACAAGCCGGCACCGTCGCTGCCGTTGGAAGATGGCAGCCAGGCCGTGCGCATGCTGCAGCAGATGGCGGCCGGCGCACAGCACGGCGCGCAGGCCGCGCTGGCACCGATGGAACAGGCACTGGACCTGATCGCCGGTCGCGAAAGCAGCAGCCTGCACCGCTCGCTGGGCACCGAGGATCCGTACATCGGCAACCTGCAGGGCGAGGACTGGTCCACCAACAACGACCAGTGGTCGGCGACGGCCAGTAACCGCGGTACGGCCATGAGCCAAGCCGATGCGATGGCTACCCGCACCGCCGTGGCCCAGCTGGGGCCGCACACGCCGGAAGGTTTCGTCGCCAGCATCTGGCAGCACGCGCTGAGCGCGGCCAGGGAACTGGGCGTGGATGCCCGTGCGCTGGTCGCCCAGGCCGCGTTGGAAACCGGCTGGGGCAAGCGCCACATCCGCCAGTCCGACGGCAGTACCTCGCACAATCTGTTCGGCATCAAGGCCACCGGCTGGAGCGGCCAGCGCGTTGAAGCCGGCACCCACGAATACGTGGATGGCGTACGCCGCAACGAAACCGCCAGCTTCCGCGCCTACAGCTCGCCGGCCGAAAGCTTCGCCGACTACGTGCGCCTGCTGAAGACCAGCCCGCGCTACCAGCAGGCCCTGCAGGCCGGCACCGACGTGCAGGGCTTCGCCCGTGGCCTGCAGCGCGCCGGCTATGCCACCGACCCGCGCTATGCGGCCAAGATCGCCGCGATCGCCGGCGGCCCGACCATCGAGCGTGCCGTAGCGGCCGTGACCGACGCCGGCGCGCGCCTTGGCCAGACCTTCGCCAGCACCGCGACCGCGGCGCTGGGTATCACCCGTCGTTGAGGAACCCCATGTCCAGCGTACTTTCCACCGGTACCGGTGCCCTGCTCGCCTTCCAGCGTGCGTTGGCGACCACCAGCCACAACGTGGCCAACCTCAATACGCCCGGCTACAGCCGGCAGAAGGTCAACTTCGCTACCGCCGACCCGCAGAACTACGGCTATGGCACGGTCGGCAACGGCACCCGGATCACTGACATCCGCCGCACTGCCGACCAGCTGGCGATCTCGCGCCTGCTCGACAGCAGCGGTGAACTGGCGCGCCTGAAACAGCTTTCGGGCATGGCCGACCGGGTCAACGCGCTGTTCTCCGATGCGGCCACCAATGTGGCCGGCGTCTGGTCGAACTTCTTCGATTCGGTCAGTGGCCTGTCGTCCAACGCGGCCGGCACCGCCGACCGCCAGAACATGCTCGACGGCGGCAAGGCGTTGGCCAACCGCTTCGTGCAGCTCAACACGCACTTGAACAACCTCAACAGCGAGGTCAACAACGGCCTGCTGGCCGGTGCCACCGAGGTCAACCGCCTGGCGCAGGAAATCGCGCAGATCAACGGCGCCATCGGCACCAACGTCGCCACCGCGGCGCCCGATCTGCTCGACCGCCGCGACCAGCTGATCACCCAGCTGATCGGCTACACCGGTGGCACGGCGGTGATCCAGGACGGCGGCATCATGAATGTCTACACCGCCGGCGGCAACGCGCTGGTGGTGGGTACCACGGCGACCAAGGTCACCACCGTGGCCGACCCGTACCAGCCCGAACGCCTGCAGTTGGCGCTGGAGACCCAGGGCAACACCATCCGCCTCGACCCGAAGGCGGTCGGCGGCCAGATCGGTGGCCTGCTGGAATTCCGCGACACCGTGCTGACCCCTGCCCAGGCTGAACTGGGCAAGCTGGCGGTGGGCCTGGCCGAGAGCTTCAACCAGGCGCACCACCAGGGCGTGGACCTGTATGGCCAGCTGGGCGGGGACTTCTTCACCATCGGCAACCCGCGCGTCACCGGCAACAACAGCAATACCGGCACCGCCAGCCTCAGCGCAACCTACGGCGACCTGGGCAAGCTGGACGCGCAGAACGTGGTGCTGCAGTTCGATGGCACCAACTGGAAGGCCAGCCGCGCCGACACCGGCGCCAGCATCCCGCTGACCGGCACCGGCACTGCCGCCGATCCGCTGGTGATCAACGGCGTCAAGCTGGTCGTCGGCGGTACGCCGGCTGCAAATGACCGCTTCCTGCTGCAGCCGACCGCGGGCGTGGCCGGCAGCATGGAAGTGGCAATCACCGATCCGTCGCGCATCGCCGCCGCTGCAGCGGTGAAGGGCGCGGCCGCCACCGCCAACACCGGTACCGGCAAGCTGAGCGGTGTCACCGTCACCGATTCGACCAACGCCAACCTGCGCAATCCGTCGGCGATCGTGTTCACCTCGGCCACCACCTACACCATCGACGGTGGGCCGCCGCAGACCTACACGCCCGGCCAGACCATCAGCGCCAACGGCTGGAGCTTCGTGCTGGACGGTGCACCGAAGGTGGGCGATACCTTCAACATCACCCCGACCCCGGCCGGTTCGTCGGACAACAGCAACGCGTCGAAGCTGGCCAAGGTGGAAAGCGCGAAGGCGTTCAACGCCGGAACGGTGACACTGAACGGCGCGCTGGGTGGCCTGACCACCCAGGTCGGCGCCGCCGCCCGCTCGGCCGAGTACTCGCTCGACGCGCAGCTGGTGATCAATGACAAGGCGCAGGAAGCCCGCGACGAAGTCTCCGGCGTGAACCTGGACGAGGAAGCGGCGGACATGCTGCGCCTGCAGCAGGCCTACCAGGCCGCCTCGCAGCTGATCTCGACCGCCGACAGCATGTTCCAGACCATCCTGGGAGCCGTCCGCCGATGAGCAGCCGCATCTCCACCAGCATGATGTTCAACCAGTCGGTGTCGCTGATGATGGCCAAGCAGGCCAAGCTCAGCCACCTGGAGCAGCAGATTGCCACCGGCAGCAAGATCGTCAGCGCCAAGGACGATCCGGTTGCCGCCGGCACCGCGGTCGGCCTTGACCGCAGCCTGGCTGCACTGGACCGCATGAAGCTCAATGCCGGCAACGTGCAGAACCGCCTGGGCGTGCAGGAAAACACCCTGGCACAGGTCAACGACCTGATGGCACGCGTCAACGATCTGACCATCCAGGCCAGCAATCCGGCGCTGAGCGCGGCGGACAAGAAGACGCTGATCACCGAGGTCAACCAGATCCGCGACGGCCTGCTGTCGCTGGCCAACGCCGATGATGGCACCGGCCGCTACGTGTTCGGTGGCACCAACGACGGCGACCCGCCGTTTGCCAAGATCAACGGCAAAGTGGTCTACCGTGGCGACCAGACCCAGCGCCAAGTCGAAGTCGGTCCGGATACCTACGTGAAGGACGCGCTGCCCGGCAGCGAGATCTTCATGCGCATTCCCACCGGCGATGGCTTCGTCGACGGCAGCGCCGCGGCCGGCAACACCGGCAACGGCGTGCTGACCAACATCACCCGCGACGGCAGCGACAGCTGGAACGGCCAGGGCTTCAGCGTGCGCTTCACCACTGGCAACCAGTACGAGGTGGTGGATGGTGCGGGCAACGTGACCGGAACCGGCACCTACAAGGCCGGCGACGATCTGGAAGTGAACGGTGTGCGCCTGCGCATCACCGGCGCACCGGCGGCGGGTGACAGCTTCAGCGTACAGGCCGCCAGCAGCCGCGACATCTTCTCCACCATTGACAACCTGGTGGCGGCGCTGGGTGCCGACACCGGTACCACCGCGCAGATGACCGCGCAGCAGAACCAGCTGCAGAGCGCACTGCGCGACGTGGCGCGCGCTTCCGAGCGGATGATCGATTCGCGTGCCGCAGGCGGTGCGCAGTTGAAGGCGCTGGACAATGCCGCCGACATGCGCGAGGCCAATGGCGTGACCCTGAAGACCACGCTGTCGCAGATGCGCGACCTGGATTACGCCGATGCGCTGAGCCAGTACCAGCTGCAGAGCACCGCGCTGCAGGCGGCGCAGACGATCTTCTCGCAGATGCAGTCGATGTCGCTGTTCAACAAGCTGCGCTGACGCGCCGCCCGCGTCAGTCCCGAAAGG
>NZ_JCAFRJ010000003.1:0-478399 GCF_059367975.1 Stenotrophomonas sp. YJH_SMC_131 | reverse complement strand
CTCCAAAAGCCTCCCTGGTGAAATTAGCGCTGTGGAACCACCCGATCCCATCCCGAACTCGGAAGTGAAACGCAGCTGCGCCGATGGTAGTGTGGCTCAAGCCATGCGAGAGTAGGTCATCGCCAGGGTTTACACCCAAAACCCCGCTGCTCACGCAGCGGGGTTTTTCTTATTAAGTGAAGGCACTGCATTTTGCGGGTCCCTTCCGCCCCAAGGGCAAGATCGCGAAGCTGGCGCTGCAAGCGCTGCTGCAACCGTCTCCCTGGTGAAATTAGCGCTGTGGAACCACCCGATCCCATCCCGAACTCGGAAGTGAAATGCAGCTGCGCCGATGGTAGTGTGGCTCAAGCCATGCGAGAGTAGGTCATCGCCAGGGTTTACACCCAAAACCCCGCTGCTCATGCAGCGGGGTTTTTCTTTGTGCGCAGAAAGTGCAGGTAGTGCCGGCCGCTGGCCGGCAACCCGATGGCGTTGCATAGCCCGGTAGATCCACGCCATGCGTAAGTGCTCCGCGAGGAGCATGGCGCCAACCAGGGTTGGCCGCTACCAATCGATTGCCGGCCAGCGGCCGGCACTACCGGCAGATCCACACCAACCGTGGATGAGCCGCCGACGGTACGCAAAAGAAAAGCGGCGCCCCGTGGGGCGCCGCTCTGCTCTCAACAGTGCTCAGTCGAGCATGGCCCGACTTTACTTGGCCGGGACCTTGTCCTTCATCATCGCGTCGCGGGCTGCCTTGAACGGATTGCCTGCATACCAGTTCGGCCAACGATCGCCACCGGCCAGTTCCTTGCCCACGCCGTACATCAGCTGCAGGTCTTCGACGGTGCCGTCCAGCTTCCAGGTGGCGGCGTCGAACTCGTCCTTCGGGCCGTGGTAACGGTTGGCGCCGTAGTCCGCCGCGGCCTTGCGGCCCGCTTCCACGCCACCCTCGCGCAGGTCTTCGCCGCCATCGGCGTACAGGGCCGGCACACCCGCTTTTGCGAAGTTGAAGTGATCGGAGCGGAAGTAGAAGCCGCTCTGTACCGAGGTCTCACCGTGCAGGGTGCGGTCCTGGGCGGCGGCCAGCGGCTTGAGGATGTCCTCCAGCTCCGAGCTGCCGAAGCCGGTGACGGTCACGTCCTTGGCACGGCCGGCCACCGACATCGCATCGATGTTGATCACACCGGCGATCTTGTCCAGCGGGAAGGTCGGGTGGGCGACGTAGTACTTGGAACCCAGCAGGCCGGACTCTTCCAGGGTCACCGCCAGGAACACCACCGAACGCTCCGGCTTCGGCTCCTGGTGGGCCATGGCTTCGGCCACTTCGAGAATGCCAGCCACGCCGGTGGCGTTGTCGACCGCGCCGTTGTAGATGTTGTCGCCGGTCTCACCCTCATGCTTGCCCAGGTGGTCCCAGTGCGCCATGTACAGGACGGCCTCGTCAGCGCGCTTGCTGCCCGGCAGCACGCCGACCACGTTGCGCGACTGCTTCTGTGCGATCTGGCTCTTCAGGTCGACCGCAGCGGTGGCCTTCAGCGGCACTGGCTTGAAACCGCGCTTGCTGGCGTCCTTGTAGGCCTGGGCAAGGTCCAGGCCGGCACCGGCGAACAGTGCCTTGGCCGCGTCGGCGCTCAGCCAGCCCTGTACCGGGATACGCGCTTCCGGGTCATCCTTGGCGGGCAGGTCGTACTGCGGGCCAGCCCAGGAATTCTTCACCACGTCCCAGCCGTAGGACGCGCCGGCGGTGTCGTGCACGATCAGCGCGGCGGCGGCGCCCTTGCGGGCGGCCTCCTCGAACTTGTAGGTCCAGCGGCCGTAGTAGGTCATGCGCTTGCCGTCGAACAGCTTCGCGTCGTCGACGTGGAAGCCCGGGTCGTTGACGAACATCACGACCGTCTTGCCCTTCCAGTCCTGACCGGCGTAGTCGTTCCACTTCTGCTCCGGCGCATCGACGCCATAGCCGACGAACACCAGGTCGCTGGCATCGACCTTCACTTCGGCCTGGCCGGTACGGGTGCCGACCACCATGTCGGTGCCGAACTTCAGTTCGGTGGTCTTGCCGCCCTGGGTGATCTTCAGCACGGTCGATTCGTCGGCCGTGGTCTCGGTCATCGGCACATCCTGGAACCAGCTGTCGCCGTTGCCGGGCTGCAGGCCGATGCGCTGCATCTGGTCGCGGATGTAGTTGACCGTCAGTTCTTCGCCCTTGCTGCCCGGGGCGCGGCCTTCGAACTCATCCGAAGCCAGGGTCTTGACCATCTCGGCGAAGTCGCCGGCGTTGATCTCCTGTGAGAACTGATGGGCGGCCGGCTTCGCGGCAGCGGTATCGGTGGACGGCGTGGCAGCCGGCGTGGATTCGCCTTTGCAGGCACTGAGCGCGGCCGCGGCGGCCAGGCACAGGAGGAGTTTGCGGGGCATCGTCGATTCCTGGAGAACAAAGGGCGGTCGCACCTCACGCGCGACCGGTAAACGCGAGTATCACCGAAGCGGCGGGTGCGACGGGGTTCAGTCGGCCGGCGCGGTTTCGGTATCGAACGGGATCGGCTCGGCCCCGGTGACCGGGCCGATGCGTGCGGTGCGATGCACGTACAGCACCACCTCGCGCTCGAACTGCAGCGGCCCACTGACGACCGCGTTGGGGCCGATGATCACGCGCGGCTTGCGGCTGGCGGTGAGCGAGACACTGAAGTTCGGCTTGCGCACATGCACGCCGCCGTTGACCTGCGAACCGATGCCGACGGTGATGTCACCGTTGACGGTCTCGACGTCTTTGCCGACGCGGCTCTCGACCAGGCCGATGCCGCCGTTCACGGTCTCGACGCCGCCTTCGATCTGGCTGCCGCGATCAGTGAAGATGCTGCCGTTGACGGTGCTGACGCCACCGCTGGCGATCACTTCACGACCCAGGCGGACACCGCCGTTGACGGTCTCGATCTTGCCGGTGCGTGCGCGGTCGGCAACCTTCACCCCGCCGTTGACGGTGTCGATGCTTCCGGTCTCGACGCCTTCGCCGACGCGGATGCCGCCGTTGACGGTGTCCAGCTTGCCGTAGCGTTGGCCGGGTTCGGCGCTGATGCTGCCGTTGACCTTGCTGATGTTCTCCTGGGCGCAGACCGGCCCGGTGACCAGCAGTACGCCCAACAGCAGCGGAATGGATAGAGTTTTCATGGGAACCTCGATGGATGTGCGGCTGGCAGGCCGCGTGCGGAGATGTCACCATTCCCCGGTACCCCCCGCAACTGCCTGAAGTCACTGGAAAGCCCTTGCGCGACAACGCCTTCCCATCACGCCGACATCACATCGCCGCCGTACGCGGCGGGCGCTGGCTGCTGCTGGGGCTGGCTGTGGCGCTGGCCCTGCCCCTGCCGGGTGCTGCGCAGACCACCCGCGAGACCGAGCGCAAGCTGCAGAAGCTGCGTACCGAGCTGAAGGGCGTGGCGCAGGAGCGACGGCAGATCGAAGGGCAGCGTGGCCAGGCATCGCAACAGCTGCGCGAGGCCGACGAGAAGGTGGCACGCACCGGCCGCGCGCTTGCGCAGACCGAAGCGGCGCTGCGTGAGCAGGCCCAGGCCCTGGCCCAGGCCGAGCAGCGCCGCAGCAGCCTGCAAACCAACCTGGCCCAGCAGCACCGCGAACTGGCCGGCCTGCTGCGCGCGGCGTATCAGCTTGGCAATCACGCACCGCTGAAGCTGCTGCTGTCGCAGGACACGGTGGCCGATGCCAATCGCGCCCTGGCCTACCATCGTTACCTGCAGCGCGAACGAGCGCAGCGCATCACCACGCTCACCGCCGACCTGAAGGAACTGGAAGCGCTGCAGGCGCAGATCGCCGAGCGCAAGCAGAAGCTGCAGGGGGCGCAGCAGGACCAGAAGCAGCAGGCAGCGGCGCTGGCGGCCGACCGCCGTGACCGCGCGCAGACCGTGGCCTCGCTCGACGAACGCTTCAAGGACCGGCGCGAGAAGGAACAGGCACTGGGCCAGGATGCCAAGGCGCTGGAAACGCTGCTGGCCAATCTGCGTGCCGCTGCCGCCCGGGCCGAAGCCGAGCGTCGCGCGGCGGCACGTCGAGCTGCTGCCGAAAAGGCCGCTGCCGAGCGGGCCGCACGCCAGGCGGCCGCACAGGGCCGGCCACCGCCGCCGGCAACCAAGGTTCCACCTGCGGTGGCGTCGGCACCGGCACCGAAGGTCGGCGGCCTGGGTTGGCCGTTGTCCGGCAACCTGCTGGCCCGCTATGGCGGCAAGCTGCCCGATGGCCGTACCAGCAGCGGCGTGCTGATCGGCGCGCCGGCCGGCAGCACCGTCACGGCCGTGGCCGACGGCACCGTGGTGTTCTCCGACTGGATGACCGGCTACGGCATGATCCTGATCGTCGACCACGGCAATGGCTACATGAGCCTGTATGCCCACAACGACACCCTGCTGAAGGATGCCGGCGCACGGGTCAGCCGCGGTGATGCGGTGGCCAAGGTCGGCAATTCCGGTGGCCAGGGCGTCACCGCGCTGTACTTTGAGCTGCGCCGTGGCGGGCAGCCGGTCAACCCGGACAGCTGGCTGCAGCGGCGCTGAATCCAGGCCTGCCGGATGCGGGTTGGATTCAACGGGAATTTAGCTGTGCTTCGCGCATAATCGGTGCATGTGCCTTGGGCACGATGCCAACGTCGACAGGAGTGATCCATGCGCGCAGCCCGTACCGCCACCCTCTTGCTGGCCCTGTTGCCAGCGCTGTCCTGGGCGCAGCAGACCGCGCCCGCCCCGAGCCAGGAAACCAGCGGGCAGGCAGCGAACAGCGAGGAGGCGGTGACCTCGAAGGTGCCGCTGGAGGACATCCGCCGTTTCGTGGCCGTGTACAACGCGGTGCGCGCCGCCTATGTCGATCCGGTCGATGACAAGAAGCTGATGCAGTCGGCCGTGCGTGGCCTGCTGCTCGACCTCGATCCGCACAGCACCTACTTCAACAAGGAAGACGCGCAGGCCTTCGACGAGCAGGCCAATGGTGCCTACGAGGGCATCGGCGTGGAGCTGCAGCAGCAGCCGGACAACGCCAGCATGAAGGTGATCGCGCCGATCGACGACACCCCGGCGGCCAAGGCCGGCATCCTCGCTGGTGACCTGATCATCGCCATCGACGGCAAGCCGATCAGTGCGATCGATGCCAGCGAGCCGCTGCGCGGCCCGGCCGGCAGCAAGGTGGTGCTGACCATCGTGCGCGAAGGCAAGCCCAAGCCGTTCGACGTGAGCCTCACCCGCCAGACCATCCGCGTGACCAGCGTGCGCAGCCGCCTGCTGGAACCCGGCTATGGCTACATCCGCCTGAGCACCTTCCAGGCCGATACCGGTTCGGACTTCCAGAAGCACGTGCAGCAGCTGCAGAAGCGGTCCGGTGGCCAGCTCAAGGGCCTGGTGCTGGACCTGCGCAGCAACCCGGGTGGCCTGCTGACCGCTGCCGTGCAGGTGGCCGATGATCTGCTCGACAAGGGCAACATCGTCAGCACCCGTGGCCGCATCAGCATCAGCGATGCACGATTCGACGCGACCCCGGGCGACCTGCTGAAGGGCGCACCGGTGGTCGTGCTGGCCGATGCCGGTTCGGCCAGTGCATCGGAAGTCCTGGCCGGCGCGCTGCGCGACAACAAGCGGGCGCGCGTGGTCGGCAGCCGTACCTTCGGCAAGGGCTCGGTGCAGACCGTGCTGCCGCTGGACAACGGTGATTCGGTGAAGCTGACCACCGCGCGCTATTACACGCCCAGCGGCAAGTCGATCCAGGCCACCGGCATCGTGCCGGACGTCGAACTGAAGCCCGCCGCCACGCCGGCCGAGGATGCACTGCCAGCCAGCCTGAGCGACTACAGCGAAGCGACCCTGCCGGGCCATCTGCGCGGCGATGACGAAGGCACGGAGGGCTACCACGCCGGTGCGGTGCTGCCGGGCGATGGCCCGATCAACGACGCGCTGGCCGAGCTGAAGAACCCAGGCTCGGTGGCCGCACGGTTGAAGGCCGAGGCCGCCAAGGCCGCGAAGGCCGCTGCGGTGAAGCCGGAAGCAAAGACGGATCCGAAGGTCGAATCGAAGGCAGGGGGCAAGCCCGAAGCAAAGCCCGCACCGGCCCCGGCCAAGCCCTGACGGTAGCGCCGGACTGTGCCCGGCGAACAGCCTGCTCATCCGGAAGGCGACGCGGCCGGGGCGTCGCCCGATAGAATCGGCCCATGGACGATTCGAACCTAGCGACTACGATCAGCCAACTGCTTGGTCGTGATCCGCTGCCACCTAACCGGGCCGCCGCCCTGTTGGAATCCCTGGCCTGCCGCCATGGAATCGATCCGCGCTTTGTCTATTGGTGGGCAAGCAAGGCGTCGGCTGATCAGACGATCCAATACGACAGTAGCGATGAAGGCCTTTCCTGCCTGGCTGAACTGCTGGCGGGAGTGAACGGTGAAATGCTTCTGGTAGCGTCAGATGAGTGCGCATTGCCGTGGCCGATCTGGACTCTACAGGCAAGTGAACTGATTCCGTTGCTTGGCGAGTTGCCGTTCTTCGAGTATTTCGTGGTGCTGGATGGCGGCTCTGCGCTGCTGTTCGACACCCACCACAACACCCTGGTGATCAGTCGCGAGTGACCCTTTCGGTGTCATCGCGGACGGAATAGACCCATATCAATGACGGAGTCGGGCACGCTCGACGCAACGAACGAGCGGGTGAGCGTGGAGCCGGCCAGCGGCCGGCACTACCAGGGGTCAGAATCCGTGCCGCTTACGCAGGCGGCGCGCGATCGCGGCGCGCACGTACACGCCATACACCACGCCGAACACGAAGCCGCCGATGTGCGCCCACCAGGCCACCATGCCGAAGCTGGGGCCGATATGGGCGAACACCACCTGCAGCGCGGCCCAGACGCCGATCAGCAGGTAGGCCGGGGCGCGCACGAACTCCAGGAACAGGCCCAGCGGGATCACCACGCCCAGCCGGGCACCGGGGAACAGGGCCAGATAGGCGCCGATCAGCGCCGACACCGCGCCGCTGGCGCCGATGATGATCTGGTCCGGGCTGCCCATGGTGTAGATCGCCACCAGGTTGGACACCGCGCCGCCCACAAGGAACAGCAGCAGCAACCGCCACGGCCCCAGCACCCGCTCGGCGGGGAGGCCGAAGATCAGCAGGAACACCAGGTTGCCCAGCAGGTGCGACCAGTCGGCGTGCAGGAACAGCGCAGTGAACAGGCGCAGCACGCTGCCGTCCTGCAGGGTCGCCCACCAGTCCAGCGGACGGGTCAGGCCGGTGGACAGGGCGCCCCAGTCCAGCCAGAGACTGCCGCGGGCATCGTCCGGGCGCGAGATCGACCACAGGAATGCCAGCCACAATGACGCGAACAGCACGGGCGTGGCCCAACGCAGGGCCGCCTTCTTGCGCGACGGGAGGGAGACGAACATGCCAATAGCCTAGCGTGCGGCCACGTTCGGTGGGGACGGTCCTGTTCAGCTTTTGAGACGAAAAAACCGCCTGCGCTGTTATTGTTTCATTAACAGCTCTGGGTAATACTCGCATACGGCGTCGTATGTCGGGAGGGGAATCCGGCGCGCTCCGATGGGTCCCAGGACCCGGCGGGCGCAGGCGCACTCAGAGCACCATCACCGCTTACCGGAGAGAGAACTACGATGCAAACCGCTTCCACCATTGCCCGACTGACCCTGCTGGCCGTCGGCGTTGCCGGTGCGCTGGCCGCCGCCGATGCCAATGCTGCCGCCTTCCAGCTGAAGGAAAACAGCGCCAAGGGCCTGGGCCGCGCGTTCGCCGGCTCCACCTCGACCGAAGGTGACGCCTCGGTCATCGCTACCAACCCGGCGTCCATGCGCCTGCTCGACGGCACCCTGGTCCAGGGCGACGTCAGCGCCATCAGCTTCGGCGCCAAGTTCCGCGGCCAGGGCAAGTACGCCAACGGCGCGCCGATTTCCGGTGGCAACGGCGGCGACGCCGGCATGATCGCCCCGGTTCCGGCCGCGTACTTCCACGTGCCGTTCGGCGAGAACGACAACATGCACTTCGGTGCTTCGCTGACCGTGCCGTTCGGCTTCAAGACCGAATACGACCGCGACTGGGTCGGCCGCTACAACGGCGTCAAGACCGAGCTGCAGGCCATCGACCTGGGCGTGGCGTTCTCCTATGACGTCAACCCGTACCTGTCGTTCGGTGCGTCGGTGTTCGCCGAGCGCCTGAACGTCGACCTGACCAGTGCTGTCGACACCGGCACCGCGATCAACGCCACTGCCCAGCGCACCGCTGCGGCGCGTGTGTTGGCTGCCGGCGGCACCGCAGCCCAGGCTGCGGCGGCCTCGCAGGCCGCTGCACGCCAGGCCGCCCAGCTCGGCTTCTCGCCGGGCACCGCCGATGGCTACCTGCGCATCAAGGGCGATGAAGTGTCGGTCGGCTACACCCTGGGCATGACGGTCACCCCGGTGGAAGGCACCAACATCGCGTTCAGCTACCGCTCGAAGGTCGAGCACAAGATCACCGACGGCAAGGCCGATTTCACCATCCCGCAGAATGCGGCGGCCTTCCTGGCCACTGCTGCCCCGGGTACCTTCATCGACAGCAACGGTCGCGCGACCATCACCCTGCCGGCCAGCGCCACCGTGGGCTTCACCCACCGTGTGAACGACCAGTGGCAGATCATGGCTGAAGTCACGCGCACCGCGTGGAGCAAGTTCGACCAGGTCGTCGTCGATTACGACTCCAACCAGCCGGACAGCGTGCTGCCGTTCCACTACCGTGACACCACCTTCGCGTCGATCGGTACCGATTTCCGCGTGAACGACAAGCTGACCCTGCGCGGCGGCCTGGCCTATGACCAGACCCCGACCACCGATGCCCACCGCGACGTGCGCGTGCCGGACACCACCCGCAAGTGGCTGTCGCTGGGCATGACCTACGCCGCTTCGGACAAGATGGAATACAGCGTGGGCTACACCCACCTGTTCACCAAGGATCCGAACATCACCTCGACCTCGGCCACCGGCAACACCGTGACCGGCAAGTACAAGGTCAGCGGCGACGTGCTGGCGGCGTCGATGCAGTACAAGTTCTGATTCGGGCGATTGCCTGGAGCAGTACGAAGGAGGCCCCGCGCAAGCGGGGCCTTTCTTTTTGTAGGGACGGGCCGGGGCGTCCACGCAGCGCACGGATCCACGACAATAGCGACATGAACCTGTCCGATCCGAACTTCCAGCTGGAGCTGGCTGCCAACATTGCCGTCGCCGGCTCGATCCTGCTGGCCGGCCGCAACAACGTGCACACCTGGTGGCTGGGCATCGTCGGCTGCGCCTTGTTTGCTGCCGTGTTCGAACGATCGCATCTGTATGCGGACATGGTGCTGCAGTTCTTCTTCATCGCCATCAGCGTGCTGGGCTGGTGGCAGTGGCTGCGTGGTGACCATGGCGCGCCGTTGCCGATCACTTCATTGCGGCCGCGCGCCTGGGCCTGGCTGGCGCCGCTGGCGGTAGTGGCCACGTTCGGCTACGGCTGGATGCTGACCCGCCTGACCAATGCCTATGCGCCGTACATCGATTCGGCGGTGCTGGTGTTGAGTGTGATCGCGCAGATCCTGATGATGCGACGCAAGCTGGAATCGTGGTGGGTATGGCTGCTGGTGAACACCGTTGCGGTGCCGCTCTACTACAGCCGTGGCCTGCACCTGACCTCGATCCTGTATGTGGGCTTCTGGATCAACGCGCTGGTCGCCTTGCGCCATTGGCGGCACCTGATGCGGGACGAGGCCAGGGCGGCCGATGCCGCTGCCTGAGCGCGTTGCACGCGGCCTGGTGGTGGGCAAGTTCTGCCCGCTGCATCGCGGCCATGAACGACTGATCGACTTCGCCGCCACGCGCTGCCAGCAGCTGCTGGTGATCGGCTGGTCGCAGCCGGGCTTTGCCGGCTACAGCGCTGCGCGCCGCGAGCGCTGGCTGCGTGCGCGTTTCCCGCAGGCCACGGTAGCGGTGCTTGACGACGCGCGACTGGCCGCATTGTGCACGCAGCATGGCTTGCCGGTGCGAGCGCTGCCGCAGGACAGTGATGACGAACAGGTGCAACGTGACTTTACCGCCTGGCTGTGCCTGAACCTGTTCGGTGGGCCGGTGCAGGCGGTGTACACCGGTGAGGACTACGGTGACGGCTTCGCGCAGGCGCTGGCCACGCACTTCGGTGCGCCGGTACGCCATGAGCGGCTCGAACGCGCATTGGACGTCGGGCAGGCCTGCGGCACCGAGCTGCGCAGCGATCCGCATGCGCATCGCCATGGGCTCGCACCGCAGGTGTATGCCGACCATGTACAGCGCGTGGCCTTCATCGGTGGCGAGTCCAGCGGCAAGACCACGCTGGCCCGCGTGCTGGCCGAGCGTCTGCAGACTGTCTGGGTGCCGGAGTATGGCCGCACGGTGTGGGAGCAGCGAGGCGGAGAGCTGACGCCGGGCGATCTGCTGCGCATCGCAATGACACAGCCACAGCACGAAGACGAAGCTGTGCGGCGTGCGCATCGCTGGCTGTTCTGCGATACCACGCCGCTGGTGACGCTGGGCTACAGCGGCTGGATGTTTGGCACGGCGCCGCAGCCGCTGCGGCAAGCGGCACGACGACGCTACGACCTGCTGTTCCTGTGCGCGCCGGATATTCCGTTTGACCAGGATGGCACGCGCGTGGGCGAAGCTTTCCGGGCGCAGCAGCATGCGTGGTACCTGGAGCAGCTGCAGGCAGAGGGTGTCGCGCATGTGCTGCTGGAAGGCGATCTGGAGACGCGCATCGCACGCGTGCAGGGCGAGCTGGCGAAGCGGGCGGACAATCGGTTCAGTGTCGCCTTGCCTCTGTAGAGCCGAGCCCACGCTCGGCTGCGCCAGAAAAGCCGAGCATGGGCTCGGCTCTACAGCCAGGAAAGCCGAGCGTGGGCCCGCCTCTACAGGAAGCAAAGCACAAAAAACCCCGCGCTCGCGGGGTTTTTTGTTTACTGCATCAAGCAGGCGATCAGTCGCCCAGGGTCAGCAGCGAGGCGTTGCCGCCGGCGGCGGTGGTGTTCACCGTCACCGTCTTTTCGGTAGCGAAGCGCAGCAGGTAGTGCGGGCCGCCGGCCTTCGGGCCGGTGCCGGACAAGCCCTGGCCGCCGAACGGCTGCACGCCGACCACCGCGCCGATCTGGTTGCGGTTGACGTAGACGTTGCCGACGTGGACGCCGTTGCTGATGCGATCAACGGTCTCGTCGATGCGCGAATGCACGCCCAGGGTCAGGCCGTAGCCGGTGGCATTGATCTGGTCGATCACCGCGTCGAGCTGGTCGCCCTTCCAGCGGATCACGTGCAGGACCGGCCCGAAGATTTCCTTGTGCAGCTGGCCCAGGTCCTTCAGTTCATACGCGCGCGGTGCGAAGAAGGTGCCATTGGCCGCTTCGGCGGACAGCTCGGCGGCCGCGATGAGGCGCGCTTCGCGGTCCATGCGCTCGGCGTGGTCCTGCAGGATCTTCAGCGCGTCGGCGTCGATCACCGGGCCGACGTCGGTGGACAGCAGGCCCGGGTTGCCGACCTTCAGTTCCTTCATCGCGCCGGCCAGCATGGTCATCACCTTGTCGGCGATGTCGTCCTGCACGAACAGCACGCGCGCGGCCGAGCAACGCTGGCCGGCGGAGGTGAAGGCCGAACCGATCGCGTCCTTGACCAGCTGTTCCGGCAGCGCCGAGGAGTCGGCGATGAAGGCATTCTGGCCGCCGGTCTCGGCGATCAGCACACCGATGGCGGCGTCACGCGCGGCCATGGCGCGGTTGATCGCACGTGCGGTGTCGGTGGAGCCGGTGAAGGCCACGCCGGCCACGCGCGGGTCGGCGGTCAGTGCGGCACCGACGGTGGCGCCGTCGCCCGGCAGGTACTGCACCACCTCGGCCGGCACGCCAGCTTCGTGCAGCAGCTTCACCGCGTAGTAGCCGATCAGGTTGGTCTGTTCGGCCGGCTTGGCGATGACGCTGTTGCCGGCGGCCAGTGCAGCGGCGACCTGGCCCAGGAAGATCGCCAGCGGGAAGTTCCACGGGCTGATGCAGACGAACACGCCGCGGCCGTGCAGCTGCAGCTCGTTGGACTCACCGGTCGGGCTGGGCAGCTTCTCGGCGTGGCTGAACTGCTCGCGCGCCTGCTTGGCGTAGTAGCGCAGGAAGTCCACGGCTTCGCGCACTTCGGCGATGCTGTCGGGCAGGCTCTTGCCGGCTTCCTTCACGCACAGCGCCATGAACTCCGGCATGCGCGCTTCCAGCTGGTCGGCGGCGTGCTCGAGGATGGCGGCGCGGCTGGCGGCCGGGGTGCGGTTCCAGGCCGGCTGCGCGGCTACGGCATTCGCCAGCGCCTTCTGCACGGTGGCGGCATCGGCGGCCAGCCACTGGCCGACCACTTCGCGGGTGTCGGCCGGATTGGTCACCGGCAGCGAGGCGCCGGCCGGGTTCGCACCCGGCACCAGCGGGGCGGCCTGCCACGGCTTCACGGCCGCGTTGAGCTGCTCGGCGAGGGCGCGCAGTTCGTTGTCGTTGGCGAGGTTGGCGCCCATGGAGTTCTTCCTGTCGTGGTTCTGGCTGCGCAGCAGGTCTACCGGCAGCGGGATCTTGGGATGCGGAATCGAAGCGAACGAGGCGACCATCTCGACCGGATCGCGGATCAGGTCGGCGATCGGCACGCGCTCATCGGTGATGCGGTTGACGAAGCTGGAGTTGGCGCCGTTTTCCAGCAGGCGGCGCACCAGGTACGGCAGCAGGTCTTCATGCGAACCGACCGGGGCGTACACGCGGCAGGGCAGGCCCAGGCGATCGGCCGGCACCACTTCGGCGTACAGGTCATCGCCCATGCCGTGCAGCTTCTGGTGCTCGTACACGCCACCGTTGGCGATGCTGCGCACCGCAGCGATGGTGTGCGCGTTGTGCGTGGCGAACATCGGGTAGATCGCGTCGACATGGGTGAACAGGCGCTTGGCGCATGCCAGGTAGGACACGTCGGTGTTCTGCTTGCGGGTGAACACCGGGTAGCCCGGATAGCCTTCGATCTGCGCGCGCTTGATCTCGGCATCCCAATAGGCGCCCTTGACCAGGCGCACCTGCAGGCGGCGACCGGCGCGGCGCGCCATGTCGGCCAGGTGGTCGATCGTGTACGGCGTGCGCTTCTGGTAGGCCTGCACGACCACGCCGAAGCCGTCCCAGCCGGCCAGCGAGGCGTCGGAGAACACCTGCTCGATGATGTCCAGCGACAGTTCCAGGCGGTCGGACTCTTCGGCGTCGACGGTGCAGCCGATGCCGTAGCTCTTGGCCAGCTGCGCCAGCTCCAGCACGCCCGGCACCAGGTCCTTCAGCACGCGCTCGCGCTTGGCGTGCTCGTAGCGCGGGTACAGCGCCGACAGCTTGATCGAGATGCCCGGTGCGTTGTTGACGTCGCCATCCGGGCGGCCGCCGCGGGCCTTGTGATCACCGCCGATGGCGTGGATCGCGCGACGGTAGTCTTCCAGGTAGCGCAGCGCGTCCTTCATGGTCAGCGCGCCTTCGCCCAGCATGTCGAAGGAGTAGCGGTAGTTCGCGTTGTCGCCCTTGTGCGAGCGCGACAGCGCCTCGCTGATGGTGCGGCCCATGACGAACTGGTGGCCCATGATCTTCATCGCCTGGCGCACGGCCAGGCGCACCACCGGCTCACCGACGCGGCCGACCAGGCGCTTGAACGCGCTGGGCGCATCGGCGCGGGTGGCGTCATTCATCTGTACCAGCTTGCCGGTCAGCATCAGGCCCCAGGTGGAGGCGTTGACCAGCACCGAGTCGCTGCCGCCCAGGTGCTTTTCCCAGTCGGCATCGGCCAGCTTGTCGCGGATCAGCTTGTCGGCGGTGTCCTGGTCCGGAATGCGCAGCAGCGCTTCGGCCACGCACATCAGCAGCACGCCTTCTTCGCTGCCCAGGTCGTACTGGCGCATGAAGGCTTCGATCGCGCCCTGGTCCTTGGCACGCACGCGCACGCGGCCGACCAGGTCGGCGGCCAGCGCCTGCACCCTGGCCTGCTCGTCGGCCGGCAGCCGGGCCTGCGCCAGCAGCTCGCGGACGTGGCTGGCCTCGTCCTTCAACCAGGCATCGGTGATGGCCTGGCGGAACGGGTTGGGGGGCGCCGGCAGTTCCGGCGACAGCAGCACGCCGGGACGCTGGGCGTCGCTGGCGGCAGGGGAGGAGGAAGGTGCGTTCATGCCGGTCCGGCCAATGGAAAACTTGGCGATTTTAATCATTTTTGCGGGTTGCGGAAGTGCCCCACAGCCACCTTCGTGAAGGGCTGATAGCCCCTAACGGTGGTGTATTCAGCGTGTTCAGCAAGCCCGGCAATATTTGTGCTGAATTCGGCATTCGCGCCGCCGACCCCATGCTGTGTTGCAGCATGGGAAAAAGTGTGAATGCACCCTTGCTACCGGCGAGAGGGCGGGGCTACCATCGAGACGTTTCCCGCGGCAGGAACGCGGTTGCGACATGATCGAGGTGCTTCCAGCTCCGGATGGGTCAGGTACGCAGCTGCGGCTGCGTCCCCCACGGGCGCTCGATGCCCGGCAGTTCGTCCTGTTGTTCACCGTGTTGTCGGGTGCGATGTGGCTGGTGTCCGCCCTCGGGTGGTTGGCCGGCAATGCATTCGCCCCCCTGTTCGCGCTGCTGTACAGCCTGGTGCTGGCGGCGGCACTGCGTGCCTTGTGGCGCAGCGGTGAACGGCAGGAGGAGATCCGGGTAGTGCCGGCGTACGTGGAGGTCATCCCCGTACCCGGTGGATCGCCGGTGTTCCGGGCCCACCCCCACTGGGTGCGCCTGCTCACCGGCGATGAGAGGGTCCGGCTGGCATCCAGCGGCCGGCAGGTGGAGGTGGGGAGTTTCCTCGCGCCGGCCGAACGTCAGACGCTCGCAGAGACACTTGAAAGCTTGCTCGCCGCCAGCGATGGCGGCAACCGACGACGCTAAGGGTCTAGGCAATGAAGCAAAGCAGCAGGTGGGGCACGAAGTGCGTTGCAGTGGTCACCGCCATGGTGGCCGGGGGACTGATGCCGGCGTTGGCCTGGGCCCAGGCGGCCGATCCCAAGCCGTGGCAGCTGAACATGGGCAAGGGGGTGACCCAGACCTCGCGCCTGGCCTGGGAATCGAACAATCTCTCGTTGATCATCTGCACGGTGATCGGCGTCATCGTGTTCGGCGCGATGGCCTACGCCATCTTCAAGTTCCGCAAATCCAAGGGGGCAGTCGCCGCCACCTTCAGCCACAACACCAAGGCCGAGATCATCTGGACGGTGATCCCGGTGATCATCCTGATCGTGATGGCGTGGCCGGCCACGGCCAACCTGATCAAGATGTACGACACCCGCGATGCCGAGATGACGGTCAAGGTCACCGGCTACCAGTGGATGTGGAAGTACGAATACCTCGGCGAGAACGTCACCTTCACCAGCCGACTGGACCGCGAGTCCGACCGCGTGCGGCAAAGTGGCATCGTGCCGACCCGTGAAAGCCATCCGCACTACCTGCTGGATGTCGACAACCGGCTGGTGCTGCCGGTCGACACCAAGGTGCGCTTCGTCATCACCTCCGACGACGTGATCCACGCCTGGTGGGTGCCGGCGCTGGGCTGGAAGCAGGATGCCATTCCCGGCTTCATCAACGAAGCCTGGACCAGCATCGAGCAGCCTGGCGTGTACCGCGGCCAGTGCGCCGAGCTGTGCGGAAAGGACCACGGCTTCATGCCGATCGTGGTCGAGGCGGTGTCCAAGGAGGAATTCAAACAGTGGCTGGCGCAGCGCAAGCCGGCGCCGGCTGCCGCGCCGGCCACGCCTGCGGCACCTGCCGAACCGGCTGCACCGGCGGGCGAGGCGCCGGCTGCGCCTGCTGCTGCAGAAGCGGCCAGCGCACCTGCCACTGCAGCCAGCGGCGCGTGATGTAAAGCCCGCGGCCGCCCGCGGCCGTGGTGACAACCGATTCTGAGAGGTGTTTTGCAATGGCGCACTCGGCAGTTGGGCACGACGATCACCATCACCAGCAGAGTTTCTTCGAGCGTTGGTTCTTCTCGACCAACCACAAGGACATCGGCACGCTGTACCTGGGTTTCAGCTTCATCATGTTCATCATCGGTGCGGCGATGAGCGTGGTGATCCGCGCCGAGCTGGCACAGCCCGGCCTGCAGTTCGTCAAGCCCGAGTTCTTCAACCAGATGACCACCGTGCATGCGCTGGTGATGATCTTCGGTGGCGTGATGCCGGCCTTCGTCGGCCTCGCCAACTGGATGATCCCGCTGCAGATCGGCGCGCCGGACATGGCGCTGCCGCGCATGAACAACTGGTCGTTCTGGTTGCTGCCGGTGGCCTTCAGCCTGCTGCTGCTGACCCTGTTCCTGCCCGGTGGTGCGCCGGCTGGTGGCTGGACGCTGTATCCGCCGCTGTCGCTGCAGGGCGGCTACAACGTGGCCTTCAGCGTGTTCGCTATCCACGTGGCCGGCATCAGTTCGATCATGGGTGCGATCAACATCATCGCCACCGTGCTGAACATGCGTGCGCCGGGCATCGACCTGCTGAAAATGCCGATCTTCTGCTGGGCCTGGCTGATCACCGCGTTCCTGCTGATCGCGGTGATGCCGGTGCTGGCCGGTGCGGTGACCATGCTGCTGACCGACAAGTTCTTCGGCACCAGCTTCTTCAACGCCGCCGGTGGCGGTGACCCGGTGATGTACCAGCACATCTTCTGGTTCTTCGGGCACCCCGAGGTCTACATCATGATCCTGCCCGCCTTCGGCGTGGTCAGCGAGATCATCCCGACCTTCAGCCGCAAGCCGCTGTTCGGCTACCAGGCGATGGTATACGCCACCGCGGCGATCGCGTTCCTGTCGTTCATCGTCTGGGCCCACCACATGTTCACCGTGGGCATGCCGCTGGGCGGCGAGATCTATTTCATGTTCGCCACCATGCTGATCTCGATCCCGACCGGCGTGAAGGTGTTCAACTGGGTCAGCACCATGTGGCGTGGCTCGCTGACGTTCGAGGCACCGATGCTGTGGTCGGTGGCGTTCGTCATCCTGTTCACCATCGGTGGCTTCTCCGGCCTGATGCTGGCCATCGTGGCGGCCGACTTCCAGTACCACGACACCTACTTCGTGGTCGCGCACTTCCACTACGTGCTGGTGACCGGTGCGGTGTTCGCGCTGATCGCCGCGGTGTACTACTGGTGGCCGAAGTGGACCGGGCGCATGTACAGCGAGAAGTGGGCCAAGGTGCACTTCTGGTGGTCGATCGTGTTCGTCAACCTGCTGTTCTTCCCGCAGCACTTCCTCGGCCTGGCCGGCATGCCGCGCCGCATTCCCGATTACAGCGTGGCGTTTGCCGACTGGAACCTGATCAGCTCGATCGGTGCGTTCGGCATGTTCGTCACCCCGTTCATGATGGCCGCGATCCTGCTGTCCTCGCTGCGCAACGGCGAGAAGGCCGAAGCGCGTTCCTGGGAGGGTGCACGCGGCCTGGAATGGACGCTGCCGTCGCCGGCACCGGCGCACACCTTCACCACCCCGCCGACCATCCGTCCGGGGGATCTGGCGCATGACGACATCACGCATTGAGGTGGGGCATGCATAACGAGAGCCCGCTGCAGACCTGTAGAGCCGAGCCATGCTCGGCGGATGAGAAGCAGCCGACCAGCGGTCGGCTCTACCAGGGCGGAAGCATCGAGCAGCAGCGCCAGCGTGCGAAGCGCACGGCGGTGTGGGTCGGCGCCATCGCTGTGCTGGTCTACGTCGGCTTCATCCTCAGCGGGGTGATCGGCCGATGAGCGAGGCACCGGCCAGCACACCGTCACGCAGTGCCGGGCTGCCGCGCCTGATCGGCGTGGCGGTGGCGGTGTTCCTGCTGACGTTCTCGCTGGTGCCGCTGTACCGCATCGCCTGCGAGAAGGTGTTCGGCGTGCGCCTGGAACGCGGTCCCGGTGGCGAAGCCAGCGCAGGTGCCGCGGCCGGCAAGCGCACCGTGCGGGTGGAGTTCGATGGCGGCGTCAATTCGCGACTGCCGTGGTCGTTCCATCCTGAGCAGCTGACCATGGACGTGGTGCCCGGCGAGCTCAACGAGGCGCTGTACTTCGCCCGCAACGACAGCGCAGCTGCCGTGGTCGGCAGCGCGGTGCCTTCGGTGGCACCGGCGCGTGCGTCGGGCTTCTTCAGCAAGACCGAGTGCTTCTGTTTCACCGCGCAGACGCTGCAGGCCGGCGAGAAGCGCGACATGCCGGTGCGCTTCATCGTCGATCCGGACCTGCCGCCGGAGATCAGGACGATCACCTTGTCCTACACCTTCTACCGCAACGACGCGCTGTCCGATCGGCTGGCCCCGGCCGCCACCTCGGACGGCGCGCACGCCGCACCCTGACCCGGATACCGACATGGCCCAGACACCGACCGACGCCAACGTGTACTTCGTCCCGGCCCAGAGCAAATGGCCGTTCGTGGGTTCCATCGCCATGATGGTGACCATGGTGGGCGTGGCCAGCTGGCTCAACGATGCCAGCTGGGGACGCTGGACGTTCTACATCGGCATCGCGATGCTGGTGCTGACCCTGTTCTGGTGGTTCAGCGACGTGGTGCGCGAATCGCAGGCCGGCAACTACAACCACCAGGTCGACGGATCATTCCGGATGGGGATGATCTGGTTCATCTTCTCCGAGGTGATGTTCTTCGGCGCGTTCTTCGGCGCGCTGTTCTACACCCGCAACCTGGGCCTGTCGTGGCTCAGTGGCGAAGGCCGTGGGGTCATGACCAACGAGCTGCTCTGGCAGGGCTATTCCGCCGGATGGCCGACCAATGGCCCGGCGGCGATCGGTGGCGCGTTCCAGACCATCCCGGCCTGGGGCCTGCCACTGATCAATACGTTGATCCTGTTGACCTCCGGCGTGACCCTGACCATCGCCCACCACGCACTGAAGGCCGGCAACCGCCGCCAGCTGCTGATCTGGCTGGGCCTGACCGTGGTGCTCGGCCTGGGCTTCCTGACCCTGCAGGCAGAGGAGTACATCCATGCCTACAAGGAACTGAACCTGACGCTCGGCTCCGGCATCTACGGGTCGACGTTCTTCATGCTGACCGGCTTCCACGGCGCGCACGTGCTGCTGGGCACGATCATGCTGATCGTGATGTGGCTGCGTTCGGCCAAGGGACACTTCACCCGCGACAACCATTTCGGTTTCGAAGCCGCCGCGTGGTACTGGCACTTCGTCGACGTGGTGTGGCTGATGCTGTTCCTGTTCGTCTACGTGCTTTGATCAGGCGCGCATCGGTGGTCTCAGCCGCCGATGCCGTGTGGTTTGATCCAGCCCATGTAGATGCTCACGATCACCAGCAGGATCAACGCTACCGACACCGCGATGCGGCGCGTCAGTGCATTGACCGTGCGCTTGGTCTGGCCGCGGTCGACCAGCAGGTAGTACAGGCCGGCGCCCAGATTCCAGACGATGACGATCAGAAACGCGATTACCAGCAGGGTCTTCAGCGAATCACTCATGCGCGGCTCGAGGGCAGGGTGGATGTGCCTATCTGACCGCGTTTGCGCGGACTTGTCATGATGCGCCAGCACACGCGCGTGTTCGGATGGTTGCTGGCCGTGCTGGCGATGGCCGGATTCACCGCATTGGGGCTGTGGCAGCTGCAGCGCATGCATGCCAAACAGGCAATGTTGGATGCACAGGGTCCAGCCGTGGCACAGGCGTTGCCGCTGTCGCAGGCCCTGGCGGCGCCCGGCGCGTTGCACGGCGTGGCCGACCACGGTCGCTTCCTGCCCGGCGTGGTACTGCTGGACAACCAGATCCGGCATGGCCGCGCCGGCGTGAAGATCTATCGCCCCTTCCGCAGTGACGACGGCAGCGTGCTGCTGGTCGACCTCGGTTGGCGTGCGCTGCCGCCGGATCGCACGCTTCCGGAGGTGCCGTCGCCGCCTTCGCCGGTGGCCGTGCGCGGGCTGCTCGCGCCGCCACCGTCGGCGGGACTGCTACTGGGCCCGGCGTTCTCTGCTACCGGTGAGGCCGGGCGCTGGCTGGCCAGCCGGTTGCCGGACGACGGGCTGGCGCGCGCGCTGGGGCTGCAGGCGCTACCCGACCGCGTGCTGAGGCTGGACCCGGCGCTGCCCTTTGGCGACGAGCGCGATCTGGACCTGCTGCCGAACACGCTGCCGCCTCAGCGCCACCTGGGCTACGCCGTGCAGTGGTTCGGGCTGGCACTAACCGTGCTGGTGGTGGCCGTGGTGCTGGAGCGGCGGCGGAGGCGCGTGATTACCCGGTAGTGCCGGCCGTTGGCCGGCAACCCCCGCAATCCTGGATGCCGGCCAGCGGCCGGCACTACCGGCATCCCCTACCCAACCATGAGAAAATGCCCCGCATGAACACTGCTACGTCCCCGCAGGCGCGCGGTTCCGGCCGCCGGACCCTGGTGCTGCTGTTTGCCGTGTTCTTCGGGGCGATGGCACTGGCCGCCGTGCTGCGCTTCTCCGGTTGGCAGCCGACCGGGCACCGCAATGCCGGCCAGCTGCTGAAGCCGCCGGTGGACCTGCGCCAGCAGGCGCCGACCCTGGCCAGCGGCCAGTCCTACCCCTGGAACCCCGAGGCCCGTACCTGGCGCCTGCTGGTGGCGCCGGCCGGTGCCTGCGACGCGCAGTGCGTCACTTTGTCGCAGGGACTGGGCAAGGTGTGGCAGCTGTTCGGCCATAACGCCGATAATGTCGAGATCCTGTGGCTGGGTACACCACCGGCGTCGATCGCCTCGCTGCCCGCGCTGCGGCCGCTGGCTCCGTCGCCAGCCCTGCGCGCGGCGTTGCCGGGCGTCGACGATCCGGCGGGACTGCCGGTCTACGTGATCGATCCGAACGGCTTCGTGATCATGCGCCATGCCCCGGGTTCCGACCTCGGCGGCCTGCGCAAGGACATGGCCACGTTGCTGAAACTGAAGTGAGTCCCGTTTGATGAGCCTTTCCGCGCGTCCGGCGCTGCACCGCAATTTCCACCGCCTGGCGTGGTTCGCCATGATCATGACCGCGAGCACGATCATGTTCGGCGCCTTCGTGCGCCTGTCCGATGCCGGCCTGAGTTGCCCGGACTGGCCGACCTGCTATGGCCAGGCCACCTGGCCGCAGCACGTGGAAGAGACCATCGGCCACCCGGCGGCGGAGATCCGCCCGCTGGAGACCCACAAGGCCTGGCGAGAACAGGTGCATCGCTTCCTGGCCGGCGCGCTGGGCATCGAGATCCTGACCCTGGCGCTGCTGGCCACGCGCAAGCGGCGATTCGGAAGCACGGCGGTGGTGACCGCCTGCGTGCTGGTGGCCGCCGGCATACCGCTGTACATGATGGGCTGGCACGGCACCGCCAGTGCCCTGGCCTTGACCGGCGAGGCGATCCTGCTGATCGCCGCGCTGCGCTGGAGCAACATCGATCTCGCACGTGCGGCGCTGCTGACCTTGGCGGTGGTGATCTTCCAGGCCCTGCTGGGCATGTGGACGGTGACCCTGCTGCTCAAACCCATCGTGGTGATGGGCCATCTGCTGGGCGGCATGCTGATGTTCGGCCTGCTGGTGTGGATGGCCTGGCGCGCGACGCACATGCCGATCACCCTGGCTGAAGCGCCGAAGCTGAAGTGGCTGATGCGCATCGGCGTGGCGGTGCTGGTTACCCAGATCGCGCTGGGTGGTTGGGTCAGCGCCAACTACGCCGCACTCGCCTGCGGCGGTGGCAGCGCCTCGCTGGACAACTTCCCGCGCTGCGCCAACCAGTGGTGGCCGCAGCACAACTTCGTCGAAGGCTTCACCCTGTGGCGCGGCATCGGCGTGGATTACGAAGGCGGTGTGCTGGATGGCGCTTCGCGCATCGCCATCCAGATGGCGCACCGCCTGTTCGCGGTGGTGGTGGCCGTCTACCTGCTGTGGCTTGGCGTGCGCCTGTTCCGGTTGCCGAGCATGCGTGGCTGGGCCAGCGCGCTGATCGCGCTGCTGGTGCTGCAGGTCACGCTCGGCATCCTCAACGTGAAGCTGGCGCTGCCGCTGGAAGTGGCCGTGGCCCACAACGGCGTGGCCGTTGCCCTGTTGTTCGTACTGGTCAGCCTGCTGGCCCGCCTGCGTGCCCCGGACTGATTCCATGTTTTCCAATTACCGCCAGTACTGGGACCTGACCAAGCCCAAGGTCGTCGCCCTGATCGTCTTCACCGCCCTGGTCGGCATGGTCCTGGCCATCCCCGGCGTGCCGAGCTGGGAGCAGGTGCGCGCCGGCCTGCTCGGCTTCCTCGGCATCTGGCTGGCGGCCTCGGCCGCGGCCGCCATCAACCAGCTGCTGGACGCGCACATCGATGCGCAGATGGCGCGCACCTCGTGGCGCCCGCTGGTGGTGGGCAAGGTCAAGCCGTGGCAGGTGCTGGTGTTTGCCGGCGTGCTGATCGTGCTGTCGATGACCCTCCTGGTGCTGTGGGTGAACCTGATCACCGCAGTGCTGACCTTCGCCTCGCTGATCGGCTACGCGGTGATCTACACCGTGTACCTCAAGCGTGCGACCTCGCAGAACATCGTCATCGGTGGCCTGGCCGGCGCGATGCCGCCGATGCTGGGCTGGGCCGCAGTGACCGGCATGCAGGGTTCGTCGGACTGGGCGTACTCGTCGCTGCTGGTGCTGATCATCTTCATCTGGACCCCGCCGCACTTCTGGGCGCTGGCGATCTTCCGCCGCGAGGATTACGCCAAGGCGGAGATCCCGATGCTGCCGGTGACCCACGGCGTGGCGCATACCCGCAAGCAGATCATGGTGTATTCGGTGGTGCTGGCGCTGGTGTGCCTGCTGCCGTACCTGGTGGGCATGAGCGGTGCGTTCTACCTGGGCGGCGCGATCGTGCTCAACGCCGTGTTCCTCTGGTACGCCTGGCGCATGCTGAACCCGCCGGACGAGCTGTTCTCGATGAAGATGTTCTATTACTCCATCGTCTACCTGATGGCGCTGTTTGCCTTCCTGCTGGTGGACCACTGGATCCTGCCCTGGCTGTGACCTCGGGGTCGGATCCCCGAAGGGGCTCTGACCCCACCTGATCGCGCGGACATCCTCGCATGACGTGGATCACCTTGAACCGCCGTCTCGGCGTCGCCATTGCTGTTCCTGACCCCAAGGAAAGGAAGCAGCAGGGATGCATTCGTTCTTCCGTTGGACCACCGCGCTGATGCTGGCGCTGGGCATGGCCGTGACCGCGCATGCCGACGACACTACCGCGCAGATCCGCCAATACGCCGCTGGCCATCGCATGCTGGTGCTGGGCGAATTCCACGGCACACGCGAGACGCCACTGCTGGTGCGGCAGCTGGTGGACGACTACAGCCGCAATGGCGCGCCGGTCCTGCTGGCGCTGGAACTGCCACGCGCCGAGAACCCTGTGCTGCGCGACTATCTGGAATCCGATGGCGGGGCCGCGGCGCGCCGGCACCTGCGCGGCCGCGCGTTCTGGACCGTGCGCGATGACCAGCATGATGGTCGCCGCAGCCGCGACATGCTGGCGATGATCGAAGGCCTGCGTGTGCTGAAGGCGCAGGGGCGCGTGATCGAAGTGGTTGGCTATGACGTCAATGCCAGCAGTGGCGGCAACCAGGCGCGCGATGACTTCATGGCAGCCGAATTGCGACGGCTCTATCGAGGGTTGCCAGACAATGCACGCATGCTGGTGCTGACTGGCAATGTCCACGCCATGCTGCGGCGGCCGGAAGGTATGCCGCCGGAAATGCAGAGGCGGCCGATGGCCTCCCAGCTGCGGGACCTGGATATCTACAGCGTGCGGTTGGGTGCGCTGCGTGGCCAGGCGTGGGCGTGCGCGGACCGTTGCATGGCGCGGCCACTTCCAGAGCAGGTGGCCCCGCGGCTGCGGGGCGATACCCATGCGGAACGGGCGTACGACCTGTGGGTGTGGATGCCGGAGCTGAGCGTCGGCACGCTCGTGGATCCGTAGCGTCAGGCAACCCATCCACGCATGGCGTGGATCTACTGTGGTTCACGCCATCCGTGGTATGGAGTAGATCCACGCCATGCGTGGATGGTCTACCCGGAACAACCCGCGCGCCCTGTCAGGGCTTGCGCCGCGCATACCGCTGCGCGATCACGCCGCAGACGATCAGCTGGATCTGGTGGTAGATCATCACCGGCAGCACGATGGCGCCCAGGCTGCCGCCGGCGAACAGCACCTTGGCGATCGGCACGCCGGTGGCCAGGCTCTTCTTCGAGCCGCAGAACACGATGGCGATCTCGTCCTCGCGGTTGAAGCGCAGGCGACGGGCGATGAAGGTGATCAGCGGCATGGCGATGCCCAGCAGCACAGCGGCCACGATGGCCACAGCCAGCAGCGACAGCAGCGGGGTCTTGCTCCACAGGCCTTCGGTGACGGCTTCGCCGAAAGCCGAGTACACCACCAGCAGGATGGTGGCCTGGTCGGTGTAGCGCAGCAGCGCGCGCTGGCGTTCCACCCAGCCGGCAATCCACGGCCGCAGCAGGTGGCCAGCCACGAACGGCACCAGCAGCTGCAGCATGATGCCGCCGATCGCATGCAGCGGATCATGGATGCCGCCCGAGGTGCCGGCCAGCGCGGTCAGCAGCAGCGGGGTCAGGAACACGCCGAGGATGCTCGACAGCGAAGCGCTGCACACCGCTGCGGGCACGTTGCCATGCGCCATCGAAGTGAACGCGATGGACGACTGCACGGTGGAGGGCAGGGTGCACAGGAACAGCACGCCCAGGTACAGCTCCGGGGTCAGCAGCCAGCCCGACAGTGGCTTGAACATCAGCCCCAGCAGCGGGAACAGGATGAAGGTGCAGGCCAGGATGGTCAGGTGCAGCCGCCAGTGCAGCATGCCGCCGATGATCGACTCGCGCGGCAGGCGCGCGCCATGCAGGAAGAACAGTGCAGCGATGGCGACGGTGGTGACATCGTCGAGGACGATGGCGGCGGCGCCCTTCATCGGCAGCAGCGAGGCCAGGCCGACGGTGCACAGCAGGGCGAGGGTGAAGTTGTCCGGTCGCAGGCGCGACCACCAGCGGGTCATGGTGGGCAGGGTCCTTGGTGCGGAGGGTTCAGGGCGAGGTGACCGGCGTTGCCAGGCGTTGGCGGGTGGCGGCTTCCAGCGACTTCAGGCCAGCACGCTGGCCCAGCTGAAGGGCCTGTTCGGGGCTGGCATGTTCGTACCGTGCATTGACCAGGCCGAGCACGGCGCCGGCGCGGTTGCCGGACGCACAGTGCAGCAGCACCGGCCCCTGGCTCTGCTGCAGGGCCAGGTGCACGGCGCGCACGTTGGCCGTATCCAGGCCATCGGCGCCGGCCACCGGAATGCGCACGTAGCGCAGGCCCAATGATTCGGCGACGCGGGTTTCATCGAAGCCCCGGTCCTCGCCGGGCTGGCGCAGGTCGATCACAGTGCGCACGCCCTGTGCAGCCAAGGCCTGCAGCTGTGCGGCGCTGGGCTGGCCGCCGGCATACAGGCCGGGGCGGACTTCGTTGAGGGGCGCGTCTTCGGCCAGGGCCGTCAGTGACAGGCAGAGCGACAACAACAGCAGGCAGGTCAGGCGCAGCAGCATGGTCTTCTCCGTGAAAACGTTCTGCCGCTACAGGCGCAGTCCGGCGCGCGCCTTCAGCAGCTCGCGCAGTTCGTACTTGTCAGTATCGTCCAGGCCCTGCTGGCGCTGCTTTGCCAACAACTCCTCCAGACGTTGCACCAGCAGCTGTTTCTCCAGCTGTGCCACTGCGTCGTGCAGTTCCTGGGTCCAGCTGGCCTCGGTGCCGGGCAGCGTCTGTGCGGCCAGGGTATGCAGCGAGGCCTGTTCCTCCCGCCCGTCGAAGTGTTCCAGCAGGGCGCCGGTACTGATGTCCGGGCGCTGTTCGACCAGCCCCAGCAGCTCCAGCAGCAGTTCCACGCCGGGCAGGCGCAGGCCCTGGAAGTGGTGCTTGCCGCCCAGCGTCAGCGCCAGCGACGGCTGCTGCAGCAGTACGGCGATCGCGCCGCGCACCAGGCTGCGCTTGGCCACGGGCTGGATCGTCCGCTGCGGCTGGCGTTGCGGCATCGGCGCGCGCGTGGCCTGGGCAGTACCGCCCAGGCCGGTCAGCTGCGCCAGCTGCTGCTTCATCAGGTCGCCAAAGGCGCCGTCGGGAATCTGCGCCAGCATCGGCTTGGCGCGTTCGGCCAGGCGTGCCTTGCCATCGAGCGTGCCCAGGTTGATCTCGCGGGTCAGTTCGTCGAAGAAGAACTGCGACAGCGGCGTGGCCTGCTTCAGGCGTTCGTTGAAGGCCTCGGCGCCTTCCTTGCGCACGATGGTGTCCGGGTCCTCGCCATCGGGCAGGAACAGGAAGAACGCCTGGCGGCCATCCTTCATGCGCGGCAGCACCGATTCCAGCGCCTTCCAGCCGGCGCGGCGGCCGGCGGCGTCGCCGTCGAAGCAGAAGAACACGTCCGGTGCGTTGCGGAACAGCAGCTCGGCATGGTCCGGCGTGGTCGCGGTACCCAGCGTTGCCACCGCCTGGGTGACGCCGAACTGGAACAGCGAGACCACGTCCATGTAGCCCTCGACCACGATCAGCCGCTCGATCTTCTGGTTGGCCTGGCGCACCTGCCACAGGCCGTACAGTTCGCGGCCCTTGTGGAACAGCGCGGTCTCGGGCGAGTTGAGGTACTTGGGGCCGTCGTCCTTCTCGAACACGCGGCCGCCGAAGGCGATCACCCGGCCACGGCGGTCGAAGATCGGGAACATCACCCGGTCGCGGAACTTGTCGTAGACGTGGCCGCGGTCGTTCTTGGAGAACAGGCCGGCGCGGTCGAGCAGCTTCATGCGCCGCTCGTCCTTGCCCAGCGCGTCGCGCAGGCCGCTGTAGCCATCCGGTGCGTAACCGATCTGGAAGCGTGCGCGGTTCTCTTCGTCCACGCCACGCCCATCCAGGTAGCTGCGGGCCTTCTCGCTGCCCTCCAGGTTCTTCTGGAAGAACTTGGTCGCCGCGTCCAGCGCCGAGTACAGCTCGCGGCTGTCGTCCTGCTGCTGCGGGCTGCGCGGATTCTCGTTGCGCGGCACTTCCATGCCGGCGCGCTTGGCCAGTTCATCCACCGCGTCGAGGAACTCGAGGCGGTCGTAGTTCATCAGGAAGCTGATCGCGGTGCCGTGCGCGCCACAGCCGAAGCAGTGATAGAACTGCTTGGTGGGCGAGACCGTGAACGACGCCGAGCGCTCGTCATGGAACGGGCAGCGGGCGGCGTACTCCTTGCCCTGGCGCTTCAACGGCACGCGGCTGCCCACCACCTCGACGATGTCGGTGCGGGCGAGCAGGTCGTCGATGAAAGCGTCGGGGATACGGGCCATGGGCAACAGGGCAGGGCGCGGTGCAGGACCACGCGACGGAACCGGGGGCGGTCGGCCTAGTTTACCCCCTGTCGGGCACCTGGCTGGCGGTTGCCGGATCAATGCCGGCTGCGGCCAGGTGATGACGCGCGCGCAGGCGCTCATCGATCACCGCCGTCATCAGTGCGCCAACGAAGAACACGACGGTGGCGTAGTAGATCCAGACCAGCGAGATCACCAGCGCACCCATCGAGCCGTAGGCACTGCCGGGGGCCACGGTGGCGATGTAGACGCCGATGCCGTAGCGGCCCAGTGCGAACAGTGCCGAGGTGATGACGCCGCCGATGAAGGCCTGGCGCCAGGCCACGCGGCGGTCGGGCAGGTAGTGGTACATGAAGGCGAAGCCGACTGCGTAAAGCAGCAGGCTCGTGACGTACCCCAGCGCGGGCAGGATCGAGGGCAGCTGGGCGAAGGCCACCTGCAGCACCGTGGTGGCCGTCATCGACAGGATCAGCAGGAAGCCCAGGGCCAGCACCACGCCGAACGAGAACACGCGCTTGCGCAGCCAGGCCTTGAGGCCTTCCAGGCGCTCGCCGCTGGTGCGGAAGATCAGGTTCAGTGCGTTCTGCAGCTGGGCGAACACGGCGGTGGCGCCGACGAACAGCAGCAGCGTGCTCCACACACCCGCCAGCGAGCCGACATCCGGCTGGTTGTCGGCGTTCTTCAGAACGGTTTCGGCCACGGTAGCCGCGCTGCTGCCGGCCACCGAGCTGATCTGGTCGATCAGCGCCTGCTGGGCCGGTGGGTACAGCGAGGCGGTCAGCCACAGCAGCAGCACCAGCAACGGTGCCATCGACAGCAGGGCGTAGAAGGAGACGGAAGCTGCCTGGGTCAGCACGTCGACGTCGATGAAGCGCTTGGCCACCGCCATCGGAAAGCTGTCCTGCAGGCGCTTGAGGTACTTGTGCAGGGACACGGGAACGTTGGGCTCGGGTTCAACCATGTGTGCGGTTGTAGCAGGCGACCGACGAAGGTGCGGTGAAGCGGGTGCATCAATGGGGTCAGAGCCCTTCCGCGCTGCGGAAGGGATCCGACCCCAGGTGCTGGATTACGCCAGCAGCTGCTTGACCAGCTTGGAGACCAGGCCCATGTCGGCCTGGCCGGCGAGCTTGGGCTTCAGCGCGCCCATCAGCTTGCCCATGTCGGCCGGGCCGGCGGCACCGGTCTCGGCGATGGCGGCCTGGATGGCGGCCACAATCTCGGCCTCGCCCATCTTGGCCGGCAGGTAGGCTTCGATGACCACGATCTCGGCGCGCTCGATCTCGGCCAGGTCTTCGCGGTTGGCGGCTTCGTACTGGCTGACCGAGTCCTTGCGCTGCTTGACCATCTTGTCGAGCACGGCGATCACGGCGGTGTCGTCCAGCTCGATGCGCTCGTCGACTTCGCGCTGCTTGATGGCAGCGTTGATCAGGCGGATCACGCCCAGCTTGTGCTTCTCGCCCGCCTTCATGGCGGCCTTCATGTCTTCGGTGAGCTGCTGCTTCATGCTCATGAGGAACCTCGTGGTGGTAGGTGGGGCGGGGCGGATGCCCGAACCCGGAAACGCAAAAAGCCGGCGACGCTCGCGCGTGCCGGCTTCGGCTCCATCGCGACAGGCAGGCCCGCCGCAATGAAGATGCGTCCGATCAGTACAGGCGCTGACGCTTGGTGACGTCGCGCGACGAGCGGCGCAGCTGACGCTTCACAGCAGCGGCGGCCTTGCGCTTGCGCTCCTGGGTCGGCTTTTCGTAGAACTCGCGCTTGCGGGTTTCGGCCAGCACACCGGCCTTTTCGCAAGTGCGCTTGAAGCGGCGAAGAGCAAACTCGAAGGGCTCGTTCTCGCGGACTTTGACGCTGGGCATGGAATCTCCGGGACACAGTAGAACCGGGTCACGCCCGGCGAGCCGCACATTATAGCGGCGAAACGACAAACTGCAAGCGGCCAACCCTGAATACGGGCCGGGGGTTCGAAAGCAGTGAGATCTGCACGTCCCCCGAGGGGGCGGCAGGGGCGTCATAATAGCAGGCATGCGAGTCCTTGGCATCGAATCTTCCTGTGATGAGACCGGCGTGGCGGTGTATGACACCGACCTGGCCGGCAGCGCGGCCCTGCGCGCCCATGCGGTCTACAGCCAGATCGCCCTGCACGCCGAATACGGTGGTGTGGTGCCCGAGCTGGCCAGCCGCGACCATGTCCGCAAGCTGCTGCCACTGGTACGCCAGACCCTGGCCGACGCCGGCCTGGGCGTGGGCGATATCGATGGCGTGGCCTACACCGCCGGTCCCGGCCTGGTCGGCGCGCTGCTGGTGGGCGCTGGCGTGGCGCGTTCGCTGGCCTGGGCGCTGGAGGTGCCGGCCGTGGGCGTACACCATATGGAAGGCCACCTGCTGGCCCCGCTGATGGAAGACGACCCGCCGGAAGCGCCGTTCGTGGCGCTGCTGGTGTCCGGTGGCCACACCCAGCTGGTGGCGGTGGACGCCATCGGCCAGTACCGCCTGCTGGGCGAGACCCTGGACGACGCGGCCGGCGAAGCCTTCGACAAGACCGCCAAGCTGATGGGCCTGCCGTACCCGGGCGGCCCCCAGCTGGCCAGGCTGGCCGAGCAGGGCACGCCGGGCGCGTACCGCTTCGCGCGGCCGATGACCGACCGCCCTGGGCTGGATTTCAGCTTCTCCGGCCTGAAGACCCAGGTCCTGATGGCCTGGCGCGACAGTGACCAGAGCGAGCAGACCCGCGCCGACATCGCCCGGGGCTTTGAGGACGCGGTGGTCGAGACCCTGTCGATCAAGTGCGAGCGCGCACTGGAAGCGGCCGGCACCAACGTGATCGTGGTGGCCGGCGGCGTCGGCGCCAACACGCGCCTGCGCGCCCGCCTGCAGCAGATGGCCGAGCGCCTCGGCGGCCGTGCCTGCTTCCCGCGGCCGGCACTGTGCACCGACAACGGCGCGATGATCGCCTTCGCCGGCGCGCTGCGCCTGCAGGCCGGCCAGCACAGCCCGCCGAAGGTGGATGTGACCCCGCGCTGGGACATGGCGACCCTGCCGGCGGTCTGAACCGATAGCGCCGGGCCATGCCCGGCGGACGCATTACCGATGCACTGCCAACGGCGACGCCGCCAGCACGGTTGTCGCCCGCTCATGGCGCTGCAGCCAGCCCAGCGTGTGTGGGCAGCGGGCATGGATCAGCCGCCCGATCGCGGCCAGGTCGGCGCCGAGGTCACGTTCCAGGACCGGCTCGTGGTGGGCGATGCGGTTGCGCAGGTGGCGGATGCGTCCGATATCCGCATGGATGGCTTTCCTGACGGCACTGGGATGAGCAGAGGGAGCATGCTGCAGAACCCTGCTGAGTGCGGGTATCCAAAGTGTGGAGTCGAAGCGACAGGTAAAGAGCTGCTGCCAGAACACCATCGGCAGGTTGGCGACGATCCCAGGTGTATCGGATACGCGGCTGGCAAGTTGTTCCAGTACCGTGCGCGGAGAAGTACTGGATGAGGTTGGCAGCCTCCGTCGGAAGGCATTATTCCAAGGCCAACGCGGGCCATGCTGCCTGGCGAGCACAGCTGCAGCGGCGTTGCGGGTGACCACTTCGCACAGATGGACCGGCATCATCAGTGCACTGCACATCCGCATGTTCCACAGGTACAGGGATTCGGCTGTGACGTCGGGGCTGCAGCTCGATGCGATTCTCTCGTAAGTAGACAGACGCTCCGCTGACAACGCGCGCCGCAGTACATCGTATGGAGCCATCGTCATGTGCGGTGGTGAAGGAGGAATCGATGTTCGCGAGAGTGGGCGGCGGCGACCATCAGGGAACGTCCTTGTCCGCGCGGCTGATTTTCTGCGTTTTGCCTCGGACGAATACCTGACCTGTCCTGTCGGATTTGGCCTTGACCGGCGATCTGGTCCTTGCCTAATCTGCGTGCCTGCGCCACCGGGACTCGCGGCTGGATTTCAGCTCCCCCCGGGGACAAACGGTAGTACCAAAGGGCCCCGCTAGCAGGGCCCTTTGTTTTTTCCGGGCCACCCCACGCCGGTGGCCCACCGCCCGTTCCGGGCAGGCTCACCGCCGTGCCGTTACCATGGCCGCCTGTATTCGTGCCGGTAAGCGCAATGGACAAGGTTTTCATCGAGGGGCTGACGATCGACGCCCTGATCGGTATCTACGATTGGGAACGACGGATCCGCCAGGACCTGGTGTTCGACCTGGAAATGGGTTTCGACAACCGTCGCCCCGCTGCCACCGATGACATCGCCCACACCCTGAACTACAAGGCGGTGAGCAAGCGCCTGGAACAGTTCGTGCGCGAGTCGGAGTTCGGCCTGGTCGAGACCCTGGCCGAGCGCTGCGCGCAGATCGTGCTGGACGAATTCGACGTGAAGTGGCTGCGCCTGAAGCTGAGCAAGCCGGGCGCAGTGCGCGGCGCGCGCGCGGTGGGCGTGATCATCGAACGCACGCGGGACTGACCCGGTCGTGCCGGCCGCTGGCCGACAACCCCGGTAGTGCCGGCCGCTGGCTGGCAACCTTGGCAACAACGAAACAGACAGGAGACAACTGATGGTGGACGCGGTGGTGGCGGTACAGTGGCTGGAACGGCTGCAGAACACACTGGAACCCTATCCCGGCGCCTACCTGGCGTTGATGATCTCGGCGCTGCTGATCGCCGCTGGCCTGGCCAACTGGGTGACCAAGCGCATCCTGCTGCGCGGGCTGCGGCGGCTGCTGAGCCGCCTTCCGGGCGCTGACACTGGCCGCGGCAGCCACCTGATGCGGGTGATCTCGCGCCTGTCGAACGTGGTGCCCAGCCAGGTGATCGCCTCGGGCATCCGCATCGTGCCGGACCTGCCGCCGGGCCTGGTCAGCTTCATCATCGGCGCCTGCCAGGCGTGGGCGATCCTGACCGTGGTGCTGGCCATCTCGCATGCGCTGGATGCGGCCAACGATCTGTACGAGCGCCGCCCCGAGGCACGCAACAAGCCGATCAAGGGCTACCTGCAGGTCGCCAAGATCGTCCTCTTCGTGATCGCCGGCCTGTCGATCGTCGCTACCCTGGCGGGCGTCGACCTGCGCTATCTGGTCACCGGCCTGGGCGCGGCCACGGCGGTGCTGATGCTGATCTTCCAGGACACCATCCTGTCGCTGGTGGCCAGCGTGCAGATCAGTGGCGATGGCCGCGTGCGCATCGGCGACTGGATCGAGATGCCCAGCCAGAACGCCGACGGCGACGTCATCGACATCGCGCTGCACACCATCACCGTGCAGAACTTCGACAAGACCATCACCACCATCCCCACCAAGAAGCTGGTGACCGAGTCGTTCAAGAACTGGCGCGGCATGCAGGAGGCCGGCGGGCGCCGGATCAAGCGCGCGCTGTACCTGGACCAGCACAGCGTCGGCTTCCTGGACGAGGGTGACCTGGCCTTCCTCGGCGAGTTCGCGCTGCTGCGCGACTACCTGCGCGACAAGGAACAGGAACTGGGGCAGTGGAACGGGCGCCTGCGCGAGCAGGGCGTGGCCGAGGTCAACAGCCGCCGCGTGACCAACCTGGGTACGTTCCGGGCCTATGTGGAGCGCTACCTGCGCAGCCACCCGGGCATCCATACCGACATGACCCTGCTGGTACGGCAGCTGCAGCCGACCACCGAGGGCCTGCCGCTGGAGCTCTACTGCTTCACCCGCAGTACTGCCTGGGCCGAGTATGAGGCGGTGCAGTCGGACATCTTCGACCACCTGCTGGCGATCCTGCCGGCCTTCGGCCTGCGGGTATTCCAGGCCTCCAGTGACGCCATGTTGATGGCCGGGCAGCGCCAGTTGGCCGGCTCGGAGTAAGCTGCGGTGCCCCCGGCGGGGCCATACGGACCCCGCTGGTGGCTGAAACTGAATGAAGAAACCTCTCGCCAAACGGCTCGGGATCGCTAGAATGCCGGGCTTGTAAACGTTTTCATCAAGGACTGCCGGTGGCCTCCGATCGCATCGAATCCCTCATTGCCCAGATGACCGTCGAGGAAAAGGTCGGCCAGCTGGGTGTCTTCGCGGACATGGTCCGCCCGTTCGCCCCGGACGTGAACCCGGAAGCCAACGTGCGCAATGCCGACCAGGTGCTGCAGCAGGTGCGCGAGGGCAAGGTCGGCTCGCTGTTCAATGGTGTGGGCGCCGAACTGGGCCGCCGCATCCAGCAGGTCGCCACCGAGGAGAGCCGCCTGGGTATCCCGGTGATCCTGGCGGCCGACGTCATCCACGGCATGCGCACCGTGTTCCCGATTCCGCTGGGCGAGGCCGCCAGCTTCGAGCCGGACCTGGCCGAGCGCACCGCGCGCGCCACTGCGATCGAAGCCACCGCCGCGGGCCTGCACTGGACCTATGCGCCGGCCGTGGACATCGCCCGCGACCAGCGCTGGGGCCGTGGCGCCGAAGGTGCCGGCGAGGATGTGGTGCTGGGCTGTGCGTTCGCCGCCGCCCGCGTGCGTGGCTTCCAGGGCAGCGACCTGCGTGCGGCCGATTCGCTGCTGGCCACGCCCAAGCACTTCGCCGCCTACGGCGCGGTGATGGCCGGCATGGAATACAACATGGTGGACATCTCGCCGCAGACCCTGCGCGACGTGCACCTGCCGCCGTTCAAGGCCGCCTTCGAGGCCGGCGCGATCACCGTGATGTCCTCGTTCAATGACATCAATGGCGTGCCGGCCAGTGCCAATGCCGAACTGCTGACCGACATCCTGCGCGGCGAATGGAAGTTCCCGGGCGTGGTGATCTCCGACTACACCGCCGACATGGAGCTGGTCGCGCACGGCTACGCCGCCGATGACCGCGATGCCACGGCCAAGGCGTTCACCGCCGGCCTGGACCTGAGCATGCAGAGCGGCTTCTATGCCGAGCACCTGCCCGGCCTGGTCGAGAGCGGCGAGGTGCCGATGGCGGTGCTGGATGAGGGCGTGCGCCGCATCCTGTGGCTGAAGGAGACCATCGGCCTGTTCGACGACCCGTACCGTTCGCTGGACCCGGCGCGCGAAGCGGATACCTCGCACATTGCCGCGCATGACGAACTGTCGCGCGATGCCGCGCGGCGTTCGATCGTGCTGCTGAACAACCGTGACAACGTGCTGCCGCTGCAGAAGACCGGGCAGAAGATCGCGCTGATCGGCCCGTTCGTGCAGGACCGCGAGAACATCGAAGGCTGCTGGACGCTGTTCGGCGACAAGCAGCGTTACGTGGACCTGGAAACCGGCGTGCGTGCCGCCATCGGCGACGAAGCGCTGCTGGAAATCGTGCCGGGTTGCGAACTGGAAGCCGCGATTCCGGGCGGCACGGAAGCCGCTGTGGCGGCCGCACTGCGTGCCGACGTGGTGGTGCTGGCGCTGGGCGAACCGCAGCGCTACAGCGGCGAAGCACAGTCGCGCGTGGAGATCACCCTGCCGCCGGCACAGCAGGCGCTGGCCGAGGCCGTGGCGATGACCGGCAAGCCGCTGGTGGTGCTGCTGCGCAATGGCCGCGCGCTGGCATTGCAGGGCGCAGTGCGCAATGCGCAGGCCGTGGCGGTGACCTGGTACCTGGGCACGCAGACCGGCCATGCCGTGGCCGATGTACTGTTCGGCGACTACAGCCCGTCCGGCCGCCTGCCGGTCAGCTTCCCGCAGGTGTCCGGCCAGCAGCCGTACTTCTACAACCACCCGCGCACCGGCCGTCCGGAACTGCCGACCATGTCGGAGTTCAAGGCGCGCTGGCGCGAGATTCCCAATGAACCGCTGTACCCGTTCGGCCATGGCATCGGCTACACCACCTTCGCCTACGGCGTGCCGCAGCTGAGCACGGCACAGCTCGGCTGGGACGACACCCTGACCATCACCACCGTGCTGACCAACACCGGCCGCGTGGCGGGCGAGGAAGTGGTGCAGCTGTACATCCATGATCGCGTGGCCAGCCGCGTGCGTCCGGTGCGTGAACTGAAGGACTTCCGCAAGGTGGCGCTGCAGCCGGGCGAGTCAACCGAAGTGGTGTTCACCTTGACCCGCGAGCAACTGGCCTTCACCGGCCGCGACGGCGTGCTGCGTGCCGAGCCGGGCCAGTTCGACCTGTGGGTCTGTGCCTCGTCGGCCGCCGGCGAAGCGGTGCAGTTCGAGCTGCTGAAGGCCTGATCGAAAAAAAGGGGACGGAGGGGATTAAGTCGTTTGTGCCAAAACGACTTAATCCCCTCCGTCCCCTTTTTTGTGGTCCTCACTGTGGCGGCGCTACCATCGGGCCTCCTGTTCGATGGAGTGCGCGCATGCGCCGGATGGCCTACCTGATTCCCGCCCTGCTGCTGGCGGCCTGTTCGCAGCCGGCGCCGCCGGCCGAGCCTGCAGCGGATGCGCCGCCGCCGATGGAGGCCAGTGCTGCTTCGACACCTGCGGCTGAACCGGCGGCGCCGGCTGCCGAAGCCGCCGCTGCACCTGCCGCACCGGCAGCCGAGGTGTCCGCCGAGGATGCGCGTGCGCGCATCGAGTCGCTGCTCGGCGATGCCGCGCAGTTCGAAAAGGTCTTCAATGCGTTCAAGGCCGCCGTGGTCGGCGGTGATCGCGCTGCGGTGGTCGAGGAAGTGCGATTCCCCTTGAACATCAGCGGCGGAAAGAAGATCTCCGGCCCCGGAGAGTTCCAGCGCAACTACGAGAAGATCATCACGCCGGAGGTGGTCAAGGCGGTGTCCGAGCAGGACTTCGGCAAGGTGTTCGTCAACCAGCAGGGCGTGATGATCGGCAGCGGCCAGGTGTGGTTGAGCGGCCAGTGCCTGGACCAGGCCTGCACGAAGACCGAGGTGAAGGTCATCACCATCCAATGAATGCAGACGCCCCGCGTGCGGGGCCGTTTGGCAAGGGTAGTGCCGGCCGCTGGCCGGCAACCGCAGGATGCCGGAAGGATCCAGGGTGCCGGCCAGCGGCCGGCACTACCTCAGGTCTTCGGCGTGAGCTTCAGCAGGCGCGCCGTGCTGCCGTCTTCCAGCAGCCACAGCGCGCCGTCCGGGCCCTGTTCCACTTCGCGGATGCGCTCGCCCATGTTGAAGCGCTCGGCTTCGCGCGCGCTGTCGCCATCGAAGGCCACGCGCACCAGCGAGGTGGACGACAGGCCACCGATGAAGCCGCTGCCCTTCCACTGCGGGAACAGGCTGCCGCTGTAGATCACGAAGCCGGCCGGCGAGATCACCGGCGTCCAGGTCACCTTCGGCGCGGCGAATTCCGGGCGCGTATCGTGGTCGGGAATCGGCCGGCCGTCGTAATGGTCACCGTTGGAAACGATCGGGTAGCCGTAGTTGGCGCCACGCACGATCAGGTTCAGTTCGTCGCCGCCGGCCGGGCCCATCTCGTGCGCCCACAGCTTGCCGTTGGCATCGAAGGCCATGCCGAGGATGTTGCGGTGGCCCAGCGACCAGACCTGTGCGGCCACCCCGCCCTGCGACGCGAACGGATTGTCGGCGGGCAGGCTGCCATCGTCGTTGAGGCGGATGATCTTGCCGAGGTTGCTGCCCATGTCCTGGGCCGGATCGAACTTCTGGCGCTCGCTGGAGCTGATCCACAGCTTGCCGTCCGGGCCGAAGGCGAGGCGATGCCCGTAGTGACCCTCACCGCTGACCTTGGGGCTCTGCCGCCAGATCACCTTCAGGTCCTTCAGCTGGCCACCGCCGTTGGCATCCAGTGCCAGCGTGGCCCGGGCCACCGCGGCACCGCGGGTATCCAGCGTGCCTTCCTCGGCATAGCTGACGTAAACGACATGATTCCGGGCGAAATCCGGGTGCAGGATGATGTCGCCGAAACCACCCTGGCCAGCATAGGCGACCTTCGGAACGCCGGTGATCTCGTGCTTCTGGCCGCTGGCCGGGTCCAGGTGCTGGAGCTTGCCGCGCTTTTCGGTGACCAGCAGGCTGCCGTCGGGCAGGAAGGTCATCGCCCAGGGCTGGTCGAAGCGGCTGACTTCGGTGGCGGTGAACGGGCGCTGGTCGGTGGCGGCAGAGGCCGCCGTGGCGGTCTGCGCACCGTTGGCGGCCGGATCGGCGGCATTGCAGGCGGAGGTGGCAAGGATCGGCACGAGGCCGAGGGCGAGCAGCAGGGGCGTGCGGGTCATGGGTATCTCCAGTGCGGGGATGCGGATGGCCGGGCTGTCCCTTGTATACCACCGGCACCGTGAGCGTCGTGGCCCGAAGGTCCTGCGCCCCCTGTGCGAGCGCGGCGGGATCGTCTAGGGTGGGCACGCCCGGGCAAAGCGTGCCCGCCTGCCTGCCAAGGACCTGCAATGAACACTGCCATGCCCCACAAGCCGTCCACCGCCTTCATCGCCGCCTCCTGGGTGGCCCTGCTGCTGGGGGCGGCGGCGTACCTGATCGGCCTGTTCAACGCCACGATGGCGCTCAACGAGAAGGGCTACTACCTGACCCTGCTGCTGTTCGGCCTGTTCGCGGCGGTGTCGCTGCAGAAGAGCGTGCGCGACCGCGTCGAAGGCATTCCGGTGAGTGGCCTGTACTACGCGCTGTGCTGGTTCGCGCTGCTGTCGGCGCTGATGCTGCTGCTGGTCGGCCTGTGGAATGCCACGCTGGCGCCGAGTGAGAAGGGCTTCTATGGCATGGCGTATGCGCTGTCGCTGTTCGGCGCGGTGGCGGTGCAGAAGAACACCCGCGACCTGATCGCCGCCGGTGGGGGCGAGAGCAAGCGCAGCGCGATCGTGCCGCCGCTGCCGGAACAGGAGTGATCGATCCGATGTAGAGCCGGGCCATGCTCGGCTCAGTCGAGCGTGGCTCGACGTTACAGACGAGGTGCGAGAGCCGAGCGCAGGCTCGGCTCTACAGAAGCCTGGCGCTATCGTGCCAGCCGCGGATCCGCCAGCTGTGCCTCCTCCCAGCCACGACGCACCGCATTGCGTGCCTGCGCCCAGTCCAGGCGGCTGCGGCCGCGTTCGTTGGCCCAGCGTGATTCGAGCTCGGCCTCGACCTGTTCATAGGCGCGGATCATGTCCTGTGCACGCGCGGCGTGGCCGATGCGATAGGCCGGCTCGTAGTCCTCGAAGAACAGCTGGTCGTCGTAGTACGGCTCGGCCGTGTAGCGTTCGCGCCAGTAGTTGCTGATCGCGTCGCGCGGTGTGCTGTCGTCCGGTACGCGGCCGGGGATCTGGTACTCGGTCATGGAAGGCTCCGTTGTGGACGTAGCCCGATCGTGCCTGTGTGGCGGTTAACGGCCCGGTCCGGCAGCGTGATCACCAGATCAATCCGCCGGGCATGGCCCGGCGCTATCGGTCATCCGGCGTCGGTATCTTTTCGCGGCAGCGTGTAGATCACCGCGCCGATGGCGAACGCCACCAGCGCAGCAGCGATGTTCTGCCAGCTGGCACTGGCGAACAGCGCCAGGCACAGCAGCAGCGCCAGCACCGGAATCAACGGCCCGCCGGGCAGCTTCAAGGCGCCCGGGCGGTCGGCGTAGCGCTTGGCCAGTACCAGGACTGCTGCGGCAGTGCCGATGTAGGCGAACAGGCGCGTCGTCATCGACAGCAGGGCCAGCTGCACGAACGAACCGGACAGGGCCAGGCCGAGCGCGATCAGGCCCTGGCAGAGGATCGACGCGGCCGGGGTGTGGAAGCGTGGATGCACCTGGGCCAGGATCTTCGGGCCGTAGCCATCGCGGGCCAGTGCGAACAGGAAGCGTGGGCCCATCATCATCGTGTTGCTGTTGGTGCCGAGGATGGAGATGGTGGCACCGACGGTCAGGATCAGCGCCAGTGCTTCGCCACCGAAACCGGCGGCGGCATCGGCCAGCGGGGTGGCCGAACTGGACAGGCCGGCCAGCGTTCCCTGCGCCACCACCTGCACCGCGCCGTAGATGACGGTGACGGTGATGATCATGGTGATCAGGGCGAACGGAATATCGCGGCGCGGATTGCGGTACTCGCCGGCGGCGGCCGGGATGTTCTCGAAGCCCGCGTAGGCGTAAAGCAGCAGCAAGGCGGCTTCGCCCATGCGCTGCAGGTCATGCGGGTCCGGGCGTTGGCCGGAGAAGGCCAGCTGTGGGTCGATGTAGAACGCACCGATGGCCACGAACAGCAGCAGCGGCAGCATCTTGCCGATCACCAGCACCACGCCGGTACGCGCGGCCGAGCGCACGCCGATGATGTTGATGCCGGTGAGGAAGCCCAGCGATACCACGATCACCGCGATGCGGCCCAGGCCGGCATCGGCCCACGGCCAGAAACGCGCAACCGCGTCGGCCAGCGCGTTGCTGAGCGCAGCGGCCGAGCTGATGCGGGTCAGCCAGATCATCCAGCCGATCTCGAAACCGGCGAAGCGCCCGAACGCCTCGCGTGCATACAGGTAGCTGCCGCCGGGTTCATCGAAGTAGCTGGCGGCCTGCGCGTAGCACAGCACCAGCAGCGCGACGACGATGCCAGCGGCGACCACGCCCCACAGGCTGAAGGGGCCGAGCAGGGCGACGGTGGCGGCCGGCAGCAGGTAGATGCCGCTGCCGATCACATCGTTGATCGACAGGCCGACGATCTGCCAGCGGCTGACCGCGCGTTGCAGCTGCGGTTCGTCCTGCGTGCTCAACGGACGTCTCCGGCCAGCGCGGGCAATTGCCACTGCGCCTGCAGGCGCTTGTACTCCGCGCGCGGCAGGAGCACGAAACGCGGCGCGTCCTGCGGCCGCAGCCAGTCCAGCAGTGCCTGCATGCGTTCCTGCGGCATGGCCGTGCAGCCGGCGGTGGCCTCGCCGGGCTGGCGCCACAGATGGGCGAAGATGCAGCTGCCCTTGCCGGGCTGGTTGTCCGGGTTGTGGGCGATGACGAAGCCTTCCCGGTAGCGCACGTCGCCCTTGTTGTGCAGGTCCAGCCGCATCGGCTCGGTGGAGCCCTTGACCGCTGCATTGCCGACCTTCTTTTCATCGACGATGCGGTTGTAGAACGGCGAACCGGGTACGTCCATGCAGTAGCTGCTGTCCAGCATCGGCTGGTAGGGCATGGCAGTGCCGCGGCGGGTGACGGCATAGCCGAACGCACTGCCGAGCGCGAATATGCCGGCCGGGCTGCGGCCATCGCCTTCCTGCTTCTGCGGGCCATCGGCCTGTGCCGGATGCAGGCCCAGGCCCCAGGCGCTGCCGGTGCGGCCAAGCGCCACCGGGAACGCCTGGCCATGCGGGTGCCAGCCCTGGCCATCGCGCACATAGGCCTGCAGTTGCCCCTGGGTGCTGTCCCAGCCTTCGCTGGTGACCACGATCAGCTGGCGCGCGCCATCCAGCGGCGCCGCGTGAACGGACACCGCCGTAGCAAGCAGCAGTGCAGCGGTAGCGAGGCGAACCAGCGATTTCATCAACAGGTGCTCCGATCAGGAATCCAGCAGGTGGTCGATCCGCTCCAGGTTCACCGCAAGCTGCTGCTGGCGATCCGGATTGGTGTGGCAGAGCAGCACGAACAGGAAATCGAGCAGGGCGTGCATGGCGCTACGGTACAGCAGCTGCGCGACCTGTGGCGTGCGGTCGTGCGCGCAGACCGCCAGTGCCGCATCCGCATGCGCGCGCAGCGGGTTGGCGGTGTGGCGGGTGATGGAAATCACCTTGCCACCCATGTCCTGGAACTGCCGCGACAACTGTGAAAGCTGGGGCAGGTTGCCGAACTCGGAGAACATCAGCAGCGCATCGCCGGGGCGTGCGGCCGAGAGGTTGGCCAGCATCAGGATCGGATCGGTATGCGGCACCACCAGCAGTCCGAGCAGCGACAGCCGCATGGCGAACTCGCGGGCGAACAGGCCGTCGTCACCCAGGCCGTAGACGAACAGTTTGGGCGCACCGTCGAGCAGCTGCACGATGCGCTCGATCTCCCCGCGTGGATTGGCCTGGCGTGTTTCCTCCTCGGCCTGCGCCTTGCTGCGGCGCAGGGCCTCGCCCAGGCGCAGGTAGTCATCGCCGCTGTCGGGTTCGTCGGGCGCCTGCTGCGGATCGGCACCTGCGCGGGCCACGTCCTGGCCGATGGAGTACTTCAGATCCGGGTAGCCCTTGAAGCCAAGCTTCTGGCTGAACTTCACCACGCTGGACTGGCTGATGCCGAGCGCGCTGGCCAGCTGCTGGGAGGAGTAGTCGCGCAGCAGGTGGGCGTTGTCGAGGATGAAGTCGGCGATGCGGCGCTCGATGGCCGACATCTGCCCACGCTCGGTGCGGATCTTCAGCAGGGGCGGCATGCGGGGTGTCCGGGGGTCTGCAAAGGCGTTGCGGTTGGCCGCATAAAGCGAATTATGGGGTGGGTCGGGCAGGTGGGGATTGCGGGGGACGCCGCAAGTACGTCCGTGTAGGCTTGGCCGCCGCATCCATGCGGCGGACACCCCCGCAAGCCCCACCCGCCCGACCCTGGACACATCGCGCGCGTGCCAGCCGCGAAGGGATTACGGGGTAGGGCAAAAACAAGCGCTTCCACGCGTGGCGTGGATCTACTGGGTGCAGCTGTTGCATTGGACGTTGAGTCCGCCTTGTAGCGAGCCGAGCACCGCAGGTCCGGCGAGGGCGAAGAGGCGCGGGTGTCTGAGCGCAGCGAGTTCCCGCGCCGTCCCTCGACGGGCCGAGGAGCGCAGGGAACCGGTGCGTAGCACCGGCTCGCGGCCGGCGGAGCGTTTCTTTTGGTTACTTTTCTTTTCGCGAAAAGAAAAGTAACGCGCGACCCAGCGTCAGTGGCACGCAACGTCAGCCGCAAGGCAGAAATCAACCCAGCATCTCCAGCCCGCGCACTTCGGTGATGCCCAGCCCCGGCACGTCGCTGATGCTGATCTCCGATTCGTTGAAATGCACGCCGCCGCTGACCGGATCGAACTGGCCCAGCGAGGGGCCGTCCAGATCGACCTTGGTGATCACATCGCTCTTGGCCACGGCCAGGTGCACGGCGGCGGCCACGCTGATGCTCGATTCGATCATGCAGCCGATCATGCACGGCACGCCGTAGATGCCGGCAATGTCGGCGATGCGGATCGCGTTGGACAGGCCGCCGGTCTTCATCAGCTTGATGTTGATGATGTCGGCCGCGCGCTGCTGGATCAGGTCCATCACCTGGCTCGGGCTGAACACGCTTTCGTCGGCCATCACCGGCGTGTTGACGCGGTCGGTGACGTACTTCAGGCCGCTGATGTCGGCCGCTTTCACCGGCTGCTCCAGCAGTTCAAGCACCACGCCGGCGTCTTCCAGGGTACGCATCGCATGCACTGCCTGCTTGGCGGTCCAGCCCTGGTTGGCGTCCAGGCGCAGCAGGGCGCGGCCTTCCACGGCGGCATGGATCGCCTTGACCCGTTCGATGTCCAGGCCGATGTCCTTGCCGACCTTGATCTTCAGCGACTCGAAGCCGCGTTCGATTGCCGACAGCGAGTCGGCCACCATCTTGTCGATGTAGTCCACGCTGATGGTGATGTCGGTGGTGATCACCGGGTCGCCACCACCGAGCATCTGGTACAGCGGGGCGCCGTGCAGCTGCGCCCACAGGTCGTACAGCGCGATCTCCACCGCCGCCTTGGCGCTGGTGTTGCGCTCCATCGCGGTCTGCACCAGCGTGCACAGGTGGTTGAGGTTGACCACGTCCTGGCCGATCAGGCGCGGGGCAATGAAGTGGCGGATCGCTTCGATGATCGAGCCGTGCGTATCGCCGGTGATCACGGCGGTGGCCGGGGCTTCACCATAGCCGGTGTTGCCGGTGTCGGTGCGGATCAGCACCACCACGTCTTCCACGGTTTCCACCGTGCGCAGGGCGGTCTTGAACGGTGTCTTCAACGGCACGCGCAGCATGCCCAGTTCGATGGCGGTGATCTTCATTCAGGAGTCTTGGCCCGCAGGCGCTGGATGTTGGTGATGCGGTCGATGTAGCGGACGGTATCGCTGGCCATCATCGGCTCCAGCGGCGTGACCGAAACACCATTGAGATGGGCCTGCACGCGCGTGCCGTCGGCACCGAACCAGCTGCCGCCCGCCGTATCGTGGATCACCCACGTACGACCGTCGACGTGGCCGATGGCCATCATCACGTGGCCGGGGATGTAGACCAGATCGCCGACCTTCAGGTCGGTGACGGCACGGTCGCGCAGTGCCTTGCCGTCCTTGCCGGTGAACGGCAGGCGATCCAGCGCCGGGCTGACCGCCTGTGCACTGGTATTGCGTGGCAGCAGCACGCCGAAGCTGCGGTAGATCTCGGAGACGAAACCGCTGCAGTCGCGGGTGTCGTAGTCGTGGCCCCAACCGTAGCGCTCGCCGAGGAACTTGAAGGCCTGCTGCAGCAACAGGCGCGGGGTCAGGGCCAGGTAGTCGGCGGCGGTGTCCTGCGAGCGCGGCAGCAGGGCCGGTACCAGTTTCAGGCGACCATCTGCCTCGCGTACCGGCAGCTGCACCACCCACGATGCGTGCGCCTGCTGGCCGTTCACCGGTTCTGACGCGGGCCAGTCGGCCAGCACCGGCAGGCGCACGCCCATGTCCAGCTGCAGGCGCGAGACACGCGGTTCTTCCGGGGTGTAGGCGGTCTGCGCGGTGGCACCGGTGATGATCCGGTAGGGTCCCTTCGCGCCGTAGCCGAGCACCGTGGCCTTGTCGCCGCTGGCGATGGCGTCGGCTTCGATCCACGCGCTGTAGCGCTCGCTGTGCACGAACAGCCAGCGGCCGTCGGCACTGCGGTGGACCACGGCGACCTTGTCGCCGGGGAACAGTGCCGATTCCTGGAAGCGGTCGATGTCGGTGTCACCGACGGTGCTGAAGACGCGCTCGCGGGTGGAGAAGGTGCGCAGTGCGGCACGCTTCACCACCAGCCCGTAGGCCGGTGCCACCTGGGCGGGAATCGCATCAAGGCCGAGGTTGGCTTCGATCGCGCTGCGCAGGGCCGGCGCGATGGGCGTGCCCTTGTCGCTGTAGAGGGTGCGCGTGGGCCAGCTCGACAGCGCGGTGATGCTGGCACGCACCGTCGCCCCATCAAGCTGGGCTGGCAACGCCGCGATGTCCTGGATGTGGCTGTCCTGCGCCCGCATCCGTGCGTTCTGCGCCTCGATCTGCGCGCGATCCAGGATCGGCGCATCGGCGTTGTCCAGACGCGCCGCCCAGTACTGCGGCGTCAGGTAGGCCTCGTGCAGGCCGATCACATAGGGCAGCGGTGCGCCGGGATCGGGCGCCGGGGCGGCCTGTGCAAAGGCCGGTGCGGCCAGCAGGCACAGGGCCAGGGTCAAGCGGCGCGGCCAATGCCGGTGCCGTTCGCGGGAAGCCAGGCTCATGCGGTGCACACCCTCCTCGAATGCCTTGTGGAATATTTATTCCTTTCGGCATCGAAAGCAAGAATAAATTATTGACCGGCATCCCGGCCCGTGTTACACAGCCGTTACCACCCGCGCTGGGGAAGTGTCGCTGTGGATCCTGCCATTCGCAAACCGCGTCTGCCTGCTGCTGCCGGCCTGTGTGCCGCGCTGCTGCTGTGGGTGTCGGTCACGCAGGCGGCAGACGGGCGCAGCAGCCAGCAGCGTGCGCGCCAGGCGCAGGTGATCGACCTGATCGACGGCGGCCGCTTCAGCGACGCCGATGCGTTGCTGGCGACAGGGAGCGATGCTGCCGAAGGCGCGTTCCAGCGTGAGCGCATGCGCCGCATCCGCCTGGATCTTTCCCTCGACGAAACCGCCGCCAAGTCTGCCGTGCGCCGCTGGATTCCCGACCTGACCGACGAGGAATTCGCGCGCTGGGACCAGCTTGGCCTGATCGAGCATCTCGATATCGATGGCGAGCGTTGGTACTTCAAGCGCGCACCGTCGAATCTGTTCCTGCTCAGCGACGAAGCACGCGCACGCCGCCGTGCGGATGCACCGATGCCGCCTCCGGGGCCCAACGAAGTGCTCAACGCGCACCACACGCGCGTGGTTGCCGCGGCCGAACAGAGTGGCCGGGCGTCGGTGCTGCCGCAGCGTATCGAATTCACCCAATCGCTCACGGTGAAGGCCGATGCCGTGCCGGCCGGCGAAACCGTGCGTGCCTGGATTCCGTACCCACGCGAGATCCCCGGCCAGCAGGAGCAGGTGCAGTGGCTGGGCAGCAGCCCAGGCAAGGCGCGGGTGGCACCGGCCAGCACCTTGCAACGCACGGCCTATCTGGAGGCCAAAGCGGTGGCCGGGCAGCCGACCCGCTTCGAGATCCGCTACGCGGTCACGATCTTCGCCCGGCACACCGCGATCGACCCGGCCGTGGTGCAACCGACCCCGGCCGATACGGCGTTGAAGCCGTATCTGGCCGAGCAGCTGCCGCATGTGCGCTTCACCCCTGCGTTGAAGCTGTTCTCCGACCAGGTGCTGCAGGGCGAGACGCGCCCATATGAAGTGGTGCGCAAGCTGTTTGCTGCGGTCGACCGTATTCCCTGGGCCGGTGCGCGCGAATATTCCACGCTCAGCAACATCAGCGATTACGCGCTGCGTTCCGGCCATGCCGATTGCGGGCAGCAGACCCTGCTGCTGATCGCGCTGCTGCGCCTGAATGGCATTCCCGCGCGCTGGCAGTCGGGCATGGTGTTCTCCGACGATGGCGGTGGCTACAACAACCTGCATGACTGGGGACAGGTCTACCTGGCGCCGTATGGCTGGCTGCCGATGGACGTGACCACCGGCGCACTGGCCAGCGATGTGCCGGCCCTGCGCAACTTCTACCTGGGTGGCCTCGATGGCTACCGCATCGCCTTCAACGATGATTTCGGCCAGCCCCTCGTGCCGGCCAAGCAGCACTCCCGCTCGGAAACGGTCGACTCGCAGCGCGGCGAGGCCGAGTGGGCAGGCGGCAACCTGTACTTCGACCAATGGAGCTACGACTTCCAGTGGCGGGTACTGCCAGCCAGGCAACGCTAGCGCGACACATCGCATTCCACACCATTCAATTCTTGCAGGAGAGAGCAGGGGATGAAGGCTTACAGCATCAAGCGGGCGGCGTTGTGCGTCGCTCTCGGGGCGTGTCTGGGCGTGATCGCGCCCAGCGCATTCGCACAGGATGGTTCAGTGGTCGGCCGGCTGGTCAGCGATGCCGGCCAGGTACCGGCCGGTGCCACGGTGACCGTACGCAACCCGGCAACGGGCTTCGTGCGCTCCGTGCAGGCCGAAGCCAACGGCAGCTACCGCATTCCGCTGCTGCCGGTCGGCACCTATGACATGGAGGTGAGCCTGCCGGGTGGAGGCGCCAGCCGTGTCGGCCAGGTGACGGTCAGTCTCGGCAGCGCGACCACGGTGAACGTGCCGCTGGGTGCGGTCAGTACCCTGGGCACGGTCGAAGTGCGGGCGCCGCAGGTGGTGTCGATGGTGGATGTGAAGTCCACCGAGTCGGCCACCAACATCACTCGCGAGGAGCTGTCGCGCCTGCCAGTGGACCGTGACATCACCGCGGTGGCGCTGCTCGCGCCGGGCGCGGTGAAGGGCAAGGGGTCGCTGGGCGGGCAGGGCATTTCCTTCGGCGGTTCGTCGGTGGCCGAGAACACCGTCTACATCAATGGCCTGAACGTCACCGACTTCTACAACCGGGTCGGCTTCTCGTCGGTGCCGTTCTCGTTCTACCAGGAATTCCAGGTCAAGACGGGCGGCTACTCGGTGGAGTTCGGGCGCAGCACCGGCGGCGTCATCAATGCGGTGACCCGCTCGGGCAGCAACGATTTCAAGGCCGGTGCCGAACTGGTGTTCGAGCCGCGCGCGTGGCAGTCGCAGGCACGCGACCGCTACGACGGCAGCGGCAGCCGCTACATCACCGCCAGCCGCGATGACTACAGCCGCAGCGCGCTGAATGTGTTCGCTTCCGGTGCGCTGGTGCAGGACCGCCTGTTCTTCTTCGGCATGTACGAGGCGCGCGACTACCGTCCCACCTCGACCAATGATGCCGGCACGCGCCTGAGCCAGGGCAAGGCCGATGATCCGTTCTGGGGCGGCAAGATCGATTGGCAGATCACCGACAACCAGATGCTGTCGCTGTTCGGCTTCTCGGACAAGAGCAAGACCCTCACCGACGTCTACGCTTACGACTACGCCACGGGGCAGACCGTGGGCGAGCGCAGCAACCAGATCTACAACACGGTGGGTGGCAAGAACTGGTCCGGTACCTACAGCTGGCAGGTCAACAACGACCTGACCATGAAGCTGATGTACGGCGAGAACAAGCGCAACCGTGTGCAGAGCTCGTTGATGGACCAGAACTGCAACCGCGTGTTCGACAACCGCACGGCCGGCCAGGGCGTGCCGCCGTCACTGCAGGGCGACCGCAGCTGCACCAGCAGCTCGCAGCTGGAGTCGGCGCTGGACACGCGCAAGGCCGCGCGCGCGGACTTCGAATGGACGTTGGGCAACCACCTGCTGCGGTTCGGCCTGGATCGGGAAGAGAACACCTCCGATTACAGCCGCGCCTATCCGGGCCCGGGCGGCTTCCGCTACGACATCTACTACCGCACTCCCGGCAGCTCGCTGAACGGTGGCGTGGTGCCGGCCAGCGGCGTGGTCGTGCGCACCCGTCGCTATGAAGTGGACGGGGCCTTCGAGACGATCAACTCGGCCTACTACCTGGAAGACAACTGGCAGGTGACGCCGAATCTGCTGCTGAACATGGGCCTGCGCCTGGAAGCCTTCGACAACAAGGGCGGCGACGGCAGCAGCTACATCAAGATCGACGACATGCTGGCCCCGCGCCTGGGCTTCTCCTGGGACGTGCGCGGCGATGGCACGACCAAGGTGTTCGGCAACCTGGGCCGATACTTCCTGCCGGTGGCCAACGTCATCAACATCAAGCAGGCCGGTGGATTCCTCGACGAGCGCACCTGGTACGAGTTCCTCGGCTACACCGGCGCAGCCAACAACATCCCCAACCTGGGCGCGCAGATCGGCCCGGTGGACAACTCGCAGGGCGACGGCAGCGTGCCGGACCTGCGCGCGGAAGTGAACCGGGACATGGACCCGGTCTACCAGGATGAAGCGATCCTGGGCTTCCAGCAGATGATCAACGAGGCCTGGTCGGTAGGCGCCAGCGTGACCTACCGGCGCCTGCACAATGCCATCGATGACATGAACATCACCGCGACCGGCCAGTGTGGTGCCATCGACGGCGTGTGGATCATGGGCAACCCGGGGCGCACCAACACCGTGTGGGGTGACACCGACTGCGACGGCCGCAACGATGGCTGGATCAGCATCGACACCTCGAAGGAAGGTTGGGCGCTGTATGACGACAACGGCAATTATGTCGGCCAGCGCGGCTGGGTGAAGCCCAAGCGTGACTACAAGGCGCTGGAACTGCAGGTCGACCGCGCGTGGGACGGCAAGTGGGGCTTCAATGCGTCCTACACGCTGGCCTATGGCCGCGGCAATGCCGAGGGTCCGGTCAACTCCGATACCGACTTCGCCGATGCCGGTCGCACCGAGAACTTCGACAATCCGTGGGTGAACTACGGGGGCTACGGCTACCTGGCCAACGACCGCCGCCACCAGCTCAAGTTCCGCGGCAGCTACGCATTGACCGAGAACCTCAGTGTGGCGGCTACGCTGGGCGTGCAGTCGGGCAGCCCGATTACCCGCTTCGGCGCCGGCAATCCGTTCGACGACACCGACTTCCACAGCTACTACGTGTGCGTGTCCAACTGCCAGGCGACGGTTCCATCCCAGCGCGTGTTCGTGCATTCGCCACGCGGTGGCGATGGCCGCACGCCCTGGACCTATGACCTGGACGTGAGCGTCTCGTACAAGGTACCGATTCCCACCGATCTGCGCCTGAAGCTGGCGGTGTACAACGTGCTCAACCAGCAGCGCGTGGTGACCGTGGACCAGGACTACGAGCCGCAGGACAGCATCGGCACGCCGAACCCGCTGTACCGCTACGGCACCGGCTTCCAGTCACCGCGCTATGCGCAGTTGACCGTGACATGGGCCTACTGAAGCCCGCACGGCAGGCTCGAAACTGTGTCTGCGCGGCGGCGCTGGCGGTGTTCCCGGTTGCGGTGGCACAGACCACCGCGACCGCCTCCCTCGATGCCGATGTCGCTGCCGTCGTCCAGCTCGAGCACCTGCCCGGGCTGGCGATGGCGGTGGTCGACAACGGGCAGGTGGTCTATCGCCACGCCGAGGGCGCGCGTGGCGATGGCGGCCGCATCGACGAGGACACGTTGTTCAAGATCGCCTCCAACAGCAAGGCGATGACTGCTGCACTGCTGGCGCGGCTGGTGCAGCAGGGCAGGCTGCGCTGGGATGATCCGTTACAGCGGCATCTGCCGGGCTTCCGCATGCACGATGCGTGGGTGGGCCAGCAGATGCAGGTGCGCGACCTGCTGATCCACAACAGTGGCCTGGGCCTGGGCGCCGGGGACCTGATGCTGTGGCCGGAGCCGAACGCGTTCACCCGTGCCGACATCATCGCCGCATTGGCGCATCTCAAGCCGGTCAGCAGCTTCCGCAGTCACTATGCCTACGACAACCTGATGTACGTGGTGGCCGGTGAAGTGGCCGCTGCGGCGGGCGGCAAGCCGTATGACCAGCTGATGCGCGAGCAGGTGTTCGAACCACTGGGCATGACGCGCTGCCAGGTGGGGGCGTGGTCGGTGAAACGCGTGGGCAACGTAGCGCAGCCGCATGCCTGGCGTGGCGAACGCAATGAAGTGGTGAACGCCGATGGTGGAACCAGCCCGGACCTGCCGTCGATGGCGGCCGGCGGCATCCGTTGTTCGTTGCGCGACATGACGCGCTGGATGCAGGTGCTGCTCGATCCCACCCTGGCGCCCGGCTGGCTGGACACGGAGCAGCGCCGCACGCTGTGGACCCTGCACATGCCGATGCCGCTGGGTGAACGCCAGCGGCGCTGGGACAACGCGCACTTCTACGGCTACGGCTATGGCTGGCGCGTGTCCGACATGGACGGCCAGTGGAAAGTGGCGCACACCGGCACGTTGTCGGGCATGTACTCGTCGCTGGCGCTGCTGCCTGATCGCCGGGTGGGCGTGGTGATGCTGATCAACGGCGAAGGCGAGGACGCACGTATGGCCCTGATGCAGGCCGCGCTGAAGCGCTTCACCGCAGCGGACGATGCGCGTCCGGCGATGGAATACCTGGCCGAACTGAAGGCTGACCAGGCAACGCGGGCCGCGACCGGCCATTCGCGGCCATCCACCGCGGCGGCGCAGGAGACGAGCCGCATGGACCTGTCCCGCTGGCAGGGCCGCTACCGCGATCCGTGGCTGGGCGCGGCCTCGCTTTGCCCGGGCAAGGATGGCCTGCGTTTCAGCGTGGACAAGTCGCCCCGGCTGCAGGCCACGGTGCTGCAGCTGCAGGGGCGCTGGCTGCTGCGCTGGGATACGCTGGGCGACGAGGCGCAGGCGTGGTTGCAGCCAGGCGAAGCCCCGGCACCGACGCTGGACCTGCGCGCCATCGACCCGGACATCGACTTCAGCTATGACTTCCAGGACCTGCATTTCACTCGTACTGGCGACTGCGCTGGCGGCGACCACCCGCGCCGCTGAGCCACCGCGCGTTTCACCGGCAGCCGACGCGGCCAGCGCCGGACTGGTGGAGATCCGCACGTTGTCGCCGCGCATCGACCTGGACATCCGCTACGCCGGTGCCAACAACTTCACCGGTGCGCGCGTGCCCGGCTACGAGGCGCCATCGTGTTATCTGCTGGCGCCGGTGGCGAAGGCGCTGGCACAGGTGGAACAGGACCTGCGCGGCGATGGCTTCGGCCTGCGCCTCTACGACTGCTACCGGCCGGTGCGTTCGGTGCAGGCCTTCATGGCCTGGGTGAACGATCCGCGCGAGCGCTCGCGCAAGGCACAGCAGTACCCGGACCTGGACAAACCACGGTTGCTGGCCGACGGCTACATCGCCGAGCGCTCTGGCCATAGTCGTGGCGCCACGGTTGATCTGGGCCTGCTGGATTGCCGCAGCGGTGCATGCACGCCGCTGGACATGGCCACCGACTTCGATTTCTTCGGTCCACGCGCGCATACGCAGGCAAGCGGATTGAGCGATGCGCAACAGGCCAATCGCCAGCAGCTGGTGCGCGCGATGGCGCGGCGGGGCTTCGTCAACTATCCGCAGGAGTGGTGGCACTACACCCTGCAGCCCGAACCGGATCCCGGCACCGCGTACGACGTCCCGGTACGGTAGGGGCATCGGCAGGGCTGCGCCCCGCCTCTGACAGTTTCCCGCGTGGTCCGTTGTAGAGCCGAGCCCATGCTCGGCTGCTCATTGTTCAATCGTCGAGATATTCGATTTGGATGGAGATTCATCCACGCATGGCGTGGATCCACTGTGGCTGCCGATTGGGTCCGGCGCAGATCCCTTACACTGGCCGCCTTCTCATCCCAGCCCACCCGATGAACCTTCCCCTGCACTTCGGCCTGCTCGGCACCCTGGAAGCCGGCGCCATCGCCCTGCTGGTCGGGCTGCTGGTGTACTTCGTGTGGTCGCGGCTGTGCCGGCTGCTGCACTGGTCGGTGGGACATGCGATCGGCTGGTCCTGCGTCATCTCGGTGGTGGCCTCCGCTGGCATCGATGCGTGGAAGCTGTTCTACATGGGCATCGTGCGACTGGAGTCGCCGCTGTACGCGCGCCTGTTCCTGGCCACCATCCACGATCCGAACGAGCTCGGCAGCCGTGTCGTGCTGGAAATCGCCGGCGCGCTCGCCGGTGTCGCCTTGGGATGGGTGTTGTTCAGTTCGCGGTCATTGGAAAAAACCGTCGACTGACGCAGGTTTTTCGTTGCCTGCCGGTTAAATGCAGAGGCGTTGAATGCGCATCTTATGAGCCGCTCACTCCTCGCTAACCAGCGCGCTAAAGCATGCGTGGATGCGAGTGGTTAATCGTGCGTGTGGAGGCCGGTCGCGGCCCAAAATCGATTCAGAAACGCGGTGGCAGGGTAGGTGCCGTGCGGAAACAACAGGCCGCGCAACACCACCCAATATGCAGGAGACACCCCTGATGACTATTCGCAACCGCAAGCCCCTGATCGCCCTGATCGTCGCCGCTGGCAGCGTGCTGGCCATTCCGGCGATGGCCCAGTCGGCCAAGCAGCAGGCCGCACATGCGCAGAATGAAGCGGCGCAGGCCCAGCAGGCGGCAGCACAGGCCGGGCAGGCGGCTGACCAGGCGACCGATGCGGCCGCAGCGGCCTCGGCGCAGGCCAACGGTGGTGGCCAGACCTGGGCCAGCATCGATACCGATGGCAACGGCACCATCAGCAAGACCGAGGCGCAGGTGAACGCCGGCCTGGCCCAGGTGTTCGACCAGGCCGATACCAACAAGGACGGCGAGCTGAGCGCCGACGAGTACAAGGCCTACGTGGCCGCGCAGCAGGCCGGTGCGGGTGCCGGCGCGGCGCAGGGCCGCTGATCCAGACCTGATTCGGGAAGACCGGTGCATGGGGACCCGGGCGGCTGCGGCCGCCCGGGTTTTTCTCGTCATCGCCACCCCTGTATCCTTGGCCGATGAACACGTCCACGCCTGCGCCGTCGCGCGCCATCGGCCTGGTCGGTTTTGACGGTGACGACACGCTGTGGAAGAGCGAGGACTACTACCGCAAGGCCGAGCAGGATTACCTTGACCTGCTGTCGCGCTATGTCGACGTGCACGACACCCAGACCGCGCGCCACCTGCTGGAAGTTCAGCAGCGCCACCTGGGCACCTTCGGCTACGGCGTGAAGAGCATGACCCTGTCGATGATCGAAGCGGCCATCGACATCACCGGCCAGCGCATCGAGGCCAAGGACATCCAGCGCATTCTGGATATCGGCCACGATACCCTGCGCCACCCGGTGGAACTGATCGACGGTGTGCGCGAAGCCGTGGCGGCCATCGCCGAGCACTACCCGGTAGTGCTGATCACCAAGGGCGATCTGTTCCACCAGGAAGCGAAGATCAAGGTCGCCAACCTGGCCGAGCTGTTCCCGCGCATCGAGATCGTTTCCGAGAAGGACCCGGAAACCTACGCCCGCGTGCTGGCCGAATTCGAACTGCCGATGCAGCGCTTCGTGATGGTCGGCAACTCGCTGCGCTCGGACATCGAGCCGGTGGTGACCCTGGGTGGCTGGGGCGTGCATACCCCGTACGCGGTGACCTGGGCCCATGAGACCCAGCACGGCGTGGCCGACGACGAACCGCGCATGGTCACCGCCGATACCGCCCACGACTGGCCGGCCGCACTGGCGGCGATCGAGGCCAAGGCCGCTGCGGCGGCCTGACAGGGCCCGGCAGCTGCGGCAGAATCGGGGCATGAACGTTCGACTGCGCGCGCTGTTGTTGTCCCTGCTGCTGGCGCCGGCCACCGTGCTGGCCCAGCAGACCGCCGAGCGTTCGGCTGCGTATGAGGTGGCAACCGGTGACCGCTGGATCGATGCCCAGTTGCAGGACATCAACCATTACGCCGAACGCTACCCCGATGCCTTCCTCGATGAAGTGTCGCGCTACGCCGATGTCCCCCGCGGCTACATCAATGCGCTGTTCACCACCCATGGCTGGCAGGCCGGGGATATCTATTTCGCCTGCTTCTGGGCCAAGGCCAGCGGCCAGACCTGCCGCGACAGCGTTCGCGCCTTCAGCCAGGACCCGGAGGGCGGCTGGGAAGCGGTGGTGAAGCGCATGCCGGCCAAGCCGGACAACCTGCATTACCGCGCTGTGCGGCATGCCATCGTGGCCAGCTACCAGCACTGGGACCGGCCGATCACCCTGGATGCCACCCTGAAGCGCCAGTTGAAGCGGTAGTGCCGGCCGTTGGCCGGCAACTGCACCCTTCCAGGCATCAGGAGGTTGCCGGCCATGTTGCTCTGCGTATCGCCGCCGCCGCGCGCTCCGGCGACAATACGGGTCCGAGCTGTTCCCCGTTCCCGTAATCGAGTGACTGATGAGCGCCTCTTTCGTTTCGCCTGATGTGATCCGCCGCCTGTTCGCGCAGGCCATGTCCCGCATGTACCGCACCGAAGTGCCGCTGTACGGCACGCTGGTGGAACTGGTGGAGCGGATCAACGCGCAGGTGCTTGCCCAGGACCCGGCACTGGCCGCGCAGCTGCAGCGCAACGACGAGCGAGCGCGCCTGGACGAAGAGCGCCATGGCGCGATCCGCGTCGGCACCGCGCAGGAGCTGGCGACGCTGCGCCGCCTGTTCGCGGTGATGGGCATGTACCCGGTCGGCTACTACGACCTGTCGGTAGCCGGCGTGCCGGTGCACTCCACCGCGTTCCGCCCGCTGACCGGCGCCGCGCTGGCGCAGAATCCGTTCCGCGTGTTCACCTCGCTGCTGCGCCTGGAGCTGATCGAAGACGAAACCCTGCGTGCCGAGTCGGCGAAGATCCTGGCACGCCGCCGCATCTTCACCGACGGCGCACTGGCGCTGATCGACCAGGCCGAGCGTGACGGTGGCCTGTCGCAGGCCGACGCCGAGCGCTTCGTCGACGAAGCACTGGAAACCTTCCGCTGGCACGGCGATGCCACGGTCGATCTGCCGACCTACCACGCGCTGCACAATGCGCACCGCCTGGTGGCCGACGTGGTCAGTTTCCGTGGCCCGCACATCAACCACCTGACCCCGCGCACGCTGGACATCGACGCAGCGCAGGCGGCAATGATCGAGCACGGCATGGCGGCCAAGGCGGTGATCGAAGGGCCGCCGCGCCGCGCCTGCCCGATCCTGCTGCGCCAGACCAGCTTCAAGGCGCTGGAAGAGGCCGTGCATTTCCCGGATGCGGACGGTGGCGATGCCGGCACCCATACCGCGCGCTTCGGCGAGATCGAACAACGCGGCCTTGCGCTGACCCCGAAGGGCCGCGCGCTGTACGACCAGCTGCTGTCGCAGGCACGCGATGCCGGTGGCGAAGGCAGTACCGGTGGCGACTACGGGCAGCGCCTGCAGGCGGTATTCGCCAGCTTCCCGGATGACCATGACACGCTGCGCCAAGAAGGATTGGGCTACTACCGCTACCAGCTGACCGACGCCGGCCGCGCCGCGCCGGAACGCGTGGCCGATCTGCCTGCCGAAGTGCTGGTGGCCGCCGGCCTGGCCACGGCCGATCCGATCGTCTACGAGGATTTCCTGCCGGTCAGTGCCGCGGGCATCTTCCAGTCGAACCTGGGCGGCGAAGAACAGCGCGCGTATGCCGCGCACGCCAACCGCGAGGCTTTCGAGCAGGCGCTGGGCGTGGCGGTGAATGACGAGTTCGAGATCTACGAGCGGCTGCAGGCTGAGTCGCTGGCGGCGCTGCGCACCGCGTGAAGGTAGAGCCGGGCGCTGGCCGGCTGTAGGGGAAGCCGGCCAGCGGCCGGCTCTACCCGATGTCCGGACCCGGGGTCAGCCCTTCATCGTGCCCGTATCCAGCCAGCGCTGGTGCCACGACAGTGCTTCGGGCAACAGGTGCGGGGTGTGCTTGCCGTAGCTTTCGCGGCTGGCACGGTCGAAGTAATCCTGCAGCTGCGGGCGGAAATCCGGGTGCGCGCAGTTGTCGATCAGCACCTGCGCGCGCTTGCGCGGGGTCAGGCCACGCAGGTCGGCCAGGCCCTGTTCGGTGACGATCACCGACACGTCGTGCTCGGTGTGGTCGACATGGCTGGCCATCGGCACGATCGCCGAGATGGTGCCGTTCTTGGCAGTGGACGGGCTCAGGAACGCCGACAGGAAACCGTTGCGGGCGAAGTCACCCGAACCGCCAATGCCGTTCATGATCCGCGTGCCCATCACGTGCGTCGAGTTGACGTTGCCGTAGATGTCCACCTCGATCATGCCGTTCATGCCGATGCAGCCCAGGCGGCGCACCAGTTCCGGATGGTTGGAGATCTCCTGCGTGCGCATGATGATGCGCTCGCGGTAGAAATCGATGTTCTCCTTGAACGTCTCGTTGGCCTGCGGGCTCAGCGCGAAGCCGGTACACGAGGCGTAGCTCAGCACGCCATCGCGCAGCAGGTCGAGCATGCCGTCCTGGATCACTTCGGTGAACGCGGCCAGGTCGCGGAAACCGCTCCTGGCCAGGCCGGCCAGCACGGCGTTGGGGATGTTGCCCACGCCCGACTGCAGCGGCAGCAGGTTCGGCGGCAGGCGGCCCTTCTTCACCTCGTGCTTGAGGAACTCGATCAGGTGCGAGGCGATCTGTTCGCTGGTCGCATCGATCGGACTGAACGGGCTGTTGCGGTCCGGGCCGTTGGTGCGCACCACGGCCACGATCTTGTCCGGGTCGCAGCGCAGCGCGGTGTCGCCGATGCGGTCGTTGGCGTTCACCAGCGGAATCGGCTTGCGGTGCGGTGGCAGCGCGGTGCCGTAGTAAATGTCGTGCATGCCGTCGACGCCGGCCGGTTGCCATTCGTTGACCTCGACGATCACCTTCTTGGCCAGGTCCAGCCAGGTCTTGTTGTTGCCGACCGAGGTGGAGGGCACCAGCGAGCCATCTTCGCGGATGGCCGAGACTTCGATCACGGCGGTATCGATCTCGCCGTAGAAGCCGAACCACACGTGCTGGGCGACGTGGCTGAGGTGGATATCGATGTAATCCAGCTTGCCCTCGTTGATGCGGTTGCGCGCATCCGGATCGCTCTGGAACGGCATGCGCATGGCGATGCCATCGGCCTTGGCCAGCGCGCCATCAAGTTCCGGCGCGGTGGAGGCACCGGTCATCAGCTTGATCTGGAAGGGCTGGCCCTGGGCGTGCACCGCTTCGATGCGGCGGGCCAGTTCCACGGGAACGGCCTTGGGATACCCGGAGCCGGTAAAGCCGCTCATGGCCACGGTTTCACCGGGCTGGATCAGCGCGGCTGCGGCCTCGGCGGAGACCACGCGGTCACGAAGACGCGCGTTGGCGATGCGATCAACAGACATGACGACAGTGTTTCTGGGGGGAAAGCCGATTATCGGCCATCCTCATCCGTACGGGGGGTTCTACCTTCGTGGAATGGCTTTTCCCCACGGGGGTCACCCATACCCACCGGTTTTGTTTTGCAGTGCAGCGTGCAAAGTGCTTTCGCAGCCCGCACGATGGCCCTGCATCCCGACGTGGGGGAGGGAGCAGAGCCCGCTGGCAGTTCGCTGCAAGCGGGCTTTTTTATTGCCTGCCGCCCAGTATGAATGCGCGGCACCCCTTCGGGGTCGGATCCTTTTGCCAAGGGCAAAAGGCTCTGACCCCAGCAGCGGCATCAACCGGCGGCACCTCGGGGTCAGAGCCCTTCGCCGTTGGCAAAGGGATCCGACCCCGCGAGAATCAGCGCATGACCCTCGCCCCCGCTGACCTGCCCGCCTCCCTGCAGCCTCTTGTCGACCGCGCCCTGGCGCGCCTGGCCCAGGTCCTGCCCGAGCCCGTTCCGGCCGAGCTGCTGCCGCTGCTGACCCGGCTGGCGGTGGCCAGCGACTTCGCGCTGGACACCCTGGTGCGGCAACCGGCGCTGCTGGCGCAGCTGGCCGCCCCCGACTGCCCGCCGATCCCGGCGCCGGTGCTCGATCCGCTGCAACCCAGCGACTGGCCGGCACAGCTGCGGCGCTGGCGCACCGCGATGTCCACGCGGCTGATCTGGCGTGACCTGGCCGGGCTGGACGACGTGGCGCAGACCCTGGCTGGCGCCACCACCCTGGCCGAGGATTGCCTGCGGCTGGCGCTGGACGCCCTGCAGCAGGAATTCGCACAGCGGCACGGCGTGGTTCGTGATGGCGCAGGCGTCCCCCAACAGCTGGTGGTATTCGGCCTGGGCAAGCTCGGCGGTGGCGAGCTCAACTTCAGTTCCGATATCGACCTGGTCTATGCGTACCCGCAGGGCGGCGAATCCGATGGTCCGCGCGCGCTGGCCGCCGAGGAGTATTTCGCCCGCCTCGGCCAGCGCCTGGCCAAGCTGCTGGACGAAACCACGGTCGATGGCTTCAGCCACCGCGTCGACCTGCGCCTGCGCCCGTTCGGCAGCGCCGGTCGCGTCGCGCTGTCGTTCGCGGCGATGGATCAGTACTTCCAGCGCGAAGGCCGCGACTGGGAGCGCTATGCGTGGCTGAAGGCGCGCGCGGTGGCCGGCGACATCGACGCCGGCGAAGCGTGGTTGCAGACCCTGCGCCCGTTCGTATACCGCCGCTACCTGGATTTCACCGCGCTCGACGGCCTGCGTGAGATGAAGGCGGCGATCACCGCCGAAGTCGCGCGCCGCGAGCTGCACGAAGACATCAAGCGCGGCGCCGGTGGCATCCGCGAAATCGAGTTCCTGTGCCAGGCGCTGCAGCTGATCCGCGGTGGCCGTGAGCCGGCGCTGCGCGAGCGCCGCCTGCTGGTGGCACTGGACGCGCTGGTGGCCGCCGGACAGATTGCGCCCGACGATGGCGCTGCGCTGCGCGAGGCCTACCTGTTCCTGCGCCGGTTGGAGAACCGCCTGCAGATGCTGCGCGACGCGCAGACCCACGTGCTGCCCAGCGACGCGCTGGACCGCGCGCGCATTGCCATCGGCCTCGGCTACCCGGATTGGGAGGTGCTGCGCGCGGCACTGGCCGAACAGCAGCAGCGGGTCAGCACCGAATTCGCCGCGCTGCTGGCCCCGCGCAAGGGCCAGGCCGCGCCCGACGCGCTGGCCAACTACTGGCGCAGCCTGCCCGAGGGCAGCAACGCGCCGTTGCTGGCCGAAGCCGGTTTCCTCGATGCCAATGGCGCAGACCAGTCGCTGCGCGATTTCGCCCAGGGCACCGGCGTGAAGTCATTGTCCGATGCGGCGCGTGCGCGGCTGGATCGCGTACTGCCCGCGTTGCTGCATGCGGCCACGCGTTCGCCGCAGCCCGATGCCGCGCTCAAGCGCGTGCTCGGCCTGCTGCAGGCGGTGCTGCGCCGGACCAGCTATCTGGCGCTGCTGGACGAACAACCGAGCGCGTTGGCGCGTCTGGTCGATGTGCTGGCGCGCAGCGCGCTGCTGGCCGAGCGGCTCGCCGCGTACCCGCTGTTGCTGGACGAACTGCTGGACGTGCGCGTGTCCGGACCGATGCCCGATGCGGCCGGCATGCTGGCCGAGTGCCAGCAGGTGCTGGCGGTGGAAGATCCCGAATCGGCACTGCGCTGGCTCAACGAGACGCGGCTGGCGCTCAGTTTCCGCATGGCGATGGCCACGCTGGACGGCCGCCAGGGCGCGGTGGACAGCACGCGGCAACTGGCCGAACTGGCGCAGGCGGTGGTGGTCACCGTGCTGGCGATGGCCGAGGCGGACATGCGCGCCGCGCACGGCGCGATTCCCGGTGGACGTTTCGCGATCATCGGCTACGGCAGCCTCGGCGGGCTTGAACTGGGCTTCGGTTCCGACCTGGACCTGGTATTCCTGCACGACAACCCGGCCGGCGTGGAGGCCAGCGACGGCGCGCGTCCGCTGGAGCCGGGGCGCTGGTATGCGCGGCTGGCGCAGAAGGTGATGGCGCTGCTCGGTGCGGTCACCGCCGCCGGCCGCCTGTACGACATCGACGTGCGCCTGCGCCCGGATGGCGGCAAGGGGTCGCTGGTGTCTTCGCTGGCCAGCTACACCGAATACCAGCGCGAACGTGCGTGGACCTGGGAACACCAGGCGCTGGTGCGCGCGCGTGGCGTGGCCGGCGATGCCAGCCTGCTGGCCGATTTCGAGCAGGTGCGTGCACAGACGCTGGGGCGTGAGCGCGACATGGATGTGCTGTATGCCGACGTGCTGAAGATGCGTGGGCGCATGCGCACCGAACTGGACCGCAGCGACGCCGCACGGCTGGACCTGAAGCAGGGTGCGGGCGGCGTGGTGGACCTGGAATTCCTGCTGCAGACCGGTGTGCTTGCGCGCAGTGCGCGGCACGTGGCGTTGCTGCAGCCGCGCGATACGCCGTCGTTGATCAATGCGTTGGCTGGTGTTGGTTTCCTGCCGGATGCCACTGCGCAGGCGCTGCATGGCGCGCACGCCACGCTGTTGGACGTGGGCCTGGCCTGCACGCTGGACCGCCGCCCGCGGCTGGCCCCGACCACGCCGGCGATTGAAGAGGCGTGTGCAGCGATTACGGCGGCGTGCAGAGCGGCAGAGCTGCCGTTCGCCTGAGTGCCGGATGGCGGAGGACTGCAGTTGGTAGATGCCAACCTTGGTTGGCATGAATGCCAAGCGCCAACCAAGGTTGGCGACTACCGGATCAATGGCCCTGCGATGCCCGCTCCTGGTGGGTGCCGACCGTTGGTCGGCACAATCTGTCGGCACCCACCGGATCAATGGCCCTTCGATGGCACGCCGTTGGTAGATGCCAACCTTGGTTGGCATGAATGCCAAGCGCCAACCAAGGTTGGCGACTACCGGATCAATGGCCCTTCGGTGGCCCGCTCCTGGTAGGTGCCGACCGTTGGTCGGCACAATCTGTCGGCAGCGATGAGTTCTGCAGGGCGTGCCGACCAACGGTCGGCACCCACCGGATCAATGGCCCTTCGATGGCACGCCGTTGGTAGATGCCAACCTTGGTTGGCATGAATGCCAAGCGCCAACCAAGGTTGGCGACTACCAGATCAATGGCCCTGCGATGGCCCGCTCCTGGTAGGTGCCGACCGTTGGTCGGCACAATCTGTCGGCAGCGATGAGTTCTGCAGGGCGTGTCGACCAACGGTCGGCACCCACCGGATCAATGGCGGTCAGCTGGTGGCGCGCAGCGGCGCCATCTTCCACAACAACGCGCGGAACGGGGCCAGCAGGCAGACACCGATCGCCAGCTTCACTGCCAGGTCGCCGGCGGCCCAGCTCACCCACGGCAAGGTGGAACCGGCAAACGCGATCGACCAGAAAAGGGTGGTGTCCACCGTCGCGCTGCAGGTGGTGGCCACCATCGGTGCGCGCCACCAGCTGCCGCGGCGCAGGCGGTCGAACACGGTGATGTCCAGCAGCTGGGCCACGATGAACGCCGAGCACGAGGCAATGGCGATGCGCGGGGTGGCCACCCAGATCGACAGCAGCACCGCCACCGCGAAGCCGATCCACGCCACGCGGCGCGCCGGGCCCGGGCCGAAGCGGCGGTTGATCAGGTTGCTGACCAGGAACGCGACCGGATAGCTGAAGGCGCCCCAGGTCAGCCAGTCGTTGATCGGGTACTGCACCAGCACGTTGGACAGCAGCACCACTGCACCCATGGCCAGTACCGCCAGCACCAGGGCGCGCGGGGTCAGCGGGGCAAACAGAGGGGCAGGACGCACGGACATGGCGAGCCAGGGGGACAAAGGGATCGCCCATTATCCGCCCGGCCTGCGGCAAAGCCAAAACCGGTCGTTCAGCTTTACAGCGCTTCACTCATCACATCACCGGCGGCATAGGCCGTCGGCACATAGGCGAGGGTCTGGCCCTGCGCGCTCTTCACGTTCCAGCCGGCACCGGCCTCGGTGGGGTCGAAATGCACCCGTTGCCCGACCACGAAGGCTGCAGTCGGGTTCTCGCCCGGCGGCTGCACCGGCCAGCGCAGGGTGGCGGTGTGGTCGGCCTTGTCCGGTACCTGCAACTGCACCTGGCGTTCGCCCGTGGGCGTGGTCTCCACCTTCTTCACTTCCATTGGCGGCAGCGGCACCGCCTTGGTGCGGGTCGCCCTGGCATTGCGTTCGCTGGCCTTGAACGGCGCCTTGGACAGTTCGGACAGGCCCATCGAGGCCGCCATCGGCAGCGACAGCACCACGAATGAGGTCACGATCACGCTGGCCTCGCTGCTGTTCAACTGCGGCGCGGCGCCGGCATGGACGGTGGGCACCAGCAGCGTCGAGAGCAGCAATGCAGTGGTGGGAACGCGCAGGCAACGGAACATGGAGACCTCCTGGTCAGCGTGGGGCGGCGGCTCAGCGCCGGGTATCGAAGATGTCGCGCGGGCCGGTAGCCTCGGGCAGGTATTCCAGCGCACGGCCCTGGTTGTCCTTCAACTGCCAGCCCTGGTCATTGCCCGTCGGCTCGAAGTTCACGGTCTGGCCCACGGTGAACTGCACGGCCGGGTCGCCAACGCCGCGCGGGTACTGCATCGACGCGGTGTTCTGCGGATCGTTGGCATCGCGCAGCAGCACTTCGCGGCGGCCGTCGACGGTAGTGGCAATCGCGCTCACCTCCATCTGCGGCAGCTTGATCTGCTGCGGGCGGGCCAGCGGCTGGCCGGCATCGGCGGCATCCTGGGCTTCCTTCGCCGCGGCGGCGCGGGCCGAGGCCACCATCTGCGTGGACATTTCCAGGCTCGGTCCCTGCGGGCCCGGGTCATGGATGATCACGATGCGGCGTTCGGCATGGGCGGCCGATGACCAGGCCAGCGCGGTGACGATCAGCATCGATACCAGGGAGTTGTGCAGCAGACGCATGTCGTTCTCCTTGCGGGATTCAGGGCGAGGCGGCGGTGGCACCGGCCACCGGCACATGGGGGATCACCAGTTCCTGCTGCAGCTGGCTGCGCTGGTGCAGGAAGTCGAACACCGATTCCACCGTCACCACCGAATAGTTGCCGGAGATGCGTTCGCCGGCCGGATGGTCGGTGGTGGTGGCGTTGGCCACGAACAGGCGCGCACCCACGCGCTTGCCCAGGCCGATATGCAGCACGCTGGGCTGGTACTTCTGCTGGCGCAGCCACTGCTGTGCCTGTTCGCGCTTGACGATGGCCGGCGCGCCTTCGGCCTGCGCCATCGCCGCCGCCAGCACTTCCAGCACCCACTGGTTGGAGTTCTGGTAGTCGGTGGCGAACGGGTAGGCGACCACGTTGTACTTGGTTTCGTGCAGCGCCTTGGGCTGGATCGAGGGCGGCACCAGCATCGCGCGCAGTGCGGCACGCAAGGGGGCCGACGGCACGCCGATGCGCAGGTCGGTATGGCCGCCGCTCTCGCCGACGAAGTTGCCGAGGCCCTCGTGGTACAGCTGCGAGCTGTCGGTCTTGCAGCGGTTGAGCAGGTGCATCGCGCGCCAGCGGCCGTCGTCCTCGCGCAGCAGGAAGGCCAAGTGGCTGTGGCGCAATCCATAGCGGCTCAGGTCCTGGCCACCGCGCGCGGCGACCACCACGTCCACATCGGGCAGCGCGTCCAGGCGTTCGGCGGTGGTCCAGGCCACGTCCAGCATCGCCGCCTGCGATGCCACACTGGGGTAGCGCTCGCGGCAGGCGGTGCTGTTGGCCCAGGCCGGTGCGGTCGCCAGCAGGCTGGCGATCAGCAGCGCGGCGCGGGGCAGGCGGGAAAAACGATCCATGTCGGTACCTTCAACGGCGGGCAGGCCCGCGCGCCGATCATACGCTGCTCAGCGCAGCGGGCGATCCACGCCCTTGCGCTTGAGCTCCTTGTCGCAGGCGTCACTGATGGGAGCCACCGGCAGTGGCGGGCGCTGGCCCTTCGGATCGCGCAGCGCCGGTTGTTCGCGGTACGCGTCCAGCTGCTGCTGGCATTGATACGAGATCGGATCCAGCTCGGTGGGCGCGGTGGAACACGCGGCGAGCAGGGCCAGGGGCAGCAGGAGCAGGGTACGCATGAAGAAGTTCAGTCCAACGGGGGGCCTTGGACTGTAACCGTGGTGCCGGATCGAAATGTTCAGAAAACGCTGCGCACCCGGCATTACCGCGATGCCAGGCGCCCAGGATTGCCGGCCAGCGGCCGGCACTACCCCAGTGCCAGGCGCTGTTTCACTTCTGCCGCCACCCGCGCGGTTTCGCGCAGCGGCTCGATGCGGTCGTACTGCCAGTCCAGCCAGTGCGCCTGCAACCGCCCACGTTCGCGCAGCTGCTGCTGGAAGCGCGCCAGGCGGCCCTGCGCTGTGTCGGCCAGCGCCACCATCACCGGCATGCGCGTGGCGCACGCCTCCGAGAGCAGGTTCACCGAATCGGGCGAGACCACCACGCGGTTGGCCCAGCCGAGCAGGCCGCCATAGGGATTGGTACCGTCGCCACCATCGCCCCAGATCACGTGCGGCAGGTCGGCGAATTTCGCGCGCAGGATCTCCGCCAACGCCGGTGGGGTGCGTCGCGAGGTGGTGGCCAGCAGGCTGCCGCCTTCGCTGCGGATCTGCTCGGCCAGCGCCTGGAATACACCGACCATCGCCGTCTCATCCCAAGGCGCCAGCGGCGTCGGCCCACCGACCAGCAGTGCGGTGCGCGGGCCGGGCAGGGTGCTGAAGCCGGCGAACGCGGCGCGGCCCCAGGCCAGCCAGTCATCGTCCACCGGGTTGAGGCTGCCGAGCAGGGTCAGCACGTTGCTGCCGCGCAGGGCGTCGTGTTCGGGCACCACCACCACGTCCCAGTGGCGCGCGCCGATGCGCGGGTCGAGGATCTGCACCACCTGGCTGCCGCGTGCGCGCAGCACGCGCAGGGCGCCAGCGGCCTGGCGGCCACAGCCGATCGCCAACGCCGGGGCGTCGGCAGCCAGCGTCGCGAAGGCCTCGCCGTAGCCGTTCACATCGCCGGGCAGGCGCCGCGGCGCCAGCCAGCGCCAGGGCGCGCGCGGTTGCAGCAGCAGCGGTCGGTGGGTGCCCTGGCGCAATGCCGAGGCCAGCGCGACCGCCTGGCGGACATTGCCCGCGCGGCCGTCAGTGACCGTCCAGGGCGCGCTCGATCGTTTCACCATTGGCATTAATTCGTTTCAGTCCTGCTGGGTGTTGCAACAGTCGCGACACTCTACACTGCGGCTCGTCGATTCGCCCCGCGCCGCCCGCGGGCACTGACTTCCTTTCGCCGCCCTGGAGATCCACCGATGTCCCACGCGCTCGACGCCGCCGCCCTCGATCAGCTGTTCCGCACGGCCCGCACCCAGAACGCCTTCCTCGACAAGCCGGTCCCCGAGAGCCTGCTGAAGGAACTGTACGACCTGGTGAAGTGGGGCCCGACCGCGGCCAACACCACGCCGGCCCGCTTCGTCTTCGTCACCTCGAAGGAAGCCAAGGACAAGCTGGCCCCGGCGCTGTCCGAAGGCAACCTGGCCAAGACCATGGCCGCGCCGGTCACCGTCATCATCGGTTTCGACCTGGACTTCCACGAGAAGCTGCCGTACCTGTTCCCGCACACCGATGCCAAGGCCTGGTTCGACGGCCCGCAGGAAGGCCGCCACGAAGCCGCCATCCGCAACGGCAGCCTGCAGGGCGCCTACCTGATCCTGGCCGCGCGCGCGCTTGGCCTGGATGCCGGCCCGATGTCCGGCTTCGACCCGGCCAAGGTCGACGAAGCCTTCTTCGCCGGCACCTCCATCAAGTCGAATTTCCTGGTCAACCTGGGTTACGGTGACCCGGCGGGCCTGTTCCCGCGCCTGCCGCGCCTGTCGTTCGACGAAGCGGCGCGCATCGCGTAAGTCGCTGTATCGGTTTCGGGCCCGCCGTCGTACGGCAGGCTCTTGCTGCACCGTGTACCCACCCTACGATCCGGAGAGTTCCTCAGATGAGCGCCACCCGTAAACTGCTGCTGCCGCTGGCCCTGACCCTGGCCATCGCCGCCTGCTCCAAGCCGGCCGACACCGCTGCCCCGGCCGCCGATGCCGCCGCCCCGGCCACCACCGAGCAGGCCGCCACCCCGGCCGCCGATGCCGCCGCTGCTGCGCCGGCTGCCGAAGCGATCAAGATCGCCTCGGGCACCTACAAGCTGGACCCGAGCCACACCGACGTGCTGGCGCAGTGGAGCCACTTCGGCTTCTCCAACCCGAGCGCGCACTTCGGCAACGTCGAAGGCACCCTGGTGTACAACGCCGAAGACGTGACCAAGTCCACCGTGGAAGTGAAGCTGCCGCTGAGCGGCCTGAACAGCTTCACCGCCAAGTTCGACGAGCACCTGAAGAGCGCCGACTTCTTCGACGCCGCCAAGTTCGCCGATGCCACCTTCAAGAGCACCAAGGTGGAAGCGGCCGGCACCAACAAGCTGACCGTTACCGGCGACCTGACCATCAAGGGCATCACCAAGCCGGTCACCCTGGACGTCACCGTCAACGGCGGCGGCGAGCACCCGATGGCCAAGGTTCCGGCCGCCGGCTTCGATGCCACCACCACCCTGAAGCGCAGCGATTTCGGCGTCGGCGCGTATGCTCCGAATGTCAGCGATGAAGTGAAGATCCGCATCACCACCGAAGCCACCGGCGAAAAGCCGGCCGCTTGATGCACCCCGCTCACTCGTCGTGAGAAGGTAGAAGGCCCGCTGAAAAGCGGGCCTTCTTTTTGGGTGCGGGGGAACGCGCATTGGTAGATGCCAACCTTGGTTGGCACATGGGCACTCCGCAGGCCAACCAAGGTTGGTCACTACCGGGTATGCGCCCTCAGCGCAACGCGCCCAGCCACGCCCCACATGCTTCGCTCGGGCTCTGCTTGGCCTTCACCGCCAGCCCGCTGGCCCGTGCGAACGTCTGCGCGGCCTGCGCCACCACCTGGCGTGCGATCAGCGCCGCCTGCTTGGTCGCGGCCTGCTGCTTGCGCAGCTGCACGATGTTGATCGAAGGCCGGCCCACCGGCGCGTACTTCTGGTCGCGGCGCAGCACGTCGGCCACCTGGGCCACTTCGAATTCGGCCTGCAGGTAGCGGTGCTGTGCCGCCACCAGCTCGCGCAGCGGCGCGCGCAGGTCAGCGGTGTCGGCGAACGCGGCCAGCGCCGCATCGCAGGCGGCGTCATCGGCAAAGCGGGTACGCAGCGCGTCCACGCTGGCCAGGGTCAGTTTGGCCATGTGGGCCTCGTTGCTGCAGGAAAGGAGCACGATTGTCGCATTGCTTGGCGGCTGATGCGTTGAACCGGGTGTCGGAATCCGTGTAGAGCCGAGCCCACGCTCGGCTCATCGCGCGCAGTGCGAGGGTTTTCCGATGGCGGAGCGGAGAGCAGCCGAGCGTGGGCTCGGCTCTACAATGGCTGTTGTATCACCCACGGAAGGAAGACCCATGCAGGACGCGCAGTACTGGTTGAACGAATTCTGGTCGGGTCTGAGCGTGCTCGATCTGGCGGGCGGCAGTGTGCTCGGTACGCTGCTTGGCCTGGTGCTGGGCATCCTCGGCTGGCGCTGGCTGCACCGCCGCGGCTGGTTGCAGCGGCGCAAGCGCTGGCATCACTGGCTGCTGGCCAGCTATGTGGTGCTGCTGCCGCTGGCCACGGCCTTCTTCGGCCTGCAGCTGGGCTTCACCGCCGGTGCGCACCGCGCGCTGTTCAAGCAGCTCGATCATTTCCAGCCGCACCTGCAGACCCTGGTGGAAGGCTGGAGCGAAGGCTTCACCGACTCGCTGGACGACCCGCACATGCGCGAGGCATTGCGCAGCCAGGGCACGGTGGGCGATGTGGCCGACACCATCGCCTCGGCCTACCTCAGCGAACATCCGCTGCCCGGCCTTGATCGTCTTGGCAATGGCCCGTTGGCACGCGGCACCGGCTGGGTGATCGGCAAAGTGCGCGAAGGCCTGCTGCGCGGCATGGTGGAAGACACGCTGGTGGACAAGGCCGGCACGGTCGGGCTGGAACCCAAGGTGGTGCGTGAGGCGCTGACCATGCATGTGGATGAGCTGCTGCACACCCGTGGCGTGCTGCGGCTGGTGAAGGCGCAGATCAACGGCATGATGCCCGGCGTGTACTTCGGGCTGCTGCTGCCGCTGCTGGTCATCGCGCTGCTGGTGGCGCTGGAGATCTGGGCCGCGCAGCGGTTCGGGTGGACGGGGCAGGTGGCCAAGCCGCCGGTCGCGGTCCCTCTAGAGCCGAGCCCATGCTCGGCTCATCGCGCGTAGCGCGATGGGTCCATCGGTGGCCGAGCGGAGAGCAGCCGAGCGTGGGCTCGGCTCTACACAGTCAAAGGCGTGCGGACCAACGGTCCGCACCCACCAGGCAGGTTCTGGTGCATGGGGTCAGATCCCTTTTCCACAGGAAAAGGGATCTGACCCCGAGCCGGTCAATCGCCGTCGGCTTCGTCCGGGTGGGCCTTCCAGTAGCCGGTCGAGCGGATCCAGTCGCGCGGCACGCCCAGGTGGCCTTCGATGAACTTGCGCATCATCCGCGCGCGGCGCGATTCGGTGGCGATCCAGTAGAAGACATCGCCGTCCGGGGCCTCGAAGTCGGTCAGCATGTCTTCCAGCAGCGTGCTGCTGGCCGCCGGGAAGCCGTTGCGCTCCAGCCAGTGGATGCGCACGTTCTCGTACTGCGGCAGGTCCTGGCGTTCGGCCTCGTCGCGCACTTCAATGAAGGCCTGCACCTCGGCAGCGTCCGGCAGCACGTCCAGCCAGCGGGCGATGGCCGGCAGCGCGGTTTCATCGCCGATCAGCACGTAGGCGTCGTAGGTGTCGGCCACCACGAACGAGCCACGTGGGCCGCCGATCACCAGCGTATCGCCCGGCTGCGCGCGCTCGGCCCACGGCCCGGCGACGCCCTGGTCGTGCAGCACGAAGTCGATGGCCAGCTCGCCGGTTTCGTGGTCCCACGCGCGCGGGGTGTAGTCGCGCGACGGCGAGGGCGCCTTGCCGTCCGGGTAGCTGCGGCCTTCGGCGGTCAGCACCGGCAGCACCATCTCGCCGCTGGCATTGGGGAAGAACAGCTTGATGTGGTCGTCGGCGCCGGGCGAATCGAAGCCGGCCAGATCGTCGCCACCCAGCACCACGCGGCGCATGTGCGGGGTGACCTCTTCGGTGCGCAGCACGGTCAGTTCACGGAAGCGCACATCCAGGCGCAGGCGCGTGTTGTTGTGTTCGGTCATGGGGATACCTGTAAAGGTGTCGCGCGGGGGCGCGCGGCATGGGGGAGGACCTGGCTGGATTCAGTCTGGCTGGGTCGTTGAAAACGGTGGGCTCTCGCTACCGGCGGTACCGTTGAGCAGGGCCGAGGCCCGCGTCAGCAGCGCCGCCACTTCTTCCGCCTCGCCCTCGGCCCAGCGGCCGTGGTGATGCACCAGCGCCCGCTTGAACTCGCGCAGGGCGGTGGCCAGCGGCGGCGGCAGCGAGGCCTTGGTGATCTCGCGGGCGCGGTCGAAGGCTCGCCGTTGCGCCAGACGCACCTGGGTGCGCTGCACCTTCAGCTCGAACTCGCCGGCAGCGGTGATGCGGAAGATCCGCTTGCCATCCACTTCCTCGGCCTCGATCCAGCCGGCCTGCTCGAAGCTGGCCAGCAGCGGGTACATGGTGCCGGCGCTGGGCGTATAGGCCTGCATGAACTGGTTGCTGATCAGCTGCATCAGCTCGTAGCCATGGCGCGGCTGCTCGCCGATCAGGGCCAGCACCAGCAGGCGCAGATCGCCGCGGCTCAGCACGCGCGGCTGGCCGTTGCGGCGCGGCACCGCCGAATCGGTGGAACGGGCTCTGGGAGAAGGGGTGCGGCTCATTTCGATATATCGGTAAACGAGTGTGCAAACGATATATCGATATATCGAAGCCGGCAATCACCGATCCGGCCACAAGCAGGTCCGTTTTGGGCCACGGGCGGCCGCGTGCACAGCAAAAGGGGCGCCCCTTGCAGGGCGCCCCGGCGATGCTGTGGAAGGGAGCAGGGCCGCCAGGCCCCTCACTCGCGGCCCACGCTGGACCCGCAGCCGGTACCGATCCAGAGGCAGGTGCGACATGTTGTCGCCGGTTCAGTACCGTTGCCCGAACCGCCCCTACAGCGGTGCCGGAGTTGCCCTACAACCGTCATCGGCAGCGGTAACACTGCGTCCTGCACATGGGCGCAGCGGCCCGCAAGCGACAGCCCGCGCAGCCGCCAAGGCCCGCCGCAGGGCCGTCAGCGGGCGCGGCAAGCCCCTTGCGGACACTGGCCGGTTGCATCCATACGCCTGCGTAGCCAAGTGACGAAAGCCCTTGGTGCGCTACACTTTGCGGTCTAGAAATCTATACAACAGTCGCGCGCGTGCGTGCGGTTATGGGAGCGCTAATGAACTGGTTGAACGAGGTGCTGAACAACGACCCGAATCCTGTGGAAACCCAGGAGTGGATCGAGTCGTTGAAGGCCGTTATTGATGTCGAGGGCTCCGAGCGCGCGCATCAGCTGCTGGAAGGCATGGTGGAACTGACCCGTCGTTCGGGCGCCTACCTGCCGTTCTCTCCCACCACCGAATACGTCAATACCATCGAACCGCAGTTCGAGGCCAAGAGCCCGGGCAACGCCGAGCTGGAATGGCGCATCCGTTCGATCATCCGCTGGAACGCGATGGCCACCGTGGTCCGCGCCAACCGCAAGCCGGGTGACCTGGGCGGCCACATCGCCTCGTTCGCCTCCGGCGCCACCCTGTACGACGTAGGCTTCAACCACTTCTGGCGCGCCCCGAGCGAGAACCACCCGGGCGACCTGCTGTTCATCCAGGGCCACAGCGCCCCGGGCATCTACGCGCGTTCCTTCCTGGAAGGCCGCATCAGCGAAGAGCAGCTGGACAAGTTCCGCATGGAAGTGGACGGCGGTGGCCTGTCCTCGTACCCGCACCCGTGGCTGATGCCGGACTACTGGCAGACCCCGACCGTGTCGATGGGCCTGGGCCCGCTGGCCGCCATCTACCAGGCGCAGTTCATGCGCTACCTGGAAAACCGTGGCCTGATCGAGAAGTCCGACCGCAAGGTGTGGTGCTTCATCGGCGACGGCGAGAGCGACGAGCCGGAAACCCTGGGTGCCATCGCCCTGGCCGGCCGTGAAGGCCTGGACAACCTGATCTTCGTGGTGAACTGCAACCTGCAGCGCCTGGACGGCCCGGTGCGCGGCAACGGCAAGATCATCCAGGAACTGGAAGGCGTGTTCCGTGGCGGCGGCTGGAACGTGATCAAGCTGCTGTGGGGCGGTTACTGGGATGCCCTGCTGGCCAAGGACACCAACGGCGTCCTGAAGAAGCTGATGATGGAAACCGTCGACGGCGAATACCAGAACTGCAAGGCCTTCGGCGGCGCGTATACCCGCGAGCATTTCTTCGGCAAGTACCCGGAAACCGCTGCGATGGTCGCCGGTCTTTCCGACGACGACATCTGGCGCCTGAACCGTGGTGGCCACGACCCGCACAAGGTGTACGCCGCCTACCACCAGGCCGTGAACACCAAGGGCATGCCGACCGTCATCCTGGCCAAGACCGTGAAGGGTTACGGCATGGGCAGCGCCGGTGAGGCACTGAACCCGACCCACCAGACCAAGAAGCTGGACGACGAAGCGGTGCGCCACTTCCGCGACCGCTTCAACATTCCGGTGAGCGACGCGCAGCTGGCCGACGGCCAGGTGCCGTTCTACCACCCGGGCCCGGATTCGCCGGAAGTGCAGTACCTGCAGGAACGCCGTGCCGCGCTGGGCGGTTACCTGCCGCAGCGCCGCCGCAAGGCCGACAAGACCTTCGTGGCACCAAAGCTGGAAGCGTACGAGCGCCTGCTGAAGAGCAGCGGCGAGCGCAGCTACTCCACCACCATGGCCTTCGTGCAGAGCCTGAACATCACCCTGCGCGACAAGGAACTGGGCCCGCACATCGTGCCGATCGTGGCCGACGAAGCCCGTACCTTCGGCATGGAAGGCCTGTTCCGCCAGATCGGCATCTACGCGCCGTTCGGCCAGAAGTACAAGCCGGTCGACGCCGACCAGCTGATGTTCTACCGCGAAGACCAGAGCGGGCAGGTGCTGCAGCAGGGCATCAGCGAGCCGGGTGCGATCAGCTCGTGGATGGCCGCCGGTACCAGCTACTCGGTCAGCAACGTGCCGATGCTGCCGTTCTACATCTACTACTCGATGTTCGGCTTCCAGCGCGTGGGCGACATCGCCTGGCAGGCCGCCGACATGCGTACCCGCGGCTTCCTGCTGGGTGGCACCGCCGGCCGCACCACGCTGAACGGTGAAGGCCTGCAGCACGAAGATGGCTTCAGCCATCTGGTGGCCGGTGGCATTCCGAACGTGCGCAGCTACGACCCGACCTTCGGCTTCGAAGTGACGGTGATCCTGCAGCACGGCACCAAGCGCATGATGGAAGATCAGGTGGACGAGTACTACTACGTCACCCTGATGAACGAGAACTACACCCACCCGGAAATGCCGGAAGGCGCGGCCGAAGGCATCGTCAAGGGCATGTACCTGCTGACCGACGCCGGCAAGCCGAAGAAGGGCGAGCTGCGCGTGCAGCTGCTGGGTTCGGGCACCATCCTGCGCGAAGCCATTGCCGCGGCCGAGCTGCTGGACAAGGACTTCGGCGTGACCGCCGACATCTGGAGCTGCCCGAGCTTCAACGAACTGCGTCGCGATGGTTTCGACGTGGAACGTGCCAACCGCCTGCATCCGGAAGGTGAGCAGCGCAAGGCCTACGTGACCGAGCTGCTGGAAGGCCGCCAGGGCCCGGCGATTGCCGCCACCGACTACGTGCGTGCGTATGCGGACCAGATCCGTGCGTTCGTGCCGATGTCGTACACGGTGCTGGGTACGGATGGCTTTGGTCGTTCGGATACCCGTGCGAACCTGCGTCGGTTCTTTGAGGTTGACCGGTACTACATCGCGCATGCCGCGATTGCGGCGCTGGCGAAGGAAGGGAAGATGACCGCGAAGGACGTGGCCCGGGCGATCAAGCAGTACAAGATTGATCCGGAGAAGGCTAATCCTGTTGGGGTCTAAGGATTTGAGATGATCGTGTGAGAAAAGGGCGGCGCTGCCGCCTTTTTCTTTTCTGGGTATGCGATAAAGGCCATTCTCTTTGTGTAAGCGCTTGAGCCTGGTGAAGATGCGGCTCAAACCGCTATCTTGTCCGCGGTGCGTGAGTAGACAGCGGCGCCATGCGGCTGGCAAGTGTTTGGGTAAATTTGTTCGCGAAGGAGCAGAGTAGATGAAAAGGAAGAATGCATTAACTGAGCAAGAAATGCGTAAGGCTGAAGAATCCTTATCTTCTGTCGCTCGTCAGGTCAAATTTACAGTTGCCGAGTATCCCGTTGCAATGTACGTGCAGCGTTTCAAAAGCGATGCTGACGATCGATACTTCGTGCCCGAATACCAGCGTAATCTTTCATGGAACGATGAGCAAAAATCTCAGTTCATTGAGTCGCTTCTTGTTGGGCTGCCAATTCCATTTATGTTCTTCTATCAGACCGCGGATAGTCGGATGGAAATTGTAGATGGCTCTCAGCGGATGAGGGCGATGCGAGCGTTCCTCAGTAACGAATTGAAGTTGAGAGATCTTGTTCTGATTCCAGAGCTTAATGGATTTAAAGCAAGTGATCTTCTGCCCGAGAGAAAGAGGAGGTTGGAGGATGTGACGATCCGTACCATTATCTTGGATACGGAGACCGATGCATCAACGAGAGCAGAAATGTTTGCTCGAATTAACCGTATGGGAACCACCGCGAACGAGGCCGAGATTAGGCGCGGTTCTCTCCCAGGAGCGGTGACGGCTCTTATAAAAGAACTCGCAGAAGATAATGGTTTCATCAGGCTGACCCCGCTCACTGCGAAGGCGGTCTCGCAGAGAGAGCGCGAAGAGCTCGTGACAAGATTCTTTGCCTATGTGAGCAAGAATGAAACTCCGGATGGGCGATTTCCTGACTACAAAGATCGTCCAAAGAAGTTCCTATACGACTTTCTTAAAGAAGCAAACGAGCAGGCAATTGCGAAGCCGTCGCTCATAGAGGACATGCGCAAAGAGTTCCATGGCATGCTTAAGTTTGTCGAAAAATCCTTTGTGATGGGGTTTAGAAAAACCCCAGAAGCTAACACCGTCCCCAGGGTTAGGTTTGAGGCAATTGCGGTTGGTTCTGCACTAGTTCTCCGAAAAAATGCCGCATTAGAAGTCGATCCTGCGGTTATTTCTAAAAGGATGAGCGATATGGGGTTCGAGCGAATTGTTGTTTCGGATGGGGCAAACGTGAGGTCAAAGCTTGAAGGAAGGATAGATCTTGTCATCAAGGTTCTGGAGGTCTGATGCCTGCCCTATTAGAAGCGCTTGCAGAGCGGAAGGCTGAGTTCGATTCGCATTTGGCTTTTGCAATGGCGGTAGAGGAGCGCCTGGTTGATGGCGATCCTGTTGAGCTAGGGGCATTTAACGTCGGCGTCCGTCATCTGATGACAATAAAGTCCGGTCTTATTATTCATCTATATAACATCGTAGAAGCATTAATGACTAAAGCCATCAGCGGAGTTGCGACCGCAGTTCAGGCATCGCCACCTGGAGAATGGTCGCCCGATACCTTGCGAGAGTGGCTGAGATACAGTGCCTCTATTGATCTTAACGGTAATGAAGATAGTAGGCTGAAGGTGGTTCACGGGGCGGCCCGGAAGCTCTTGCAAGTGGATCCTATTGATAGTCTCAACTTCAAGAAGCCATCAGGAACCTGGTCGGACAAGGTTATAGTTTCATTTTCAAAGAGGCTTAATGTTAATTTTCCTCTTAATAAGGAAATTGCGGCGGTAGTAAAAAAGGAGGAGCGGTACGGCGGCAGAACGCCTCTGGAATTCCTGGCCGACAGAAGAAATGATATTGCGCACGGAGTCAGGACGTTCGAACATGGCGCTCAAGATCTGACGTTGTCTGATATTTCTGAATTGTACGGCTCATCCATTTTATACATGGAGCACGCTATCGCGGCGTTTGAGTTGTTTATTAAAGATAAGAAATACTTGTCGGTGAAAAATTGATGTCTAGCGAGAAGTTGATTTCCGCAGTTGATTTGTTCTGCGGCGTAGGTGGATTGACTTACGGCCTTGAACGTTCAGGAATTGATGTCCGACTGGGCGTTGATATCGATCCGGCATGCGAATTTCCAATTATTAACAACTCAAAAGCCCGTTTTCTTCAGGCGGATGTATCAAGCTTGGATCCTGGTGTTCTGATTAAAGCCCTGGGTACAGGAGTGCGGCTGCTCGCCGGTTGTGCCCCGTGTCAGCCGTTCTCAACTTACTCGCGCTCTGCGAAACAGAAGCATGGTGCGGCCGCGGGCGGGACCAGAAATGAGGATTGGCGGCTTATCGGCCATTTGGGGCGAATGGTTAAGGCGATTTCGCCTGATCTGATCGCGATGGAGAATGTTTCCCCCCTCGCTCAGCAGGGGGTTTTCCAGGATTTTCTTGATGGCCTGGAGGGCTATTGGGTTGACTGGAAAGTTGTTGAATGCAGCCGTATTGGGCTTCCTCAGTCGAGGAAGAGGCTAGTGCTCCTTGCATCTAAGCTAGGCCCGATTAGTGTGCCGGAAGTTGCTGGAAAGCCACAGAATGTGAGGTCGGTTATCGGAAATTTGCCCCGAATACTTGCCGGAGGGCAGGACTCTGTTGACCGACTGCATCGGGCTAGTCGATTGAGTCAACTTAATATGACAAGGATTCAGCACTCCATTCCGGGCGGGAGCTGGCGTGACTGGCCTGAAGAGATCAGAGCTCTTTGCCATATTCGGGACACTGGTGCGACTTATCCGTCAGTGTATGGTCGGATGAGGTGGGACGAGCCTGCTCCGACTATAACTACACAGTGCTTTGGTTATGGGAATGGACGATTTGGCCATCCGGAACAGGATCGCGCTATTAGTTTGAGAGAGGCTGCAATGCTCCAGGGTTTCCCTCAAAAGTATAAATTTATTTCGGACGAAGAGCCTGTTAGTTTCTCCAAGGTGGGGAGGCTCATCGGGAATGCAGTGCCAGTGACGTTGGCAGAGGTTATTGGAGGTGCGCTTATTAGGCACGTGAAAGAGTTTAAGCGGAGATGAAGTTGCTTTGTCTTGGTGTTGCGCGTGGCTGTCTACAGTTCTGAACTGGATTCTGTTTCCTCACATCCACAAGCACTGTGAAGCATGCCACGCGAGCGAGGTCTGATCTGCTTTTTGATCGCCCTTGGTGGGAATTGCAAGAGGTTTGTCGTTGATTTCGCTGTAAGGCGAGTCTTGCAGTGCAGGGCTAAGACAAATTCGTAGAGTTTTCGGGTTAACAGAGATTAGATAAATATCAAAAAGTGTATGTACGTCGGCGCGAAGCAGGAGGCCGTTGCAGGCTACATTGCTCGTTCGGCCACTGTATGGGCGAATATGGGCGGCCTCCAGCGCATCAACTATGTTGCATCCCGTCATAGCACAGCGGCCGCCGTATGCGTCCAGCAGAGCCTTACGGAAGGCGGGCTGCCCGCGCCGCCGAACGATAGCTGCCAGCACACGCTGCCTCTCGTCCGCCTCGTTTGCTGGTGAGAAACTGCCAGATGCCTCCGCCTCTTTGACCTCCTGCTCCAACAGCCCCCTTGTGGGACCAGAGACCGACGTGAGCGTCTCACCAGACAGCCCGAGGAGCTTGGCAAGTTTCGGCTCAACCCTTGCACCCACTTTCGATGCTGGAAGAAGCCCGGGTAGCCAAGGCTTACCCGCCTGATCTAGAACATGGGAGATGTTCTGCATGCGGTATTCCCATGCCTTGGACGTGCGTCCGTGGCGGGCCGCCAGTTCCCGATAGACCCTTGTCTTCTCAAGGGCTGATCCATTGGCAAGACGGGCTTCCATTTGGCGATACGCCTCAACGGCAGCAGCCAATTCGTCTTCAGTCCACTTATTCACAGCCTTCCCCTGTCCGCGACCGCACGTGGCGTCCTGGGGAAGTATGCCGTAAGCGACACAATGAGCTGCTAATGGCTTGGAACGGAAGAGCGTCGCGTGTCAGCGCAAACCGCAGGCTGTTCAGGCCCGTCGGTACGCCTCGTATGCAAAGTCCAGCTGCAAAGCCCTAGTCGGCCGGAAGTAGTCGGCTACTCCAGCGCAGGAGTAGAGGTTGGACGCAAGGCGCCTCAGTGCCTCGGCTTATGAAGCCTAGGATGAGCAACTGTGATGAAGAGTTGTCCACCAGCAGAGCGGGCTCACCTCGGCAAGTGAGCTCGAAGTACCTAGCTTCAAAGCGTCCGGCACCGAGGGCTGCATCTTCAACCGCTAGGCTTAGGGCTTCCTCGCGCATGACAGCAAACTCTGCAGCCGAGACTTTGGGGTAGGTCTTCAGCTCCAAATCGCCTTTTGGCAGGTGGAAGTGGGGGAGCGCTGAACCAATCAGCGCTGCCAAACACAGTGCAGCGGCAGCGTACGTCAGAGACTTCATTGGAAGTCCTGCAGATCAGAGGCGAACGAAGATGAGGCTGCGACGATGGCCCGCAGCCTAGTACTTGAGGCCAAAGCCTTGGGCGTTACTCCCGCACGTGTAGCCGCTCAATAGCCTGCGCAGTCAACGCTACACATGCCATCTTCAGCCCTTCCATCACCCGATCCCCCAGGTACTCCTCGGGCGCGCCGTTCTGCCGAGTCCGCTCCGCGGCCAGCATCAGCTCCGCCACCACGCGTAGCCCCGCCAGCGCGCAATCCGCATCCGCCAGCTGAAGACACCGCCCAGGCAGTTGATGCCGCTCTGGCCAAGGCTGGCCGTCCGCCGCCGCACCAGTACCGATGCGATGCAGCGTGGCGACGAAGGCGTTGGGATCGACGGACGGTTCGCGCTCGGGTTCGGCGTTGTCCGGATCGTACTGCGCGTGCAGGGAACGGAAGTCCGATGTGTTCATGGCAATGCTCCGTACAGGACAGATAGCAGCGCCACCAATAAAGGTGGCGGACGGTGCGGGCTCGAAAACCGGTATATGCCAGACCGGCGGGTCCGAAGACCCCCACGCACCGCCCGCCATGGAACGCGAACGGATTGCCAGCCGACGCCACACAAAGGTGACGTCGGCTGGCAAGCGCATACAGCTGGCATAAACACGGGTTTTCGAGTCCCGCGCCACCCTTTTCCGGTGGCACGCCAAGAGATACCCGCGCAGCTGCCAAATGCCAAGAAACTGCAGAACCGGTGATCGCCAGACCTGACGCTTTCGGCATTGTCGCACACGGTGTTAAGCCGGCAAGCGATTGCGCTGCAACGGTCTTCAAGGGCTTGGCGCTATTGGCTCCAAGCGCAGTAACGCCCGCAGCCAGGGCAATGGCCTAGGGCCAATCGCGACAGATTGGAGCAGCGGTTCAGCCGGGCGGCGCCTCGGCCGTGGGCACGAAGGTCAGACGGACCCGCACCCGCGCATGCAGCGCGACGCCCTCAACCACGACCGGATCAAAGCGCCACTGGCGCACTGAGGTAAGGCCACACGATCCATCTCCCGCAGTCCGCTGGACCGCGCCACCATCACGTTGTAAACGTGGCCCAGCTCATCCAACTGAGCAACCAGCACCACCTGCATGGGAGCCTGCAGGAAGGTATCGGGCGGCGTGACGAGGGCCGTTGAATACTCAATGGCAGGCGCCTGCTGCAGCTCGAAGGCGGGGTTGTCACCGCGCTCCACGAACACTTCAGTGGAAACCTGCGGGTCTGCCGCCATGGCCATGGCAGGTGTAGCGCCCAGCAGCATCAGAGCGAGGTTCAGTGCCAGGGCGGTGTTGAAGCGGGGCATGCGTGGTTTCCATTCCGGTGCGCTGCAAGCATAGCGGCCATCCTCTGGCATCGCTTGTCTTGAATGCCGGCATGCCGGACGGCTGCAAGGTTCACACAGCCACGCCCGGCCGAGGCCACAGCGCATCGTCGCGCTCCAGGTCGTAGTCGCTGCCGAACGCCAGCGCCGCGTCGTGTGGAGGAAGGTCTGCGTAGCAGCCCAGCAGGTACTCATCCATGCCTGCGTCACCATGATCGATGGCGAACAGGTAGAGAAGCTCCTTGTCGAAAGCTTCCAGCCATGCAGGGTCGATCTTGGTCATTGTCATCCTCCCGAAGCAGGGGAGGATGACCTGGGGAGGTCTCAGGGGCTGCGACCTCCTGCCCCAAGGGAGGCCGCCTCGACCTGGGTGGTCAGCCCATGCGCATGGCGTGGCTCTGCTGTTCCTGCGTACGTGCATCCAGCGCCTGCTGCGCATTCTGGCGGGCGAGCTCGCGCTGATCGCCCACCACAGCCAGTTGCTGCAGCGACTCAGCCACCGGCGTTTGTGCAGCCACGGCAGTGGGCATCCCTGCACGCAGGTGGGCGGGGTCAGATAGGTCGCCTTGTACAACAAAGATGGTGTGACCCGCCGGCTGATTGGCCGTGGCGTTGCTCAGCACCACATGGTCCACCTGTTCCAGACCCTGCTCGCGTGCCTTCACTGTCAGGCTGGCGGCGAGGTTCTCACTGGTCGCGTCGAAGGGGCGGCCGTGCTTCTCGTCCAGTGCAGCGACGCCCTGGCGAATCTGCTGATGGAGCGCGTAGTCCGGGCTGCCCGGCTCTATCGCTGCGATTCGGCGACCTTCCGTAAAGAGAGGCTCGGGTTCCTGCGTAGACACCACGCGTGGGCTCTTGGCGATCTCTCTGTAGGGATCTTCAGGATGAAACTGCTTCGCCTTGACCTCGCGCTCCAGGCGAACCTCGCGGGTCTCGTTCAACGCGGAAATCTCGGCGGGATCGGTCTCTTTGGTTGTTCTATCCAGCGGGGGAACGCCCACTGTGCGGTTCCAGCTGCCGTCCTTGGGGTCGTAGCTGTGATAGTCGAACTTGGTACCAATCACGTTCGGATCGACGGCGTCGCGCTGCAGGAGCGCTGCGCCCTCGAACTTGCTCAGCTCAACGAAGTAGAAATGCCCAGCGGGCTGCGGCATATCCAGGTGCACGCTGACGGCCGTCTTGCCGGCACGGAATGCGCCGGCAGCGCTGTTGTCCAGCATGTTCTGCCAGACCTTTTCGGCTGCCTGCTCGCCGCGTTTGTGCTCCGTGGACACCAGCAGCAAGCGTGGCGTCCAGCAGTTCACATTGAGGTCGTTCTTTTCGAACGAAACATCGTGGGATTTGAGCGTGCTGGTGTAGGGCAGGTTGAGTGCCAGATCGGGCCTGCCGGCCTCCATCCAACTTCTGCGCTCCGCCAGGTCGTTCCTGATCAGATCCTGGCCGAAGGTTTCTTGCTTGCGTTCGGTGAACGCGACGTTCTTCTCGTTGCCGAACAGCTTGGCCTGCTGCTCGGCAACGGCGGTCGCAAAGCTGTTGGCCACCCGGCCGGGGAGGCTGTCGTTGCGCACAACACCCAACGCCAGCAGTCCGTAGCCATCATTTTCGGGAAGCTGCGCGAGATAGTTCCAATACAGCTCGCGATTTCCCTCCTTCGCGTAGGAGGACAGGACACGAATGTCCTTATCGGTAAGTCCGCTCATGATTCATCCTTGAGATGCGGTTTACGGCTGAACGCGATATCGGCTCAGAAGATCACGCATGCTGGTTTCCAGACGCTGCCAGTCGCTCAGCATGACGCGTGCATAGTTCATCTCGATGGCAATGCTGTCGCCCACATCCACGATGGAATGGCGGCACATTGCGATCTGGCCTTCTCCGGCGCGTTCAAGTGTCTTGCCCTGAATCGTGAGCCCGTCAGGAATGCGATCTGCCGGGTCGCAGCTGATGAACGTTGTCAGTTGCCCCTCCGCCGAGCGGGCCACATACCAGTCGGGCTCCATCCCCGGGTTGTGCACGTAAGGCCTGCCCAGCGCAGCCTCCGAGTCCTTTGCATAGGCTGCCATCAACGATGGGTCAATCGCATACGGCGTCAGACCCCAGCGCTCGGGTTGTGCAACGCGCAGCGCTAGGTTCTCTACCGGGTCCCTTCGCTCCAGTGATCCCGGCGCGCTGGTGGCTTCGCTACTGGACCGACGCGCCAGATAGTTCTGGATGGGAACGCGATCAATGTACCTAAGCTCGACCAGCACCTGCCGCCGGCTGTCCTGCGTGCTGCGCACCGGGCGGTCACCGGGGGGCGCTGCATCGAAATCCGGCCAGAACACCGTGAGCATGACGCCCCCATCGGCCAGGGGGCCCGTCTGGTTGTAGTAGAGGTTGGCCGGGAACATGAAGCGGTGCGGGCCAAGCCGAGCTTCCACCGGCTGCGTCGTGTAGGTCTGTCCGCCCACCGTACGTGGGCTGGTTGCGGTTTCGGACATGGGGGTTCCGTTCGGGTCCTTTTCCGTGGATGGGGCCTTCGCGCAGGCGGTGGTGCTGAGCACGGCCACCAGGACGAAGTAGGCAAGCCGGCAAGCCGGTGCTCTGCTCATGGGCGATTCCCTTGCATGATCGAAACGACTATAGAACGGTGGAATGGCAAGCTCCAGTCGTTGCCGGACCTTGCTCACGCCCGGATCCAGTACTGGACGCTGGCTCACATATTCAGCAAGTCGTGATCAACGCTTTCTATCCCTCCACCTGCCCCCCATCCCACCTATGCCATCATCCGCCCAGGACCGCAGTACCCAACAAGGCTGAGCAGGCATGGAGCAGGCAACACGCTACACCGCAACCCTTTATCTGGCCGCCCCCGGCACCCCGCTGAAGAGTGGAGGCGTCTCGCCGCGCGGCCATATGTACCTGCAGGTGGCCGCGGGCGACGAGGCCCACAGTTACGGCTTCGCGCCGCCGCGCCAGGCGCCTGGCGAAACCCGCACCGGCGTGCAGTACGCGCAGGTGCGCCACGACGATGCCGACGAGCATCTGGACCCGTACTACAGCCGCACCTTGGAAATCACCGAGGAGCACTACGGCTGCCTGCGTGATTTCGCCGAGGAGCCGGCCGAGTTCGAATTCGATGTGGATCGCCCGGCCACCATCAACCGTTGCAGCGATTTCGTCTGGGCTGCCCTGCACTACGCCGGCCTGCATCCGCTGCCGGTGCCGCTGGATGGGGGCAGCAACCTGGGCGAGTTCGCGGTGCTGTTCAACCTGCCAGAGATCCAGTGCATTGCCGCGCCGTTCCCGGGCAGTGATCTGAATGCCGAGACCCATCATGCGATGCCCGAGCGCGAGGCCGAGCATCATCGCCAGGGCGACCGCGCCAGCGATGAGCCGCCGCCGACGCCGATTGAAGTGGCCGGCACGCTGCTGGACCCTTCGCACCCAGACCATCGCCTGTTCTCGCAGCTGATCCAGAAAGTGGCCGAACTGGACGCCGCGCACGGCCGCCCGTTCGATGCCGCCAGCCAGCGCATCAGCGCCAGCCTGCTGGTGCTGGCCAAGCAGAACAACCTCTCGCGCGTGGACCACGTGCTGCTCAGCCAACCGACCCAGAACAGCCACGCCGCCGAGAGCATCTTCATCGTGCAGGGCGACCGCAACGACCCAGGGCACCGCCGCGCCAGCATCGCCACCGAAGTGGCGGCCAAGACCGATGTGGCCGATTCGCTGAGGTTAAAGGAGCAATGACGCGGCCGCTGCGGCGGGGGTTGGTGGTACTGGCGGTGCTGGGCGCGCTGGTGGCATGCCGTGCGTCACCAGCGCCTGAGGTTGCGCCGCCCCTGCTGACGCGCGCACAGGCCGAGGCCCGCACAGTTGTGCCGTTCACGCGGGCCGTGCAGTTGCAGAAGGCCGGTCGGATTGCCGAGGTCACGTTTGATTTGCCGGCGGCCCAGAAGCCGGCCATTCCGATCCTGAACATTGGGTTGCGGCTGCAGGATACCGACGGGCGCTCGTTGCTGGACGCGTGGGAGAAGATCAGGCTGGGAAGGCCACCCACGCGATTGCGCCTGGAGCGGATTGATGGCGGCGCACCTGGTCCTGTACAGCTATGGCAGAGCACTCCTGACGGGCGCGACTCACAGAGAATTCCAGAAGATGAGGTTGTGCGATATCTCTCCGATACAAGCTTGGATGAGGGCGCACTGATCGACGCCGGTCTGCACTCGCGTGAGATGCTGTATCAGGTACTTCAGGTCGCGGATGTCGGTTGGCTGGAGCCGGGCCGGTATCGGTTGACAGTCGACCTGATGGAGGACCGTCCGCAGCTGGAAGGGCTCCATGCCGAACTTATTGTTGGATATCAATCGCTAGGGAAGTAAGACATGAGCAAGGAAGCAGAGCGCTATACGGTCACGATTCATCTTGCCGCACCGGGCACGCCGAGAGTCGATGTGGGCGACGCGGGCCAGAAGAGATTGTTGGATCCGTCATTTGCTGGGCACATGTTCCTTTCGCTGACACGATCAAATGACCCGGTACCCGTGAGCAGGGGATTCACGATGGGGAACGACCGTGCGAATCCTTCGCTGGGCAAAGTCGATGACACGGATCTGCGGGTCTACGACAAACCCCGCTTCGAGCGCACGATCGAGATCAGCAAGGCGCAGTATGATCGCATCCTCGAATTCTCGACAGACCCGAAGAAGCACGGCTTCGACATGAACTACGACTTCTTCTCCAACGCCTGCACCGATTTCGCCTGGGGTGCCCTGAACCACGCAGGCCTGCGCCCGGTCGGGCTGGCCGGGGAGATCACCAACTACGAGGGCGCCACCAGGGTCCTGGACAACATCCGCGCCGTCAACGCCATTCCGCAGCAGGTGAAGGGCAGCGAGCTGGACAGGGTGCAGTGGAACCCGATGCCGAAGCAGACCTTCCGCGAGTGGATGTTCACCGAGAACGGCGAGCAGTGGCGCGGCAACAGCACCCTCGCGGCAAGCGGCACGCCCGCAGACCCGGCGCACGGGGATCATGCCCGTCTCAACCAGATCCACCAGCAGGTGGCCGACCTCGGCGCTTTCGGTGCACGCAACGGCAATGTCAGTGCCAGCCTGCTCGCGCTGTCGAAGGAGCAGCAGTTTTCGCGCGTGGACGAAGTGGTGCTGGGCGAGCAGCGCGGTGATACCGCGCCGAAGCTGTTCATCGTGCAGGGTGACCGCAGTGACCCGGCGCACCAGCGCGCCAGCATGCCGGCGGAGCTGGCAGCGCAGGCACCGGTGGAGGCCTCGTTCGAACGGGTCGCGCAGTTGCAGCAGAACCTGCCGCAGCGCGATGTGCAGCGCCTGCAGGAAGAGCAGCAACTGGAACAGAGCCACGGCCCACGGATGGCATAGCCGGCGGGTAGCGCCAAGGTCGAACGTCTGCCATGCCCGCGCCGGCGCACGCCACGCCCCCCACCTGCTACCATTCCCCCGCAACCCCAGCCAGCCCACCCGCGCAGACAGATGCAGGTCGGGCCGTCGCAGTACGGCCCAGCGAGCCAGGACACCTTCCCGTGCCCATTCAAGGACGCTCGCATGTTCCGTACTCCTCTCTTCCGCTCGGCCGCCCTGGCCGTTGCCGTTTCGCTCAGCCTCGGCGCGCCTTCTGCATTCGCCGACAATGCGCCCGCCGCCAGCGCCACCGCCGCCGTGCAGCGCCAGGCCGTGGCCAAGGGCCTGTACGAGCTGGCCTACAGCCCGAAACAGAACGCCTTGTTCGTGGCCTCCTCCGGCGGTTTCGGCGATGACGCCGGCCCGGCCCAGGTGCTGCGCCTGAATCCGGCCACGCTGGCCGTGGAAACCCGCATCCCGCTGGAGCGCAAGGCGTTTGGCGTGGTGCTGGATGACGCCCACAACCGCCTGTACGTGGGCAACACCGTGGACCTGTCGGTGACCGTGGTCGACACCGCGCGGAACAAGGCCGTCGGCACCATCCAGTTGATGGAGAAGAAGACCGGCAAGGACGGCAAGGCCGCCTACACCCACGACCTGCGCGAGCTGGTGGTCGACAGCGCCGCCAACCGCCTGTACGTGACCGGCCACAGCAGCCAGCCGGACGTGAGCAGCGTGCTGTTCGTGATCGATACCACCACGCTGAGGGTGATCAACACCATCGATGGCCTGGGCAATGCCAAGGCACCGGGCCTGGCGCTGGATGTCGCCAACAAGCGCGTCTACACCAGCAACCTGTTGGCCGAGCTGGTGGTGGTGGGCACCGATTCGAACAAGGTGGTGGCGCAGCACAGGATCGCTGCCGAGCAGCCGATGAACATCGCGCTGGACCCGGCCGGCAAGCGCCTGTTCGTGACCGACCAGGGCTCGGAATTCCTGCGTGGCTACCAGGCCAAGAGCAGCGGCCTGGTCAGCAAGCATCCGGGCCAGCGGGTGCTGGTGCTGGACCGCAGTACCGGCAGGGAACTGGCCAGCATCCCGACCGATGCCGGCCCGCTGGGCATCCTGCTGGATGCACCGCGCAAGCGCCTGTACGTGACCAACCGCGAAGCCGGTACGGTTACCGCGTACAACAGTGACAGCTACCAGAAGGTGGCGACCTACAAGGTGCCGACCCACCCGAACAGCCTGGCGCTGGATGCGAAGAACAACGTGCTGTTCGTGAGCATCAAGAACGGCGAGAAGGATGACAAGGGCGCTGACGAGAGCGTGGCGCGCATCCAGCTGTAAGGCGCTGACGCAAGGCCCCGCGCCGTCGCGCGTCGCATGAGGAAGGCAGGGCGCAGGCTCTGCCTTCTTCTTTGCCCGGTTGCAGTGCAATAGGCTGCCCGCTAGGGTTGAAGCCCATGGCAGGGAGCCAAAGGATCTGAATCATGCTGGCTATCCGCCGCTGGCTGCGCGCCGGCCTGATCTTCACGCTGGCGGGTGCACTCGGCGCCTGCAGCCGCATACCGGATGCACCGGAGCCGCTGGATCTGGTCAAGCCGATCAACGTGACCCAGTCTGGCCAAGCGGTGCGGTTCGAGTTCGAGACGAATGCCCGCAACTTCCACCCGGGTCGCACGTATGCGCTGGAGCTGGAGTTGCAGCGCCAAGAGACGCGAAAGCCCGACGAGCCTGACGTGGGCACAATGCGGATCCCGTTCGAGGTGATCCTGCAGCAATGGCGTGCTGATGCCTGGAAGGATGTTCCCACCTACGACAGCTATCAAGCCGGGGTGCTCAATGCCGGTGAGCAGCTTCCGGAATGGCATGCATCCGGCGAATGGCGGTATACGTCGCCGCACATGGGCAGTGATGGCCAGTACACGCTGAGCCTGGTTGCTCTGCCAGTGGAAATTGACTCCCGCTACCGCGTGGACGTGCGCACGGTGCAGAGGACCGAGGCACTGCAGGATTACTCGGCCCGTTTGCGGATCCATGCCGCCCGTCCCGCCGGAAAGTAATCAATCGCCTGGTTGCGGCGCCACTGGTCGCTCGCCAGGATAGGTACTTCATGGCAGGACGCCAAAGGGTCTTCATCATGCTGGGTATCCACCGCTGGCTGCGCGCCGGCCTGATCTTCACGCTGGTGGGTGCACTCGGCGCCTGCAGCAGCCGCATACCGGATGCACCGGAGCCGCTGGATCTGGTCAAGCCGATCAACCTTGCCGAGCCAGGCCAGACGGTGCGGTTCGAGTTCGAGACGAATCCCCGCAGTTTCTATCCGGGTCGACCCTACGTGCTGGATCTTGAGGTGCAGCGACATGGCCCCGGGCCTGACAGTGGGCCTGACATGGACAATGTTCATGTTCCCTTCCAGCTGTCCCTGCAGCGCTGGGTCGCAGGTGCCTGGCAGGACGTTGCAACGTCTGATGTCCATCAGGCAAGGGCGCGCAGTCTGGGTCAGCCGCTCCCCGAATGGCATGAGTCGGCAGACTGGCGCTACGCGCATCAGGTATCGATGGACGCCAGCCGATACAGGTTGAACATCGTCACGCTGCCGATGGAAACCGATGCCCGCTACCGCCTCGATGTGCGCACGGTGCAGCCCACCCTCTTGCTCCAGCATTACCCGGCACAGCTGCGGGTCCACGCGGACCCTCTGTCGGGAAAATGATCAGAGGCTTGCGCCGCTCCGCCAACAACGCTGGAGGCGGCTCAGCCCAGACGGTGTGCCGGGTTCTGCTGCTGCTCCTGCTCACGGGTCTGCTGTTCGGGCACTAACCCCACGGCCGGCTGCTGCGGGGCCAACCCCAATTTCTGCATCGACTGCTCCACCGGCGTCTGTACCGCCACGGCCGTCGGCATCATCGCGCGCAGGTGCGCCGGATTGGCCGGGTCGCCCTGCACCACGAAGACGTTGTGCCCGGCCGGGTGCTGGGCCGTGGCGTTGCTGACCAGCACGTGGTCGACCTGCTGCAGGCCCTGCTCGCGGGCGAGTACGGTCAGGCTGGCGGTCAGGCGCTCGCTGGTCTGGTCGAACGCACGGCCATGCTGGGCATCCAGAGCGGACACGCCCTGGCGGACCTGCTGATGGAGGCCATAGTCGGGGTGGTTGGGGGTGAGTTCTGCCATGGCGATCGAACGGTAGCGGTGGGTCGGGGTCAACCCCGCCAGTATAGATCCGGCCGGTGAAGGGCGCCGGAAAGGTCAGTCCGCCGGCCGGTGGTCATAGCTGATCACCCGTTCGGCCAGCCAGTGCCCGTCCACGCGGCGCCAGACCTGGATGAAACGGGCCTGGCCGACCCAGTGCTCCACGCCGTCCTTGCCGCGCTCGTGGAAGCGGTGGTCGCCGATTTCCAGCGCCCGCTCGTCGTGCAGCGGGAATACCTGCAGCGAGGAGTCCACCAGCTCGCGCCGCAGGCGCCAGCCGCCCTTGCGCGCGTTGTCGCACAGGTTGGCTACGCTGCGGCGGAAATCCTCGCGGTTGCTGGCCGACTTGCCGTCCTTGTCATGGAAGAACTCCATGTCTTCGGTGGTCATCGCGGCGGCCTTGTCGGCATCGCAGGCCTCGAAGGCGACAGCAAACAGCTGGGTATCGGCCTGGCGGATCTGTTCGCGCAGGTCATCGGCGGGCGACGGTGCGGTGGCGAGGCCGGCGGCCAGCAAGGGCAGGGTGAGCAGCAGCATGGCAAGACTCCCGGGGATGGTCTGCGCAGGCTGACATGCCGGTGACCACGGCGGTACGGCGCTGCGACGAAACCGCCTGGGCGCGGTGCAAAGGCCGGCCAGGCCGGTGCGGCTTCGCGTGGCGGCATGTGCAGGCGATGTCATGAGGGGGCGTGATTCCCTCACGGCTGCCACAGGGCGCGGCCGCTAGCCTGCAATCCTTCCCTTCCACAGGAGCGCCCATGCCTGCTTCCCGCATCCGCCTGCATGTTGAAGATACCGGTGGCGACGGCCGCCCGGTGATCCTGATCCACGGCTGGCCGTTGTCCGCCGATGCCTGGAAGACCCAGGTGGCGATCCTGCGCGATGCCCAGTATCGGGTCATCAGCTACGACCGGCGCGGCTTTGGCCGCTCTGACAAGCCGGCCGAGGGCTATGACTACGACACCCTGGCGGCGGACCTGGCGGGGTTGATCGAGGAACGTGACCTGCACGATGTCACCCTGGTCGGTTTCTCGATGGGCGGTGGCGAGGTGGCGCGCTACGTGGCCAACCACGGCCAGGATCGCCTGCACAGTGTGGTGTTCGCTGCGGCGGTGCCGCCGTTCCTGCTTCGCAGTGACGACAACCCGGAGGGGCCGCTGACCCAGGACAAGGCCGATGAAATGCGCAGCGGATTGGAGAAGGATCGCGAAGCGTTCTTCGACGGCTTCACCCGCGACTTCTTCAGCGCCCACGGCCAGCTGATGGTGACCGAAGAAACGCGCCAGGCGGCGATCGCGCTGTGCCATCAATCCGACCAGACGGCGGCACTGGGCTGCATGCACGCGTTTGCCACTACTGATTTTCGGGATGACCTGAAAAAGATCACGGTGCCGACCTTGATCCTGCACGGTGACAGCGATGCCATCGTGCCGTTTGAGGGCTCCGGCCAGCGTACCCACAAGGCCATCAAAGGCAGCGAAGTGGTGATCCTGGAAGGCGCGCCACATGGCTGCAACACCAGCCACGCCGACCGCTTCAATCTGGCCCTGCTGAACTTCCTGAAGCGCTAAGCTGCGGCCATGCGCCAGACGAGAACCCCCCCATGGAAGAAGCCCAACCCCAAGGGCCAGACGTCGCAACCGCTATCGGATGCGCAGAAGGCGGCGGCACGGCAACGTGCTGAGGAGAACGGGCGGCGCTATCCCAACCTGGTCGACAACATGTGGGCGGCGAAGCTGCCGCGTGGGTCGTGAGCGTTGTCGCCGAGCATGGCCCGGCGACAGGCCTATTTCAGTTCTATATTAACTTTGAGTCTGTGCTTTATCTGCCGTCAGTGGGTGCTGACTTGAGTCGCTAGCCTCTTCCGGCGTAGCGACTGCTGCCGAGCAAGCACGAGTTGCAACTCGGGGAAGTGCCGATCGCCGCTGGGAGCTGCCACTCCATGCCGCCGGCCGGAAGCCAGCAAAATCCTCCCGGCGGATGGGGACGCTGCGCATCTCCGTCGGCGTATCGGCGATCCGACAGCCAATCAGGACCTCCGCGCCAATCCTTGAGATCACACTTACCGGCCCTGCGCTGTAAAGGCCGTTGTCGTACGTCGTGACCCGGCATTGGTCGATGATGCCGGCCTCCCGGAGGACGCCGCATCCTCTGGCGGAGAGGATGACGGTTTGGCCTTCCATGCGGCCCAGCTTGAGTGCGGCAAAGCTGAGATCGGCGATATGGTTGAAGGCACCCAGCCCCAAGAGCAGGCTGATAGCGACTACGGTGAGGCCTCCGACGCGGTTCCACGTCTTCTTTCGGCCTGACTGATAGATCACCCAGTTGATGATGGGCACCAGCAGAAGCAGTGCTGAAATGCCCAGTGGCTTGATCTGCGCCTCCGGCGGAGCCAGAAATTCGTAGAGCAACGTTGCGGTCGGAATCACGACCGCGTAGATGGACCACGCGGCAATGGTGAGAATCATTGTCCATGAGAGCCCGCAGTGGCTGAGGAAGCGTCGCCCCTTTAGGGTCTGGGCACTTGCCAGCAGAACCGCCGCCAGCACCAGCGCGACCACGACGTAGACAAGTTCGAATACCAGATGGTCCGACAGGCCGAACAGAAGCACTGCGTGGGTCAGGAACGCGAGCAGGAAGCCTGCACAGATGGCCAGCAGCGAGAGCGCCCAGACGTACCTCCTGCGTTTAGTCAGCGACTGAACTGGTAGTGACGAGCCGCAGCAACCGCACTCGCTCATTACGGCTATCCGGCGTGTTGCGTACTGACGCCGGAGCTCGGGACGCTGAGGTCTGCGGATGACCCTGGCCTCGCTCAGCAGATGGAATGCATAGCCCGGGAGGAATAGCGGGACCAAGAAATAAACCGCACCGATCACGCTGACGGCCAGCATGGAGGCACCGACGACACCGAGGTCGGTAATCGCTAGTTGCGGCACATAGTTCATTCTCACGAACTGAAGGATGAGAAGCAAAAGGCTGCCTATGCCTACGACCCAGCCGTGCTTCCTGATGAGCTTGAGTATGAATCCAATGGTCTTTGCGGGTGATTCCGACGTGCTCATCGGGAAGTCCTTTTCGGTATTGATGCCGTGGGTACCTGCTGCCGCGCTTGCAGCTCCACCGAAACATCGGCCCAAAGCAGGGCATCTTTAGCGGAAGGGTCATGGCATCGTCCGTGAAGAAGCGTTCCGCGCCCTCCGTAGCATCGCTTACGGTCGGCGCTGCTACGCTGCGATGGGCATCGTTGTCGCATCCGCCAGCCGACACGTGCGAAGCGCTTGGTTAGGATGGCTCTTTGCTGTCATGGATGAACCGATGAGCGCCGCCACTTCCCGAATCCGCCGCATCTGTGGGCAGGGGCCGATCCTGTTGATGCTCCAGTGGGTCGCGCTGCTGTCTGTGGTGCTGGCTGCCGGCTTCTTCCATTACCGCGTGGAGCTGTTGCTGGAGCCGGTGACTGTGGCCTGTGGGGGGCCGGACGCGCAGGCGCGATTGCAGGTTGCCGAACAGGTGATGGCGCGTGCGGGCGCACTGGATGACTGGCAACCCCTGGGCTGGATTCCATGGGTAGGCCTGGTGCTGGCCTTGCTGGGAGCCATGGCCGTATGCGCAAGCCGCGCGCTGTGGCTGCGCGATCGGCTGCGCACGGCGAACGTGGCGCTTATGGTGCTGCACGGTGGCGCACTGGCTTTGGCTGGATGGGTACTGCACCTGTACGAGAATGCGTGGAGCAATGTGGCGCGGCTGTCACCCACGGCGTGCCTGGTGGAGCTGGTGTCGGAGGGCGATGTACCGCTGGAGCAGGCGCAGCGCGTGGTGTTCCACATCCTGACGCGGGTGAACGCGCCACTGCTGCGTAATCCGGATGATCTGGCGCTGGTGTTGACGGTGCTGTTGTTGGCCGCGATGGCCGGCGGCGTTGCCCTGTGGCGTGCGATCGCGCGGGCCCGGGCGGGCTGAGCACGCTCGGCGGCGCGCGGCAATCGCGCTACAGTCGACGCCTCGCCACTCCAGGGAAGACCCCATGCGCTTGTTGCTGCGTGCGTTGCCGTTGTTGCTGTTGTCGCTGGCGGTGCATGCCGCCGAGGTGGACCGCCGTATCGCGGTGACCATCGACGATCTGCCATGGGCACGGCTTGACCAGATCGTGCCGCCGGACCTGCAGGCGCGGCATGAGGCGTTGATGGCCCAGCTGCACCAGGCGGGCGTGCCGGTGGTCGGCTTCGTCAACGAGAACAAGCTTGAGGTGGAGGGACAGGTGCAGCCGGCGCGGGTGCAGATGCTGCGCGACTGGCGTGATGCCGGCTATGTGCTGGGCAACCACACCTACTCGCACATGGATCTGAATGCGAAGGGCCTGGCGGCGTTCCAGCAGGATTTCCTGCGCGGCGAGACGGTGCTGCGGCCGCTGCTGGCCGAGAAGGGGCAGGCGCCGCAGTGGATGCGCCACCCTTACCTGCGTGCCGGGCGCACCGCGGATGAGCGCGTGCAGATGGATGCGTTCTTCAAACAGCATGGCTACCGCGTGGCACCGGTGACGGTGGACAACGGTGAGTGGGTGTGGGCGTTCGCCTATGCCAACGTGATGAACGAGCAGGCGGACTCGCCCGCGCGCGCGGCGACGCTGGCGCAGCTGCGCAAGGGCTACGTGCCGTACATGCTGAACAAGCTGGACTATTACGAGAAACAATCGCAGGCGCTGCTGGGGTACGCGCTGCCGCAGGTGTGGCTGATGCACGCCAATGAGCTCAACGCGGCCACCTTCGCCGAACTGGTGGCGGCCACGAAGCGCCGCGGCTATCGCTTCATTTCGCTGGACGAGGCGATGCGTGACCCCGCGTATGCGCGGGGTGCTGAAGGCTACAACGGCCGCTATGGCCCTAGCTGGCTGCACCGCTGGGCGATGGCGGAGAACAAGCCGAAGGACTTCTACGCCGGCGAGCCCGAGGTGCCGGCGTGGGTGATGAAGCTGGCCAAGGTCGATTCGGAGTAAGGCTCAGCGCTTGACGGCCAGCACGCCGTCCAGCGCCAGTTCGGCCTTGAAACCGGCCTTTTCCAGGCGCTTGGCCACTTCGCGCGGCACGTCGCGGCCGCTGGTCAGCCTGTTCGGCGCACCGGTGTAGTGGAACAGGCGGCCGCCCTTGCGGATCACGCGGGCGAGGTGGTCGTAGAACACCTGTGAGTACAGCTCGCCGGCGATGCCGAAGCGCGGCGGGTCGTGCAGGATCGCGTCGACACTGTTGCTGGCCACCTGTTCGATCTGCTGCGAGACGTCACCGTGGCTGAACTGCAGGCGGCCACCGGCGGCAGCCGAGTCCGGATCCGGCGACCACGGGTTGAGCGTGCGCAGCCACATCACATCGGCGTTCTTCTCGAACGAGCGGATCTGGCCGACACCGGCTTCCAGCGCACAGGCAGCGAAGTAGCCGAGGCCACCGCAGGTATCGAGGATGACCTTGCCGGCCGGGGCGACCAGCTCCACCTTGCGGCGTGCATCCTCGAACGGCGACAGCTTCGAGGTCGGCAGCATCTTGATGCCGTCGATCTCGAAGGTCGGTGCGCCCCATTCGGTCGGCACCAGCTTGATCAGCGAGCCGCTGTAGCGCGAGATCGGCGCGAAGTCCTCGCCATCCCAGTAGTACAGGGTGCGGTCCTTCAGCTTGCCCGGCCAGGGATAGGGCTGGCCCCGGAAGTGGAAGCCGTCCGCATCGAGCGCCACGCTGTCCTGGCTGCGCCCGAGGTCGAGCGAGCCCTGCCAGTCGGCGGCGCCCTTTTCATGGGCACGGCGCAGGGTATCGGCGCTGTCGCGGGTCAGCAGGGGGCCGGTGTAATGGGGCACGGCGGGTACCGGGGCGGTTCGGGGGAGGGCATGGTACCGCAGCTGTTGTAGAGCCGAGCCCGCCCTAGGCTCCACCATGCCTGCATCCACGCATGGCGTGGATCTACTGCAAACGTAGCCGAGCGTGGGCTCGGCTCTACAGTTCAATCGCACTTCACCGCATACACCGGCCCAGCCCCGATCAGCATCAGCGCCATGTAGTCGCTGTCGCTGGCCTTGCCCTTCAGCGTCGCGCCCTTGTTGAAGTGGAAGATGCCGAAGCCGCCGGACATGCGGATCAGGGCACTGTCGATCTGGTCGGCGTCGTCGCGGAAGTAGCGGCTGATCTCGCTGGACGTGGCCTTGTGCAGGGCGTTCGGTTCGCGCTGCCACTGCTCGCCACGGCTGAAGGAAACGAAGTACTGGCCGCCTTCCTTGTCGATGCGGAAGTCGGCGGGCTTGCGCGCGCCGGTGGCGAAGCAGCCCTGCAATGGGTCGGCGGAGAAGGGAAGCCGCGCATCGTCGCCGCAGGCAGTGAGCAGCAGGAGGGCACCGGGCAGCAGCAGGCGGAGCGTGCGCATGGGATGTCCCTACAGGGCAGGTGCGGCTAGTGTAGGCAGCACGCGGGCGTGGCCCGTACAGAAATTCGGCAAGGACACAGGGGTTTTCGGATGGCGCAGGGCAAGGCACCGTGGTGCGGCGTGGCCAGTTGGCTGGGGATTGCTGTGGGGTGGGGGGCAGGCACCGTGGCGGCGCAGGCGGCAGTCGCTGCCGGTGGCAATGGCATGGCCGCTGGGCTGGGCGTGGGCGTGCTGGGCGCGGCCTGGCAGTGGCCGCGCGCGTGCGTGGCGAGCGCTGGCCATGGATCGGCATCAGCGGTGCGGTGCTGAGCGCGCTGCCGCTGCTGATGTACCTGCTGCGGATGATGCTGAAGCTCTAGCGGTAGTGCCGGCCGCTGGCCGGCAACTGCAGGTGGCGTGCGGTGTTCATGGGGTTGCCGGCCAGCGGCCGGCACTACCTGGCGTGCATCACTCGCTGCGGTGGATCTCCACCGTTACATGCACCAGTTCTTCGTGGATCGCCAGCGCGTTGCGCACGGTATCGGCATCCAGCGTGGCGTCACTGGTGACCACGCTGGCGCTGACCGCGTACTTGCCGCGACCCACCTGCCAGACGTGCAGGTCGGCCAGGCGTGCCGGCCACGGGCCCTGTTCGATCACCTCGCGTACTTCGGCCACCACCGGCGCGTCCATCTGCGCGTCGAGCAGGATGCGGCCGCTGTCGCGCAGCAGGCCGACCGCCCACACCGTGACCAGTACGGCGCCGACCAGGCCCATCACCGGGTCCAGCCAGGTGAGGCCGAGCAGCTTGCCGCCGAGCAGGGCGACGATGGCCAGCACCGAGGTGGCGGCGTCGGCCAGCACGTGCACGTAGGCCGAGCGCAGGTTGAGGTCGTGACCGTGCGCATGGCCGTGGTCGTGGTGTTCGTGGCCATGCCCGTGGTCATGGCCATGGTGATGATGCGCGTGGCCCGGGCTGTCGTGCAGCCACCAGGCACACAGCAGGTTCACGCCCAGCCCGACCGCCGCGATGGCGATGGCTTCGTTGTAGTGGATCGGTGCTGGTACCCACAGCCGCTCCAGCGACTGCACGGCCATCAGCGCGGCCACGCCGAGCAGGGCGATGGCGCTGGTATAGCCGGCCAGGATCTCGATCTTCCAGGTGCCGAAGGCGAAGCGCGGGTCGTGCGCGTAGCGGCGTGCGCAGCGGTACGCAAACACCGAGAGCCCGAGCGCCAGCGCATGCGAACTCATGTGCCAGCCGTCGGCGAGCACGGCCATGGAGTTGAACCACCAGCCGCCGACGATCTCCACGACCATCATGCTGACGGTGAGCCACAGGGCGCGGCGGGTATTGCGTTCGGCCAGCGGGTTGCCGTCGTCGAAGCGGTGTTCGTGGCGACGGGCGGCGGCAAGGGCGTCCAGGTGCATGGGGGCCAGCGGTGGAGTGGATACCCCCATAGGGTATATGATTCCGGCATGGCTCATGTACACAAGCATCGAAAGCAGTTGCTGACCCGGGTGCGCCGCATCGGCGGACAGGTGGCGGCGTTGGAGCAGGCGCTGGACAGGCCGGAGGGTGAGGCCGGCGACTGTGCGGACGTGCTGGTGCAGGTTGCCGCCGTGCGCGGTGCCGCCCATAGCCTGCTGATGGAGCTGCTGCACGAGCACCTGCAGGAACACGTGGTGGGCGCCGAAGACCCGCAGCAGCGGGCGGCCGAGGCCCAGGTGCTGGTCGAGCTGCTGCGCCGCTACGGCAAATGACCAGGTAGTGCCGGCCGCTGGCCGGCGACTGCAGGTTGTCTTCCCCGTTCATGAGGTTGCCGGCCAGCGGCCGGCACTACCCGTGGCGGTGTCGCGCGTTCCAGATATGCGTGGCGGCCAGCAGCAGGCTGCCGGTGACCGTCATCGGTGTTTCCCAGTCGTGCGAGGGCAGCGCCAACGCGCCGGCCAGCAGCAGGCCGAGCCCGGCGCCGGCGGTGGCCCAGGCCAGCACGGGCAGCGGGTGACGGCGTTCTGCCCGCCACAGCGCGTAGCCGGTCAGCGGCAAGGCGATGGCCACGAACAGCAGATGCACCCATTCCGCTTCGGCCCACGTGCCGAACAGCGGCAGCGCGGCGGCAAGCAGGGGCAGCGCCAGGCAGTGCAGCAGGCACAGGCTGGACAGGGCGACCGCGCTGGCATCAAGCAGGGCGGCAGAAGGCGACTTCATGGGGGGGGGCCTTGCGTAGCAATTGTTATACAGTAACATTTCCGTTCCGCAGCCAACCCGCTCCGACATGAACACTGTTTCCCGCGCCGACCGTCGCCTTCCTGTCACCGTGCTGTCCGGCTTCCTCGGGGCCGGCAAGACCACCCTGCTCAACCAGATCCTGCGCAACCGCGAGGGCTTGCGTGTGGCGGTCATCGTCAACGACATGAGCGAGGTCAACATCGATGCGCAGCTGGTACGCGAGGGCGGCGCCGAACTGCGCCGCACCGAAGAGACGCTGGTGGAGTTCAGCAATGGCTGCATCTGCTGCACGCTGCGCGATGACCTGCTGCAGGAAGTGCGGCGCCTGGCCGATGCGGGGCGCTATGACTATCTGCTGATCGAGTCGACGGGCATCGGTGAGCCGATGCCGGTGGCGGCCACCTTCGCGGTACGCGACGAGCAGGGCTTCAGCCTGAGTGACATTGCGCGCCTGGACACGATGGTGACGGTGGTGGATGGCAGCGCGTTCCTCGCCGACTTCGGCTCGACGCTGCGCCTGGCCGAGCGTGGCCAGCAGGCTGGGCCGGATGACGATCGCGGCGTGGTCGACCTGCTGTGCGAACAGGTCGAGTTCGCCGACGTGATCGTGGTCAGCAAGGTCGATCAGACCGATGACGAAGTGCTGCAGGACACGCTGGCCGTGCTGCGTGGCCTGAACCGCGACGCGAAACTGCTGCTGTCCAGCTTCGGTGACGTGCCGCTGGCCGAGCTGCTGGACACCGGTCGCTTCGACTTCGAGCGTGCGCAACGTGCGCCGGGCTGGGTAAAGGAGCTGCGTGGCGAGCACACGCCGGAAACCGAGGAGTACGGCATCGCCAGTTTCGTCTACCGCTCGCGGCGACCGTTCCATCCCGCGCGTTTCGCCCGCGCGTTGCAGTCGGGCATGCCGGGCGTGATCCGCAGCAAGGGCTGGTTCTGGCTGGCCAACCGCATGGACTGGGTGGGCGAGCTGAACACCGTAGGTGCCGCGACGCGGACGCAGGCGGCGGGATTCTGGTACGCCGCACGCGATCGCGTGCGTGCTGGGCTGGAGGACACGCCGCCGTTGCTGCCGCCCACGCCGCTGCCGTACAGCGACCTGGGCTGGGCGCGGCAGCAGGCCGATTGCTGGAGCGCACCGTTGCCGGGGCCGGAAGACTTCCCGGATGCGGCCGCGCACTCGGCGATGCAACGCCTGTGGCACCCGTTGTGGGGGGATCGCCGCCAGGAGCTGGTGGTGATCGGCGTGCACATGGATGAGCGTGCGGTACGTGCGGAACTGGATGCCTGCCTGCTCAACGACCAGGAGCTGCGTGCGGGCCCGCTGCTGTGGCATCAGTTGCCGCAGGCGTTCCCGGTGTGGAAGCGGTGACGGTGCACTGAGGATCGATGGGTTGCCGGCCAGCGGCCGGCACTACCCCTGGTCGATATGCCATGCGTGGATGGATGCATGGCGGAGTCGAGCATGGCTCGACTCTACAATGTGATCCGTCGCGGCCAATCCTGTAGAGCCGAGCCCATGCTCGGCTGCTGCAGTAGATCCAGGCATGGCGTGGATCTACAAGGCGTCACGCCACTGCCAACCCTCGGCGCTCACCTGCAACACCTGCGTCGGCTGCAACGCCTGCAGCAGGTGCCGGTCGTGGCTGACCATCACCAGCGCTCCCGGCCATGCCACCAGCAGTTCTTCAAGTGCCTGCAACGCGCTCAGGTCCAGTGCGTTGCCGGGCTCGTCCAGCAGCAACAGCTGCGGTGGGGGGGCGGCATACAGCACGCTGGCCAGCGCGCCTTTCACCCGTTCGCCATCGCTGAGGTGATGGGCTGCACGCTGGATGCGCTGCGCGTCCAGCCCGAGCAGGGCCAGCCGTGTGCGCAGTTCACCGGTATCGGCCGCCGGGTTGGCAGCCTGCACGGTGTCGAGAATGCTGCGCTCGCCGGAGAGCCCCAGCAACTGCTGGTCGAGCAGCGCCAGTGGTGCATGCCGTTGTACGTTGCCACTGCGTGCAGGCAACTGGCCGGCCAACACGCGCAACAGCGTGGACTTGCCACTGCCGTTGTCACCAACCACGGCGATGCGCTGGCCGCGGCGGATGTCCAGCTGCAACGGCGCGCGGCAGCCATGCGGCAGCACCAGCGACTCGGCCTGCAGCAGGCGTGCGCTGCCGCGTTCCCCCTCGCCGGCAAACAGTGCGAGCTCCGGTGTGGCGTGAACCGCCGAGGCTGCAGCGCGCAGCTGGTCTGCGCTGGCCTGCAGGCGCTCGGCCTGTACCTGCTGTGCGCGGCCGTGGCTGCCCTCTGCACGTTGTTTCTGTCGGCCGAGCAGGATCGGCGCCTGGTTGGCCTGCTTTGCATCGCGATTGCCACGTGCCTGGCGTTGCTGCTGGCGTTCGTGCTGTTCGCGCGCACTGCGCTGCTGCTGCCGGTGCTGGGCGCGGGCGTGGTCGAGCTGTGCCGCGGCCGCTTCGCGTTCGGCGGCACGCGCGTCGGCGTAGTGCTGCCACGGCCCGCCATAGCGATGCAGCCCGCGCGCGTCGAGCTCGACGATCTGCTGCATGTGCGCCAGCAGTTCGCGATCATGGCTGATCACCAGCAGGCCGCCGCGCCACTGCTGCAACCGTTCGCACAACTGCTGGCGATGGCGGGCATCGAGGTGGTTGCTGGGTTCGTCCAGGATCAGCCAATCAGCGCCGCTGGCCCAGGCGCCGGACAGCGCCACCTGCATGGCCTGGCCACCGCTGAGGCGCGCGGCGGGTTGGGCGGGATCGAGGTCGTCGGGCAGCCGTAGCGCCTGCCATTGCTGCTGCAGGCGCTCGCGCAGGTCCCAACGGTCGCCGACGCAGGCGAAGTCGGCCTCGTCCACGCTGCCGGCTTCGATGCGTTGCAGTGCGGCCAGTTCAGCGCCAACGCCGGCCAGTTCACCGACCGTGCCAGCGGGTGGATAGCCGGGCGTCGGCAACAGGAACACGCGGCCGCTGCCGCGTACCTGCCCGTTCTCTGGCTGCACCCGGCCGGCGAGCAGGCGTGCGAGCACGCTCTTGCCAGCGCCATTGGCACCGACCAGGCCGGTGGCGACCGGATCGAAGGAAAACGTCAGATCGGAAAACAGCAGGCGGCCGTCGGCCAGTCGATACGACACGCGATCGAGCGTGAGGGAATGCGGGGTCATGCGACCTCCAGGGATGCCGGGTTCTCCCCTGCGCGCAGGGGCGGGAAGAGTCAGGCCGTCTGATGGGAAGACGGCGGCATCAATGGCGCATTGGTCGCGAGCCTCTTGGAGGAATGAGGGGGCAGTATAGCGGCGCTGGCTGAATGGTTGCGTGCAGCGGTAGAGCCGAGCCATGCTCGGCTGACCTTAAGCATCCACGCATGGCGTGGATCTACGGCACGGTACCCAGCCGGGCGCCGACGAAGTCGATGAACACCCGCAGCTTCGGCAGTACGTGTCGGCCCGAAGGCCACAGCAGGTGGAAGGTGCCGCAGGAGTGCACATGATCCTCCAGCACGGTGACCAGGCGGCCGTCGGCCAGCGCATCGCGCACCGAGTGCACCGGCACGAAGGCCAGGCCGACATCACGCAGTGCCAGCGCCACCCGCGCTTCGATGGTGTTGGCCACCATGTGCACCGGAAGTTCCTGCGGTGCTTCGTCATCGGGCCAGTGGATCGGCCACGGCTCCAGCTTGCCGGTGCTGGGGAAGCGATAGTGCAGCAGCGTGTGCTGCATCAGTTCCGCCGGCGTGCGCGGAACCCCGCGGCGCTGCAGGTAGCCCGGCGAGGCGATTACACGGCGCGGGAACACCCCCAGCCGGCGTGCGTTCATCCGCGAGTCGCTGGGTTCACCGACGCGCAGCACCGCATCGAAGCCTTCCTCGATGACATCGACCAGGCGGTCGCTGAAATCCAGGTCGAGGCGGATGTCCGGATACGCCGCCATGAACTCGGCCATCAACGGCAGGGTGAGATCGCCGACCAGCGGCAGGCTGATGCGCAGCGTGCCGCTGGGCGTGGCGTGCGGTTGTGCCAGCTCGGTGCGTGCGGCATCGCGCTCGTCGAGGATGCGCCGGCAGCGCGCCAGGAACAGCTGGCCCTCGGCGGTGAGCGTGATGCTGCGCGTGCTGCGGTGGAACAGGCGCACGCCCAGTGCGTGCTCCAGCCGGGCAACGCACTTGCCGGCGGCCGATGCGGAGATGCCCTGCAGGCGCCCGGTCTCGACGAAGCTGCGCGTGTCGGCGGCGTGCACGAAGGTCTGCAGGTTGGCGAGGTTGTCCAGGACTGACATCGGCGTAGGGGCAATGAAAGCGGCAGGGTAGGGGCGTGATCACGGCGGGCGGCGCCGCCACCGCAACACTGTGGTGCAGGGTGGGGGCGCCTGCTGTTGCGGCCTTGCAGTTCCGGCCATCATGCCGATTGCGGACTGCACGGTCCATGATGCCCGGAGCGGCAACCGGCTTTTTGCGCTGCGCCGTGCTGCCTAACGTGGCGGGCCTCTCCCCACGGATCACCGCGATGAATGCCGCTCTTTCCATCGAACCTGCACCGATGCTGCCTTCGGTGCAGCGGCTGCTGCAGCAGGTCCACCCGACGCGCCTGGTCGGTGCGGTGGTGCTGGTGTGCGAGCACGGCGTGCTGCGCCATGCCAGCGCGACCGGGCAGGCCGATCGCGAGTCGGCCCTGCCGATGCAGCGCGATCAGCTGTTCCGGCTGGCATCGGTCAGCAAGCCGCTGTTGAGCACGGTGATCCTGCGCCTGGTGGCCGAGGGCGTGCTCGACCTCGATGCGCCGGTGCAGCGCTGGCTGCCGGACTTCCGGCCGGCGCTGGCCGATGGCCGCAGGCCGCCGATCAGCCTGCGCCAGCTGCTCAGCCACAGCAGCGGGCTGGGCTACCGTTTCCTGGAAGCCGATGCGCACGGACCGTACGCCCGGGCCGGCGTCAGCGATGGCATGGACGCCAACCCGGTGTCCCTGGCCGAGAACGTGCGCCGTATCGCACAGGCGCCGCTGCTGTTCGAACCGGGCAGCCAATGGCTGTACTCGTTGGGCGTGGACGTGGCCGGTGCAGTGGCCGAAGCGGCGACCGGTGAAACGCTGCAGGTGCTGTTCGAGCGTTTGCTGGCTGCCCCCCTGGGCCTGCGCGATACCGCGTTCGCCACACGCGATGCCGCACGGCTGGCCACGCCCTACGTGAGCGGCACGCCGCAGCCGCATCGCCTGCAGGAAGGGGAGGTGGTCGCGCCGTTCGAGGGAACGGTGGGCATCGAGTACAGCCTTGCGCGTGCCCTCGATGCCCGCCGTTTCGCTTCGGCCGGCGCCGGCCTGGTGGGTACTGCCGATGACGTGATGTCGGTGCTGGAGGCGCTGCGTGACGTGCAGCGCTCCGGCCTGCTGCCGCCCGCGCTGGCGGCAGAGATGGCCAGCCCGCAGGTGGGCGAGCAGGGGCCGCCGGAACCGGCCGGCTGGGGCTTCGGGCTGGGCTTTGCACTACTGCGCGAGGCCGCTGCCAGCGGCACGCCGCAGCGCGAAGGCACCTGGCGCTGGGGCGGCGCTTATGGGCACAGCTGGTTTGTTGATCCGGCGCGTGGGCTGAGCGTGGTGGCGCTGACCAACACACTGTACGAAGGCATGGATGGTGCCTTCGTCGATGACCTGCGCGATGCGGTCTATGCGGACCTGGAGGCTGCGCGATGAGCGGCCACGCCATCGATGCGGCCAGCCCGGCCGGTGAGGCCACGCGCTTGCCGTGGGCGGGCCTGCTGGCGCTGGCAGGCGGCGGCTTCATCACCCTGTTGACCGAGACCCTGCCGGCGGGCGTGCTGCGACCGATGGGCGACAGCCTGGGCGTGAGTGATGCGGCGGTGGGCCAGCTGGTGAGCGTGTATGCGCTGGGCTCGGTGATGGCAGCACTGCCGATGACGGCGTTGACCCAGCGCCTGCCGCGGCGTCCGCTGTTGCTGGCGGCCATCGCCGGCTTCGTGGTGGTCAACACGTTGACGGCGCTGAGCAGCAGCTATGCGCTGATCCTTGCTGCGCGTTTCCTGGCAGGCGTGAGCGGTGGCCTGCTGTGGTCACTGGTGGCTGGCTATGCCGCACGCATGGTGGTGCCGTCGCTGCAGGGGCGCGCGATCGCGGTGGCGATGGTGGGGTCGCCGTTGGCGCTGTCACTGGGCGTGCCGGCCGGTACGTTGCTGGGCCAGCAGGTCGGCTGGCGCTGGGCGTTCGCGCTGATGAGCGTGCTGGGCGTGGGCCTGCTGGCGTACGCGCGCTGGGCACTGCCGGCGCTGCCTGCGGCCGGTGCCGGTCAACGTGCGTCGCTGGCCAAGGTCTGGCGCATGCCGGGCGTGCGCAGCGCGCTGCTGGTGATGGTGCTGTACGTGCTGGCGCACAACGTGCTCTACACCTACATCGAACCGTTGGCGGTGGAGGCGGGTGCCGGCCCGTGGCTGGACCGGCTGCTGCTCGCCTTCGGCGTGGCGGCGATTGCCGGCATCGGGATTGCTGGTTGGGGCGTGGATCGCCACCTGCGTGCGCTGGTGTGGGCGGCGGTGATCGGCTTCATCGTACCGGTGCTGGCCTTGCTGGCATGGCCCGGCGTGGCCAGCACGCTGCTGCTGGCGACGATCCTGTGGGGCGTGGCGTTCGGCGCGGTGCCGACCCTGTTCCAGACCGCCTTGGCACGACGCGCCGGGGCCGCTGCGGACCTGGCGCAGTCGATGCTGGTGACCGGCTGGAACCTGGCCATTGCGGCCGGCGGCGTGGCGGGCGGCGTGCTGCTGCAGGCCAGCGGCCCGAGCCAGCTGGGATGGTTGCCGCTGCTGTTGCTGGCGGTGACCGTCGCGTGGTTGCTGGCACGGCCGAAGGCGTGGGCGTAGGCGGCGCTCAACGATGATGCGGTGCCGGCCAGCGGCCGGCACTACCGTGGGCCGCGCCATCCTCGCATGGCGTGGATCTACCGAGCGCAGCGACTCGCGTTTGCTTCTTCTGTTGATTCCGTAGTGGGACCGCCGCCAGAACCTGTCAGAGACCGTCCCGGCCAACGCCGGGATAGCTGTACGCGACCCACCACCAGGGGCTCTGCCGTTGGCCGTCCTACTCGATCCCTTCACGCTCGATCGGCACGCTGCGCGGGTTCTGCATGTGCTCGCGTGCAGCGCCGTACTGCTGCTGCCGCTTGTGGTGGAAGGCGACGAACTCATCACGCGGCAGCGGCCGCGAGAACAGCCAGCCCTGGCCGAATTCCACATGCCGGCTGTGCAGGTAGGCCAGCTGCGCTTCGGTTTCCACGCCCTCGGCCACCACCCACAGGCCCAGCTCCTTGGCCATGTCGATGATGTGCGGCGTGACCGGGCTGGTGGCGCTTTCGGTGCCGATCGCATCGATGAACGACTTGTCGATCTTCAGCGCATCCAGTGGCAGCTGCTGCAGGTACTGCAGGCTGGAGAAGCCGACGCCGAAATCGTCGATCGCCACGCTGTGGCCGGCGCGGCGGGCGGCGGCAAGCATGGTGCGCGCGCGGTCCAGGTCGAGGAAGCCACGTTCGGTGGCCTCCATCCAGATCTGCTGCGGCAGGATGCCGCTGCCGGCCATGTGCCGGGAAATCATCTTCAGGGCGCGGCCGCTGCTGATGTCTTCGGCGGCGAGGTTGATCGCGATGTGCGCGCTGCGGTCGGCCACCAGCAGCTCGCGCATGTCGCGCACCACGTTCTCGATCACCAGGTCGGTGACGTCGGCGATCATGCCGGCCTCTTCGGCCAGCGGAATGAACAGGTCCGGCCGCACCTGGGTGCCATCCGGGCGTTGCCAGCGCACCAGCGCCTCGGCGCCGACGCAGATGCCGGTGTCCAGTTCGATGATCGGCTGGTAATGCAGGTACAGCTCGCGGCGGCGGATGGCGGTGGCCAGCTCACCGCGCAGCGACAGGCGGCGCCGCGACAGCCAGATCACCAGGCCGGCCCCGGCGGCGGCCAGCAGCAGGCCGACCGGCACGTACAGCCATGCCTGCTGGCGGAAGGCGGCGGCCAGCGCGGTGCGCGGCGTGGTGGCGATGGCCAGCCATTCCTCGTTGCGCGCGGTGGCGAACAGCGTGGCGTGATCCAGGCCTTCGCCGGGGTCGCGCAGCAGTGCCTCCAGCAGGTCCGGATCCAGGCCGGGCTGTTTGGCCAGCAGGCGTCCATCGGGGCTGGCCAGCGCCAGCCGCACGTTCGGGTCGGCAATGACATCGACGAAGCGGCGCGGGTCCACCAGTGCGTCGTAGGACCCATACAGGACCGCCAGCACCTGGCGGCGGCCGCTGATTTCCGGGCGCACATCCACTGCAATGCCTGCGCCATCGCTGGTGACGTGGTCCGGCGTGGGTTGATCCACATCGGACAGGAACGGACCCCACGAGGTGCAGCGCAGCTTGCCACCTTCGAAGTAGCCCATCTGGTCGATCGATGGGGTGGTCATCACCAGGGTCTGCATGCGCCGGATGTGTTCGGGGCTGCAGGGTACGTAGGCGCCGGCCTCGGCCGATTTCAGTGCCGCCAGCGCTTCCTGGTAGGACAGGTCGGAGCGGCGCAGGGTGCGATCGGCGATGTCGCGCAGGCGCTGCTGTTCGACGCTGATCGCGCGGTCCCAGGTGGCGTAGGCCATGACCGCGATCGGCAGCGCAGCGGCCAGCAGGGCCAGGGCGGTGCCGCCGATGATGACGCGCAGCCGGCTCATGGCCGGGGCTCCAGCGGGGCGGGCGGGGCAGGGCGCATGGTGGGCCGGTCCTTGGGCAGGTGCGGCTATCTGAGCATGGCGCCGGGCCGGGCGGAATGGGATCAATACGGTATTCGGTCACATTGTGGTGAAAGCGGCCCGCTTTGACGCAATGGGTCCGTCTGGCGCTGGCGCTCGGCGCCGCGGAGGACTACCGTCGAATGCTTCGCCCGCCCCTTTTGCCCGCGCCCATGACCGAGCCCGCAACGCCCCCCGAGCACCTGCGCCGCAGCCTGTCCAACCGCCACCTGCAACTGATCGCCATCGGCGGTGCCATCGGCACCGGCCTGTTCATGGGATCGGGCAAGACCATCAGCCTGGCCGGCCCCTCCATCGTCTTCGTCTACCTGATCATCGGCGCGATGCTGTTCTTCGTGATGCGCGCGATGGGCGAACTGCTGCTGTCCAACCTGCAGTACAAATCCTTCATCGATTTCTCCACCGACCTGCTCGGCCCGTGGGCCGGGTTCTTCTGTGGATGGACCTACTGGTTCTGCTGGATCGTCACCGCCATCGCCGATGTGATCGCCATTGCCGCCTACGCGCAGTTCTGGTTCCCCGGGCTTGAAGCCTGGAAACCGGCGCTGGCCTGCGTGATGCTGCTGCTGGCATTGAACCTGGTGACGGTGAAGCTGTTCGGCGAAATGGAATTCTGGTTCGCGCTGATCAAGATCGTGGCGATCTGCGCGCTGATCATCACTGGCGCCGGGCTGGTGGCATGGGGCTTCACCTCACCCAGCGGCCACACCGCGTCGCTGTCGAACCTGTGGAATGACGGTGGCATGTTCCCGATGGGGCTGGTCGGCTTCTTCGCCGGCTTCCAGATTGCGGTGTTCGCCTTCGTCGGCATCGAGCTGGTCGGCACCACCGCCGCCGAAACCGCCGACCCCGAGCGCAACCTGCCCAAGGCGATCAACTCGATCCCGGTGCGCATCATCATCTTCTACGTGCTGGCGCTGATCGCGATCATGGCGGTCACCCCGTGGCGCCAGGTGGTGCCAGACAAGAGCCCGTTCGTGCAGCTGTTCGTGCTGGCCGGCATTCCCGCCGCCGCCAGCCTGATCAACTTCGTGGTGCTGACTTCGGCCACGTCCTCGGCCAACAGCGGCATCTTCTCCACCAGCCGCATGCTGTACGGCCTGGCCGAAGAGGGCCACGCCCCGCGCGGGCTGTCGAAACTGTCGCGCGCCGCAGTGCCGGCCCGTGGCCTGCTGTTCTCGTGCCTGTGCCTGCTGGGCGGCACGCTGCTGATCTACCTGATTCCCAACCTGGTGACCGCCTTCACCCTGGTGACGACACTGGCGACGGTGCTGTTCATCTTCGTCTGGTCGCTGATCCTGGTGGCCTACATGGCCTATCGTCGTCGCTATCCGGAGCGCCATGCTGCATCGATCTTCAAGATGCCCGGCGGCGTCGCGATGTGCTGGGCCTGCCTGGTGTTCTTCGCCGCCGTGCTGGTGCTGCTGAGCCTGCAGGGCGACACCCGCCAGGCGCTGATCGCCAGCCCGGCGTGGTTCGTGCTGCTGGGCGTGGGCTATTGGGTGCGTCGGAGGACCGCGAAGTGATCCGAAGTGGGGTCAGATCCCGTTGCTCAGCAACGGGATCTGACCCCGGCAGGTCGCGGGAGGTTGCCGGCCAGCGGCCGGCACTACCACGGGTGCAGGACGCCGCCCTGCCGGCCCCATTCACCCAACATTAGCGGGCACGGCCGGATCATCCGGCCGCCATGTCCCCTCGCCCCCTCCTGCTCGCGCTGTTGCTGCTGCCCAGCCTGTGGCCCGGGCTGGCCGCCGCGCGCACCGTCTACCGCTGCGTGCAGGGCAACACCGTCAGCCTGGCCACCGCGCCGGAGCCGGGATCGCGGTGCACGCCGAAGGAGATCGACGACAACGCCGTCCAGACCCCGAACCTGTGGGGCAACATGGGCGTGTTCAGCGGCGTGCTGTACGAGCGCGAACAGGACGGGGCGCTGGTCTACTCCACGCGCAACCTGCCCGGCTCGCGGGTGTTCCTGAAGTTCACCGTGGCCACGCCGCCAGGCGAGCCGGCGCACGAAGGCCTGGGCAAGGTCGGCACGCCGCAGCTGGCGCAGCACGCCAGGCAGTTCAAGGCCGCGTCCAGGGCCACCGGCGTCGATGATGCCTGGCTGCGTGCCATCGCCCACGCCGAAAGCAATTTCGACGCGCTGGCGGTATCCAGCAAGGGCGCACAGGGCGTGATGCAGCTGATGCCCGAAACCGCGCAGGAATACGGGGTGAGCGATCCGTTCTCGCCGCAGCAGTCGATCGAGGGTGGCGCGCGCTACATGCGCGCGCTGCTGCGCCGCTACAACGGCGACCGCCCGTTGGCGGCGGCCGCCTACAACGCGGGCATCGGTGCGGTCACCCGCTACAAGGGCGTGCCGCCCTACGCCGAAACCCTGGCCTACGTGGACAAGGTAATGGCGCTGTACGCACGCTACCGCGAAGCGATGGGCATCCGCACCGAAGTGCCGGCGCGCTAGCGGACGGTGCTGCCTGCACGTGGCGTTGTAGAGCCGAGCCGATGCTCGGCTGCGCCAATTGCAGCCGAGCATCGGCTCGGCTCTACACAAAAGCCGCTCAGCGCGAGGTGGAGGTGCTGACCAGGTCGTAGCGCTCGATGCGGCCGACGCGTGCCACCTCGGCCTGCACGTCGGCACGCTGCTTGAGTGCACGCCACGCGGCATCGATGCGCACATCACCCGGCAATGACGGATACGTGCGCATGTCCTGCAGGCTGGCCAGGGTTTCCCCGCGTTCGATGGGCGAGCGCAGCTGTTCGATCAGCACGGCGGCGGCACCGTCCAGGTTGCCTTCCTCCAGCAGCATTTCGCGATGGAACAGGCGGGCATCCTCGCGCTGGGCCAGGATCACCGCGCGTGCTGCGTCGCGCGCCTCGGCATCACCGCGCTCGCGGGCGGCGGCGAACTGCAGCAGCGCCTGCGCGGCCTTGCCGTAGCCGGCGAGGCCCGGCATGTCATTCACTGCCTGCGCAGCGTCCTGCATGCGCCCCAGCGAACTGAAGACGAAGCCGACATTCATCTGGTGCTCGACACCATCCGGGCCGAGTGCGCCGATGCGTTGGGCCTGTTGCGCCGTGGCCAGTGCCTCATCGGTGCGGCCCAGCCGGCGCAGTGCGGTGAGCCGGCTGTTGAGCAGCCAGGCCACCCATTCCGCTTCGGCGGCGGCAGGTGATTCGCCGTTGCTCGCGGCACCGGCCATGCCCTCGGTCAACGACAGCACTTCCTCGTTGCGGTCCAGCATGAGCAGGGTGGTGCTGAACTCGGCCATGCGCGCGTCCAGTGCACGGTCGAGCAGGCCGGAGACGCGCAGTTCATCGAGGTGGCGCTGCGCCGCCTGCACCGGATCGAAACGCGCATCGCCGCGATCGACATAACGGTCGAAGCGCTTGTCGCTGCGCAGGCGGATGATCTCGGCCGGGCTGTCGATGCGGGCCAGCGTGGCTGGAATGCCGTCGCCACGGCCATTGTCGGCCTGCAGCGTGGCCAGCGTCAGCCACAGCCCGGTGGGTTCCAGGCCGGCACTTTTCCAGCCGTTGTCAAACAGCGCCTGCAGCAGGTCCATGCGCTTCATCGGCTGGTCACGCAGGCGGTACTGCAGGTAGTTGATGGCGTGGTGATCGACCGGCAGCGGCGCGTCGGCATGCTGCAGTGCCTTCACCAGGAAGGTGGTGGCTGCGGCCGGCTGGTTGTCCGACAGTTCCACCGACACCTGGGTAAGCAGGATCTGTGCATCCTCCGGCAGGGCCTCCTGCGCCCGCTGCAGGTAGCGGCGGGCCAGGGCCGGCTTCTTCTGCATCAGTGCGGTCCAGCCAGCGACCTGCGAGGCGCGGCCACGATGCTCGGCATCGAAGTCGTCCAGCAGGGGATCCTCCATCAGCCGTTCCATGCTGATCAGCGCGCCCAGCGTGTTGCCACTGCGTGACTGCTGGATGGCCTCATCCCAGCGCGTGGCATAGGCCTGGTGCATCGCATCGGCGGTGATTGACGGCTTCTGCGGCGCCACCGTGATCGAAGCAGTGGCGGATGTGCTGGCCAATGCGGCCAGCAGCAGGGCGGTGAGCGGGAGAACGCGGGGCATGGAGAATCTCCATCCGTGGGAACCGCATTGAACCTGCTGCAGCCAGCGAGGACAAGCACGACGAAGCGAATTCTGGCGTTCAGCCGCACAATCGGCCGTGGCGGATCGCACGCGCAGCGTCTATTGTCGGTGCCTCTTCAGACAGCAGGCAGGCAGCGCAGCACGATGGCACGGTGGCAATGGATGGCGGCAGGCGTAGCGTTGGCGACGGTAGTGGCATTGGCTGCGACCTGGTGGGAGACACCGCTGCATACGCTGGCTGAACCGGCGGGTCCGGCTCCGACGCCGTTGGCGTGGACCGCGCAGATCGAACCGCTGGCCGGCGATGGCCACCCGGGTGACCGTGATGGCGCGTCCGCGCAGGCACGCTTCGCCGATCCGTACGCGTTGCTGCGCAGTGCCGATGGCAGCGTCTATTTCACCGATGCCGGCGACAACAACCGGATCCGTCGCCGCCTTCCCGATGGCCGCGTTGAAACGGTGGCCGGGCAGGGCGAGGGACGTGTCGATGGCCCTGCACTGCAGGCCAGTTTCAACACGCCTTCGGGCATTGCCGCCGACGCGCAGGGCAACCTGTATGTGGCCGACACCGGCAACCATGCGATCCGCCGCATCAGCACCGATGGCCAGGTGACCACGCTGGCCGGTGGCGAACAGGGCCACGCCGACGGCCCTGCCGCGCAGGCCCGCTTCGATGCGCCGATGGGCATCGCCGTGGATGCGCAGGGCCAGGTTTACGTGGCCGATACGTTCAACGATCGCATCCGGGTGATCGGTACGGATGGCAGCGTGCGCACCCTGGCCGGTGGTGATCGGCCGGGCCTTGCCGATGGCGTGGGCGCCGCTGCGCGCTTCGATACGCCGGTGGCGCTGGCCTTCGACGCGCAGGGCGCGTTGCTGGTGGCCGACCTGTTCAACAACGCCGTGCGCCGGGTGGGTGCCGATGGTACGGTCAGCACCGTGGTCGCCGCCGGTGGCGTGATCAATGGGCCGCTGTCGTTGGCCACCACCCATGACGGCGTGCTGTACGTGGGTGATCTCGATGGCCGCATCGTGCAGGTGACGCCGCAGGGCCATCAGATCGCGCTGGTCGGCAATGGCCGCCTGCCGCGCCTGGCCCGCCCCAGCGGATTGGCGCTGGATGCCGATGGCAGCGTGCTGGTGGCCGACGCCGCCAGCTACCGCCTGCATCGCCTGCGCCCGCTGCCGGTGGGCGACCTGCCGGCACCGGCACTGGTCGGCCCGGCTGCCGATGCCGCGCTGCCGAAGACCGGGGGCCGTTGGCCGCTGGCACCGCAGGACGGCTGGCACGAAGTGGTCGGCACCCTGGGCGAGGTGCGCGGCAACTTCACCGGTGAGAGCCGCCACCACCTGCATGGCGGCTTCGACGTGCGCGGTGATGTGGGCCAGACCGTGCTGGCGATCGCCGAAGGCAAGATCAGCAGCCCGGTGGCCGCCTGGAACCTGGGTGAGCAGGCCGAGGGCCTGGTCGTGGATCGCCTCAAGTACATCCACATGCGGGTCGGCCGAACCCCGCGCGACGAACCCTACGATGCGCGCTGGCAGGCGCTGTACGACGAGCAGGGCAGGCTGGAGCGGATGCGCGTGCGCCGCGGCATGCGCATCCACGTCGGTGACCGCCTGGGCAGCATCAACAACCAGGCGCACGTGCACCTGGCGGTGGGTACCGGCGGCTTCGAGACCAACGCGGTGGCGCTGGGCTTCCAGGGCTACGCCGACCACTTCGCGCCGCGCATCACCGATGTGGCCCTGCTGGACGACAACGACCAGCCGATGGCCGCCGGCAGCGATGGCGTGGTGATGGTGGCGCGCCAGGGCCGCGGCGTGCAGATCGTGGTCGAGGCCTGGGACCAGGTCGACAACAACCTGCCGCGCCGCCGCCTGGGCATGTACCAGGTCGGTTACCAGATCCTCGATGCCGCTGGGCAGCCGCTGCAGGGTTACGAGCAGCCGCGCTGGAACATCGTGTTCAACCGCATGCCGCCGCAGAAGGAAGCTGTGCGCGTGGCCTACGCACCGGACAGCGGCATCACCGTGCATGGCAGCGCGGTCACCCGTTTCCGCTACCTGGCCACCAACACCGTGCGCGACGGCCTGATGGAAACCGGGCGCTGGCAGCCGGCGGCGCTGCCGCCGGGCGAGTACATCGTGCGCGCCAGCGTGCGCGACTACAGCGGCAACGAAGGCGTCGGCCCGCGCGAGATCAGGGTACGGCTGCTGCCATAGCCGCAGCCGGGGCGCCGCAACGTTCGCGCTCGGCGTCCATGTCTTCCAGCGGCCGCACTTCGATGCTGCCGAAGCGCGCCCACGGGAAGTCGCGGGCGATGCGCATGGCTTCGTCGCGGTCGCGGGCGACGATCAGGTTGAAGCCGGCCAGCAGTTCGCGGGTTTCGGCGAACGGGCCATCGAGAACACGGCTGTTGCCATCACGCACGCGCAGGGTCTGTGCAGTGTCGACCGGCTGCAGTTTCTGCGCGGCCAGCAGCGTGCCTTCGGCCTGCAGCTTGTCGGCGTGGGCCAGGCAGTCGCGCATCAGCGCGTTGAATTCTTCGATGGGCAGGGCCTGCAGCAGGGCAGGCTCGATGTAGATCAGAAGCAGGTACTGCTGCATGGCACGGTCCTGGCGGGGGCGGGGTGCCCATGATGGCGCAGGATGGCGCATGGGCATGTTGCAGCGCAGAAGCGCGCCTTCGGCGGGGGCGGCGAACGGCGGAGCCCCTCCGTGGTGTGTTTGGGTGGGTCGCTGAAAGCGGGTTTCCTGAGGGTGGGCCGGGCGGGTGGGATTGGCGAGGACGCCGTGAATCCGTCCCTGGAGGCTTAGCCGCGCCATCCATGGCGCGGATACCCCGCCAACCCCACCCGCCCGGCCCCAGACAGATTCCGGCGGCCGATCCACCACGGGAAATCAACAAGCAAGAGCAAAAGCGGGTCGCTTCGCTCGCAAAGCCGAGCCCGCCAGCCAACCGTCTTTGCTTTTGCTGTTGCTGTTGCTGTCGCCGTTGCTGTTGCCTTTTCTCTTGATCTTCCCGTGGTGGGTACCGGAGGCAGGAAACTGTCCAGGGCCGGGTGGGTAGGCGGGGCGGGGGTGTCCGCGGCATGGATGCCGCGGCCAAGCCCCCATGGATGGGTTTACGGCGTCCCCCGACCCGCCTACCCACCCGGCCAAACCCATGAACCCGCGCTTTCAGCGACCAACCCAACCCACCACGGAGGGGCTCCGCCGTTCGCCGACCTCCGCCGAAGGCGCGCTTTCCACGGAAGAAATAATTTTCAGAGGACGTGTCGATTCCCAGCCCCCTGGTTCGTTGTACCCAATGAAGGGCACGCACCACGCGTCCCCACGGGAGACCGCAATGAAAGTGATGGTGATCGTGAAGGCCAACGCCGACTCCGAAGCCGGCCGCATGCCCAGCGAACAGGAACTGTCCGAAATGGGCGCCTTCAACGAACAACTGGTGGCCGCCGGCATCATGCTGGCCGGTGAAGGCCTGCACGCCACCCAGCGCGGCCGTCGCATTCACTTCGGCGGCGGGGCACCCCAGGTCGAGGCCGGTCCGTTCGGTCCTGCCAGTGAACAGATCGCCGGCTTCTGGCTGTGGGAGGTGCGGTCGCTGGACGAAGCGGTTGAATGGGCCAGCCGCGCACCGTTCGGCAGTGGCGGCACGCTCGAACTGCGTCCCTTGATCTCCGCTGAAGACTTCGGTGAAGCCTTCACCCCCGAATTACAGCAGCAGGAACAGCGTCTGCGTGCACAGCTGGAAGGTTGACCCGATTCATCTCCACGCCGGGCACGACCCGGCGCTACCGCCCTGAACTACATCACGGAGTATTGCCATGAGACTGATTCCCTTCCTCGGCTTCAGCGGCCAGGCCCACGAGGCGATGGCGTTCTACGCCAAGGCACTCGGTGGCCAGGTCACTTCGGAAATGAAATACCGCGACATGCCGCCCTCCGATGGCTCGCCGGGCTGCAACGAGATGCCGCCGGAAACCCTGGACCACGTCGCCCACAGCCAGCTGGAGATCGGCAACGCCATCGTGATGGCGGCCGACGGCCCCGGCGGCGGCGAGGGTGGCTCGACCACCATCAATGTCGATGTCGACAGCATCGAAGAAGCCGAACGCGTGTTTGCCGCGCTGGCCGAGGGGGGCCAGGTGCAGATGCCGATCGCCGAAACGTTCTGGGCGCACCGCTGGGGCATGCTGGTCGACCGCTATGGCAAGCCGTGGATGGTCAACTGCATGAAGCAGCCCTGATTCCTCTCTTTCTTTCATCCACAAGGAGCTTCACCGATGAGTGCACCGCAACCGCAGATGATCTTCGTCAACCTGCCCGTGCAGGATCTGAACGCGTCCAAGACCTTTTTCGCAGCGCTGGGCTACAGCTTCAACCCGACCTTCACCAATGACGATGCCGCCTGCATGGTGATCAGCGAGAGCATCTTCGTGATGCTGCTGACCCAGCCGTTCTTCAAGCAGTTCACCACCAAGCCAATCGCCGACGCACGCAGCCAGACCGAGGTGATCACCTGCCTGTCGGCGGACAGCCGCAAGGCGGTGGACGTGATGGTGGACAAGGCTCTGGCGGCCGGCGCCAGTGAACCGCAGCCCGCGCGCGACTACGGTTTCATGTACCAGCGTGGCTTCCAGGACCTGGATGGCCATCTCTGGGAAATCGCACACATGGACGGCGAGCCGGGCTGACGGCCGCCGCAGGGAGAACCCGCATGGCTTACGTGGACGCTTACGTGCTGCCGTGCCCGCAGGACAAGGTGGCGGCCTACCGTCGCCTTGCCCGCAAGGCCGGTGCGGTGTGGAAGGACCATGGCGCGCTGCAGTACATGGAATGCGTGGCCGACGATGTGGAGCCGGGCAAGAGCACCTCGTTCCCGCGCGCGGTCAAGGCGAAACCGGGCGAGACGGTGATCGTCGCCTTCGTGGTGTTCCGCTCGCGCGCGGCACGCGACCGCATCAACGCAAAGGTGATGGCCGACCCGCGGCTGGCGTCGCTGGGTCCGAAGGACATGCCGTTCGATACCCGGCGCATGTTCTGGGGTGGCTTCAAGCCGATTGTTGAAGCGTGAGCTGCGGCGCTTGTGCGGGCCGGGCGTGCGTGCTGTGATCGGCGCATGCTCGAGCCCGCACTGACGCAGCGTCTGGAAACCCTCTGGCGGATGGAGTCGCCAGTGCTGATTGCGCGCCTGGCGCGGCTGCTCGGTGGCGATGTCGGCCGTGCCGAGGAGCTGGCCCAGGACACCTGGCTGGCCGCGCTGGAGCGTTGGCCGGAGCAGGGTATCCCGGACAACCCCGGAGCCTGGCTGATGACCACCGCGCGCAACCGTGCCATCGATGTGCTGCGCCAGCACCAGCGGGTGACGCAGCAGCATGCGCAGTGGGGCGAGGAACTGCATCCGGCGGCACTGCCGGCGCCGGATGACAGCCAGGCACTGGAGGACGACCTGGGCGATGACCTGCTGCGGCTGATGTTCGTGGCCTGCCATCCCGTGCTGCCGGCCGATGCGCGGGTGGCACTGACCCTGCGCCTGCTCGGTGGCCTGAGCACCGTCGAGATCGCGCGTGCGTTCCTGCAGCCGGAGCCGACCATCGCCCAGCGCATCGTGCGCGCCAAGCGCACGCTGGCGCAGAAGCAGGTGCCCTATGAAGTGCCACGCGCCGACGCGATGCCGGAGCGCCTGGCCTCGGTGCTGGAAGCGATCTATCTGGTGTTCAACGAAGGCTACGCCGCCAGCGCCGGTGATGACTGGATGCGCCCGGCGCTGTGCGAGGAAGCGCTGCGGCTGGCCCGCATCCTGGCGCATCGGTTGCCGGTGCCGCCGGTACTGGGCCTGCTGGCGCTGATGGAACTGCAGGCCTCGCGCGCAGCGGCACGGGTGGACGCGCAGGGCGCGCCGGTGCTGCTGGACCAGCAGAACCGCGCGCGCTGGGACTGGCTGCAGATCGACCGCGGGCAGCAGGTGCTGGCGCGCGCGTTGGCCATCGGTGGCGACCAGGATCCGTATGTGCTGCAGGCGCGCATCGCGGCCTGCCATGCGGCTGCGCGGCGCGCCGACGCGACCGACTGGCCGCGTATCGCCGCGCTCTATACACAGCTGCTGCAGGTGCAACCTTCGCCGGTGGTGGCATTGAACCGGGTGGTGGCGATCCTGCGCAGCGAAGGCCCGTTCGCCGCGTGGGCGCAGCTGCAGCCCCTGCTGGTCGACGCGCGCCTGCGCGACTATGCGCCGCTGCAGGTGGTGCGCGGCGAGCTGCTGCAGGCACTGGGGCGTGAGCAGGACGCACGTGACGCTTTTGGCCAGGCCGCTCGGCTCAGCCAGAACCAGGCCGAGCGCGGACTGCTGCGGCAACGGGCGGGCCTGCCCCCCACGGACTGAGCCGACAAAGGCAGCACTTGTCGCCGGCCGCCTGAGCGGCTATGTTTCGCGCCCAGCGGACGCATCAGCGTCCGCGATCCGTGCGTATTGACCGAGGAGCGGTTGGATGTATTCAAGGACGAAGAGCGCATCGCGCGCTTTTGCGCGCCTGCTTGCCTGTGCCCTGTGCCTGGCCGTATGGCCGATGGCCGTGCAGGCTGCGGACAAATCACAGCAGGCCTATTGGGCCGGTTTTGCCTATACCGCTGACGCCGCCGCCGTGCAGGCGACCACCCCGCATGCGCACGCGGTGCTGGAACGGCGTGGGCTGGTCCCGCTGAACCAGACGCTGGCACAGTCGCTCAAGCGCCACGCACCGGCCCACCTGGAGCTGATCGACCAGCCGGTGGCGATGCTCGACGGCACCACCAGTGCCACCGTGCTGGCCGCTGCGCTGGATCGCGAGCTGGTCTCGGTCGAACCGATCGGCGACCAGTACAAGGTGCTGGTGGAAGTGGCGCTGCAGGCGTTGTTCTTCGACTTCCGCGAGCGCCAGGTGATCGCCTCCTATCCGCTCACCCTGCAGCGCATCGACGTGCAGGACTACCGTCCGGACAACGACGATATCGACGCGATCGTCGCCGATCTGCTGTACGGCGGTGCCGATACCAGCCTGTCGCAGGTACTGGCGGCCAGCCTGGCGCAGGCCCGGTTGCCCGATGCCGCCGTGCGTCGCCTGCAGGTAGGCGGGGTGACCCTGTCCGACGCGGCACGCGCCAAGCTGCCCGATCCGAAGTGGGAAGCACCGCTGCGTGCCACGCTTGCGCACGAACTGTCCAAGACGCTGTCGTCCAACACCGGCGTTGGCCTGCTGCCGCCGGCCTCGGGCCAGGCGATCGGCGGTGCGATGGCCGCCCGCTTTGCCGACGGCAAGGTCTACCAGCTGAAGATTCCCGAACCCGACTACGTCATCCAGCTGCAGGTCGATGCACTGAAGAACGGCGTGATCGAGGAAACCCCGGCGATGAAGACGATGCTGTTCGGCGCCTTCTTCACCGCCAAGGTGAGCGAGCCGTTCTCGGGCAAGGTCTATTTCGAACAGCCGCTGCGCAAGGGGGCCACCAAGGTGGTGCCGGTCACGCAGTGGCAGGTCGACCAGTGGTCGGCCAGCTACGAAACCCTGCTGGCCGGCTTCGACGCCTTCGCCGGCGCCGCCGCCAAGCGTGCCGATTCGCGCGCCTGGCTGGACGAACAGAAGCCGGGCGGCCGCCCGTTGCAGCAGCAGACCCAAGCCCTCCAGGAGTTGATCAAGTCATGTCGTTGATGCGTACCATCCTGCTCATCCTCATCGCGCTGGCGGTGGCCTCGCCGGTCGCTGCGCAGACCGCGAGTTCGCGCGGTACCGGCTCGGCCAGCTACGGCCTGCGCCTGAGCGCCGATACCCGTGCCCAGGCCCTGAACAAGGCCAAGGTCAATGCCCTGGAGGCGTACATCGCCGAAACCGGTGCGGCCAAGCTGCGCCTGTTCGAGGCGCGCCGCGCCGAGTTCATCGGCGAGATCGACCGCTACGTGCTCAGCGCCGTACAGCTGTCGGACACCGAAGACAAGAAGGCCAAGACCTACAGCGTCACCGTCCGCGCCGAGATCAACACCACCCTGCTGCAGACCAAGCTGGATGCGGGTTCGGCCGTGGCCGGCGCCACCGCTGCGCAGCGCTCGTTGCTGACCTTCCTGTTCATGGCGCGCTCGCAGGACACCGTGCAGTCGTTCCAGGACAAGGAATACCGCCGCGTCGACGCCAGCAGCAGCTACAGCGAGAACACCCGTGAAGGCGACAGCTTCCGCGGCAACTCGGTCAGCACCAACGGCAGCATCAACCAGAACGGTTCGGTGTCGGTCACCAGCGGCGGCAGCACCACCGCGCGCGCCGACAACATCACCTGGAAGGTGGCCAACGCCGCCGAAGTCAACACCGCGATGACCGGTGCCTTCAGCGCCGCCGGCTACGAGGTGGTTGAAGCCGAGTACGTGGAAGGCGAGTCGCGCGGCCTGCTCAGCATCGAGCGCATCCGCAAGGACTTCAGCACCGGCAACGACCTGGCCCCGGCCACCCTGCGCGACACCGCCAATGGCATCCGTGCGGCCAACATCCCGTACATCGCCGTCGGCACCCTCGACGTCGGCATGCGTGACCGCGATCCGGCCAGCGGCAACACCCGCGTGTTCGTCACTGTCACCGGCAAGGTGCTGGACGTGACCGGTCGTTTCCCGCGCACCGTGTCGTCGGTCGGCCCGGTGCAGTTCTCCGGTACCGGCCCGAATGAAACCGTGGCCCGTACCAATGCCCTGCAGCTGGCTGCCGAAAAGGCCGCCCAGCAGATGATCAACGAACTGAACGTCAAGGCGGTCCGCTGATCCGCCGCCCCGTTGGGTGCCGAGCTCGCTCGGCATCGCCCCTGGGTTACCGATTCCCCACGTGCCGCACGCGGCCGTTTCTTCCAAAGGACTCTCACATGATCCGCAATACCGCTCTTGCCCTGGCCATCGCGGCCGCCACCCTGTCGATGCCGGCCCATGCCGGCCTGGGCAAGCTGAAGGACCTGGCCGGTGGCTCCACCGGCTCCTCCAGCAGCACCTCCAGCGCCGCTGCCCCGGACGAAGCCGCGCAGGAAGCGCTGGTGCGTCGTTTCGTCAGCTCGCAGTCGCACTCGCTGCAGGCCCAGACCTCGTTCGCCCGTGCCTTCGGCCTGGCCGAGCAGGTGCAGCTGCTGGAAGCCGAGCGCCAGGCGCTGTCGTCGGGTTCGGTCAGCGTCGATGCGATGAAGAAGTCGGTGTCGGTCAGCGAAGCCGCCCAGGCCGCGATCGACGAGCGCCAGGCCGCGCAGCCGGAGCTGAACGCTGAATCCAAGCAGCACTACGCCGAAGGCCTGGTCTCGCTGCTGTCCTCGGCTGCCGAAGCGCAGAAGCTGGGTGGCGAAGCCAGCAACTTCACCGCCGGCATGAAGAACCTGGGCGCCACCCAGATGGCTACCGTCGGCCGCAAGCTGGCCGCTGGTGCATGGGTGGCCAAGGAATCGCCGGGCTTCATCCAGGGCCTGTACGGTTCGACCAAGTCGGCTGTGACCTTCGCCAAGAAGAGCAAGGTCAAGGTGCCGTCCAACGCCGACTCGATGCTGGGCCAGCTGGACAAGATGAACTGATCCGAGGCGAATCCCCATGCGTACGACCTCCCGTTTGATCGGCCTGGGCCTGGCTGCCGCGCTGCTTGCAGCCTGTGGCAAGCAGGACACCCCGGCCGAAGCGCCCGCACCTGCCAAGGACAAGGCAACCAGTGCACTGGCCAGCAATGCGCCAGTGGAAGCAGCGCCCCTGCGCGGCACGCCGGATTTCGGCGGCACCACCCAGGTCGCGCGCGAGGCCGACGGCATCGGCAGCACCCCGGAACTGGCGGTGCTGGCGGCGTTGCAGTCGGCGGTGGCGCAGGTCAACGGCGTACGCGTGGCCAGCCAGATGCAGAGCCTGCGTGCAGGCCTGCATGTGGATGTGGATGACGAACACGTCGGCGATATCCGCGCCGACGCGTTCACCCAGCAGATGATCGCCGGCTCGCGGGGCGCGGTGCTGGGCTATGAAATCCTGTCGCAGGACGAAGTGCGGCAGCTGGATGAAGAAACCATCGCGCGCGTGCGCGCCAGCGACGAAGGCTGGAGCTTCAAGGGTTCGGCCTCTGCCAGCGCGTCCGGCGAGGCCACGGCCAAGGGCGGCGGAGCCTCGGCCAGCGTCAAGGAGAGCTACGACGAGAAGGTCAGCGTCGATGCCAAGCGTGGCGCAAGCTCGTTCGATTCGGACGTGACCCGCCGCAGCATGCGCAGCTACTGGAAGGTGCGCGTGCGTGCACAGATTGCCCAGTACCGTGCACCGGACGAGCAGGGCAAGCCGAAGATCGTGGTCGCGCTGCCGCGCACCAAGGCCGGCAGCTATGCCGTGGGCGATGGCCGCGTGAGTGCCGATGAAGTGGCCGACGCGATCCGCGCGCGCCTGTCCGACACGCTGACCCAGACCCAGCGCTTCATCGTGCTGGATCGCGAGTTCGGCGACGAACTGCAGGCCGAGATCGACCATATCAACAGCGGCAACGTACGCCTGCAGGACACCGCACGCGTCGGCCAGCAGCTGGCGACCGACCTGATCCTGATCCCGACCATCGAACGCTTCGAGTACCCGCGCAGCGTGCGCAACCTGCGCATGTCCGACCGCCAGGTGACCTCGTACTCCGGTGGCGGCCGCATCACCCTGCGCCTGATCAACGCCACCACCGGCCAGGTGGTGATGTCCGACAGCTTCGACCACCAGCTGGCTTCGACCGGCCCGAGCACCCTGCCCCGCGTGGTCAACGGCCGCAACATGGCCGCGGCGATGATGGAATCGCTGTCGGGCCAGATCGGTACCACCATCGTCACCACGCTGTTCCCGGTGTCGGTGGTTTCTGTGGACGGTGACCAGGTGGTGCTGAGCCAGGGTGGCGAAACCCTGCAGGCCGGCCAGCGCTGGCAGGCCGTGCGCCTGGGCGAGGAACTGAAGGACCCGCAGACCGGCCGCTCGCTGGGCCGCAGTGAACACCCGTGCTGCACCATCCGCATCGACCGCGTGGCCGCACAGACCTCGTACGGCACCATCGAAGACGGCGTCGACGCGATGCGCGGCGGTTTCCGCCCGGGCCAGATCGAACTGCGCCAGAAGCTGGGCAGCAAGCCGGCCGCCGCCGCAGGTGCGACTGCCTCGGCCGCTCCCGCCGCCGCCGCACGCCCGGCGGCCAAGCCGAAGCCCAAGCCCGCTGCTGCCCCGGCCGAAGACCCGAACTGGTAACACGCCCAAGCAACACACCGATGGGGTCAGAGCCCTTTTCCGGCGGGAAAAGGATCTGACCCCTTCGTGTTTCCGTGCGTGTCGACCAAGGTCGACACCCACCAACAGCAGTGGGACCCCGCCTACCCTCAGGAAACCAGCTTTTGCTGTTGCTTCGGCTGTTGCCGTTGTTTCGGCAGATGCAGGGCGCAGCCCTGGCGAATCCCATTACACTCCAGAAGGATTTCCCTGCTGGAGAGAGCAATGAAACGAGTGGTACTGGGCGTGCTGGCCCTGTCGGTGTCGAGCGCACTGATGGCGGCCACCCCGAAATTCGATGGCGCGCGGATCTCCGCCGACGTCAAGGAACTGGCCTCCGACGCCTACGAGGGCCGCTCGCCGGCCACCGCCGGCGAAGAAAAGACCATCGCCTACCTCAGCAGGCAGTTTGCCGACGCCGGCCTGCAGCCGGGCGGCGACCTCAAGGACGGCAAGCGCCTGTGGACCCAGGCCGTGCCGCTGCGCAAGGGCGACATCGTCGGCGCACCGCAGCTGGCGCTGCACCAGGGCGGCAAGACCCTGCCGCTGGAGCAGGGCAAGCAGATCGCCGTGCGCGCCGCCATGAACGGCGCCAGCAGCGTCGACATCAGCAAGGCCCCGCTGGTGTTTCTCGGCTACGGCGTGAAGGCACCGGAGCGCAACTGGGACGACTTCAAGGGCGTGGACCTGAAGGGCAAGATCGCCGTGGTGCTGATCAACGACCCGGACTTCGAAACCGGCCAAGGTGATTTCGACGGCAAGGGCATGACCTATTACGGCCGTTGGACCTACAAGTACGAGGAAGGCGCCCGTCAGGGTGCGCTGGGCGTGCTGATCGTGCACGAGACCGCACCGGCGTCGTATGGCTGGGCCACCGTGGCCGGCTCCAACACCAACACCATGTTCGACGTGGTGCGTGACAACCCGGCAGAAAGCCACCCGCTGCTGGAAGGCTGGATCCAGCGCGACCTTGCCGTGGAGCTGTTCCGCTCGGCCGGGCAGGATTTCGAGGCACTGAAGAAGAAGGCGCAGCAGCGCGACTTCACCCCGGTGCCGCTGACCGGCGCCAGCCTGGACGCGAAGTACGCGGTGAAGACCGAAGTGATCACCTCTCACAACGTGGCCGCGCGCCTGGAAGGCAGCCGCCATCCGGACGAGACCATCATCTACAGCGCGCACTGGGACCACATCGGCGTGGGCGAGCCGGACGCGCGCGGTGACCGCATCTTCAACGGCGCGCTGGACAACGCCAGCGGCACCGCCTCGCTGGTCGAGCTGGCCCGTGGCTTCGCCAAGGAGAAGCGCCCGCAGCGCTCGCTGCTGTTCCTGGCGGTCACCGCCGAGGAAAAGGGCCTGCTGGGTTCTGAGTACTACGCCACCCATCCGCTGTATCCGCTGGAAAAGACCGTGGCCGTGATCAACATGGACGGCATGGCGCCGTTCGGCCCGTCGCGTGACTTCGGTATCTACGGTGCCGCGCGCTTCGAGCTGCTGGACCAGCTGAAGGACGTGGCCAAGGGCTGGGATATCCGCTACACGCCGGACCCGAAGCCGGAAGCGGGCCTGTTCTTCCGCTCCGACCACTTCCCGTTCGCCAAGCGTGGCGTGCCGGCGCTGTCCTGGTCGGCCGGCCAGGACTGGGTGGACGGTGGCGTGGCCGCAGGCAGGAAGGCCTCCGAGGACTACACCGCCAAGCGCTATCACCAGCAGGGCGACGAGTGGCAGCCGGACTGGGTGTTTGCCGGTGCCGCGCGCGACCTGGAAGTGCTGTACACGCTGGGCAACCAGCTGGCCAATTCCCGCGATTGGCCGAACTGGAGCAAGGACGAGGCGTTCCGCGCCGTGCGTGACGCCAGCGCCGACCAGCGCAAGTAACGGCGTCCGGTAGTGCCGGCCGCTGGCCGGCATTGCCGCCCCCGGAAACGCCGGGCCGTGCCCGGCGTTTCCATAACGGCTTCCATCCCAACTTTCCCGGCCTTCGTCGCAGCCTGCTTGCTTGCCCGGCGGGCCGCCCTATGCTCGGCTCACCCCCTTCCTCAAGGCGCCGCCGTGTTCGCCAGCCTCTCTCTCCTGATCCGCCACCTGCTGGCCTGGGCTGCCGCGCTGGTTGTCGCCGGCATGGTCTGGAGCGGCATCTTCAGTGGCATGAACGATGGCCCGGGCTGGATCTTCGGGCTGCTGGCGATGTTCCTGATTATTTCCGCGCTGGGCAGTGCCATCACCCACATCCGCCGGGTCTGGCTGGTGGCCGGTCGCCTGGATGCCACCACCCTGTCCGGCCGCCAGCGCCGCCAGATCGAACTGCCGATGGACGCCGGCCACGCCTTCTCGGTGGTGGAGGCGGCGATTTCCGAACTACCGCGCGTCGAAGACGTGGAAAGCTCGGCCGGCAGCCTGCAGGTGCGCGCCTATGTGCGCCGGGTCGACCTCTGGAACGGCCGCCAGCCCTCGCGCTGGAACCTGCCGGCGCGGCTGGCCATCAAGCGCAACAGCGTGCTGGCCACGGTGACACCGGGGCAGGGCACCAGCACCGTGACCCTGCTGTTCGAACCCGATGCCGGCTGGTGGGCCGACCTGCTGGCGCTGGACGAAGGCAGCAACTACGAGAACGCCGAAGCAGTCACCCGTGCGATCAGCCGCCGCGTCGCCGACCAGCGCCGCGACGAACAGGCTGCGGCCGAACAGACCCAGGTGGAAAAGGAACTGTCGGTGGCACGCTTGAACCTGTTGCATGCGCAGGTGGAACCGCACTTCCTCTACAACACGCTGGCCAACGCGCAGGTACTGACCCGCACCGATCCGGCGCGTGCCGAACAGATGCTCGGCCACCTCATTCAATACCTGCGCAGCTCGTTGCCGCAGGTGGACGAATCGGTATCCACGCTGGGCGTGGAGCTGGACCGCACCCGGGCGTACCTGGAAATCCTGCGCATCCGCATGGGCGCACGCCTGGCGGTGGAAATGCAGGTACCGAACGAACTGCACGGCGTGCACCTGCCGGCGATGGCACTGCAGACGCTGGTGGAGAACGCGATCAAGCATGGCCTGGAACCCAAGCCCGGCGGTGGCACGATCTGGATACTGGCGCGCGGCTTCGATGACCACGTGACCGTGACCGTGGCCGACGATGGGCTGGGCTTCGGCCAGGGCACCAGCGGTACCGGCATCGGCCTGAAGAACCTGCGCGAGCGCCTGCGCCTGACCTGCGGCGAGCAGGCCGGCGTGGCGATCGTTGCCAACTTCCCCAGCGGCGTGGCCGCGACCATGACCCTGCCGCAGTCGCACAAGGAGCGCAGCCATGCCGCTTGAAGCCCTGATCGCCGAAGACGAAGAACTGCTGCGGCAGTCACTGGTGGAACAGCTGGGCCGGCTGTGGCCGGAGCTGAAGCTGGTGGCCGAGTGCGAGGACGGTGCCAGCGCGCTGGAGCAGCTGGCCGAGACGCGGCCGGACATCGCGTTCCTCGACATCCGCATGCCCGGCATCAGCGGCATCGAGGTCGCGCGCTCGCTGTCCGAGCTGAGCCCGCGCACCCAGGTGGTATTCGTCACCGCCTACGACCAGTACGCCATCGATGCGTTCGAGCAGGGCGCGATGGACTACCTGTTGAAGCCGGTCAGTGATGAGCGCCTGCTGGCCACCCGCGAGCGCATCCTGTCGCGGCTGCCATCGACGCGACAGGACGATGCCGTGCTGGAGCGCCTGCTGCAGCGGCTGGGCCCGTCGCAGGGCGCAGCGGAGCGCCCGCCACTGGCCTGGATCACCGCCAGCAACGGCCGCGAGACGCAGCTGATCATGCTGGAAGATGTGGCCTACTTCCGCGCCGACAACAAGTACACCACCGTGGTCACCGCTGCCGGCGAAAGCCTGCTGCGCACACCGTTACGTGAACTGCTTGAAGTGCTCGACCCGCAGCACTTCCGCCAGATCCACCGCTCCACCATCGTCAACATGAAGGCGGTGGCAGCGGTGAGCCGCGACGACACCGGGCGCGGCGTGCTGCGCCTGCGCGGGCGCACGGAGACGCTGGTGGTCAGCCAACCGTTCATGAGCCTGTTCCGCGGCATGTAGCCGCGCCGCAGTCTCCGCCGCCATGAGCATTGCATGCGTTTTTTCCTGCTTGTCGGCCTCGCCGCATTGGCGCTTGCCGGTTGCCGGAAGTCCACTGAAACCGCGATCACCCGCACCACTGCCAATAGCGTGGACACGCTGTACAGCAAGCGCACGGTAGTGGACGGCGTGGCGCGTTTCGAGTGCATGGCCAGCCGCAGCGGCCAGTGCCATTACCTGGTGCTGGACCCGGCCTGTCGTCCTGATGCCGCCTGTGCGAAAGCGCCGATACGGTCGTTCGCGTTGGCGGCCGGCACGACCCGGGAGTTCAGGGGCCTGCCGAAGGGCTTCGCCCAGTGCGTCAGCGAGGATCGGAAAGAACAATGCCACCGTGAGTGATCACGGTGGCATTGTGGCTCCCCCCGCTTCCCTGAAGGGTCAGTAGGCAGGCTGTAGTGTCAGGTCGTGGTGGTGCTCGTTCTCGCCCACGTGGTTGAGGCGGCCGACCAGTTCGGAGTGCTGCTTCATGCGCCCGATCTCGGTCATGATGCGGATGTCCTCGTGGCGCAGCTCGCGCTTGGCGGTGACCGCCTGCTTGTAATCGAGCACTTCCGGGTAATGCTCGGCCAGGTCCAGTGCCTCGGCCACGTGCTCGACGCTGTCGGCCTTGGAGCTGATGCGTGCGCGACTGTTGAACGCCTTCATCCAGCGCTCGAAACCGGCCTGCTGATCGAACATGTTGGCCATGAACCAGATCACGAACAGGATCGACACCCACGAGCCGAACACGACTACCACGCGGGTGAACGTGATATGGAAGTCGTCGCGCCAGAGGTAGTTGGCGATCAGGCCAAGAATCAGCAGCGAGGCTGCCTGCCAGCCGACGATCGAGGCGATCAGCCATTGGCACTTGGCCTGGGCCAGCACCGCGACTTCATCGCGGATCTGCTGCTCGCTGAGATTGCGCCAATGCGCGACCTGTTTATCGAACGGGCTGCTGTAGAGCTCGTTGTCGCGAAGCAGAATTCCCAAACCCTTGAACAAAGCAATCATGGCTGGCTCCTTGTGGAACGTGCGTCGATCAGCATTGGACGGTGTGGCGGTTCCAGTTCTAGCACTTCCAGCGAGCCGTGCAATGGGCGCAATGCCAAGCTGCGCAAGGGCTTCCCCTGAATCGGTGAATGTTGTTGCATCGCAGCATCGAAGGCGCTGCCTGCGACAGGATGTCGCAGGGTGAAATGTGCTGCGGCCGCACATGAAACCGTGGCTGAGTACGAAGACTCGCCGCCGGCGTCGTGATCGCCCAGAATCGGGGCCGACCGCGCAACTTGCGGCCATTCTTTCGCTTTTCCTGGACCAGTGATGCCGGCTCTGCTGCAGCGACTCTCCCGCCCCGTCACCGCGCCGATCCGGCGCTGGGTGCTGGAGGCCTTCCCCCGTGGCCAGAGCGGCATCGATTACGACCAGCCGCTGGGTGACCCGGGTTGGTTTGGACCCGACAGCGTGACCTGGCGCCTGCACGCCGAGTTCCCCTCGATGCTGGCCGGTGGCCTGTGCGCGCTGATGCTGCAGACCCTGCATCCGCGCGCGCTGGCCGGGGTCTACGATCACTCCAATTTCCGCCAGGACCTGGTGGGTCGCCTGCGTCGCACCACCGCGTTCGTTGCCGGTACCAGCTATGCGCCCACCGGCGAGGTGGAGGCGCTGGTGGCCAAGGTGCGCCGCATCCATGCACGGATCCGCGGCCAGACCGCACAGGGCGAACCCTACGCCGCCGACGATCCGCAACTGCTGACCTGGGTGCATGTGACCGAGGCGTTCGGGTTCCTTCAGGGCTTCCGCCGGTACGGACGGGAGGTGCCGGCACACATCGCCGACCGTTACTACGATGAGTACCGCGGCGTGGCCGAGGCACTGGGTGCGGTGGACGTGCCGCGCAGCGAAGCGGAAGTGGCGGCGTACTTCTGTGCGCGGCAGCCGGAGCTGCGCGTCGACGAGCGCTCGCGCGAGGTGCTGGAGGTGCTGTCCGGCGTGCGCCTGCCGGTACCGGTGCCGGGGCTGTCGCGCGAAGTGTTCCTGGGTGCAGGCGCGGCACTGCTGCCGGACTGGGCCGAAGGCATGCTTGAACGCAGTGGCCGTCAGCGCGCGCAGGCCGCCGCGTCGGCGAAGCTGATGCAGGGCATGGCGCCGCTGTTCCGCCGTGCGTTGCCCGATGGCCTGGCCAGCCGCGCCTGTGCGCGCATGGGCGTGCCGGTGTCGGTGCTGCGCGAGTGGCCCACCGTTCCCCGGTAGGTGCCAACCTTGGTTGGCACGCGTTGCGCGCGGTGCCGCAGGAGCCGCAGTAGATCCACACCATGCGTGGATGGGCCTTACCCCGCCGACTTCAACCCGCGCAACAGCATCTCCAGCGCCGCCGTCGCCTGCCGCAGGCGCACGTCGCCATCCTCGCCCTCGGCGATCCAGAACGCGGCCTCGGCCAGGCTGCCATAGATCAGCGACGCCAGCGCCTGCGCATTCACCGGCGCCACCACGCCCTGGGCAACCAGATGTTCGATCAGGTGCTGCATCGAGTGCACGCAGTGGCGCTGCGATTCCGGTGAGGCGCCACCGAGCACCGCGCGCGCGTCGCGCAGCACGATGCGCTGGATCTCCGGTTCCAGCGCCATCTCCAGGTACGCGCGGCAACGCTGCACGAAGCCCTCCCAGGCATCGTCGGCGGCATCACTGATCGCCTGCAGGCGCTGGTCGGTCTCGGCATCGAGCTGGGCGACGACAGCTGCCAGCAGACCCTTCTTGTCGCCGAAGTGGTGGTACAGCGCGCCGCGGGTCAGCCCAGCCTGGGCGGTCAGGTCGTCCATCGAGGTGGCGGCATAGCCATGCTCGCTGAACACCCGGCGGGCGGTGGCCAGGAGGGTGGCGCGGGTTTCTTCCATCTCGGCGCGGGTGCGGCGAACCATTCAGAGCTCCTTACATACATAGTGCATGATTATTTACATACGGCGCGTATGAATGTAGGCTCTTATTCATACGCCCTGTATGTATTGTCATGGCGCCCCGTGCGCCAAGCAAGTCGCTGCCTTGGAGAACCTGATGGCCACCCCCTATCGCGACCTGTTCGCGACCCCCGGCACCGCCGGCCTCGCCCTGGCCGGGCTGCTGGCACGCCTGCCGCTGCCGATGACCGGTATCGGCATCATTACCTTGCTGTCCCAGCTGCGCGGCAGCTATGCACTGGCCGGTGCGGTGTCGGCCACCTTCGTGCTGACCTATGCGTTGCTGTCGCCGCAGGTGTCGCGCTGGGTCGACCGGCGCGGGCAGGGCAGGGTACTGCCATGGGCCACTGCGGCCAGTGCGTCCGGTCTGCTGTTGCTGCTCGCGTGCACGCTGCTGGCCGCGCCGGACTGGACGCTGTTCGTTGCGGCGATGCTGGCCGGCTGCATGCCCAGCGTGTCGGCGATGGTGCGAGCGCGCTGGACCGCGACCCATCGCGGACGACCACAGCTGCAGACCGCGTATTCGCTGGAGACCGTGTTCGACGAGGTGACCTTCATCGCCGGGCCACCGTTGTCCGTCGGATTGTCGGTGGCGGTATGGCCACAGGCTGGCGTACTGGCGGCCGCCCTGCTGCTGGTGGCCGGCGTCGCCGCACTGGTGCTGCAGCGGGGCACCGAGCCGCCGATACAGCACTACGAAGGTGCAACATCCTCGCACTCGCTGCTGCGGCAACCGGAGATCCGCCTGCTGGCGTTGCTGATGCTGGCGATGGGCGTGATCGTCGGCACCGTCGACATCACCAGCGTGGCATTGGCCGAGCTGCGCGGACAGCCACTAGCTGCCAGCTGGGTGCTGTCGGCCTACGCGCTGGGCAGCTGCGCGGCGGGGCTGCTGTTTGGTGCCCTGAAGCTGCCGATGCCGCTGCCGCGCCTGTTGCTGGCCGGAGCAGCGGCCACCGCATTGACCACGTTGCCGCTGCTGTGGGTCGGCAGTCTGCCGGCACTGGCCGCTGCGGTACTGCTGGCCGGGGTGTTCTTCGCGCCGACGATGATCGTGGCGATGTCGCTGGTTGAACAACGCGTGCCCGAAGCACGCCTGACCGAAGGCATGACGTGGCTGCTGGCCGGCCTCAACATCGGCGTGGCGCTGGGCGCGGCGCTGTCTGGACAGAGCGTCGATGCGGCGGGCGTGCGCAGCGGTTTTGTGGTTGCGCTGGCGGCAGGCGGTGGCGTGCTGCTGTTCGCCTTGCTCGTGCAACGTGCGCTGCGCCCGTCTGCCGCGTCCACATCTCCTGAAGGAATCATTCCGTGAGCGCTTCATCGCCTGCGCATGCCGCGTCTGTGCCCCGCCATCCGTGGTGGGCGGTCTCCGCCGTCGGCCTCGCCACGTTCTCGGTGGTCACCACCGAAATGCTGCCGGTCGGCCTGCTGACTCCCATCGCCGAAGATCTCGGCGCGTCCACCGGCACCGCCGGCCTGATGATCTCACTGCCCGCCCTGCTGGCGGCAGTGTTCGCCCCGCTTGCGGTGATCGCAGCCGGTGGCATCGATCGTCGCCGCATCCTGTGTGCGCTGTTGGGCCTGCTGCTGGTCGCCAACCTTGCGTCGGCGCTGGCACCTGGCATCGGCTGGCTGTTGGCCGCGCGTGTGCTGGTGGGGTTCTGCATGGGCGGCATCTGGACCAATGCCGGTGGGCTGGCAGCGCGCCTGGTACCTGCGCAGCGCATCGGTCTGGCCACCTCGATCATCTTCGGGGGCGTGGCCGCAGCTTCGGTGCTCGGCGTTCCGTTGGGCGCGCTGATCGGGGATGCATTGGGCTGGCGCAGCGCGTTCGTGGCGATGACGTTGTTCAGTGCGGCGGTGATGCTGCTGCATCTGCGGGTGGTTCCCGCGTTGCCGGTCAGCACATCGGTGCGCCCGCGTCAGTTCGTGCAGCAGCTTGGCCAGCGCAACCTGCGGCGTGGCCTGTGGCTGACCGGGCTGCTGGTGTCCGGGCACTTCATCGCCTTCACGTACGTGCGGCCGCTGCTGACGTCCGTATCGGGCGTGGATGCGTCGTGGATAGGTGCACTGCTGTTTGGGTACGGCCTGGCTGGCATCGCCGGCAACTTCATCGCCGGGCCGCTGGCTGCGCGCCATCCATGGGGCACGCTGCTGGCGATAGCCTCGGGCCTGCTGCTGACGCCTCTGCTGTTCCTGTGGGTGGGAAATGCGCCCTCCGCAGGTATTGCAGTGCTGCTGCTGTGGGGTCTGGCCTATGGCGGTGTATCGGTGGGCCTGATGAGCTGGATGATGAAGGCGGTGCCGCAGGCCGTGGAGATCGCCACCGCGTTGTATGTGGCGGTATTCAACATCGGCATCGCAATGGGTGCGTGGGGTGGTGGCCGCCTGCTGGATGGCGTGGGCCTGCATGCGAATCTGTGGGCTGCGGCGGTGTTGGCTGGGAGTGCCCTGCTGATGGCTGCCATCACCCGCAGGTAGATCCACGCCATGCGTGGATTCCTACCCCGTGCCGACCAAGGTCGGCACCCACCAGAGCAAAGTATGTGCCGACCAAGGTCGGCACCCACCAGAGCGGAGTATGCGCCGACGAAGGTTGGCCGCTACCCGGAAATGAAACGGGCGCCTTGCGGCGCCCGTTCCGGTTACATCACCACACCTTGACCCGCTTGTCCGGGGCCAGGTACAGCTTCTGGCCTTCCTTCACTTCGAACGCCGGGTACCAGGCGTCGATGTTGCGCACGGTCAATGCGCGGAACTGGCCCGGGGCATGCACATCGGTCAGCAGCGAATTGCGCAGCGCCTGCTCGCGGCTCTTGCTGCGCCACGCCTGGGCGAAGCCGAGGAAGAAGCGCTGGTCCGGGCTGAAGCCTTCCAGGGTCTGGCCCGGCTTGCCCTGCAGCGACAGCTGGTAGGCATCGTAGGCGGTACCCAGGCCAGCCACGTCGGCGATGTTCTCGCCCAGGGTCAGCTTGCCGTTCACGTGCACGCCGGGGAACGGCTCGTAGCTGCTGAACTGCGCGGCCAGCGCATCACCGGCGGCGTTGAACTGCTTCAGGTCCTCGGCGGTCCACCAGTTGTGCAGCTTGCCGGTCTCGTCGAACAGCGCGCCGGCGTTGTCGAAGCCGTGGCTGATCTCGTGGCCGATCACCGCACCGATCGCACCGTAGTTCACCGCGTCATCGGCAGCGCCGTCGAAGAACGGCGGCTGCAGGATCGCGGCCGGGAACACCAGGCGGTTCTCCAGCGGCACGTTCATCGCATTGATGGTCTGCGGCAGCATCGCCCACTCGCTGTGGTCGACCGGCTTGCCCAGCTTGGCGATGTTGCGCTGGTACTCGAACAGCTCGGCGCGCTGTGCATTGCCCAGCGGGTCATCACGGCGGATCTCCAGGCCGGTGTAGTCGCGCCACTTCTCCGGATAGCCCATGCCCACGGTCAGGCCCGTGACCTTGGCCTTGGCATGCGCCTTGGTCTGCGGCGACATCCACGACAGCGCGTCGATGCGCTTGGCAAAAGCGGCGATGATGTTCTTCGCCATCTCGTCCGCACGCTCCTTGGTCCTGGCGTCGAAGTGCTTTTCGACGTAGCGCTTGCCGATCGCTTCGCCGACGGCATGGTTGGCATCGTCCACCGCGCGCTTCCAGCGGTCGCTCTGCTGCGGCGTGCCGCTCAGCGCGGTGCCATGGAAGGCGAAGCGGGCATCGGCGAACTTCTTCGGCAGGTAGGCGGCGGCACGGTCCAGCGCGTGGAACGCCAGGTAGTCCTTCCAGGCGTCCAGCGGCTCGGTGGCGACCAGCCTGGACAGGCCGGCCACGGCCTTGGGCTGCCACACGATGAAGTCCTGCTGGTTGCCCAGCGCCGCCGCATCGAGGAAGGCGTTCCAGTCCAGGCCCGGCGCCTTCGCATTGAAGTCGGCCTGGGTCCAGGGGTTGGCGCCCTTGGTCACGTCGTTGGTTTCTTCCTGGGTGGCATGTGCTTGCGCGATCTTCGTTTCCAGCGCGAGGATGCGCTGCGCCTTGCCGGCCGGGTCGGCGACGCCGGCCAGCTGCAGCATCTGTGCGATGTAGGCCTGGTACTGCTTGCGCAGTTCGGCCATGCGGCCATCGCCCAGGTAGAAATCGCGGTCGGGCATGCCCAGGCCGCCCTGCACCAGGTACGGCGCGGTGCGATCCGGCTGCAGCATGTCCACCGACACCCACAGGCCGAACAGGCGGTCGGTGTAGAAGTTGGTGGCGTTGAGCAGGTCGACGTCGGCGCGCAGGTCGCCGCCGAGTGCGCGGGCCAGCCCGGCCTTGTCGGCGATCGCATCGATGGCCTTCAGCTGCGGCTGCACCGGCGCCAGACCGTGCTGCTCGATGCCGGCTTCGTCCATGTAGGCGGCGTAGTAGTCGCCGATCAGCTTGTCGTCGCCGCTGGCCTGGGTGTTGCCGGCGGCCCCTTCCAGGATGGCGCGGGTGTCGGCCAGGGTCTTCTCGGCAATGACATTGAAGCTGCCGAAGCGCGAGCGGTCGGCCGGAATCTCGGTGTTCTTCACCCAGGTGCCGTTGGCGAAGCCGAAGAAGTCGTCGCCGGCGGCGATGCTGCGGTCCATGCCGCTGGCATCGAAGCCGAAACTGCCCAGCATCGGCTTGGCCGCAGCGGGGGCGGCATCGGCCGGCGCGGTGGCACCGACGGCCGGGTCGGCCGGGCGGTCACAGGCGGCCAGGGACAGGCTGGCAACAATGGCCAGCGCCAGGGTGGGACGGCGCAGCTTGGACATGGACTTCTCTTGCAGCGGAAAACCCCAAGTCTAATCCGCTCCGGCGCCACTGGCCGCCCCCCTGCGGGGCCCGCCCTGTGCAGGATCTGGCTGAACGTGCGGATGCGATCTTCACGCCGTCACCGGGGTGGTGCATGCTGGACCCTCGAGCCCTGCGCGGACACGGGGAGGTGGCCATGCAGGACGGGGTCAGGCGTCAAGAATGGCGTCCGCCGGCCGTTGAGGTCGGGGACGTGGAGGATTCGTTCGCGCATGAAGCCAGCCGACTGCACAAGGAACATCAACCGATGCCCGCGCTGAAACGGGCGTTGGCCCGGCCGCTGCGCGCCATCACCTGGGGCGGTGTGCTGCTGGGCGTACTGCTGGTGACCGGTCTGGCCCTCATGCTGGTCAACGACCACCACCGCCGCCTGGAAGCGGCGCAGCGGCAGAGCCGCGCGCTGGCGGTGGGCAGCGAGCGCCTGCTGGCGCTGGAGCTGCGCAACCTGGAGCGGGCCATGACCGGCATCGCCGCCGACGCCGCGGAACTGTTCCGCAGCGTGCCGGCACAGGCGCCGGCCTTGCTGGATGCCTCCATCGGCGGCGTGCTGGGCCGGCACGCCGAACTGCACAGCATCGTGGTGCTCGACAGCTATGGCCGCGCATTGACGGCCGGCAAGGGCGACCTGCAGTTGCCGTTGTGGACCGATCCGCAACGGCGCGGCTCGGGCAGCGCGCTGTACATCGGCCCGCCGCAGCGTGCCAGCGACGGGGGCTGGGTGGTCCCGCTGGCGCTGCCGATGGCCGATGGGCGCTGGCTGCTGGCACGGCTGCGCTGTGGCGAACTGCAGCGCATCGTCGGCGGCCTGGATGTCGGTCCCAACGGATTGGTCTCGATCAGCGATGCCCAGGGCTACATGCTGGCCCGCGTACCCGATCCGCATGGCACGGTGGGCCGCCGCTACGACCTGCCGCGCCGGGACCTGCTCGGCACGCAGGCAGTGGTCGAGCTGGGCAGCATGCCCGGCGTCGTCGACGGCGTGCCGCGCATCCTCACCATCAGCACGCTCGAACGCAGCCCGCTGGCGGTGCAGGTCGGCCTGGCCGACGAAGATGTACTCGCACCGTGGTGGCCGTACCTGAAGGCGTCGGTGGCGATCGTACTGGCCTACATCGCGGTGTTGCTGGTACTGCTGTACGCCGTGCGCCGCAGCACCCGCAGCCAGCAGGCGATGGCCGAGGAACTGAAGACGGGCCACGCCGAGCTGCGCCTGGCGCACCAGGTCGGGCGTGTCTGCACCTGGTACGTGGATGAGGACGCCGCGCTGCTGCGCTGGTCGCCGCTGGCCCGCGAGATCTTTGGGGTACAGACCGACGCCTTGCCGGTCGCGGATTTCTTCGCGCGCGTGCATCGCGATGATGCCGCGCGCCTGCAGCAGGCCTTTGACCAGGCCTTCGCCGGCAGCGCTGTGCTCGACCAGGTGTTCCGCCTGGTGCTGCCCGGGGGCGAGGTGCGCTGGGTCGGCGCGCGCGGGCAGCGGGTGGAAGTGGCCGACAGCGAACGGCGCATGATCGGTGCGCTGACCGACCTGAGCGAACGCTATCAGGCGCGCGAGCAGATGAGCGAAGTGGAACGCCGCTTCCGCCTGCTGTTCGACCGCAATCCTGCACCGTTCTGGGTGTTCGACCCGGATACGCTGCGCTTCATCGAGGTCAACGACGCTGCAGTGCGCCAGTACGGCTACAGCCGCGACGAGTTCCTGGCGATGAGCATCCTCGACATCCGCCCGCGCGAAGGCTGGGACGAAGTGCGTGGTGCCATCCAGCGGGCGAAGGTGGGCGATCCCCCCGACGCGACCGTCCGTCTGCACCGGCGCAAGGACGGCAGTGTGTTCGAGGTGCGCGCACACCTGTCCAAGCTCGACTTCGACGGGCAGCCCGCGTGCCTGGTGCTGGCCGAGGATGTCAGCGAGCGGCTGGCCTACGAGCGCGACCTGGCCTATCAGGCACGGCACAACCCGGCCACCGGCCTGCTCAATGTGCGCGCCCTGACCGAACAGTTGGACGAGCAGGAGGAGGGCTACACCATCGCCTTCGTGCAGCTGCGCGGGCTGCAGCTGGTGGCCGATACGCTGGGCCGCGAGATCGGCGATGCGGTGCTGCAGTCGATGGCGACCCGGCTCGGGGGCCTGGGCGCACGCTGTGGCACGCTGGCGTTCCAGCCGGCCGAGGATTTCGTCTTCGCCATCGGTGCCGAGCACGATACCCAGCGCGTGCTGGACGACCTGCTGCAGATCGTGTCGGCGCCGATGCGCGGCAAGGACTCGCTGCACCAGTTCGAGCCGCGCATCGGCGTGGCCGTGCACATCGCTGGTGACGGGCACACGGCCGAGCAGGTGATCGGCATGGCCGCGCAGGCCGCGCATGCGGCGCGCGCCGAGGGCAACGTGGTGGTCTGGTTCGACGCGGCCGTGACCACGCGCCTGGCCGACCGCCTGCGCCTGGCCGGGCGCATCCATGCCGCCATCGACAACGAATTCCAGCTGTATTTCCAGCCGATCCGGCATGCCGGCGATGGCAGCCCGGCAGCGCTGGAGGCACTGCTGCGCTGGCCGCAGGCCGATGGCAGCTTCATCCCGCCCAACGAGTTCATCCAGCTGTGCGAGGACACCGGGTTGATCCTGGCACTGGGCCGCTGGGTGATCCGCGCGGCGGCGAAGGCGCAGCGCCGTCTGGTCGAGGCCGGGTGGGGTGAGTTGCCGATCGCGGTCAACGTGTCGGCGGTTCAGTTCTTCAACAGCGACCTGGTGGCCGAATTCACCCGTGCCCAGCAGGATTTCGGCCTGGCCCGTGGCGCGCTGCACGTGGAGCTGACCGAGAGCAGCCTGATGCGCAAGCCGGCACAGGCGATGCAGACCATGCAGCGCCTGCACGAGCAGGGCATCCGCGTGTCGCTGGATGATTTCGGCACCGGCTATTCCAGCATGTCCTACCTGCAGCACCTGCCGCTGGACATCCTGAAGATCGACCGCAGCTTCGTCGCCGACGTGGAAACCAATCCACGCAATGCCTCGATCTGCCGCGCGCTGCTGTCGCTGGGCCACAGCATGGGCCTGACCATCATCGCTGAAGGCGTGGAGACGCCGGGGCAGCTGGACTGGCTGGCTGCGCATGGCTGTGACCAGGTGCAGGGCTACCTGTTGGGGCGGCCGGCGCCGCTGGAACAGATCATCGACGCGCTGGATGAGGTTCCCGCCTGATCGGGTTTCGTATGTGCCGGCCAGCGGCCGGCACTACCCGACCGAAGCACGACGGGGCTTCGTATGTGCCGGCCAGCGGCCGGCACTACCCGACCGAAGCATGACGGGGTTTCGTATGTGCCGGCCAGCGGCCGGCACTACCGGCAAGCGCCAGACTCGGCTACACCCCGGTATCCACCAGATGGTCGATGAAACTGCGCACCTTCGGTGCCAGGTGGCTGCGGCTGGTATAGACCGCGAAGATGCCGATCGGCGAGGCCTCCCATTCCGGCAGCACGCGCACCAGGCGGCCATCGGCCAGCGCGTCTTCCAGCAGGAAGTCGGGCTGCAGGATGACGCCCATGCCGGCGATCGCCGCTTCACGCAGCACGTCGCCGTTGTTGGCGTGCAGCAGGCTGTTCACCGCTACTTTCACTTCGCCGCCCGGCCCCTGCAGCGGCCAGTGGTCACCGGCGGCCCAGTAGCTGTAGCCCAGGCACGCGTGCGCCTGCAGGTCCTGCGGGGTCTGCGGGGCGCCGCGTGCGGCCAGGTAGGCCGGCGCGGCGCACAGGCTCACCCGCGATTCGCCCAGGCGGCGGGCGATCAGGGTGGGGCCCGGCTCGCGGGTGATGCGGATGGCCACGTCGTAGCCTTCCTCGACCATGTCCACCAGGCGGTCGGACAGGGCCAGGTCCAGTTCCACCTGCGGAAAGCGTTCGCGGTAACTGGCCAGCAGTGGACCGAGGCGGGCGATGCCCCAACTGACCGGTGCATTGATGCGCAGCATGCCGGAGGGCTCCAGCGCCTGCGCGCCGATGCTGGCCTCCAGCGCGTCGAACTCGGCCAGCAGGCGCACGCATTGGGCGTAGTAGGCGGCGCCGGTGCTGGTGGGGCTGACCCGCCGCGTGGTGCGATGGAGCAGGCGGGTGGACAGGCGCTTTTCCAGTGCGGCGACCTGGCGGGTAACGCCGGCGGTGGACATGTCCAGGGCCTGGGCGGCGGCGCTGAAGCCGTTGCGCTCGACCACCGCCACGAACACGCGCATCGCCTCAAGGGTGTCCATTGTTGCGCCTTCTGAAATAAATACGGTCAATCGATCGTATTTATCGGCCTGTGAAGGCGCAATAACCTGAGCCCACTCCCTTCAAGGTGCTTTCCGATGCACGCCACGACCGCTCCTGTTTCGCCGCTGGCCCCGTATGGCGCCACCCTGCTGCGCCTGGCACTGGGCGTGCTGTTCCTGGTCCATGCGCTGACCAAGCTGCTGGTATTCACCCCGGCCGGCACGGCAGCATTCTTCGAGTCGCTGGGCCTGCCCGGCGTGCTCGGCTACCTCACCCTCGGCGTCGAGCTGGTGATCACTGTCGCGCTCCTGCTGGGCATCTATGCGCGCTGGGTGGGCCTGGTCGGCGTGCCGCTGCTGCTGGGCACCATCGTCACCGTGCACGGCGCCAACGGCTTCGGTTTCGCCAATGCCGGCGGCGGCTGGGAATACCCGGCGTTCTGGGCGCTGGCGCTGCTGGTGCTGTTCCTGGTCGGCGATGGCAAGTGGACCCTGCGTTCGCGCTGATCGCCGCCTGATCCTGCAACTGGAGAATTCCATGTCCCGCCTGCCTTCGCTGTACATCTCCCATGGTTCGCCGATGACCGCCCTGCATCCGGGCCAGGTCGGTGTGCGCCTGGCCGAGCTGGCGCGCGACCTGCCGCCGCCGCGCGCCATCGTGACGGCCTCGGCGCACTGGCTGGGCCGGCAGCCGCTGGTCGGCGCACATCCGCAGCCGCCGACGATCCACGACTTTGGTGGCTTCCCGCGCGCGCTGTTCGAACTGCAATACCCGGCGCCGGGTGATCCGGCACTGGCCGAAGAAGTGGCCGGCCGCATCGCCGCCGCAGGCCTGACAGTGGCCATCGACCCGCAGCGTGGCCTCGACCACGGCGCGTGGGTACCGCTGCGGCTGTTGTTCCCGCAGGCCGACATCCCGGTGGTGCCGGTGTCGATCCAGCCGCTGCTCGGCCCCGAGCATCAGTTCGCGCTGGGCCGCGCGCTGGCACCACTGCGCGAACAAGGCGTGCTGCTGGTCGGCTCGGGCAGCATCACCCACAACCTGCACGACTGGGGCGACTACCAGGACGGCAAGGAAGCGCCATACGTGCGGCCCTTCATCGAGTGGGTGGAGCAGCGGCTGGCCGCTGATGACCGCCAGGCGCTGTTCGATTACCGCCGGCAGGCCCCGTTCGCCGAGCGTGCGCACCCGACCGACGAGCACCTGCTGCCGCTGTTCTTCGCGATGGGAGCGGCCGGCGAGGGCGGTTTCGGCGCACGCCGCATCGACGCCGGCATCGATGCCGGCTTCCTGGCCATGGATCTGTACCGGTTCGACGGGGCATGAGCCGGGGCTGACGCGCGGCGGCCCCGGCCGTCGCGGTCAGGGCCGCATGTGGTAGTTTTTTCCGGGTTTCCGGCGCTGGCCCTCGTGCCTCCCCACGCGCCGCTTCCTGGAAGAAGCATGCATACCATTGAAGTCGTCCTGGCGATGCTGGTGGCCGTTGTCGCCAGCGGCTACCTGGTTCGCGTCCTCCCGTTCTCGCTGCCGTTGCCGCTGGTGCAGATCGGCCTGGGCGCGGTGATCGCCGGCGTGTTCAACCGCGGCCATGCGCTGGAGCCGGAAGTGTTCTTCCTGCTGTTCCTGCCGCCGCTGCTGTTCCTGGATGGCTGGCGCATTCCCAAGCAGGGCCTGTTCCGCGACAAGGGCGCGATCCTCGAACTGGCGTTCGGCCTGGTGGTGTTCACTGTGATCGGCGCCGGCCTGCTGATCCACTGGATGATTCCGGTGATGCCGCTGGCAGTGTGCTTCGCGCTGGCGGCCATCGTCTCGCCGACCGACCCGGTGGCGGTCGGGGCGATCGCCTCCAAGGCACCGATCCCGAAGCGCCTGATGCACATCCTGGAAGGCGAGTCGCTGCTCAACGATGCGTCCGGCCTGGTCTGCTTCCGTTTCGCGGTGGCCGCGGTGATGACCGGCTCCTTCTCGCTGGCCACGGCCTCGCTGACCTTCCTGTGGGTGGCGGTGGCCGGCCTTGCCGTGGGCGTGGCGGTCACCCTCGGCGTGTCCACCTTCCAGCGCTGGTTGTGGCGCCGCTTCGGCGAAGAGCCGGGTGCGGCGATGCTGGTCAACCTGCTGATTCCGTTCGCGGCCTACCTGCTCGCCGAAGAAATCCATGCCTCGGGCATCCTCGCTGCGGTCGCCGCCGGTATCGCGATGAGCTACGTCGAGCTGACCGGCCGTGTCTCCGGCAGCATGCGCGTGCAGCGCGCGGGCGTCTGGAACATGCTGCAGTTCAGCTTCAACGGCATCATGTTCGTGTTGCTGGGCGAGCAGCTGCCGGGCATCGTCGAGCGCGCCACCACCACCATGAACGAGTCCGGCCACCAGAGTGCATGGTGGCTGCTGGTATACGTGGTGGTGATCAACCTGGCGCTGATCCTGCTGCGCCTGCTGTGGGTATGGCTGTCGCTGCGCTGGAACCTGCTGCGCGCGCGCCGCCGTGGCCTGGAGCGGGGCGAGGCGCCGAACTGGCGCATCGTGGTGGCGACCTCGGTGGCTGGTGTGCGCGGCGCGATCACCCTGGCCGGTGTGTTGACCCTGCCGCTGTTCCTGCCCGATGGCAGTGCGTTCCCGGCGCGCGACCTGGTGATCTTTCTGGCCGCGGCGGTGATCCTGTTCTCGCTGATCGGCGCCAGCGTGGCGCTGCCGCAGCTGCTGAAGGGCCTGCAGCTGCCAGCCGATTCGGGCGAGCGCAAGGAAGAGGACCTGGCACGCAAGCTGTCCTCCAAGGCCGCGCTGGCCGGGGTCGAACGCATGCGCCAGCAGCTGGTGATGAACCAGAACACCGAGAACGTGCAGCTGTACAACGATGCTGCCTCGCGGGTGAGCCTGCTGTACCAGCGGCACTTGGAGAAAGACAACGACGGCCCCGACGTGGACCCGGAGAAGGTGCGGCGCATGGAGCTGGGCTACCGCCAGCTGCGCAGCGCGGGCCTCAATGCCGAGCGCGAGGAACTGTTCCGGTTGACCCGGCGCGGGGTGATCTCCGATGAGATCTCGCGGCGCCTGATCCGCAACCTGGACCTGCTGGAATCGCGCAAGCGCGAATGACGCCTGGGACCGGGCGTTGCTGACGCTGACGCCTATTCCGCCCTGCCATGTAGAGCCGAGCCCGTGCTCGGCTGCGCTTGCTTCAGGCGTCATGAACCCGGAACGAAAAGCAGCCGAGCACGGGCTCGGCTCTACATGCCGGTGCCGGTTATTCCGGCTTCTGGTCCAGGAAATACACCTCGACCTTGCCCTTGACCTTGATGGTCATCGGATTGCCGCGGCGGTCGCGGGCCTTGCCGGCCTGCACGCGGATCCAGCCTTCGCTGACCGAGTATTCCTCGACGTTGTCGCGCTCGACGTCGTTGAAACGCACGCCAACGCCGCGCTCCAGCGCCTGTGCATCATGGAAGGGGCTGGCCGGGTTGATCGCCAGGTGGTCGGGAGGGGTATCGCTCATCGCTTCATTCACAGTGACGGCCACCAAGGCCGGCTTCAGCGGCACAGGATAAACCGTAGAATGCGGGCCTGCCCCAGAGGACGTTCCGCCATGCCCGACAACAGCGACTATTTCGACTTCGAGGAAGACATCCACGACTTCGACGAGGAGGGCTTCGAGGCGCGGGTCTGGAACCTGCTGGTGCTGATCAACCCGGGCGACGAAGAGCTGGCCCTGCAGCAGTTCAACCGCTGGCGCGAGCACCTGTCCGAGGACGGGCAGCCGCTGGAAGCGGACAGCGACTGGCTGCCGGCCCTGTTCACGGCCATCGCCTGGCAGTCCGGTTTCGATGTGGAGCGCGATGACCTGGAATCGCTGCAGTCGGCGGTGAACGAGCTGTCGGCGCGCTTCAACCTGCAACTCGACTGGGGCGGCGACCTGGATGACGAGGACTTCGCCGAGGGCCTGGACGGCGTGCAGCTGATGTCCACCGCCTTCGACCGCCTGCGCGAGCACAACTACACGCTGTGGAGCGTGGATGCCGGCAGCGACGGCTTCACCGGCGTGATGGCGCTGACCCGCGACGACGACGCGATGCTGGCGCTGTGCTCGCTGCTGAACGTGGAAATCCGGCTGGGCAGCGACCCGTTCTGAGCGATGGGCCGATCCGCCGGGCACGACCCGGCGGGGACGATCTGCTGGGCGCGGCCTACGGCCGGTACTGCGCCCTGGCGTTGGCAATCACCGCTTTGACCAGCTCGCGGTCGGTGTGCCGGGAAATCGCCCGCGCACCGAGCGCTATTGCCTGTGCGCGCAGCTCGGCAGTGACGTCGTAGTGAGCACCGCTGGCCTTGTTCTGGAAGGCCCGCGGGGGAATGCCGAGCTGCGCCGCCATCGCGTGCAGCTCGGCCAGGGTGTCGGCCATCAGGTGCGCCCAGCGCTGTCCGCGCCAGGGATGCACCGCGTCATCGACGTAGACCGTCACCGCCGCGGCCGGTTCAGGCCTGCGGCTTGCTGTCGCTGTCAGCGGCCGGGGCGGCCTCGGCAGCGGCTTCTTCGGCCGCGTCGCCTTCGACGGCTTCGCCTTCTTCGCCCTCAGCGGCGTCGACGCCTTCGAATTCGGCAACCAGCTTGTCCAGGTATTCGTCAGCGGTCTGCTCGGATTCGGCAGCCAGGGTGTCCAGCAGCTTCTGCAGCAGTTCGGAGTACTCCAGGTTGACCTTGCGGCCTTCCTTTTCCTGCACGTTGGACAGGTGCTTGAGCATGGCCAGCATCGGCACCGGGTTTTCGGCGTTGCCCATGGTCTGGCCGCCGATGGCCAGCAGCCACTCACGGCCCTGCAGGCCGATGGCCGCTACCACCTGGCCGTCTTCGTTGGTCAGCACGGCATGGTTCTGCACCTGCTGCTGGGCATTCAGGCGGAGGAACGGGCGCTTGGCCTGCTGCTTCTTGCGCTTGTCGCGCTTGGCCTTGGAGTTCTGGGACATGGGGTGGGGTCACCTGGAAACGGAAAGACCGCCATTGTACCGGCCGCACACAGGCGGGGTCAGATCCCTTTCCATGGGAAAGGGATCTGACCCCGGTTCAATGTGCCACGGGCGCGGCCTCACCTTGCGCGGCCTGCACGTCCGGGTCGGCGGTGGGCGCCGACAGTCCCACCTGCGGGCCGGCACCGGCCAGGGCGGCCGCTTCGGCGGCCTGGGTCATCACCACGATGCTGATGCGGCGGTTGATCGGGTTCTGCGGGTCGGCCTTGTCGAACAGCACCGACGAAGACAGGCCGACCACGCGGGTGATCTTGCTGTCCTCCAGGCCACCGTCCACCAGCGCACGCCGTGCGGCGTTGGCACGATCGGCGCTCAGCTCCCAGTTGCCGTAGCCGCGCTCGGCCGAATAGGCGGTGATGTCGGTGTGGCCGGTCAGGCTGATCCGGTTCGGCACGTGGTTCAGGTAGTTGGCCAGCTCGTGCAGGATCTGCTGCGTATACGGCTTCAGCGTAGCGCTGCCGAGGTCGAACATCGGCCGGTTCTGCTTGTCCACGATCTGGATGCGCAGGCCTTCCGGGGTCAGGTCCAGCAGCAGCTGGTCCTTGAACGGCTCCAGTGCCTGGCTCCTGCTGATCGCTTCCTGCAGTTCCTTCATCAACGCTTCCAGCTGCTGCTTGTCGCGCTGCTGCTGGTCCACCGGCTGCGGCACCGCTTCCTTCTGGTTCTGGAAGGGATCGTTGCTGCTGCCGCGCGAGATGTCGGTGGCACCACCCAGCTTGATCATCGAGGTGCTGGCGCCGCCCGGGCCGGCCATGCCGGGCGCCGGCGTGGCGTTCTGCCCGCTCAGCGGGCTGGGGTTGCGGAAGTACTCGGAAATGGCCGCACGGTCGTTCTTGTTGGTGGTGGCCATCAGCCACAGCACCAGGAAGAACGCCATCATCGCGGTCACGAAGTCAGCATAGGCCACCTTCCACGAACCGCCATGATGGGCGGCGTGGCCGGCCTTCTTGACCCGGCGGACGATGACAGTGGGCTTGGTCTCGGCCATGGTTTACTTGACCGTCTTCAGGTGCTGCTCGAAATCGGAGAAGGCCGGGCGCACGTTCGACGGCAGCGTCTTGCGGGCGAATTCCAGCGCGATCTTCGGGTTGTAGCCGCGCAGGCAGGCCAGCAGGGCGGTCTTGACCGATTCATAGATGCGGCTGTCCTGCTCGGCGCGTGCCTCCATTGCTGCCGCCATCGGGCCGACGAAGCCGTAGCCCAGCAGGATGCCGAGGAAGGTACCGACCAGCGCGCCGGCCACGTGGCCACCGACCTCGACGATGTCACCGCCGATCGAGCCCATGGTGATGACGATGCCGAGCACCGCCGCGACGATGCCGAAACCGGGCAGTCCGTCGGCGACCTTGGTCAGCACCTGCGACGGCGCCATGGCCTCGGCGTGGTGCTTTTCCAGTTCCAGCTCCAGCAGCGGCTCCAGCTCGTGCGGCTCGATGTTGCTGCCGATCATCAGGCGCAGGCAGTCGGTGATGAAGTCGATCAGGTGGTGGTCGGCCTGCACCTTGGGGTAGTTGGCGAACAGGGCGCTCTCGGCCGGCCGCTCGACATGGTCTTCCAGGGCCATGAAGCCTTCGCGGCGGGCCTTGTTGAGCAGTTCATAGAGCAGGCTGAGGACATCGATGTAGTCCTGCTGCTTGTAGCGCGGGCCCTTGAACACGCCGACCATGGCCTGCAGGGTCTGCTTGACCGTCTTGGCCGGGGTGCCGACCAGGAACGCACCCAGTGCGGCACCGCCGATGATGACCAGCTCGTAGGGCTGCCAGAGGGCACCCAGGCGGCCGTGGGCACCGAGGTAGCCCCCGATCACGCTGATGATGACGACCAGGAATCCAACGATGATGAGCATGGGGCGACGCAAGGAGAGGGGATATCTCCTTGTCGGCCCGTCACCCGGTTTTCTGAAGAGGGAATTCTGTGAAATCGGTCAGCGGGGTGTTTCAGCCCGCCACACCGCTTTCCGCGCCGCCACGCTGCAACGGGTCGGGCCAGGGCTCGCCATTGCCGGTGAACGAAAGTGAGACGGAGTTCAGGCAGTGGCGCTCGTAGGTGGGCGGCGGACCATCCGGGAACACGTGGCCGAGGTGGCTGCCGCAGCGCGCGCAGGTGATCTCGGTGCGCACCATGCCATGGCTGGTATCGCGGATCTCGCGCACGTGCGCCGGGTCGAACGGGGCGAAGAAGCTGGGCCAGCCGGTGCCGGAATCGAACTTGGTGCTGGAGCGGAACAGCGGCAGCGCGCACAGCCGGCAGCAGTAGACGCCCTCGCGCTTGTTGTCCAGGAACACGCCGCAGAACGGCGCTTCGGTACCGTGCTGCAGCAGCACGCGGCGCTCTTCGCTGCTGAGGCCGGCGATCAGCGCCTCGGTCTGGGTGGCAGTGGGGGGCGTCAGGTCGAAGGCAGTCATGCCGGCTCTCCGTGGGGTCGATGGCCTGGGGATGCCGGAAAACGTGGGGGTGCCGGCGCGCGCTTGCAAGTGTGACGGCCGTTCATGGGCGGCACACAGGTGCAGGCGCAAGGTAAGTGCGATCCACGCCGGAGCGTGCCATGAAACCGACCCTTCCCCTGCTGCTGATGGCCCTGTTGCCCACGTTGGCGCTGGCCCAGGTGCCTGCTGCCGACCCGACGGTCACCCGCAGCGCGACCACCGTGGCTCCGGCGCCGGTGGTACCGCCGCCGCAGGCCGCACGCCCCCAGCCGCAGGTGCTGCCGTCGCCGCAGCCGGCGCAGCCGATCAGGTCCACGGGTCCTGCCCGGATTGCGCCCACCCCGGCGCCGAGGCCGGCCGACAAGGTCTATGACCGCAATGGCCGCATCGTGCCTGGCGTGCGCCCGGCTGGCCCGAACCGGGTGTTCGATTCGCGTACCGGCCGCTATTACGACAGCGTGCCGGCCGGCGATGGGCAGCAGATCAAGCGCTGACCTCGGATGCCAGGCAAGGGTGGCAGCTTCCACACACTGCACGGCCTGAACGCACGAAAACAACATCCTGCCGATCACTGCTTTTTCGCCTGCGATTAACCGTGCCGGGACCACCGTGGCCCTGCGCCGGCATTCCGCCGCCGCATGTCCTTTGTCCACTGGGTCGCGATCATGAAAAACCAGCAGAACCGTCATCCCGGCAAGGAACCGCAGGGCCGCAACCCGCAGCATCAGCAGCAACAGCAGCAACAGCAACAGATGGAACCGCAGCAGCCGCACAAGGGTGGCAAGCAGCAGGAACAGCGCTCGCAGAAGCATCCGCAGCAGCGCTGACTGTCGACATGACCGGGGTCAGAGTCCGCTGCGCGGGCTCTGACCCCTCGCAATCCCTGGCCGGGGTCGGATCCCGCAACGCGGGCTCTGACCCCAACCTGCGACCGCCTCAATCCGGAATCGGCAGGCTCAGCGTTTCCTTCACTTCTTCCATCACGATGTAGCTTTTGGATTCACGCACATGCGGCAGTGTCAGCAAGGTGCTGCCGAGCAGCTTGCGGTAGGAGGCCATCTCACTGATCCGTGCCTTCAGCAGGTAATCGAAGTCGCCCGAGACCAGATGGCACTCGAGCACATTGGGCAGCTTCAGGGCGGCGCGCCGGAACTCTTCGAAGATGTCACCGGACTTGTAGGCCAGGCTGATCTCTACGAATACCAGCAGGCTGGCCTTCACCGCCGCCGGGTCCAGGTGGGCGTGGTAGCCGGTGATCACCGCTTCGCGCTCGAGCCGGCGCACGCGCTCGGTGCACGGGGTGGTCGACAGGCCGACCCGCTCACCCAGTTCGGTGAAGGAAATACGGCCCTCCGCCTGCAGGATGCGCAGGATCTTGCGGTCGATCTTGTCCAGTTCGCGGGTACGGGTGGCCATGGCCGTCAACCTTGGGGAATGAATTGCAGGAGAACATCCTGCCGATTGATTTCAAATCAGGCAAATCAACTGGGATTGGCTGTCTATACTTCCCCAATTATGGTCCCGGCACGCTCCAGTGCAGGGAATGATCGGGTTGGAGAAGTCCCATGCGAGTCCTAGTTCTCGGCAGCGGCGTGATCGGCACCACCAGTGCCTGGTACCTGCGACAGGCCGGGTTTGAAGTCACGGTCATCGACCGCCAACCCGGCCCGGCGCTGGAAACCAGCTTCGCCAATGCCGGCCAGCTGTCGTTCGGCTACACCTCGCCGTGGGCCGCCCCGGGCGTGCCGAAGAAGGCCATCGGCTGGCTGTTCGAGAAGCATGCGCCGCTGGCGATCAAGCCGGGCATGGACCTGGCCCAGTACCGCTGGCTGTGGCAGATGCTGCGCAACTGCACCCACGAGCGCTACGCGATCAACAAGGCGCGCATGGTGCGCATGTCCGAGTACAGCCGCGACTGCCTGAACGAGCTGCGCGCGCAGATCGGCATCGAGTTCGAAGGCCGCGACCTGGGCACCACGCAGCTGTTCCGCACCCAGCAGCAGCTGGATGCCTCTGCGCAGGACATCGAGATCCTGGCCCAGTACGGCGTGCCGTACGAGGTGCTGGACCGCGCCGGCATCATCCAGGCCGAACCGGCCCTGGCCCATGTCGACGGCCTGGTCGGCGCGCTGCGCCTGCCGCGTGACCAGACCGGCGACTGCCAGCTGTTCACCCGGCGCCTGGCGCAGATGTGCGTGGACGCCGGCGTCGAGTTCCGCTTCGACCAGGACATCACCGGCCTCGAGTTCGAGGGCGACCGCATCACCGGCGTGCGCATCGACGGCAAGCGGGAAACCGCCGACCGCTTCGTGGTCGCGCTCGGCAGCTATTCGCCGGCGCTGGTCGCACCGCTGGGCATGCGCCTGCCGGTGTACCCGCTGAAGGGCTATTCGCTGACCCTGCCGATCACCGACCCGGCGATGGCGCCGACCTCGACCATCCTCGACGAGAGCTACAAGGTGGCGGTCACCCGCTTCGACGACCGCATCCGCGTCGGTGGCATGGCCGAAGTGGCCGGTTTCGACCTGTCGCTGTCGCAGCGTCGTCGCGAGACCCTGGAGCTGGTGGTCAGCGACCTCTACCCGAAGGGCGGCGACCTGTCGCGCGCACAGTTCTGGACAGGCCTGCGCCCGGCCACGCCGGACGGCACGCCGGTGATCGGCGCCACGCCGTTCCGCAACCTGTACCTCAACACCGGCCACGGCACCCTGGGCTGGACCATGGCCTGCGGCTCGGGCCGTTACCTGGCCGACCTGATGAGCGCGCGCCAGCCGCAGATCAGCACCGAAGGCCTGGATATTTTCCGCTACGGCCAGTACGGTCACGCCCCGCAACATGAGAACCGCACATGCGTCCTGCCCGCGCGCTGATCGATCTGGGCGCCCTGCGCAGCAATTACCGGCTTGCCCGTGAACTGGGCGGTGGCAAGGCCCTGGCGATCATCAAGGCCGATGCCTATGGCCATGGCGCGGTGCGCTGTGCACAGGCGCTCGAAGGCGAGGCTGATGGTTTCGGCGTGGCCACCATCGAAGAGGCGCTGGAACTGCGCCAGGCCGGGATCCGTGCGCCGATCCTGCTGCTGGAAGGCATCTTCGAACCCAGTGACATGGCGCTGGTGGCCGAGCACGATTTCTGGTTCGCGGTGGGCTCGCCGTGGCAGCTGGAAGCGCTGGTTGCATTCGACAGCCCGCGCCCGCTGACCGTGTGGCTGAAGCTGGACAGCGGCATGCATCGCCTCGGCCTGGACGTGGACAGCTTCCGCGCCGCGCATGCACGCCTGTCGGCGCTGCCGCAGGTCGAGCGCATCGTGCTGATGACCCACCTGGCGCGTGCCGACGAGCTGGACAGCGAACGCACCCATGAACAGGCGGCGACCTTCGCGCGCGCCATCGACGGCCTGGACGGCGAGACCAGCGTGTGCAATTCGCCGGCACTGCTGGGCTGGCCGGATGTACGCAGCGACTGGGTGCGCCCGGGCCTGATGCTGTACGGCGCCAATCCGCTGCCGGACAACACCGCGCTGACCGAGCGCCTGCGCCCGGTGATGACGATGCAGTCGAAGGTGATTGCCGAGCGATGGATCGAGGCCGGTGAGCCGGTGGGCTATGGCGCACGCTTCGTGGCCAAGGCGCGCACCCGCGTGGGCGTGGTCGCGCTTGGCTATGCCGACGGTTATCCGCAGTTCGCCCCCAACGGCACGCCGGTACTGATCGATGGCCAGCCCGGCGTACTGATCGGGCGCGTGTCGATGGACATGCTGACGGTGGACCTGACCGCGCATGCGCAGGCCGGCATCGGCAGTGTGGTGGAACTGTGGGGTTCTGCGCCGACGCTGTCGGAACTGGCGCCGCGCTGCGGCGTGAGTGCCTACCAGCTGCCGTGCGCGGTCAAGCGCGTGGCGAAAGTCTACGTGTAGAGCCGAGCCCGCGCTCGGCTCTGGTAGAAGCCTACCCTGGTCGGCACCGTGCAATGCGTGTCGACCAAGGTCGACACCTGCCGGCAGGTAGAGCTGCCCGGAATCATCGTGCAGCAGTAGCCCGCGTGCTCAGCTCGCGCTTCACCCAGTCGTCGATCAGGCGCTTCTCGTAGCGCAGCGGATCGCTGTCGCTCTTCAGCCCCAGGTTGTGCAGGTAGCCGGTGTCGCTGAGCTTGGCTTCGCCCTCATCGACGATGCGACCACTGGCGTCCTTCAGCGTGTACTGCAGGGTGATCCGCGGCGGATAGATGTCCCGCATGATCCGGATGTCGCTGCCGCGCGGGCCGTGCCAGGGCTCGTAGTCGCCGGCGCGCTTGATGTCGACCAGGGTCACGTCCAGGGTCTGCCCGGGCTGCAGCGGTTTGGCCGCCGTGGTCTGCACGTAGCTGGCCAGCTGCTGCACCCAGTTGCCGCGTTCGGCCTCGAAGCGGTTGGTGCTCTGGCGGATTTCGGTGAATCCGGCTGGATCGTCCCACTTCACGCTGACCGGGCCATTGGCCTGCAGCGCGCGGGGCGCATCCGGATCGGTGACGGCGCGCGGCGCGGCGTTCGCGCTGCCCGCCATGAGGGCGCCTGCCAGCAGCAGGGCAGTGGCCAACGAGCGGTTCATGACGGTCTCCTGCGTCCCATCGACGGGGACGATGCGATTTATAGATCGAGTGTGATCCCGCTTTCCAGCCACCGCAACGGCCGATTGCGACACCGACAAGAGCGGTTGCCGCCAATTCATCGTCGTCAACCATGACTGACGGCGCTTGACGCTGTGAATACGCGCTTTGGAAGATGCTGTGCTCCCAATCCGGCCCGTCCAGACGCCCTTGTCCACACTGCCGCCCCTCGTGGAGCGCCCACCGATGATGGTGCAGGCGCCCGAACCCGACCTGCATCATGGCGTGCTTGAGCGCATCAACGCTGGTTTCTGCGTGATCCAGGTGCTGTTCGAGGGCGATCGTGCGGTCGACTATCGTTTCCTCGAGGTCAACGATGCCTTCGAGCGCCACACCGGGCTGAAGGATGCGCGTGGACAGCGCATGACCGAGCTGGAACCCAACCATGAGCAGGACTGGTTCCGCATCTACGGCGAGGTCGCACGCAGCGGCCGTCCCGCCCAGTTCGAGATGGAAGCGCGTGCGCTGGGTCGTTCGTTCGCGGTCGACGCGGTGCGCGTGGGCCGGCCGGGCGAGGACAAGGTCGGCATCCTGTTCTTCGACATCACCGCACGCAAGCAGATGGAAGTGGAGCTGGGCGAGAGCGAAGCGCGCTTCAGCGCGCTGGCCGACGGCCTGCCGATGCCGGTGTGGGTGCTCGATGAGCGCGGCCATGCCCGTTTCGTCAACAGCGCCTTCAGCGAGTTCTTCGGTGGCGACGAGACGCGTGTGCCGGAAGATGTCTGGCGTGGCCTGGTGCATCCGGACGATGCGTCGGTATTCGAATACGAACTGCAGGAAGCGCTGAAGGCGCAGCGTTCGATGCACGCGCTGGTGCGTGCGCGGCGCGCCGATGGCCAGTGGCGTTGGCTGGAGATGAACGCACGCCCGCGTTTCTCGCGGATGGGCCGCTTCATCGGCCTGGCCGGCAGCAGCCCGGACGTGACCGAACGCCGCGAGATCGAACTGGCCCGCGAGGAACTGCTGCAGTCCGAGCGCGCCGCGCGCAGCGCTGCGGAGAACATGGCGCGGCTGAAGGACGAGTTCCTGGCCACGCTGTCGCATGAACTGCGTACGCCGCTGACCACCATCCTCGGCTGGAGTGAGCTGCTGCTGCAGCGTGTGGACAACACCAGCCCTCTGTACAAGGGCCTGAACGTGATCGCCAACAGCGCCGGCGCGCAGAAGCGGCTGATCTCGGACATGCTGGACCTCAGCAGCATGCTGCTGGGCAAGGTGCAGTTGGAGGTGGAAGTGCTGGACCTGCGCACGGTGCTGGGCGAGGCCATCGGCGCGCAGGAACTGGTGGCCGAAGGCAAGGCACTGGACGTGCACCTGCAGCTGCCCGAACAGCCGAGCCTGGTGCTGGGCGATGCCACGCGCCTGCAGCAGGTGTTCTGGAACCTGCTCTCGAACGCGATCAAGTTCACCCCGGCTGAAGGCCGCATCGACCTGCAGCTGCGGGCCGACGGCAACCACTGGGAGATCACCGTGCGCGACACCGGTGATGGCATCGCACCCGAATTCCTCAATCACCTGTTCAGCCGCTTCCGCCAGGCCGATGGCACCACCACCCGGCGCCATGGTGGACTGGGACTGGGCCTGGCGATCGTGCAGCAGCTGGTCGAGCTGCATGGCGGCACGGTCGCCGCGGCCAGCGAGGGGCACGGCCATGGCGCTACGTTCACCGTGCGCCTGCCGCAGCACCTTCCCGATGCCGAGCGGCGCCCGCTGCGCGAAGTGATCAGCGGGCCGATCCTGGAACCGGTGATCGTCGAGCCGTATCCGCTGCGCGGCATGCACGTGCTGGCGGTGGAAGACCAGCCGGAAGTGCTGGAGTACCTGCGGCGCATGCTGGAAGAGCAGGGCGCCAGCGTGTCGGCGGCCAGTTCGGCCGGTGAGGCGCTGGCGTTGCTGGCCGACACCGGCCATCTGCAGTACCACGTGATGCTGACCGACATCGGCATGCCGGGCATGGATGGTTATGGCCTGGTGCGCACGCTGCGCGAGGACATGGGCGTGGATGCCACGACCCTGCCCGCGGTCGCCGTCACCGCGCTGGCGCGTGCCGATGACCGCCGCCGTGCGCTGGCGTCGGGTTTCCAGGAACACGTGGCCAAGCCGTACTCGGTGGCGCAGCTGGTGGCTGCGGTGCGCAAGGTGCAGGTACCCCGCGCGGACAGCGCGCTGCACTGAGCATTCACGGCCGATCGGCGACCCTGCATGCAGGAGGTCGCCGATGTCCCGCATAGCTCCCCGTATCCATACCGATCCGGCGCAGATCGCGCGCCTGGAAGCCCTGCTGCCGCAGCTGGAAGGCGAAACGCAGGTGGAACTGATTCTGCACGATGGCCGTCGCCTGCTCGGCACGGTGGCGGTGAGGCCAACCGTGCAGCAATACCGCAACGAGGCCGGCGACGAAGGCAGCAACGGCCAGCTGCGCCTGGATGACTACGACACGCCGGTGCAGCAGCACCACGTGTGGCTGGATGAAATCGCCAGCATCAACCGCCTGCCACCCAAGGCGCCTTGATCGGATGTAGAGCCGAGCCCACGCTCGGCTGCGCCGTCGCCCGAGCGTGGGCTCGGGCGCTACCGGTGTGTCAATGCTCGAACAGGGTCGGCGTCGCCTCGAATCGGCGTGCGTACGCCCGCTCCTCTGCAACCCTCGCCACCTCGTCATCGGCCAGGTCCGGTGCGCCATATACCGCATAGGCCACGCTGCCATCGGCGCCATGGCCGACCTGGTGCAGCCGGTAGCGCGAGTGGCCGCCGCCGGTGTCCTCGGGGTAGTGCACGGGCGGATGGCTGCCTTCCAAGTCCATTTCACTGTTGTCGACGACGCCACCGACGAACAAGGCTCGCATGCAGGTTCTCCTGGGTTTCCGGGGGAGCCTCTACCCTGAACGTTTCAATGTTTCTGGCAGATCAAGGCCCCGTTCGGGTTTCGCAAAGCGGCCTGCCGGGGCCGGCCCGGCCAAGCCGGTACAATGGACGGCCCTCACGCTTGAAGTACCCGCGCCGATGGCCTCCAGCGACGACGCCCCCCTGCAGACCCTGCTCCTGCCGTTCTCTCAAGGCGCCCTGCGCTGGCCGGAGGGCCCGGTGGCTTTCCTGCGTGCCCGCGATGGCTGGCCGCTGCGCGAAGCGGCCGGCAACCGCGAGCTGCACTGCGAACAGAGCTTTGCCCCGTTCGCGCAGCCGCTGCAGCAGGCCGCCGGCTGGACCGTCAGCGGCCAGCTGGACGATGTGGCCGGCAAGGGCCGTTACCCGCTGGTGCTGGTGCTGCCACCGCGCCAGCGTGAAGAAGCCCGTGCGCTGTTCGCCCGCGCGTTGGCGCTGGTCGCCGAGGGCGGCCACATCGTTGCCTGCCAGGCCAACAACGAAGGCGCGCGCTCCGGTGAAGGCGACCTCAAGCAGCTGGCCGGCCTCGGCGGCTGCCTGACCAAGAACCACTGCCGCGTGTACTGGACCGCCCCGCTGCAGGGCCAGCACGACGCCGACCTGGCCAAGCGCTGGTCGGCGCTGGATGCGGTGCGCCCGATCATGGGCGGACGCTTCCTCAGCCGCCCGGGCGTGTTCGCCTGGGACCGCATCGATCCGGCATCGGCGCTGCTGGCCGAGCACCTGCCGGCCGACCTGGCCGGCCGCGCCGCCGACCTTGGCGCAGGCTACGGCTATCTCTCGCGCGAGCTGCTGGAACGCTGCCCGAAGATCACCGCGCTGGACCTGTACGAGGCCGAGCAGCGTGCGCTGGCCCTGGCCGAACTGAACCTGGCGCCGCCGCCGCGCGCGCTGCCGCTGCGCTTCCTGTGGCGCGACGTCACCGCCGGCATCGAGCCGGGCTACGACGTCATCATCAGCAACCCGCCGTTCCACACGCCGTCGCGTGCCGACCGCCCGGACATCGGCCAGCGCTTCATCGCCGTGGCCGCGCAGGCGCTGCGCCCGGGCGGGCGCCTGTACGTGGTGGCCAACCGCCATCTGCCGTACGAGCACACCCTCAACGACAGCTTCGGTGCGGTGCGCGTGGTCGCCGAGCGCGACGGTTTCAAGCTGGTTGAAGCAGTGAAGGGGAAGGGCAAGTGAAGCTGGTCAAGCTCATCGCCAACCTGGGCTATGGCAGCCGCAAGCAGGTGCAGTGGATGTTCCGCGAAGGCCGCGTCACCGACGCCGACGGTGAGGTGCTGTACGCCGATGACCAGGTGCCGCACGAGGCGATCCGCGTCGATGGCGAGCCGCTGGACCCGCCGGTGGGGCTGTCGATCGCGCTGCACAAGCCCGCCGGCTACACCTGTTCGACCAAGGACACCGGCCGCCTGATCTACGACCTGCTGCCGCCGCGCTTCCGCGACCGTGATCCGGTGCTGTCCACGGTGGGCCGCCTCGACCGCGAGACCAGTGGCCTGCTGCTGCTGACCGACGATGGCGGCCTGCTGCACCGGATCATCTCGCCGAAGTCGAAGCTGCCGAAGGTCTACGAAGTCGAGTTGAGCGAGGACCTGCGCGGCGACGAAGTGGCGTTGTTCGCCAGCGGTACGCTGATGCTGGAGTCCGAGAAGACGCCCCTGCTGCCGGCTGAACTCGAAGTGCTGGAGGCGCGTCGCGCACGCCTGGTGCTGCATGAAGGCCGCTACCATCAGGTACGCCGCATGTTCGCCGCCACCGGCAACCACGTGCAGGCCCTGCACCGCAGCCGCGTCGGCGGGCTGGACCTGCAGGGGCTGGACGAAGGGCAATGGCGGCAGCTCACTTCCACCGACCTGGATACGTTGTTCGCTCCATGACCCCCTTCGCTGCGCTGCCGTTCCTGCCCGACGCCGTCATCTTCGACATGGACGGTTTGATGATCGACAGCGAGCGGGTCTCGCTGGCCTGCTGGAGCGAGGCCGCCGACGAATTCGGGCTGGGCCTGGAGGAAGCGGTATTCCTGCGCATGGTCGGCCTCGGCGACCACGATACGCATGTGTTGCTGCGCGCGCAGGGCATCGAGGACAGCCTGATCGACGCGGTGGCGGCACGTTGCCATGAGCTGTACGAAGCACGCACGCAGACCGGGCTGCCGCTGCGGCCGGGCATCCTGGAGCTGCTGGAGCTGCTGAAGGCGCACGCGGTACCGCGTGCGGTGGCGACCACCACGCGGCAGCCGCGCGCCAACCGCAAGTTGGCGGCCGCAGGCCTGCTGCCGTACTTCGATGCCGTGATCACCAGTGGTGATGTGGCGCGGCCGAAGCCGGCGCCGGATATCTACCTGCTGGCCGCGCAGCGGCTGGGCCAGGCGCCCGAACGTTGCCTGGCGCTGGAAGATTCACCGGCCGGCACGCGGGCCGCACTGGCCGCCGGCATGACCGTGATCCAGGTGCCGGACTTGGTGCATCCGGATGAAGAGCTGCGCGCACTGGGCCACCGCATCGTCGGCTCGCTGGTGGACGCGCACGCCCTGCTGCTGCCGCTGCTGCCGAAGTAGCGGTGGGTGCCGACCTTGGTTGGCACTGAGCCGGGCATGGGCTCGGCTCCACATCTTCTGGTGGGTGCCGACCGTTGGTCGGCACACCTGTTCAATCACACCCGCCCGAACACCAGCGCAGCGTTGGTGCCACCGAAGCCGAAGCTGTTGGACATCACCGTGTCCAGCTTCTGCTCGCGGCTCTCGCGCAGGATCGGGAAGCTCTCCACCTTCGGGTCCAGCTCGCCGATGTTGGCCGAACCGGCGACGAAGCCATCGCGCATCATCAGCAGGCAGTAGATCGCCTCGTGCACGCTGGCCGCGCCCAGCGAATGGCCGGACAGCGCCTTGGTCGAGGACAGCGGTGGTACCGCATCGCCGAACACTTCACGGATCGCGTTGAGCTCGGTGACATCGCCCAGCGGGGTCGAGGTGCCGTGGGTGTTGAGGTAGTCCAACGGGCGATCGACGCCCTGCAGTGCCATCTTCATGCAGCGCACCGCGCCCTCGCCGGACGGCGCGACCATGTCGGCGCCATCGGAGGTCACGCCGTAGCCGATCAGCTCGGCATGGATGTGCGCGCCACGCGCAACGGCGTGGTCGTAGTCCTCCAGCACCAGCATGCCGCCGCCACCGGCGATGACGAAGCCGTCGCGGTCCTTGTCGTACGGACGCGAGGCGCTGGCCGGGGTTTCGTTGAAGCTGGTCGACAGCGCGCCCATCGCATCGAACATCACGCTCATCGACCAGTGCAGGTCTTCACCGCCACCGGCGAACATGATGTCCTGCGCACCGTGGCGGATCATGTCCGCGGCAGCGCCGATGCAGTGCGCCGAGGTCGCGCAGGCGGCCGACAGCGAGTAGCTGACGCCCTTGATCTGGTAGGCCGTGGCCAGGCAGGCCGAGACCGTCGAGCACATTGTGCGCGGCACCATGTACGGGCCGACCTTGCGCACGCCACGTTCGCGCAGCAGGTCGACCGCGCCGATCTGCCATTCGCTGGAGCCGCCGCCGGAACCGGCGATCAGGCCGGTGCGCAGGTTGCTGACCTGCTCGGGGCTGAGCCCGGCATCGGCGATGGCATCGCGCATGGACAGGTAAGCGAAGGCCGCCGCGTCGCTCATGAAGCGCTTCTGCTTGCGGTCGATCAGCGCCTCCAGATCGAGGTCGACGCGACCGCCGACCTGGCTGCGCAGGCCTGCTTCGGCATGGTCGGCCAAGGCGGTGATGCCCGAGCGCCCTTCGCGCAGCGCGGCCGAAACGGTATCCAGATCATTGCCGAGGCAGGACGTGATGCCCATGCCGGTGATGACGACGCGACGCATCAGAAGCTCCCGGTTTCAGTGAACAGGCCGACGCGCAGGTCGCGCGCGCTGTAGATTTCGCGGTCATCCACGTACATGCGGGCGTCCGACTGGGCCATCACCAGCTTGCGGTTGATGACACGGCTGATGTCGATCTCGTAGCGCACGAGCTTGGCGTCCGGCAGTACCTGGCCGGTGAACTTCACCTCGCCGCAGCCGAGTGCGCGGCCCTTGCCGGGGGCACCCAGCCAGGTCAGGAAGAAGCCGGTCAGCTGCCACATGGCGTCCAGGCCCAGGCAGCCGGGCATGACCGGGTCGCCGATGAAGTGGCAGCCGAAGAACCACAGGTCCGGGCGGATATCCAGCTCGGCGCGTACCATGCCCTTGCCGTGCGGTCCGCCGTCCTCGTGGATGTCGGTGATGCGGTCGAACATCAGCATCGGATCGTTGGGCAAACGGCCGGCGGCGGTGCCGAACAGTTCACCGCGTGCGCTGGCCAGCAGCTGTTCGCGGTTGAACGCGTGGAGACGGGTCATGAAGCACAATCCTGGAAGCGGGGAAACAGGGAAACAAGCGTTCGAGGATGCCCGTGGAAACTGCGCCGATCAAACATTTCAACCGTACGCAACCGTAGTGTTTTCAATGGAATACGCGCATCCTGTTGATGTGCAACGACCATACTTCGGCGTGTGGCCCGTTCGACACGCCCCCGCCCTTTCCGCCTGACATGACCCGACTGCGCAAGATCATCCACGTCGACATGGACGCGTTCTACGCGTCGGTGGAGCAGCGCGACGATCCGTCACTGCGCGGCAAGCCGGTGGTTGTGGCATGGCGCGGCGCGCGCTCGGTGGTGTGTGCGGCGTCCTACGAGGCACGCGTGTTCGGCGTGCGTTCGGCGATGCCGGCGCTGCGCGCCGAACGCCTGTGTCCGGACGCGATCTTCGTGCCGCCGGACTTTGCACGTTACAAGGCGGTGTCACGCCAGGTACGCGAGATATTCCTGCGCCACACCGACCTGGTCGAGCCGTTGTCGCTGGACGAGGCCTACCTGGACGTGACCGAGCCGAAGAGCGGCATCGAACTGGCCACCGATATCGCCCGCACCATCCGTGCGCAGATCCGCGAGGAGACGAGCCTGACCGCTTCAGCCGGGATCGCGCCGAACAAGTTCCTGGCCAAGATCGCTTCGGACTGGCGCAAGCCCGATGGCCAGTTCGTGATTCCACCGCAGCGGGTGGACGCGTTCCTGCTGCCGCTGCCGGTGAACCGGGTACCCGGCGTCGGCAAGGTGATGGAAGGCAAACTTGCCGCGCGTGGCATCGTCACCTGCGGCGACCTGCGGCAGTGGTCCCTGGTCGACCTGGAAGAGGCGTTCGGCAGTTTCGGCCGCAGCCTGTACAACCGTGCACGCGGCATCGACGAGCGGGCGGTGGAACCGGACCAGCAGGTACAGTCGATCTCCTCGGAGGACACCTTTGCCGAGGACCTGCTGCTGGAAGACCTGGGCGAGGCGATCGTGCAACTGGCGGAGAAGACCTGGAATGCCACGCGCAAGACCGAACGCGTCGGCCACACCGTGGTGCTGAAGCTGAAGACCGCGCAGTTCCGCATCCTCACCCGCAGTTTCACCCCGGAGCGCCCGCCGGAATCGATGGAAGAACTGCGCGACATCGCACTGGCCCTGCGCGCCCGCGTCGACCTGCCGGCGGAGACGCGTTACCGCCTGGTCGGCGTCGGGCTGGGTGGGTTCCGCGAAAAGGAGGCCGTGGTGCAGGGGGAATTGTTCGAGCACGGACCGAGCGATTCCACATCCCTCTGATCGGCAAAGGCGGGGTCAGAGCCCATTGCGCAGCAACGGGATCCGACCCCAGCAGATTGCCGAGATCTGTCGAAGGCGGGGTGGGTCCGATGGCAGGGGTGTGAGCGGCATGGATGCCGCGACCAAGCCCCCATGGACGGGTTCACGGCGTCCCCTGCCATCGGGCCCACCCCGCCAACCCACAGATATCCAGCTGTTGCCGTTGCATTGAGCAGGTGCAGGGCGCAGCCCTGCAAAACAACCCTTTACCTTAAGGCCACTGCATCTCGCCCTTGGCCACCTTCGCACTCAGCTCCAGCGATGCCACGCCATCCAGCTTCGGGTAGCGCGACTGCATTGCTTTCACCAGCGCCGCACTGTCCCTGGCCTTTGCCGTCTCGGCATCGAACGCGCGGATGTAGTCCGCGGTGAAGCGCAACGCACTGGCATCCAGCGCCGCACCCGGCGCGTAATGCCCCGGCACCACCACCTTCGGCTTCAGTGCCTGCAACCGCTGCAGGGTCTGCAGCCAGTCGGTGTGCGACTTCGGCGTCTGCGTATCGGCCATCCACACGTGCTCGCCGGCGACCACCGGAATGCCACCGACGATCGCGCGCAGCGACGGTACCCACAGCACCGTGCGGTCCGGGGTCGGGCCATCCAGGCCGATCAGCGGCAGGCGCTGGCCTTCCAGCTGCAGTGCATCGCCATCCAGCACCTGCGGCAGCACGATGCGCGCGGGCACGTCGGCACCCATCTTCGGTCCCCAGTAGGCCAGCTTGCCGGCCTGGGTCTGCTGGATGTGGGCGACGGTCTGCGCGGTGGCGACGATGCGTGCCTGCGGGAAGGCGTCCTGCAGGGTGGCCAGGCCGAAGTAGTAGTCCGGATCGCCGTGGCTGATGTAGATCGTGGTCAGCTGCTTGCCGCTGGCGCGGATCAGCTCGACCAGCTTGCGCGCATCGCTGGCACCAAACTGCGCATTGACCAGGATCCCGTCGTGGCGGCCTTCGATCAGCACCGAGGACACCGAGAACATTGCCTGCGGGCCGGGATGGAAGGTCTGCAGGTGCAGCTGGGATTTCGTCGCCGCCGCCGGCGCCGTGGTGGCCGGTGCGGCCAGCAGCGGCGCACTGGTGAAGCTGGCGGCCAGGGCGAGGGGAAGCAGCAGGGCAGCGGTACGCATGGGAATTCCTTGTGTAGAGCCGGGCCAATGCCCGGCTGCATGTTCGCGTAGAGCCGAGCGCGGGCTTGGCTCTACATGGGACGTGCGTGGATCAATACGCTGCGGTGATGATCTGCTTCGGATACGCGTGCGCTTCCAGTTCGGCGACGAACGCCGCGCCATAGTCGGCGTAGCTGATGCGGCTGTGGCCGCTGGTATCGGCCAGGAACGCCTTGGGCTGCACGCGGTACTGGCCGCGCTCTTCACCCGGGCCGATTTCGGCGGCCGGCGAGAAGAAGGTCCAGTCCAGGTCGTCCACTGCCTGCAGGCGGTTGAACGCCTCGCGGTGGGCCAGCGCGTACGGCTTGTAGGCCTCCGGGAAGGTGGGGGTGTCGACCAGCTGCACGCCGGGTGCGACTTCCAGGCTGCCGGCACCGCCAACCACCACCAGGCGCGGCACGCCGGCCTTGCGCGCGGCAGCCGCCAGCTGCGCGGCGACCTCGCCGACGCGGCCGATGTCATCGCCCGGGCGCGGGCCGTAGGCACTGGCGAGCACGTCGTGGCCGGCGATGGCGGCAACCAGCGCGTCCTGGTCATCCAGCGAGGCGATCACCGGATGGGCACCGGCCAGCTCGGCCGGGAGGTCCTGCGCGCTGCGCACGATGACAGTGAGTTCGTGGCCGCGGGCCAGCGCGTGGCGGGCGATCTGGCGGCCGATGTTGCCGGTGGAACCAACGAGGGCGATCTTCATGGCAGGACTCCGTGGGGCGCTGTGGGGTGGGAATGGCGCCACTCTAGGCCGCTGCAGTCGCTCGAAAAACAGCGTATAACGCGCTTGTTTGTTGCATGGATCGAGCATATGGACCGATTGACCGCCATGACCGTGTTCGTCGAGGTGGCCGAGCGCGGCAGCCTGACCGCGGCGGCAGAGGTGCTGGACATGTCGCGGGCGATGGTCAGCCGCTACCTGGCTGAGGTCGAGGGCTGGCTGGGCGCACGCCTGCTGCACCGGACCACGCGCCGGGTCAGTCTGACCGGGCCCGGCGAGGCGGCACTGGCGCGCTTCCGGCAGATGCTGGCGATCGGCGAGGAACTGCAGGGCGAGCTGGCCAGCGATGATCCCGAGCCGCATGGCACGCTGCGGGTGACTGCCAGCGTGTCGTTCGGGCAGAGCCACCTGGCGCGGGCGGTGGCCGGCTTTGTTGCGCGCCATCCGGCGGCACGCATCGAGCTGCTGCTGGTCGACCGCACGGTCAACCTGGTGGAGGAGCGGGTGGACCTGGCCGTGCGCATCGCGCGCCAGATCGATCCCAGCCTGATCGCGCGGCGGCTGGCCACCTGCCGCTCGGTGCTGTGCGCGACGCCGTCCTACCTGCAGGCACGCGGCACGCCGACTGCTCCCGAGCATCTGGCCGCGCACAACTGCCTGACCCACCACTACGTCGGCAAGAGCCTGTGGCAGCTGCACCGGGACGGCCGTTCGCTGTCGGTGGCGGTGGGCGGCAACATCAGCGCCAACGAGGCCTCGCTGCTGCTGGAGGCGGTGCGGGCCGGTGCCGGTATCGCCATGCTGCCGACCTACCAGGTGGCGCCGCTGCTGCGTACCGGCGAGCTGATCGAACTGCTGCCCGAATTCAGCCTGGACGAACTCGGCATTCATGCCGTGTACGCGTCACGGCGACAGCAGCCCGCTATCATGCGGCGATTCCTGGACTACCTGGCCGAGTGTTTCGCCAGCCCGGCCTTCCAGGATCTGGATTGGCGCCCACCGGGCAAGGAGAACACATGAACCATGGACAGGCCTTGATCGACCACAACCGTGCTGCCTGGGACCGCCAGGCCAGCGAAGTGCGCGAATGGTCGCGCCCGGTGGAAAGTTCAACCATTGCCGCCGCGCGCGAAGGCCGCTGGCAGGTGCATCTGACCCCACGCGCGCTGCCATTGGACTGGCTGGGCGATGTGCGTGGCCGCCGCATCCTGTGCCTGGCCTCGGGCGGGGGCCAGCAGGCACCGGTGCTGGCCGCTGCGGGCGCCGACGTCACCGTGTTCGATCTCTCCGACGGGCAGCTGGAACAGGACCGCAGCGTGGCGGCGCGCGATGGCCTGCAGCTGCGCACGGTGCAGGGCGACATGCGCGACCTGCACGTATTCGCCAACGACAGCTTCGACGTGGTGTTCCATCCGATCTCCAACCTGTACGTACCCGACGTGCGCCCGGTGTGGACCGAATGCCGCCGCGTGCTGGCGCGCGACGGCATGTTGATGGCCAGCTTCTACAACCCGGTGCTGTTCGTCGGCGCGCGCGATCCGCAGCTCGATGCGCAGGGCCTGATCCGGCCGCAGTACGCCATTCCCTATTCGGACCTGGAAGACCTGCCCGCCGCAGAACGTGAGGCGAAACTCGGCCGCGGCGATGCGCTGACCTTTGGCCACAGCCTGACCGAACTGATCGGCGGGCAGCTGGATGCGGGGTTCGTCATCGATCGCTTCATGGAAGACTGGCAGCCGCAGCCGCGCTTCCTGATCGACCGCTACCTGCCCACGTTCCTGGCCACCCGCGCACGCCGGATCGGTTGAGGCGGATCGGCGCAGAAACCAGCGGCGTACAATGGGCGGCCCCACGTCGTGCAGGTGCCGTCCCTTGTCGTATCCCTATCCGCTGGTCGTGTTCGACCTAGATGGCACGCTGGTCGACAGCGCAGCTGATATCGCCGAAGCACTGAACCGCACGCTGGAAGACATCGGCATGGCACGCGTGCCGGAAGCCACGGTTCTGGGCTGGATCGGCGACGGTGTGCGCCGCCTGGTCGAGCAGGCCGTGCATGCCGCGGGTCGCGAGGTCGACCTGGCCGAAGTGATGCCGGTGTTCATGGTGCACTACCGTGAGTGCCTGCTGCGCAGCCCGCGCCTGTTCGATGGCGTGGCCGAAGCGCTGATGCAGCTGCGTGCACGCGCTGTTCCGCTGGCGATCTGCACCAACAAGCCCGAAGCGCTGGTGCCGCCACTGCTGCAGCACCTGGGCATTGGTGATGCGTTCGCGCTGGTACTGGGCGGCGATTCGCTGCCGCAGCGCAAGCCCAGCGGTGAGCCGCTGCGGCACATCGCTGCGCATTTCGGGCTGGCGGTGGATGCCTGCCTGATGGTGGGTGATTCGTTGACCGACTACCGCGCCGCCGAAGAGGCGGGCATGCCGATCGCACTGGTGCGTTACGGTTATCCGCGTGGCCTGGACCTGGCCACCGCACAGGCGGTGGCGGTGATTGACGACCTGCGTGAGTTGCCGGGGTTGGCCGCGGGCGTTCGGGTGTAGAGCCGAGCCCACGCTCGGCTGCTTCATTGCGTGAGCCGAGCATGGGCTCGGCTCTACAGTAGATCGGTGCCGGGCGATGCCCGGCGCGCGCCTTCATTTCGGCTGGTAACGCACGCTCAGCTGGTACTCGCGGCCGGGCTGGTTGAACCACGCCACCGTCTCGTAGCGGCGGTCGAACACGTTGGCGGCACGTGCCAGCAGCGACCACGCCGGCGTCAGCGCGTACTCGGCGCGCAGGTCCAGCGTGCCGTAGCCACCGACCTTCACCGCGTTGGCGGCATCGTCATAGCGCTTGCCTGCACCCTGCACGGTCAGGCCGGCGCGGAAATCGCCGAAGCGGCGGTCGACGTCCAGGCGCGCGGTCTGCTGTGCACGGCGCGGCAGCCAGTTGTCGAACTGGGTGCTGCCATGGGTGCGGTTGCGCGGGTCGGTGTAGCTCAGCTGCGCGTTGAGGTCGAAGCCGGCCAGCAGCACGCCACCGGTCAGTTCGGCGCCACGGATGCGCGCCTTCTCCACCTGCTGCATTTTCATCGTGGACGCATCGTAGGTGATCAGGTCATCGATGCGGGTCTCGTACACGTCCAGGCCCCAATGCCAGCCCTGGCCCTGCTGCGAAACACCGAGGTTGGCGCTCTTGGACTTCTCCGGCTTCAACGTCGGCACGCCGCTCCACGGGTCGTACAGGTCGCTGAAGGTCGGTGCCTTGAAGGCGGTGCCGTAGCTGGCATTGACGCGCAGGCCGTGGTCCAGCTGCATTGCCCAGCCGAGACTGCCGGTGGCGTGGTTGCCGAACTGCTGGTTGTCGTCGTTGCGTGCGCTGGCCTGCAGCTGATGGCGGCCGAAGCGGCCCTGGTACTGCACGAACACGCCGGTGTTGCGACGGCTGTCGACGAGGTAGCCCGCGCTGCTGCCGTCCAGGTTGTCTTCGCTCCAGTCCACGCCGGTGCTCAGCAGCTGGCTTCCGGTCAAGGTGAAGTCACCCTGCAGCGAGGCGCTGTCGCGGTGGGTCTGCGCGCTGCCGCGTGCGCCGAAGTCGCCGAAGTTGTCCGATTCGTTGTCGCTGCGGCCGACGTTGGCGGTGAACGCCAGGCGCCCGGACGGGGTGTAGCGCACCTTGCCGGCCAGCACCTGCTGGCGGGTTTCCGAGTAGTTGTAATAGCCGTCGTAGTGGTTCTTGCCGTCGGCGCGCAGCGCACTGCCTTCCACATTCCACTGGTCGTTGAAGGTGTAGCCGCCACGCAGGCTCTTGGACAGGTTGCGGTAGCCGTCGCGGTCGGGTTCGTCGGCGAAGCAGCCGGTGAACAGCGTCGCCGAGCCACGGCAGGCATCGACGCCATCGGAATGCTGGTAGGCGATGTCGGCGCCGAACCAGCCGCGTTCGGTGCCACCTCCGATGCCGCCGCTGGCTTCGCGCAGGCCGTTGCTGCCACCACCGAGCTGGAAGTGCGGAGCAAAATCGCCCTGGTTGCGGCGGGTGAAGATCTGGATCACGCCACCGATGGCGTCGGCGCCGTACAGGCTGGACTGCGGGCCGCGCACGATTTCCACGCGTTCGATCTGCGCCAGCGGCAGGTCCTGGTACATGGCCAGGCCGAGGTCGGCACTGTTGATGCGCACGCCATCGACCAGCACCACGGTGTGGCCCGAGTTGGTGCCGCGCAGGAACAGCGAGCTCTGCTTGCCGAGCCCGCCGGCATTGGTCAGGTTGATGCCGGCGCGGCCGCGCAGCAGTTCCTGCAACGAGGTGGCCTGACTGGATTCGATCTGCGCGCGGTCGATCACCTGGGCTGGTGCGATGCTGTCCTGCAGGGCGATCGGGGTGCGGGTGGCGGTGACCAGGATCTGGTCGAGCGCGGTGGTGTCATCGGCGGCCTGGGCCAGCGCGGGCAGGGCGGCCAGCACGGCCAGGGACAGCATTCGGGACTGCAGCTTCATGGGGGACTCCAGGTGCCACGCACGCCCGCGTGGCGAAGGGGAGGAGCCGCGAAGGCAGGCATGCGCCGACGCCGCAGCGCAGGCTGCGGTCATCCAGCGCCATGCCCACCGCACCGCGACCTGAGGCTTCCGGGCCGGTCTCCGGGCTTGCCGCCGGGTGGCGCGAGGCCACCGTCCAGGCGCCTTCCCATGCCTGCGGCACAGTGGCGTTGTTGCCTGGAACTGACGTGCTTACCGTTGCGGGGGCAGCGCCGGCCTGGCGTGGATTCACGCGTCACCGGCTTCCCGTTTCAACCTGCCGGCCGTGGCCGCAGGTCACCTGGAAGTGCGCGCAGTCTACGGCATCGCAGGCGGCCCGTAGCGTCGAGCGTACCCGACTGCCTTTGCTGTGCCCTTAGAATGGTCCCTCGATCCCGTGGTGCCGTTGCCGATGTCCGCCCGTTTTCCGCTGTTCCCGCGTTGCCTGTACAGGACGCACGCATGATCCTCGACCTGGTCCGCCATGCCGGCAACGGTCGCGATGAGTTCCTCGATGGCCGCAGCGATCCACCGCAGCTGGCCCGCCTGCCGCAGGAACTGGTCGACGCCTACGCTGCGCAGCCCTGGGAACGGGTGATCAGTTCGCCGCGGCTGCGCTCGCTGCACACGGCGATGGCCCTGGCCACCCCGCGCGGGCTGGACGTGGAAGCGGAGGAGGAATGGGAAGAGCTGGATTTCGGCGATTGGGACGGGCAGTCGCTGTTCGACCTGCCGGAGGATGCACTGGCGGCCTTCCATGCCGATCCGCATGCATTCCCACCGCCCAACGGTGAAAGCTGGGGCCACTTCGAGCGGCGTATCGCGCGCGCGCTGGATCGACTGCTCGATGATGACGACCCGGTGCCAACGCTGGTGGTCAGCCATGGCGGCCCGCTGCGCATGGTGCTGTCGCAGGTCTGCGGCCTGCCGATGTCGCTGTGCTGGGCACTGCGCATCGACCACGGCACGCGCCTGCGGGTACGGCTGGAACGTGGCGAAGCCGGGCTGGCAGGCGAGCTGCTGGAACTGCAGCAGCCGTAACCCATCGGTAGTGCCGGCCGCTGGCCGGCAGTCTCAGGAATGTTGAAAAGACCACGCAGTTGCCGGCCAGCGGCCGGCACTACCGGTGCGGTCAATCCTCGTCCGCATCCTCGGTCACGCTGTCTTCCGCGTCATCGTCGGCATCGAAGCGCTGCTCATGCACCGGACCCGACGCCGGGCCGGCCGCCTTCAGCGGATGCGCGGCGATGCGTGCTTCGTAATCCTGCACCAGCGCCTCACGCTGCGGCTCGCTCAGTTCCTGCCAGTGGCAGTCCAGCAGCGCGCCTTCCAGCGAGTACAGCAGGTTCAGGCTGGGCTTGAAGCCGGCGCGCTTGACCTTGACGAAGGCGCCGACTGCGCCGGTCGCAACCAGGTCCTCGCGGCTGCGCAGGCCGACCTGGCGCAGCCACGCTGCACTCTTGGGGCCGATGTTGCGCAGCTTCGGTGCGCTCATCCCAGCGCCTCGACGAACACGCGGGCGATGGCTTCCAGGCCGGCCTGGTCATCGGCATCGAAGCGGCCGATCTTCGGGCTGTCGATGTCGAACACGCCGATCAGTTCATCGCCGCGCAGCAGCGGCACCACCAGTTCCGAACGCGAGGCCGAATCGCAGGCGATATGGCCGGGGAAGGCATCGACGTCGTCCACGCGCTGGGTCACGCGCTGGCTGGCGGCGGCACCGCACACGCCCTTGTCCAGCGGGATGCGCACGCAGGCCGGCAGGCCCTGGAACGGGCCGACCACCAGCTCCGTGCCGTCGTACAGGTAGAAACCCACCCAGTTCAGGTCGGGCAGGGCGTGGTAGACCAGTGCGGAGAGGTTGGCCGCGTTGGCGATGCGGTCGGACTCGGCGTAGACCAGGCCACGGGCCTGTTCCAGCAGCTGGGCGTATTGTTCCGGCTTGCTGCCGGTAAGCGAGGCATTGGCGAACATGCCCGCAGTCTAGCAAGCGCGCCGGGCCGGCGATAATGCACGCTCTGTTGCCCTGTTGGAGCCCATCGATGCCGTTGCCCGCTACGCTGCCGCCCGCCCTGTTCATTACCGGCACCGATACGGAGATCGGCAAGACCGCGGCCAGCACCGCGCTGCTGCAGGCGCTGCGCCGGCGCGGCCTGCGCGCGGTGGGCATGAAACCGGTGGCCAGCGGCAGCGAAGACCTGGGGCAGGGCCTGCGCAACGAAGACGCGCTGGCGCTGCAGGCGGCCAGCTGGCCGGTGCCGGACTATGCCGATCTGAACCCGTATGCGCTGCGGCAGCCGCTGGCACCGGAGCTGGCCGCTGCCGAGGACGGCGTGCGGGTGGAACTGGCGCCGATCGTGGCTGCGTTCGCGCGACTGCGCGCACAGGCCGACATCGTGGTGGTGGAAGGCGTCGGTGGGTGGCTGGCGCCGGTCTCGGCCACGCTGGACCAGCTGGACCTGGTGCGAGCACTGCAGTTGCCGGTGCTGCTGGTGGTGGGCATGCGGCTGGGCTGCGTCAACCATGCGCGGCTGACTGCGCAGTCGCTGCAGGCCAGCGGCGTGCAGTGCCTGGGCTGGATCGGCAACCACATCGACCCGGCGATGCAGCGCCAGGATGAGAACATCGCCACGTTGCAGCAGCGCCTGCCGATGCCGTGCTGGGGACGGCTGCCGCATCTGCCGGGTGCGGATGGCGAAGCGCTGAGCGCGCACCTGCTCGAGTGATCCTGGGTAGTGCCGACCGCTGGCCGGCAACCGCATCCACCCGGTGATCCCGATGTTGCCGGCCAGCGGCCGGCACTACCGTGCTGCGGCCGCCAGCTCCCGTGCGATCGCGCCCAGTCGTTCCACCGCGCCGATGAAGCGCGCATCCAGGGTCTGGCAGCACGACAGCCGCAGGCAGTGGCGGTATCGCGCGCCACGTGAATAGACCTGGCCGGGCATGAACACGATGTCCTCCTGCAGCGCTCGCTCGAACAGCTCGCGCGTATCCACGCCCGGCAGTTCCAGCCACAGCAGGAATCCGCCCTGCGGTTCGGTGGCGCGGGTGCCGGCCGGGAAGTGCTCGGCCACCAGCTGGCGCAGCCGTCCCACCTGTTCGCGGTACAGCCGGCGCATGCGATGCAGGTGGTGCTCGTAGCTGCCCGCTTCCAGATACGCCGCGACCGCGTCACCGAGCAGCTGCGGCTCGCCGCCGGTGGACTGGAATTTCAGCAGCGCGATGCGCTCGGCGAAGCGGCCGCCATCCAGCCAGCCGATGCGGTAATCCGGCGCCAGTGTCTTGGAGAAACCTCCGACCACCATCACCCAGCCGTCGCGATCGAAGGCCTTCAGCAGGGGCGCCGGCGGTTCGCAGAACTGCAGCTCGGCGTACACCGCGTCCTCGATCAGCGGCAGCTGCCGTGCGTTGACCAGCTCGGCCAGGCGCTGCTTGGCGGCGGTCGGCATGGTGCAGCCGAGCGGGTTGTGCACGGTCGGCATCACCACCAGTGCGGCCAGCGGTGTGTGCTGCAGCAGCGCGTCCAGCGCATCCACATCCAGTCCGTGCTGCGGATGGGTGGGCAGCTCGATGGCCTGCAGGCCGAGGTTGGCCAGCAACGGATACAGGTTGAAGTAGGACGGTGCCTCGATGCCGACCGCATCACCGGGCTGGGTGACCGCGCGCAGCGCCAGCTGCAGGCCCTCCATCGCACCATGGGTCAGCAGCAGGCGTTCGCTGTGGGTGTGCAGCCCCATGCGCGGGCCACGCCGCACGATCTGCGCCAGCAGCCGTGGCGAGCCGTTGGGGCGCGCGTAGGTCTCCACCGTCTGCTGGCCGTGGCGCAGCACCTGTGCGGTATGCCGGGCCAGCTGCGCGCCCGGATAGAACTGGCGCCCGCGCGGACCGGCAAAGGCCAGGTCGATCACACCGGGGCGGCGCTGTGCTTCCAGCACGCGGGCCATCAGCACCTGCTGCAGTGGTGCGGTGGGTGCGGACGGGGTATCACGCAGCGAACGCTCTGGCACCGACAAGCGCGGCGCCACCTCGAAGCCGGCTTTGGGCCGCGGAATGACCAGGCCGGCGTCCTCCAGCTGGCGATAGGCGGCAATCACCGTGTTCAGGCTGAGCCTGCGCTGCAGGGCCATCTGCCGCAGCGAAGGCAGGCGGCTGCCAACCGGAAGGCGTCCGCCGTGGATGGCCTCGGCCAGCTCGTCGGACAGCCGTTGGTAGCGGGGTGGGATCATCGCGCTCTGGTCATCTGTATCCATCGAATTTCCCACCATCTGGTGCTGTACCCATGATGATGGCGAGCCTAGCATGTCGTTGTCGGCCGGGCCTGATCGGGGCACGGCCGATACTTCCCAAACGCACGGCTGGATGGCCGTGCGTCTTTTTCTGTGTGTAGAGCCGAGCCCATGCTCGGCTGCACTTCCGCCAACAGCAGCCGAGCGTGGGCTCGGCTCTACAGAGAGCACCGCCGAGCGTCGGTCAGCCCAAGGGGGAATGCCGGCTACCGCATCGGCACCAGCACCGCCTCGCGCCGGTACAGCGCCGGGAACTGCCTGCCCAGCGCGGCCAGCTTCGGTGCGTCGTAGTAGCGGATGTAGGCCGCCTGCGGGTAGTTGGTCATGTAGTTCTGGTGGTAGCTCTCGGCCGGGTAGAAGCGCTGGCCGCTGACCAGCTGGGTGACGATCGGCGCGCGGTAGCTGCCGGCCTGGCCGAGCTGGGCGATGTAGGCGCGGCTGGCAGCCTGCTGGCGTGCGTCGTCACTGAAGATCGCCGAGCGGTATTGGCTGCCGTGGTCCGGCCCCTGCCGATTGAGCTGGGTCGGGTCGTGCACCACCGAGAAGAACACCTGCATCAGCTGCCCGTAGCTGACCTGGCGCGGGTCGTAGTCGATCTTCACTGCTTCGGCATGCCCGGTCTGGCCACCGCTGACGCGCTCATAACGCGCATTGGCCGCACTGCCACCGATGTAGCCGGACACGGCATTGCTCACGCCCTTGACGTGCTGGAACACGCCCTGCACGCCCCAGAAGCATCCACCGGCGAACACCACGCTGGCGTGGGGGGCGTCATCGCGGAACGCCGCATCGCCGGTGGGGGCCGGCAGTGCCTGGATCTGCGCGCTGGCTTCGATCGGCGCCGCAATCGCGCCGTGGTCAACCAGCAGCACACCGGCGATCAAGGCCGTGGCCACCAGGCCGGCCACACCGGCGGCGATGCCCTGTTCAAAGGAGAGTTTCATCATGTCCTCCCGGTTCAACCGAAGGTGAAGGCATAGGCCTGCACGCCCGCATCGAGGAACTCGATCTCGAAGCGATGCGGGCCAACTGCGCCGCGCTGGCGGATCAGCTGGTACAGGCGGTGCTCGTCGACGACGCCACTGCCATCGGCACCAACATCACTGCCGGCATCGGTGGCGGGCAGCGCTTTGCCGTCCAGCCAGACGCGGAAGCGCACCGGCCTGCCGTCCTCGCTCGGTGCCAGCACCAGGTGCAGGTCGCGCGCATGGAACTGGAAGGCGATGCGGCCGCCGGCCTGCTGCAGCTGTGCGGCCTCATCGGTGACGGTCCAGCGCCCGGACAGCCCCCACTGGTTCAACGCCAGGGTGGCCGGCAGCGTGTAGTCGAACGCGGCGTCGCTGCGCTGCCCGCCGGGCGAGGCGAACTGCTCGGCGCGGGCGTGGCCCAGGTAGGTTTCCGGCGAACGCAGGTTGCCCATGTCGGCCTGCACGGCCACGCCCTTCAGGCCGGCGGCAGCGGGATCGGCCGGCGGCGGCAGATTGGTCTGCCCGGCTTCGGTCAGCAGGCGACGGATCATCTGTTCCGAGCGCGCATAGTTGCCCTCGCCGAACTGGTGGCCGCGGATGTTGCCCTGCGCGTCGACGAAGTACTGCGCCGGCCAGTAGCGGTTGTTGAAGGCGCGCCAGATCGTGTACTGGTTGTCGAGCGCCACCGGGTACTCGACCTTCAGCTGCTGCACCGCTTTCATCACGTTGCGTGGGTCACGCTCGAAGGCGAACTCCGGCGTGTGCACGCCGACCACCACCAGGCCGTGGTCGCGGTAGCGTCGCTCCCATTCGTGCACGAACGGCATCGCGCGCAGGCAGTTGATGCAGGAATAGGTCCAGAAATCGACCAGAACCACCTTGCCGCGCAGCTGCTGTGCACTCAGGGGCGGGCTGTTGAGCCAGCCAGTGGCACCGTCCAGCGCGGGCAGCGTGCCTTCCACCGGCAGCGCTGCATCGGCACCGGCATTGGCGCCGGCCATCATCATCATCGGCGGTGCCGCCGGCTGCGCGCCGGGCACTGCATCCAGCAGGCGTTGCTCGATACGCGCGGTGCTGACCGTGGACAAGCGGGTCAGCAGGCCGGTATCCCAGCCGAGGCCGATCGCCACGACGGCCAGCAGCGCGGCCACACCCAGCACCTTGCGAAGTACATCGCCGAGGCCGAGCCGCGCCTGCATCGCGCGGAACACCCGGCCGCCGATCCACACCGCCAGCGCCAATGCGGTGATCGCACCCAGTGCGTAGGCCAGCAGCAGCGCAGTGGTACCGACGCTGGCGCCATGCAGGGCGGCGCCGGTCAGCACCAGACCGAGGATCGGCCCGGCACACGGTGCCCACAGCAGGCCAGTGGCGATGCCGATCAGCAGCGAGGTCCACGCGCCGCCGTGCCCCGCGGCATCCGCCGCATCGGCGCGCGCACTCAGGCGGGCACCCACGCGCTGGAACGGCGCCAGCAGGTGGTCGGCCAGTCGTGGCCAGAGCAGGGCGACCGCGAACAACGCCATCAGCAGCAGGGCGACCCAGCGTCCGACCTGGTTGGCCTGTGCCACCCATTGGCTGCCCACCGCGGCCAGGCTGGCGACCACGGTGAAGGTGAGCGCCATGCCCAGCAGCAGCGGCAGCGTGCTGCGCAGGAACGGGCGATCGGCACGCGCGAACACGAACGGCAGCACCGGCAGGATGCAGGGACTGAGCAGGGTCAGCGCGCCCCCCAGATAGGCAAGCAGCAACAGCAGCATCGTCAGGCTCCGGAAGCAGGGGAAGAACCGACCGGCACCCGCCAGCCGTCGGCAGTGCCATCCGTGGCGCCGGGAACGAACACCATCGCCGCACCGTTCATGCAGTAGCGCAGCCCGGTGGGGCGTGGCCCATCGTTGAACACATGGCCGAGATGGCCGCCGCAGCGGCGGCAATGCACCTCCACCCGCAGCATCCCGAAGGTGACGTCGCGGTCTTCGCCGATGGCGTTGTGCAGCGGCGCCCAGAAGCTGGGCCAGCCGGTACCGCTCTCGAACTTGGTGGACGAGGAGAACAGCGGCAGTGCGCACCCGGCGCAGGCGAAGGTGCCCTGCCGGTGTTCCTTGTTGAGCGGGCTGCTCCAGGGGCGCTCGGTGGCCTGCTGGCGCAGCACCGCGTACTGCGCCGGCGTCAGTCGCTGGCGCCACTCGGCATCGCTGTGCATGACCTCGAACTGTCGCGACGGGCGCGCTTCGGCGGCGGCCGGGGCGGCGCGGCTGCAGGCCCCCAGGCCGAACAGGCCGGCGGCGGTGGCGACACCGCCCAGGCCCAGCAGATGGCGGCGGGAGAGGGACATGGCGGACTCCGGGAAGGGGCGACGGGGCCATGCTGCGCCCGCCCGGGTCAACGAATCCTCACGCAGGATTCAATTTTTCGTGAGGTATCGGCGGCCGTCCCGCGCCACAATGCAGCCAGCCTCCCCACTGGCCCCGAGCTGCCGATGTCGACCAAACGCGTGCTGATCGTTGAAGACGATGCCCACATCGCCGACCTGCTGCGCATGCACCTGGGTGATGAGGGCTACGACGTCGCCCATGCCGCCAGCGGCGATGCCGGCCTGCGCCTGCTCGAGCAGGACGGCCCGTGGGATGCGCTGGTGCTGGACGTGATGCTGCCCGGCGTGGACGGGCTGCAGGTGTGCCAGCGCGCACGCGCGATGGCGCGGTATGTCCCGATCATCATCATCAGCGCGCGCGGCAGTGAAACGCAGCGCATCGTCGGCCTGGAACTGGGCGCGGACGATTACCTGGCAAAACCCTTTTCGATGCCGGAACTGGTGGCACGGGTACGTGCGCTGCTGCGCCGCGCCGAGGCGATGGCGCAGAGCGCGCGCATCGATGCCGGCGCGATCGAGCTGGGTGGGCTGCAGCTCGATCCGGTCGCGCGCACCGCTTCGGTGGATGGCAACACGCTGGAACTGACCCCGCGCGAGTTCGACCTGCTGCTGTTCTTCGCCCGTCATCCGGACCAGGTGTTCGCACGCATGGAACTGCTCAACCAGGTCTGGGGCTACCAGCACGATGGCTATGAGCACACGGTCAACACCCACATCAACCGCCTGCGCAGCAAGATCGAACCCGACCCGGCCAACCCACGGCGGTTGCTGACGGTGTGGGGCCGCGGTTACAAGCTGGTCGACCCGGCCGGGGCGGCGGCATGATCAAGCCGAACCTGTGGCAGAAGCTGGCGGTGGTGACCGCCGCGCTGATGCTGATGTGCTGCATGGCGCTGTTGGCACTGCAGATGCGTGCCAACACCCGCCACGAGCAGGAAGTCGTGCAGCGGCTGTCGCTGGGCCTGGCCGAACACATCGCCCAGCGCAGCGAGCTGATGGACACCAGCGGCATGCGCGATGCGGCGGTGCGCGCGCTGTTCGGCCAGCTGATGGCGGTCAACCCCAGCGTCGAGGTCTACCTGCTGGACGACCAGGGCCGCATCCTCGGTCACGATGCACCCAGTGGACATCTGGTGCGCAACCGGGTGGATGTGGCGCCGTTGCGTCGCCTGCTGGCCGGTGCACCGTTGCCGATCCTCGGCGATGACCCGCGAAGCGCCGATGGCCGCAAGGTGTTCAGCGCTGCACCATTGATCGTGCAGGGCCGGCCGGCCGGCTATGTGTACGTGGTGCTGGTCGGCGAGCACCGGCAGATGCTCGCCGACGATCTTGCCGCCGGCAGCCAGTGGAACACCACGCTGTGGTCGGTGGTGCTGGTCGGCAGCCTCGGCCTGTTGGCCGGGCTGGTCGCGTTCTACTGGGTGACGCGTCCGTTGCGGCGGCTGACCCGGCGGATCCAGGCCTTTGACATCGATGCGCCGACGCCGCTGCCGCCGCCGGAGCCGCTGCGCGCCGGTGAGCGCGACGAACTGGTGATCCTGGAACATGCGCACGCGCAGATGGCGCAGCGGCTGGGCGAGCAGTGGCAGCAGCTGCGCCAGCAGGATCTGCAGCGCCGTGAACTGGTCGCCAACATCTCGCACGACCTGCGCACGCCGTTGTCGTCGCTGCACGGCTACCTGGAAACGCTGGCGTTGAAGGACGCCACGCTGTCACCGGACGAGCGCCGCCGCTATCTCGGCATTGCGCTGGCACAGAGCGCCAAGGTCGGCCGGCTGGCGCGCGCGCTGTTCGAACTGGCGCGGCTGGAGCACGGCGAAGTGCGGCTGGAGTGGGAAGTGTTCGCGCTGCCGGAGCTGCTGCAGGACGTGCTGCAGAAGTTCGAACTGGCGGCACAGGCGCGTGGCCAGCAGCTGCACGCGGCGTTTCCGCCCGGCCTGCCGCTGGTCCGTGCGGACCTGGGCCTGGTCGAGCGGGTGCTGACCAACCTGCTCGACAACGCGCTGCGCCATGCACCCGAGGGTGGCCAGATCGAGGTGCGCCTGCGCGCGACCGCCGACAGCGTGGAGGTCTGCGTCGCCGATGATGGCCCCGGGGTAGCCCCGGCGCTGCGTACCCAGTTGTTCCAGGCACCGGCCGCGCTCGGCGCGCGGCGTGGCGACAACGGCGGATTGGGCCTGTTGATCGTGCAGCGCATCGTGCAGTTGCATGGCCGCCGCATCGAACTGCGCGACAGCGAACGGGGCGCGCTGTTCGTGTTTGCCTTGCCGCGCGCGGAAACGGCGGTCTAGCAGGCTGCCTCGGCCTCCACGACACCGCCGTTTTCCAGCGGCAGGTGCAGGCGGATGCAGGCGCCGCCCAGCGCCGAATCGGTCACCTCGACCTGGCCGCCATGCTTGTCGGCTACCACCTGCACCAGCGCCAGCCCGAGGCCGAAGCCGGGGCTGCCCGGGTCCAGCCGCACATAGGGTTGCAGCACCTGGCTGCGCAGTTCCGGTGCGATGCCGGGGCCGTCGTCCTCCACCTGCAGGCACAGCCAGCCGTCATTGACCGTGCTGGCGATGCGGATCTGCCGACGCGCGTAACGCAGCGCATTGCCGAGCAGGTTGCGCAGCGCCAGTTCCAGCATGTGCCGGTTGACGTTGACCAGGCCCACCGGCGACAACGCCTGCTGCACCGGCATCGGCAACGGTGCGAACTGGGCCACCACGCCGCGCACCAGCGCCGCCAGCTGCAGGCGCTGGCGGGTCAGCTGATGGCAGCGGCCCAGTGCGGCGTATTCGACGCCGGCATCGGTGAGGTGCTGCAGCCGATCGACGTCGGTGCGCAGCCCGCCCAGCGCATCGCGCTGCACATCGTCGAGCGCGGTGTCTTCCAGGTCGGCCAGGCCGAAACGCATCCGTGCCAACGGCGTGCGCACCTCGTGCGCGACCGCCTGGGCCAGCACGCGCTGGCTTTCCAGCAGCTGCTGCAGCTGCTCGGCCATGTGGTTGAAGGCGTTGGCCAACGGCCGCACCAGCGCGGTGCCGGCGCGCGGCGCACGCGTGTCCAGCTGGCCGTCGCGCATGCGGCGGGCCGCCTGGGCCAACTGCGAGACGTCGCGCCACAGCCGGTACACCATCACGTACATCGGCAGTGCCACCGCCACCATCAGGATCAGCAGCAGGATCGCCACACCGGATACTTCGCTGTCCTGCCAGCCTTCGTCCGGCAGCGCCTCGTCCAACGGGCCCAGCATCACGGCGTAGTCGCTGTCGCCGATCCGCTGCAGGCTGCGCATGTGCTCCAGGTCGATCTGTACGCGGCCGTTGTTGAACGGCGGGCGCTGGCTGGCCGGCAGGGCCTTCACCGCCTCGGCCAGCGGCACCATGCGCAGCGCGTAGGCGAAATCGGCGTCGAGTTCGCGCGCCAGTGCCGGCCACTGCTCGCGCGGGGTTTCGGCGAAGCGATGCTGCAGCAGCGCGTGCGTGCCGCGCATCTCGGCCTGCAGGCCGGCTTCGGTGCGGTCTTCCAGCAGGGCGTCCCAGGCCCACAGGCCCAGCACGATCAACAACAGGTGGGCGACCAGGAAACCGATGCCGTAGCGCAGGAAGTGGAAGGCGTGGCCGCGCATCGCCGACGGTGTGCGTTTCATCCCCATGCCGAGCGGCTGAACAGGTAGCCGCGGCCACGGACGGTCTTGATCCGTTCCGGCTGCTCCGGGTTGTCGCCCAGCTTGCGGCGCAGGCGCGAGATGCGGGCATCGATTGAGCGGTCCAGGCCATCGAAGGCGATGCCACGCAGGCCGCGCAGCAGCGCGTCGCGGTCCAGGATCTGGCCGGCATTGCTGGCCAGCAGGAACAGCAGGTCGAACTCGGCGGTGGTCAGCTCCAGCAGGCTGCCCTGCAGGTGCACGTTGCGGGTGGACGGGTCGATGCTCAGCTCGCCGAAGCGCAGGCTGCCGTCACGCGGTTCGACCCGGCGGTGGCGGCGCAGGTGGGCGCGCAGGCGGGCCAGCAGCACCCGCGGTTCGATGGGTTTGCCGATGTAATCGTCGGCCCCCAGTTCCAGGCCCAGCACCTGGTCGATGTTGTCGGTACGGGCGGTCAGCACGCAGATGATGCCGTCATAGTGGGGCCGGATCTGCCGACACACTTCGAAACCATCCTGGTCGGGCAGGCCCACATCGAGCAGCACCAGGGCCGGCTTCTCCGCCAGGATCCGGGCCACGGCGCGCTCGCCGCTGCGCTCGTGGGCCACCTGGTAGCCATGCCGTTGCAGGTAGTCGCTGACCATCGTTCCCAGGCGGGCATCGTCTTCGACCAGTACGATATCCAGCATTTCCAAGGCCTCCGTGGGCGCAAACGTACCGCCACGGCACGAGCGCGGCGATGCTATCCCAGCCTTCGGGCCGCCCGGGTCCCGGGGGCGGGCGCCATTCAGCCGGGGTTGCTGGCGCGCGGGCCGGGTCTCAGTCCCGGCAACAACTTGGCGGCCAGCATAGCCTGTTGCTGTTACAAAACGTTACCTTCGTGATACGGCTGGTGACGATCGCTGACAGCAAAGCGACTGACGCCGCGCGCGCCCGCGCCGAGCATGGAGTCTCCTCCGCTCCGCGTGCCGTCCCCATGTCGCCCGCCGCCCCCTGCCTGCCGAACCCGTCCCGCCGCTGCCAGTGCGGAGGCTTCCGATGAGCGGCGTGGTCGGGGCCTGGCTGCCGCCCGCCGAGGATGAGCAGCTGCTGCAGCAGCTGGCCCCGATGCTGCGCGCGCTGCAGCAGCGTGGGCGTGGCCGCATCGGCTACTGGACCGACGCCGAGGCCGGCCTCGCGCTGGGCCATTGCCGGGCGCCGACCGATACGCCGTTGCAGCCGCTGAGCTCGGACTGCGGTCGCTACGTGCTGTGCCTGGACGGCCGCCTGTACAACCGCGGCGACCTGCAGGCGCAGCTGCGCGATCTGCCCCGCAGTTGCAGCGATGCGCGGCTGCTGCTGCAGGCGATCGTCGAATGGGGCGTGCAGCGGGCGCTGTCGCGCATCGAAGGCGCCTTCGGTTTCAGCGTCTGGGACCGGGAGTCGCGCGTGCTGTGGCTGGCCCGTGATCCGGTGGGCGAGCGGCCGCTGTATTACGGCTGGTACCAGGGCCAGTTCCTGTTCGCCTCGGAGTTGAAGGCGCTGCAGGCCTTCGCCGGCTTCGCGCCGAGCATCGACCAGGATGCCCTGAGCCTGCTGCTGCGCCACGACTATGTGCCGGCGCCGCACACCATCTACCGTGGCATCCACAAACTGGTGGCGGGCGCGATGCTGCGTATCGATCTCAGCGACCATGCCGCGGGTTGCTCCAGCCAGGCCGCGCAGGGCGGCGCGCGTTACTGGTGCGCACGCGACGCGATGCAGAGTGCACTGCAGGAGCCGCTGCAGCCGCCGCCGAGCCTGGAACAGGCCACCGACCAGCTTGAAGCGGTACTGCAGAAGGCCATCGCCTCACGCATGCACTCGCCCCTGGCGTGCGGCGCGTTCCTGTCCGGCGGCACCGACTCCTCGCTGGTGACGGCGATGATGCAGGCGCAATCGACCCTGCCGATCGAAGCGTGGACGGTCGGCTTCGACGATCCGGGGCATGACGAGAGCGACTGGGCGTCGCAGGTCGCGCGCCATCTGGGCGTGCAACACCACCTGCATCGCATGGACGCGCGCCAGGGCCTGGACCTGCTGCAGCGCCTGCCGCAGGTCTGGTGCGAGCCCTTCGCCGACGCCTCGCAGCTGCCGACGCTGCTGGCCAGTGAACTGCTGGGGGCGCGCAAGCCGGTGGCACTGACCGGTGACGGTGGCGATGAACTGTTCTTCGGGCATCCCAGCTATGGCCGCGCGCTGCGCAATGCGCGCCTGTGTGGTGGCCTGCCGGACTGGGTACGCGACCTGGCGCGGCGCAGCGGCAACCGCATGAACGTCGAGCGCGGCCGCCTCGGTGGTTGGCGCGCCCTGGTGGCCGAGGTGGCTGCCAATGATGTGGAAGGTCACTACCTGCAGCGCGTGACCCGCTGGCGGCAGCCGGCGCAGGTGGTGCTGGGTGCGCGCGAACCGGTGACGATCTTCCAGCAGCAGGACACGGCGCTGCCGGCCGAGGCGCGCATCCAGCTGCTGGATTTCCGCATGGACCTGGCCGAGGGAATCCTGGCCAAGGTTGATCGTGCGGGCATGGCGGCGGGCGTTGAAACCCGTGCGCCGCTGCTGGACATGGAGGTGGTGCGCCTGGCCTGGCGGCTGCCGCAGCACCTGAAGTACCACGATGGCGAGCACAAGCTGATCCTCAAGCACCTGCTGGCGCGCTACCTGCCGGATCCGCTGGTGTATCGCCCCAAGCGCGGCTTCGGCCCGCCGATGGCCCGCTGGCTGGCCGGTCCGTTGCGCGACTGGGCGGAGGCGCTGCTGGATCCGCAGCTGCTGCGCAACCAGGGCTGCTTCGATGTGGCACGCGTGCGTGGTATCTGGGAGGCGTTCCTGCGGGGCGAGCGCAAGTGGCACACACACCTGTGGAACGTGCTGATGTTCCAGGCGTGGCACCAGCACTGGCACGGTGGTCGCGGGCGCTGAGCCGTTCCTGCATCGCGTGCGGCGGGTTCAATCTGCGCGGCGCAGGGCGGATGCCCTTGCGTACGAATGTCCTCCGGCGCCGGCCGTTGGCCGTCACCTCCCCCTTTACTTCGTACGCAAGGGCGTCCGCCCTGCGTTGGGAGTTCGTCGGCGCCTCATTGAAAGGCTGCCACGAGCGCTGCGCTTTACCTGCCGTAAGCCGAGCCTCGTCGGGGCGGGCAGGGGTCTGGGCAAAGTAAAGGAGGAGGTGACGGCCAACGGCCGGCGCCGGGGGACATTTGCCCAGACCCCTGCCCGCCCCGGCGGGGCCCTTCAGTTCGCGGCGAATCCAGACAAGGAAGCGCTCTTCAATGCAGACGCCAGGCAAAAAAAGACCCGGCAGAGGGAGGGATCTGCCGGGTCCGGATTGCGTGGGGGGAGGGACCCACGCAATGAGTGTTGCGTCGCGTCAGTGGTTGTTCGCGTCCGCCGTTGATTCGTTGTAGCCCTGCACCAGCTCGGACCAAGCCTTGCTGGCCTGCAGGCCGAGACCGACCACGTCCTGCTGGGCCTGGCCCAGCCGCTGCAGGTTGTCCTGCCACAGCTGCGCGCCCTTGGAGAGCGTCCCGGCCGCATCCTCGCCGCGGGCCAGTTCACCCAGCCAGCCGCCGGTCGCAGTCAGGTTGCGCTCCATCACCTTCAGCTGCACCCCGAACATGCTTTCCGCGTTCTCCAACGCCAACCGGTTCGCACGCGTTGCCGCGGCGGCGAGCTGGCGGGTGGCATCACTGAAGCGATCGCTGAAGGCGGCGGCCATGGGGGCGTCAGGGAGTGGCTTGATGCATTGCAGCATACGCCCTTGATGCGGCAATGCAACAAAAATAACAAAGGCGCCCAGGGCGCCTTTGAAACACCTTTCAGATCAATGGGTTGATCAGGCAGTGGGGCCGCGGTAACGGCACCCCGACGTGCAGGTTTCGTGCACGGTGATCTCGCTCAGCGCCGGCAGGCCGGGCTTGAGCTCGTTCCAGATCCACACCGCCAGGTTCTCGCTGGTCGGGTTCTCTAGGCCGGGGATGTCGTTGAGGTAGTGATGGTCCAGGCGATCGTAGATCGGCTGGAAGGCCGCCTTCACGTCACCGAAATCCATGATCCAGCCGGTCTGCGCACCCGGCTCGCCCTCGACCTTCAGTTCCACCCGGAACGAGTGGCCGTGCAGGCGCGCGCACTTGTGCCCCGGCGGTACGTTGGGGAGGCGGTGCGCCGCCTCGAGCATGAAGACTTTGAAGATTTCCATGGCGCAATTGTACGCCGCAGGTGGCCGGCCATCCTGAGCGGATGCCGGGCTCTCGTGAAGTAACTCTTTCCATCCGGATGAAGAGATGATAGTTTCTCTTATATCCGTATGAAGAGATGTTATTGGCCGGACCCGGGCCAGGCATGGACTACTGCGGAACTTCATCGCCCTTACCACCTCCCCCACATCGTCATGCCCAAGCACACCCTGCTCGTGGCGGCCCTGGCCGTCGCTCTGGCCGCGCCTTTGTCTGCCGCCGCCGAAACCTCCGCCGACGCCAGTGGCGAAGCCAGCACCCTGGCCGCCGTGCGTGTCACCGGTTCCAACATCAAGCGCACCGATACCGAGGCCTCCAACCCGGTGCAGGTGATCGGCCGCCAGCAGCTGGAACAGACCGGCAAGGCCACCGTGGCAGATGTGCTGCGTTCGATCTCGGCCAACACCGGCAACGCCAGCAACGAAACCACCAACAACGGCTGGGCCTCCGGCTCGGCCGGCATCGGCCTGCGCGGCCTGTCGCAGAAGAACACGCTGGTGCTGCTCAACGGCCGCCGCCTGGCCAACTACGGCTTCCCGGCCGGTGGCCTGTCCGATACGTTCGTTGATCTCAACGCGCTGCCGCTGGTCGCGGTCGAGCGCATCGAAGTGCTCAAGGACGGCGCCTCGGCGGTGTACGGTTCCGACGCCGTGGCCGGCGTGGTCAACATCATCACCCGGCAGAACTTCGAAGGCGCCGAGATCGGCGGCAGCTTCGGCGGTGCCGACCAGGGCGGCCTGCACGAGCAGAACCTGAAGTTCGTCGGCGGCCTTGGTGATCTCGACACCGATGGCTACAACATCCTCTTCAGCCTGCAGGGTTACAACCGCGAACGTCTGGACCAGGACGAACGCAACCTGACCAGGAGCGGCATCTACACCGACAAGCCCGGTGGCCGCTGGAACGGCTGGTCGGCCAAGGGCGCGCGCTACCTGGTCAACGGCGTGTCGGTGCCGATGCTCGACGCCAACGGCAACTGCCCGGTCGGTACCACCCGCGTCGCCAGCGCGCCGATCGACGGCTTGGCCGGCGACACCTGCGGCTTCAACCAGGCCCCGTTCACCACGCTGATCCCCTCGACCAAGCGCTACCAGGCCTATGCCAACGGTACCTTCCGCCTGAACGACAACGTCGAAGCCTTCGGCGAAGTGCTGTACAGCCAGATCAAGAGTGCCGCATGGTTCGGCAGCAGCCCGTTCTTCACCCTGGAGAGCGGCCGCTTCGCATTGAATGCCAACAGTGGCCTGGCCGAACCGGTGTCGTCGCTGCTGCCGGCCAACAATCCGTACAACCCGTACGGCCGTGCGATCCCGATCGAATACACCTTCTTCGACCTCGGCGGCACGATCAAGACCAACCGTTCCACCGCCTATCGCGGCGTGTTCGGCCTGCGTGGCACCACTGCGAACTGGGACTGGGAAGTGGCTGCATTCGGCGCACGCAGCAGCGAGCGTGAGAGCGTGTCCGGCGGCTTCGCCAATCGCTGGGCGCTGGCCGATGCGCTGGCCACCGGCAGCTACAACCTGCTGAATCCGGCGGCCACGCCGCAGTCGGTACGTGATTCGATCAACATCGCCACGCTGCGCCCGGCCGAGTCCAAGCTGCAGGGCGTCGACGCGAAGATTTCCGGCAGCCTGGGCCACACCTGGGCCGGCGAGATCGGCTTCGCCGCCGGTGCCGAGTGGCGCCGCGAGAAGCTCGATTCCAACAACCCGTGGCAGATCGACGCCGGCCTGCAGGTGCGCCCGGCCATCGCCGAAGTACATGGCCAGCGCCAGGTCAGTGCCGCCTACGCCGAAGTGAACGTGCCGCTGGCCTCGACCCTGGAACTGTCCGCCGCCGCGCGTGCCGATCACTACGATGATTTCGGCGATGCGTTCTCGCCGAAGATCGGCCTGCGCTGGCAGCCGCTCGATTTCCTGCTGGTGCGTGCCTCGGCGTCGAAGGGCTTCCGTGCACCGTCGCTGTCGGAGAACTCCAACAGCACCAGCATCGCCTACGGCAGCGTGGCCGACCCGCGTGATCCGGACGTGCCGGGCTCACGCCAGAATCCGACCTTCTTCACCGTTGGCAACAACGCACTGAAGCCCGAGCGCACCAAGAGCGTGAACTTCGGCGTGGTGCTGTCGCCATGGGCCAACACCAACCTGAGCGTGGACTACTACCGCATCCAGCTGGACAACCTGGTCGGCACCAACAACACCCAGACTCTGGTCAACGACAACGTGGCCGGCGCCGTGCAGCGCGACGAGCGCGGCAAGCTGCAGGCCGTCTACAACCGCTACCAGAACCTGAGCGAGCTGAAGACATCAGGCATCGACGTCGAGCTGCGCCAGCGCATCCCGACCGCTGCGCTCGGCGACTTCACCGTGTCCTCCGCCTACACCCACGTGCGCGACTACCGTCGCCCGACCGTGGTCGGCGGCCCGCTGGTCGACTACGCCGGCAGCAACCTCGGCGCGACCCTGCCCAAGGACAAGGCCACCACCACCCTGGACTGGAAATACGGCGACTTCAACGCCGCGGTGACCTGGTACTACACCAGCAGCTACCGCCAGGAGGCCAGCACCGCCGCCAAGGCCGTGCAGCAGCGCGTCGGCAGCTACAGCCAGTACGACCTGTACCTGGCCTACACCGGCATCGACAAGCTGACGGTGTACGCCAAGGTGCAGAACCTGGCCGACAAGACGCCGCCGTACGATGCCTCGTTCCCGGGCATCCGCGCGCCGTACGACTTCAGCCAGTACGACCTGCGCGGCCGCTACTTCACGCTGGGCTTCGACTACCGCTTCTGATCCACCCGCTGCGACCGGTCTCCCCAAGGGACCGGTCGCGCGACCGCCTGCCGTTGTGTTCCAGGGGAGTCACTGTGTCCTTGCATCGTCGTGCCGTTCTTCCGTTGCTGCTTGCCGCCGCCACCGCACTGTTCCAGCCGCAGCCGGTACAGGCACAGAGCACCTACTTCTTTCCGCAGGCTGCCGATGCAGCGGCGTTCGATACCGCCGTGCCCACGCCGGAGCAGTTCCTCGGCTATCCGATCGGCAGCCGTTACACCCGGCACGACCAGCTGGTGGCGTACTTCCAGGAACTGGCCCGGCGCTCGGACAGGATCAGCGTGCGCGAGATCGGCCGCAGCTATGAGGGCCGCCCGCTGTTGATCGCCACTGTCACTGCCGCAGGCAACCACGCGCGGTTGGAACAGATCCGCCAGCAGCACGCGACGCTGGCCGATCCGGCGCAGCCGCGCAGTGCGGCGGGCGACAGCCCGGTGGTGGTGTGGCTGGGATACAGCGTGCATGGCAACGAGACCTCCAGTGCCGAGGCGGCGATGCTGACGGCTTACTACCTGGTGGCCAACCGCAGCGCCGAAACCCAGCAGTGGCTGCAGCAGGCGGTGGTGCTGTTCGACCCGGCGCAGAATCCGGACGGTCGCGATCGTGCCGCCAACTGGCACAACGCGTGGGCCTCCGATCCGGCCTCGGCCGACCCGGCCGACAAGGAGCACGTCGAACCGTTCCCGCAAGGGCGCACCAACCACTACTTCACCGATCTCAACCGCGACTGGCTGGCGCTGACCCAGCAGGACTCGCGGCCGAAGGTGGAGGTGTTCCACCAGTGGTACCCGAACGTGCAGATCGACTTCCACGAAATGGGCAAGGACAGCACCTACTACTTCGAGCCCTCGCCGAAGAGCATGCACAGTCCGCTGATTCCCGCGGCGTCGTACGAATTCAACAAGACCCTGGCCAGGTACCACGCGCAGGCGCTGGATGCGCTGGGCTCGCTGTACTACACCGGCGAGAACTTCGACAACTTCTCGCCGGTATACGGCTCGACCTACCCGGACTTCCATGGTGCCGTCGGCGTGACCGTCGAACAGGCCAGCTCACGCGGCCGCGTGCAGGAATCGGTGAATGGCCTGCTGACGTTCCCGTTCACCATCCGCAACCAGGTCGCCACCGGGCTGGGCACCGTGCGCGGCGCAGTGACCGAGCGCAGCGGCCTGTTCGACCTGCAGAAGCAGTTCTTCCAGAGCGCGCTGAAGCAGGCCGCACAGCAGCCGGTGAAGAGCTTCGTGTTCGGTGATGCGCATGACCCGACACTGACCCGCCGCCTGCTGGAACTGTTGCTGCTGCATCGCGTCGAGGTGCGCGCGCTGGATCGTGCCGTCACTGTCGATGGCCAGCGCTTCGATGCCGGCAGCGCCTACGTTGTGCCGGTCCAACAGGCGCAGTTCCGCCTGGTGCATTCGATCTTTGCCGAGACGCCGCCGATCAAGGGTGATGTGTTCTACGGCAGCACCAGCTATGCAATCGCACCGGCCTACGGCGTGGCCTTCGCCGGTAGCCGCAGCCGTATCGAAGGCGGTGCACGCGTGACCGCGCTGCCGGCGGCGCAGGGTGCGGTGCTGGGCAGCCAGGCCGGATTTGCCTACGCGATCGACTGGCGCGACTACAACGCCGGGCGCGCGCTGGCTGCACTGCAGGGCAAGGGCGTGAGCGCACGTGCGGCATTCCAGCCGTTCACCACCGCGACCGCGCAGGGCGAGGTCAGCTTCGCCGCCGGCAGCCTGGTGATTCCGGTGGCCGGGCAATCGCTGCAGGGCGCAGCGCTGCTTGAGGCAGTGACGTCGGCCGCGCGCGAGGCGGGTGTGCAGGTGCACGCATTGCCCAGCGGCCGCAGCCGCGAAGGCATCGACCTCGGCAGTGACGGCGTCAAGGCGCTGCGCAAGCCCACGGTCGCGCTGGTGATGGGCGAGGGCGTGGCCGCCACCGAGATCGGTTCGGCGTGGTTCCTGCTCGACCAGCAGCTGCACCTGCCTGCCAGCAAGCTGGACCCGCAGCAGCTGGGCAAGGTGCCGCTGGACCGCTACACCACGATCGTGCTGTCCGGCGGCACCTACACCGGCATCGATGCCACGGCGGTGGCCGCACTGAAGCGCTGGGTGCAGGCCGGAGGTTCACTGGTGACCTACGGCAGCGCCTCGAAGTGGGCGATCGAACAGAAGCTGGCCGACGGCGAGAAGCTCGGTAAGGAAGAAGAGACTGCCGACGAGAGCCGCCGTGCGTTCGGCGACCAGCGCGACATCGCTGCGATCGAGCGGGTCAGCGGCAACATCCTCAGTGCCGACGTGGATACCAGCCATCCGTTGGCGTTCGGCGTGCCGCGCCGGCAACTGGCGATCAACAAGGAAAACACGGTGACGCTGCAGCCGAGTGCGAACCCGTTCTCGACGGTGGTACGCATCGACGCGCCGCCGCGGGTGAACGGTTACTTGTCCGAGCGCAACCGCACGCGGGTGGCGGGCAGCGCGTGGCTGCTGGTGTCGGCGCAGGGGCAGGGTAACGTGGTGCTGTTCGCCGATGATCCGGCGCATCGCAAGTACTGGCATGGCACGGACCGCCTGCTGATCAACGCGATCTTCTTCGGGAATCTGGTGAATCCGGCGAAAGCGCGGGGTTGAGGTGTTTGGCGCCGAGTTTCTGTTGTGCTTGGGAGGCAGGGGGCCTCAGCCAGGACACGCCGTAAACCCATCCATGGGGGCTCGATGGCGCCATCCTTGGCGCCAACGGTCCTGGCTGAGGCCCCCTGCCTCCCATGACAGTTTCCTGCGGGCGCGGACGCATCAGACCCCAAGGCGGGAGCAAGGGCAAATACAAAAGCAAAAGCAAAAGCAAAAGCAAAAGCAAAGCCAGGAATTGCGACTTCGGCTTTTGCCTTTGAATTTGAATTTGAACTTGAATTTGATCTTTCTTCTCCCGGCTACCCGGCGGGAGAAGAAGGCGCAGGCAATGCTTGAAGCGGATGGGCATGGGGGCAGCGCAGAACCGTTGGCGCCATGGATGGCGCCATCGAGCTTACATGGACGTATTTACAGCGTGTTCTGCGCTGCCCCCATGTCCATCCGCCCTCGGTACTGCCACCGCGTGCTTTATCACCCGGTAGCCAGCAACAAAAAAAGGACGGCGCGTCAGCGCCGTCCCTCGATAGCCCCCCGCGCAGCGGGAAGCGCCATCCATGTCAGCTGGGATCAGCCGGCGCGACCGCCGCCGTTGCCACCCTGGCCGCGACCACGGCCGCCACCATTGCCGCCACCGCCACGGCGCTGGCCCTGACCCGCGCCCGCACGCTGCTGGCCGTTGCCGCCGCCCTCGCGACGGCCACCACCGGCCTTCTTCGGGCCGGCATGCGCATGGCGCGGCGCATCGCCGTGCGGACGGCGTGCGTGGCTCTTGCGCGGCGCGCGCTCACCGGTATCGTGCTCGGCCTTGCCCGGCGCACTGTTGCCCCAGCGGATCGGCGTCTGCAGCTCGAAGCCCGGCACATCGCGGATGTCCATGTCGCGGCCCAGCAGGCGCACGATCGCGCGCAGCAGCTTCACTTCATCCTGCGCCACCAGCGAAATCGCCTGGCCGGTCGCGCCGTTGCGGCCGGTGCGGCCGATGCGGTGCACGTAGTCCTCGGCCACCATCGGCAGGTCGAAGTTGATCACCTTCGGCAGCTCGTTGATGTCGATGCCGCGCGCGGCGATGTCGGTGGCCACCAGCACGGTCACGCGGCCGGCCTTGAAGTCACCCAGCGCACGCAGGCGCTGGCCCTGGCTCTTGTTGCCGTGGATCGCCGCGGTCTTGATGCCCGACTTTTCCAGGAAGGTGGCCAGCTTGTCGCTGCCATGCTTGGTGCGGGCGAACACCAGGGTCTGCTCGCGGCTGTCCTGCGCCAGCAGGTGCAGCAGCAGGTCGCGCTTGCGGCCGGCGTCGACCGGATGCACGCGGTGGGTGATGGTTTCGGCCACGGTGTTCTTCGGCGTCACCTGGATCTGTTCCGGGTTGCGCATGAACTCCAGCGCCAACTGGCGGATGTTGTCCTCGAAGGTGGCCGAGAACAGCAGGGTCTGGCGGTTCTGCTTCGGCAGCTTGGCCAGGATGCGCTTGATCGACGGCAGGAAGCCCATGTCGAGCATGCGGTCGGCTTCGTCCAGGATCAGCACTTCAATGCCGGACAGGTCGACGCTGCGACGCTCAAGGTGGTCGATCAGGCGGCCCGGGCAGGCCACCAGCAGGTCCACGCCACGGCGCAGGATGTCCAGCTGGTTGCCCATGCCGACGCCGCCGTAGATGCAGGCGCTGGGGATGCGCAGGTACTTGCTGTAGCCACGCAGGCTGTCATGCACCTGGGTGGCCAGCTCGCGGGTCGGGGCCAGGATCAGCGCGCGCGGCTTGCGCGGGCCGGCACGTACCTCCTGCGAGGCGGTGCCCAGGTGCTGCAGCAGCGGCAGGCCGAACGCGGCGGTCTTGCCGGTGCCGGTCTGTGCGCCGGCCAGCAGGTCGCGACCGGCCAGCGCCAGCGGGATCGCCTGCTGCTGGATCGGGGTCGGGTTTTCGTAGCCCTGCTCGGCGAGCGCGCGCAGCAGGAAGGGCGCCAGGCCCAGCGATTCAAAAGACATTGAGTTTGCTCCAAGTACAAGAAACGCCTGTCCGAGCGGACAGACGGGGGCAGATCAAACTGATCGGCTGACTCGGAGCGTTCCCGTGAACCGCGCTGCGAGAATTGGGTGCAGCCGGCACGAAGCGCAGGCTGGAATGCGTGACGAACGGCGTCGGAGTGGGGGCGGGCGAAGAGGGCGGACCCTGGTCGCCGGCGATCCCGGAGGGAAACGGACGGCCGCTGCAGACCCTGCAAGTCTAAACGATGTTAGAGACTTCGCGCAAAAAGGCCTGTTCAGGTAGGGGGTGTCTGCGGGGCTTGCAGCCCTGCACCCGCGGAGGCCAGAGCCACGTCAACGTCAAAAGCTGGCTTCCTGAGGGTTGGCGGGGTGGGTCCGGTTGAGGGGGGCGCCGTAAACCCATCCATGGGGGCTTGGTCGCGGCATCCATGCCGCTCACACCCCCTCAACCGGACCCACCCCGCCTTCGACAGTTTGCTGCGGTCTGTCGGAAATGCTCTTGGGGCCAGATCCGTTTTCCGGAGGAAAACGGATCTGGCCCCGGAATTTCATTCGATATCTGACAGATGTGCCGACCAACGGTCGGCACCCACCAACAGCCGCCGCGGGGATCTGTCGGGGGTAGGGCGGTGTGGGTGGGCAGGACCGTTGGCGCCATGGATGGCGCCATCGAGCCCCCATGGACGGGTTTACGGCGTGTCCTGCCCACCCACACCGCCCCGCCCAACCAGTAGAAAGCCAGAGCCGCTTTTGACGTTGCCGTTGCTGTTGCATTGAGCAGGTGCAGGGCTGCAAGCCCTGCCGACCCCCCCACTACGGTAGGGTGGGCCGATGCCGCGCTGCAGCTTGGCGTCGCCGCAGATTTGATTACACTTGAAACTTGTTTGCCCACGACTCCGGACACCCACCCATGAAGCTTGGTTCTTTGAAGGAAGGCGGCCGCGACGGCACCCTGATCGTCGTCTCGCGTGACCTGCGCCACGGCGTGCGCGCCACCGGCATTGCCGCCACCCTGCAGCAGGCCCTGGAGGACTGGAGCCACATCGCACCGCGCCTGAACGCCCTGTACGAATCGCTCAATGCCGGCGATGCCGATGGCGTGTTCGACCTCGACCCGCAGGCACTGGCCGCGCCGATGCCGCGCGCCTATGAGTTCGTCGATGGCAGCGCCTACCTGCCGCACGTCGAGCGCGTGCGCCGTGCCCGTGGCGCCGAGGTGCCGGACAGCTTCTACACCGACCCGCTGATGTACCAGGCCACCAGCGCCGGCTTCTACGGCCCGCGCGATGCGGTCAAGGTGGTCAGCGAGGACTACGGCATCGACCTGGAAGCGGAGATCGTGGTGATCACCGACGACGTGCCGATGGCGGCGACCCCGGAACAGGCAGCCGGTCATATCCAGTTGGTCGGCCTGGTCAACGATGTCTCGCTGCGCAACCTGATCCCGGGCGAGCTGGCCAAGGGTTTCGGCTTCCTGCAGTCCAAGCCGCGCTCGGCGCTGTCGCCGGTGTTCGTCACCCCTGACGAGCTGGGTGCCGCGTGGCAGGACAGCAAGGTGCACCTGCCGCTGCTGACCCACATCAACGGCCAGTGGTTCGGTGCGCCGGAAGCGGGCGTGGACATGCAGTTCAATTTCGCCCAGCTGGTTTCGCATGCGGCCAAGACCCGTCCGCTGGTCGCCGGCACCATCGTCGGCTCGGGCACCATCGCCAATGAAGACACCAGCAAGGGTGCGTCGTGCTTCGCCGAGCAGCGCGTGGTCGAAACCCTGCGCGATGGCAAGCCGAGCACGCCGTTCATGTCCTTCGGCGACGTGGTGCGCATCGAGATGCTCGATGCCGCGGGCAACAGCATCTTCGGTGCGATCGAGCAGCGCATCGAACAGGCGGCCAGGCCCTGAGCATGGAGGCGGCCATGGAGATCCCGGTCGACGACGGCATCGTGCTGTACACCTACTGGCGATCCAGCGCCGCCTACCGCGTGCGCATCGGCCTGGAGCTGAAGGGCCTGGCCTGGGAGGCCCGGCCGGTGCATCTGGTGCGCGACGGTGGCGAGCAGCACCGGGATGCCTATCGGGCGCTCAACCCGCAGCAGCAGGTGCCGACCCTGCTGCATGAGGGGCATGTGCTGACCCAGTCGCTGGCGATCCTCGAATACCTGGACGAGCGCTTTCCGCAGGTACCGCTGCTGCCGGCCGACGCCGCCGGCCGCGCGCGGGTGCGGGCGCTGGCCCAGCTGGTGGCCTGCGACATCCACCCGATCAACAACCTGCGGGTGATGCAGTACCTGGAGCGCGATCTGCAGGTGCCGGCCGATGCGCGCACGCAGTGGACCCTGCACTGGATCGCCGAGGGCTTCGCGGCGATGGAAGCCCTGCTGGTCAACAGTCGTGACACCGGCGCCTTCTGCCATGGTGACCGTCCCGGCCTGGCCGATATCTGCCTGCTGCCGCAGCTGTACAACGCCCACCGCTTCGGCCTGGACCTGGCACCGTACCCGACCCTGCGCCGCATCGAAGCGGCCTGCCAGGCAGTGGATGCCTTCGACCGCGCACGCCCGGAAAACCAGCCCGACGCCGCCTGAAAAAAAGGGGACGGAGGGGATTAAGTCGTATATGCACTTACGACTTAATCCCCTCCGTCCCCTTTCTGCCGCAAACGGGCCAGGTCATCGCGGAACACCCGGTAGGCTTCCTCGCGGCGCGCATCGTCGGCCTGCCGCAACACCCATGCCGGGTGCACCGTGGCGTAGCCGCGCGTGCCGTCCTCGAGGGTGTGCCAGCGTCCGCGGTCGCGTGCGAGGTGGAAACCACGACCGAATACCGAGGCTGCGGCTGTCGCGCCGAGGCATACGATCACCTGGGGCTGCACGCGTGCGATCTCACCCATCAGCCAGGGGCGGCAGGCCTGGATGTGGCGGCTTTCCGGCCGCTTGTGCAGCCGCACCTTGCCGCGCCGCTCATGGTGGAAGTGCTTCACCGCGTTGGTGAGGTACAGCTGGGCGCGATCGATTCCCAGTTCCGCCAGTGCGCGGTCCAGCACCTGGCCGGCAGGTCCTGCGAACGGCTGCCCGCGCAGATCCTCGGTATCACCGGGCTGCTCGCCGATCACCATCACCCGCGCATCGGCAGGCCCCTGCCCGAACACGGTCTGCGTGGCCTGCTCCCATAGCGGGCACTGGCGGCAGGCAATGGCCTGTCCGCGCAGATTGTCCAGGCTGCTGGCATCGGCTGCCGGCGCCGCAGCGTTCGCACGCGGGGGAATCCTGCGTTGCGGTGCCTGTGCCGGCCGGTCATGCATTTCCTGCACGCGGTCGGCCGCGTCGCGCACCAGGCGTGGCAGCAACTGTGCTTCAGGCAGGTGGCGCCAGTACTTGGCCGGCATCTCCTGCATCATCATCCGTGTGTTGAGTCGCGCCGGATTGAAGATGCTGGCGTAGTAGGTCTGCCACAGCGACTCGCGTGCATCCTCGGCCGGGGCATCTTCGCGCCGTGCACCGGGGCCGAAGGCAAGCGCCTGCCCATCCCAGGCGACGCTGCGCGAAGGGGTCAGGATCGCCCAGCGCATGCCGGTGAAGCGGCGCGCGAAGAACGGCGCGACCCGGTCGACGATGTGGTGCTGCGGCTCGAACCAGGCGATGAACGCATCGGGCTGGCCAGGTACCTCGCGGAAGCGCACGAATGCCTTCATCTTGTGCGTGTCACGGCGGACGGCCTGGGCGAGGGCTGTCGCGCGCAGGACATCGGCGTCGGCGGGGTTGCCCAGCACTGATCGCTCGCCATGGGCGATGCGCCACAGCAGGCGATACAGCACGGCCAGGCGCTGGGGATCGCGATGGCACAGGCAGGTGGCCGCCAGCTCCAGGAAGTCACGTGGAACGTTGGGTGCACCGGCATCGGCAAGCATCGGCGCCTGCTGCACGGCCGGCGCATCCAGCAGCGACGTGTCACTCCCTTCCAGCCAGTCCAGCTGCGGCGGGGCAACGCCGCGCAGCAACGCTTCGCGCGCAGCATCGCGCCAGGCCTGCAGCGACCACGGCGGATCCACCCGCAGCGACCAACGCTGCGCGTCAGGACGCAGACGGGGCATCGAAAAGTGAACCCTGGCGCGGCGGCGGGGCCAGCTGCGCGCGCAGCGCCGCCGGATCATCCAGTGCTTTGCGCGGGTGATGGTCGGCCAGCAGCACGAACGGCAGCAGCTTGCTCATCGGTGCCTTCAGGCGCGCGATGTCGGCCACGCGCAGCCGCCCGTGGCGGCGTGCCATCAGCACGCGCTTGACGTTGCGCACGCCAAGGCCGGGCACGCGCAGCAGCATTTCCTTCGGTGCCCGGTTCAGATCGACCGGAAAGCGCTCGGGATGGCGGATCGCCCAGGCCATCTTGGGGTCGATATCCAGGTCGAGCATGCCGTCCTGGGTGGTGTCGGTAATCTCCTCCACACCGTAACCGTAGAAGCGCAGCAGCCAGTCTGCCTGGTAAAGGCGATGTTCGCGCTGCAGCGGTGGCGGCTGCAGTGGCAGCTGCCGGCTGGCGTCCGGAATCGGGCTGAATGCGGAGTAGTAGACCCGGCGCATGCGGTAGTTGCCGTACAGACTGTCGGCGCTGGCCAGGATCTGCTGGTCGTTTGCCCCGTCCGCGCCGACGATCATCTGGGTGCTCTGCCCGGCCGGTGCGAAACGGGGAGGGCGCGGGCGAACACTGCGACTGGCCGTCGGCGCCACCACTGCGGGGGCCTTGCGAGCTTCCTTGGCTTCCTCGATGCGCCAGCGCAGTTCGCCCATCGCGCCACGGATCGAATGCACCGTCTTCTCCGGTGCCAAGGCGCTCAGGCCGGCTTCGGTCGGCAGTTCCACGTTGATGGACAGGCGGTCCGCATAGCGCCCGGCACTGGCCAGCAGTTCCGGCGAGGCCTCGGGAATGGTCTTGAGGTGGATGTAGCCGGCGTAGCGGTGTTCTTCGCGCAGCTGCCGGGCCACTTCCACCATCTGCTCCATGGTGTAGTCCGCATTGCGGATGATGCCGCTGGACAGGAACAGGCCCTCGATGTAGTTGCGCTTGTAGAAGTCCAGGGTGAGCGTGACCACCTCGTCCACGCTGAAACGCGCGCGGGCCACGTTGCTGGAGACCCGGTTCACGCAATAGGCGCAGTCGTAAATGCAGAAGTTGGTCAGCAGGATCTTCAGCAATGAAACGCAGCGGCCGTCGGGCGTGTAGCTGTGGCAGATGCCCATGCCCTCGGTACTGCCGATACCGCCACTGGCGCGCGAATCGCGTTTGCCCGAGCCGCTGGAGGCGCAGGACGCGTCGTATTTGGCGGCGTCGGCCAGAATGGCCAGCTTGCGGATGGTTTCCATTGAGGAAACCTACGGATGAGGGGTCTCATTGGATGAGACCGCCCATGAACGCTTCAGAAAAAAGGGGACGGAGGGGATTAAGTCGCAAATGCACTTACGACTTAATCCCCTCCGTCCCCTTTTTCGTGGGGTCAGAAGCCGTGGGTGATGCTGGGTGCGCCGGCCGAGAAATCGGCGTACGGGTCGTGCTCGCCGCTGCTGCCTTCGGACAAACGGAACTTCAGGGCCAGGCCATCGCGCGAGTCGGCCGCGCGCAGCGCTTCCTCCTGCTCGATGATGCCCGCCTTGGCCAGCCGGAACAGGCACTGGTCGAAGCTCTCCATGCCTTCTTCCAGCGAGCCTTCCATCGCCGCCTTGATCTCGTGCACCTGGCCGCGACGCAGCAGGTCGCGGATCATCGGCGTGTTGATCAGCACCTCGGTGGCCGGCAGGCGACGGCCCTCCTTGTTCTTCACCAGACGCTGGCTGATCACCGCACGCAGGTTCAGCGCCAGGTTCATCAGCACGTTCTTGTGCGCGCTTTCCGGGAAGAAGTTGAGGATGCGCTCGATGGTCTGGTCGGCGTTGTTGGAGTGCAGGGTGGCCAGGCACAGGTGCCCGGTCTCGGCGAAGGCGATCGCCGCCTCCATCGTTTCCGCATCCAGGATTTCGCCGATCAGGATCACGTCCGGCGCTTCACGCATCGCGTTCTTCAGCGCGTTGTGGAAGGCGTGGGTGTCCAGGCCGACCTCGCGCTGGTTGACGATCGACATCTTGTGCTTGTGCAGGTACTCGATCGGATCCTCGATGGTGAGGATGTGACCGGTGGTGGTGCTGTTGCGGTGGTCGATCATCGACGCCAGCGAGGTGGACTTGCCGGAGCCGGTGGACCCCACCACCAGCACCAGCCCGCGCGGGGTCATGATGACGTCCTTCAGCACCTGCGGCAGGTTCAGCTCCTCGATGCTCGGGATGCGGCTGCGGATGGCGCGGATGACCATGCCGACCTCGCCCCGCTGCTTGAACACGTTGACGCGGAAGCGCCCGGCATCGGGCAGGGCGATGGCCATGTTGAGCTCCAGCTCGCGCTCGAACTGCGGCACCTGGCCTTCGTCCATCAGCGAGTAGGCGATTTTCTTGACCATGCCCGGCGGCAGGCCGGTGTTGCCCAGCGGATAGAGCTTCCCCTCGATCTTGATGTAGACCGGTGCCCCGGTGGTCAGAAACATGTCCGAAGCGTTCTTTTCGGTCATCAGCTTCAGGAAGTAGCCGATATCCATTGCGAATTTTCCCCAACGAAACGGCCGACGCCCGTTGCCAGCACGGTGTCGGCTTGACGACAATGGCCGTGAACCGACAACCGGTACGGCCTCCCCAATGAAACGACTTAGCTTCGCACGAATGCGCCATGGCCTGTATGTGATGGCGTTTGCATTCGCACTGTCTGCCCCCGCCTGGGCGCAGGACGCCGCCCTGGAACTGGCGCAGGCCCGGCAGGCGGTCGACAAGGCCACCCAGGCCGACGCCGACCAGTACGCCCCGGACCTGATCGGTCTGGCCCGGCAGGGGCTGGAGCAGGCCCAGCGCGCCGCCGGCGACCGCCGCGAACGGAAGAACGCCCCGGCGATGGCCCTGCGCGCCGCCGCCGATGCCGACCTGGCCCGCGTCCGCAGCGAGGAAGCCACCGTCACCGCGCAGCTGCAGCTGCGCCGCAACGAGGTCAACCAGCTGCAACGCCAGCTGTCGACCGGGGAGGACCGCCGGTGAAGCCGATGACCGCCGCAACCCTGGCCGCGCTGCTGGCGCTGCCGACCCTGGCCGTGGCCGCCGACAACCCGATGGTGGCGCAGCTGAGCCAGCGCCTGATGGCCATCCAGGCCAACCCGGATACCGCTGAGCTGGGCGCCTTCGAGCGCATGCAGGCCCAGCAGGCCATCGCGACCCTGGACAAGGCCAAGCGCCGTGACCAGGAGCTGGCCACCTACCTGGCCGAGCGCCGGGTGGAGATTGCCGAGACGGCCGTGCGCACGGCGATGGCCGCGCGCGAGGTCGACCGCCTGGAGCGCACCCGCAGCGACCTGCTGATCGAGGCCAGCCGCCGCGACGCTGCCCGCGCCCGTCAGGAAGCCGAGCAGCTGCGCATGCAGGCGCAGATGCAGGCCGAGGAAGCCGAACGCCTGCGCCAGGCCGCCGAGGCCGAAACCCTGGCCCGCCAGGACGCCGAAAACGCCCTGACCAGCGTGGCCGGCAAGCAGCAGCAGCGCCTCAGCGCCGCCCAGCAGAACGCCGCCAAGCTGGCCCGCGAGGAGGCCGAGCTGGTGTCGGGCCAGAAGCTGCCGGGTTCGAAGTTCGATGCGCGCGGTGAGGTCTTCACCTTCGGGGGCGACGCGTTCGCTGCAGGTGCGTCCAGCCTGTCTGGCGGCGCCCGCAACCAGGCCAAGGCGCTCGCCGAGTACCTGAACATCGGCAAGAAGGGCCGCCTGCGCATCGAGGCCTACGACAGTGCCAACGGCGTGGGCCAGAAGCGTGCCGAAGCGCTGCGCGACGCCCTGGTCGCGGGTGGTGTCGCCAGCAACCGCATCCAGGTCAGCGGCAAGAAGGCAGCCTCCACCCGGGCCCGTTCGGCCGAGGTCATCATCGCCCCGTAATGCATTGATATTGTTTGTTTTTCGTTGCAATGAGCATTCAGCCTGAACCCCGCCCCGGCGGGGTTCGGTCTTTTTGACGCAGGGGTCTTGTACCCCGCCTTGAGCAGGCGTAGGGTCAATCGTCCGGGACGCAATGCCGCGGACCGGACGATGGGAGGGCCGGGCCGATGCAAGCAGGGCGCGAACCGCAGCAGATCGACGTGCGCAGGCCAGTGCCGCAGGTCGTTGCAGGCGTCCAGGTGGCCATCGGCCGGCGCTCCTCCATGAACAACGCCCCGTGCCTTGTGGCCGGGGCGTTCGTGTATCTGTCGAAGGAGGTCCATCATGTTTGAAGATCAGCCCCAGAGCGAGATCGACGCCCGTCGCGCGCGTGATCCGGAGTTCAGGGCACTCCATGACCAGCACCGCAAGTTGAACAAGAAGTGCATGGACGCGGAGTTGGGTGTACTCCCGATCGATGATGTCACCCTGGGTCGCATGAAGCGTGAGAAGCTGCTGGCCAAGCAACGCCTTCTGCGAATGTACGAAACACCGCTCCCAACGACGTCCCCCACGCTTTGACGCACCCCGTCGCGCCCGGAACGGCGTGACCCGGCCATCGATGGCCCCGCCGGGCGACCCCGCCCCGGCATCGCGGCACCGCCGATGAGGCGGCCGCGCCAAGGCACCACAGGCGGTGGTGCCTTGGCCAGCAGGCACAACTCACCGATGCGGGCGGTACCGGTCTCCTCGTCGATCCGGGGCCGCCCGCATCCCTTCATGGGGCAGGCGGGCGGCATGCCTGCACCGACCTGACATTCAGCGCCATCCGTCGGATAATCATCGGTCCGGCCCTGCGTGGCGCGAATCGAAAGTCCTCCGAATGCCCATCCATTCTTCCGTCCTCGAACTCATCGGCCAGACCCCGATCGTCAAGGCCCAGCGCCTGGACACCGGCGTCTGCGAGCTCTACCTGAAGCTGGAGAGCGCCAACCCGGGCGGATCGATCAAGGATCGCATCGGCCTGTCGATGATCGAGGCGGCGGAGCAGCGTGGTGACCTGAAGCCGGGCGCGACCCTGGTTGAAGGTACCGCCGGCAACACCGGCCTGGGCCTGGCGCTGGTGGCACAGCAGAAGGGCTACAAGCTGATCCTCGTCGTTCCCGACAAGATGAGCCGCGAGAAGATTTTCAACCTGAAGGCGATGGGCGCTGAAGTGCGCCTGACCCGTTCAGACGTCGCCAAGGGCCATCCGGAGTACTACCAGGACCTGGCCAAGACCATCGCCGAGCAGACCCCGGGCGCCTACTTCATCAACCAGTTCGGCAACCCGGACAACCCGGCCGCGCATGAGTTCGGCACCGGCCCGGAAATCCTCGAGCAGATGGGCGGTGACCTCGACGCCATCGTGTTCGGCTGCGGCAGCTCCGGCACCATGACCGGCCTGTCGCGCGCGTTCGCCAAGCTGTCGCCGAAGACCGAGCTGGTGCTGGCCGATCCGGTCGGCTCGATCCTGGCCGAATACATCAACGACGGCGTGCTCAACGACAAGTCGGGCAGCTGGCTGGTGGAAGGCATCGGCGAGGACTTCCTGCCCTCGATCTCCGACTTCAGCCGCGTCAAGAAGGCTTATGCGATCAGCGATGCCGAGAGCTTCCACACCGCGCGCGAGCTGCTGGGCAAGGAAGGCATCCTGGGCGGTTCGTCCACCGGCACCCTGCTGGCGGCGGCGCTGAAGTACTGCAAGGAGCAGACCACGCCGAAGAGGGTGCTGGTGCTGGTCTGCGATACCGGCAACAAGTACCTGTCGAAGATGTACAACGACTACTGGATGCTGGACAACGGCTTCCTGCAGCGCCCGCAGCACGGCGACCTGCGCGACCTGATCCTGCGCCCGTACGGCCAGCGCGACACCGTGGTGATCGGCCCGAACGACCTGCTGACCACCGCCTACCAGCGCATGAAGCTGTACGACGTCTCGCAGCTGCCGGTGATGGACGGCGAGAAGCTGGTCGGCATCGTCGACGAAAGCGACGTGCTGCTGCATGTCTATGGCGACGAGGCGCGCTTCCGCGACACCGTGGCCACCGCGATGGTCAGCAAGCTGGACCGGCTGGACGTGAAGTCGCCGATCGAGGCCCTGCTGCCGGTGTTCGACCGCGGCCAGGTGGCGATCGTGATGGACGGCGACGCCTTCCTCGGCCTGATCACCCGCATCGACCTGCTGAATTATCTGCGTCGGCGCGTTCAGTAAGGCGTTTATCGCCGCAGATCGCTGCTGAATCCCGGTTTATCCGCGTCAAAGCTCGTTAAGGCCGCGCTGATAGACTCCCGCTCCTTCGACGGCGCCGGTCATCGGCGCCAATCAGGAAACGACATGTCCAACGCTTCTTCCCCGGACCGCGCGCTGGCCCTGGCCACGCTGGCCATCCACGGCGGCCAGTCGCCCGACCCCAGCACCGGCGCGGTGATGCCGCCGATCTACGCCACTTCGACCTATGCCCAGTCCAGCCCGGGCGAGCATCAGGGCTTCGAGTACTCGCGTACCCACAACCCGACCCGGTTCGCCTATGAACGCTGCGTGGCCTCGCTGGAAGGCGGTACCCGCGGCTTTGCCTTCGCTTCGGGCATGGCGGCCAGCTCGACCGTGATCGAGCTGCTCGACGCTGGCAGCCACGTGGTGGCGATGGACGACATCTACGGCGGCAGCTTCCGCCTGTTCGAGCGCGTGCGTCGCCGCACCGCCGGGCTGGACTTCAGCTTCGTCGACCTCACCGATCTGGCGGCGTTCGAAGCCTCCATCACGTCGAAGACGAAGATGGTCTGGATCGAGACCCCGACCAACCCGATGCTGAAGATCGTCGACATCGCCGCGGTCGCCGCCATCGCCAAGCGCCATGGCCTGATCGTAGTGGTCGACAACACCTTCGCCTCGCCGATGCTACAGCGTCCGCTGGAACTGGGTGCGGACCTGGTCCTGCATTCGGCCACCAAGTATCTCAATGGCCACTCGGACATGGTCGGTGGCATGGTGGTGGTCGGCGACAACGCCGAACTGGCCGAGCAGATGGCCTTCCTGCAGAACTCGGTGGGGGGCGTGCAGGGCCCCTTCGACAGCTTCCTGGCCCTGCGCGGCCTGAAGACCCTGCCGCTGCGCATGAAGGCACACTGCGCCAACGCGCTGGCGCTGGCCCAATGGCTGGAAAAGCACCCGGCGGTGGAGAAGGTGATCTACCCGGGCCTGGCCTCGCACCCGCAGCATGAACTGGCCGGCAAGCAGATGGCCGGCTACGGCGGCATCGTCTCGATCGTGCTCAAGGGCGGGTTCGAGGCGGCCAAGCGCTTCTGCGAGAAGACCGAACTGTTCACCCTGGCCGAGTCGCTGGGCGGTGTTGAAAGCCTGGTCAACCATCCGGCGGTGATGACCCATGCCTCGATTCCGGTCGCGCGCCGCGAACAGCTGGGCATCAGCGATGCGCTGGTGCGGCTGAGCGTGGGCGTGGAGGAGCTGGGGGATCTGCAGGTGGATCTGGAGAGGGCACTTCAGTGACCGTCGGATTGTCCATGGTGTCTGACGCATGAGTGCCTCGAATCTGGCTGGTCTCATCTTCCAGCTCACCCGGCGTGAAGTCAGTGGCCGCTACAAGGGCTCAGTGCTCGGCTTGTTCTGGTCCTTCGTCAATCCGCTGTTGATGCTCAGCGTATACACGTTGTTCTTCTCGGTGATCCTGAAAGTTCGCTGGGGCGATCAGCCACAGCGTCAGGCGGATTTTGCGATCCTGTTGTTCGTCGGCCTGATCCTCCATGGATTCATCGCCGAATGCATCAACCGCGCGCCGGGATTGATCACGGGAAACGTCAACTACGTCAAGAAGGTCGTGTTCCCGATCGGCATTCTGCCGATCGTTTCCTGTTCATCGGCGCTGTTCCATTGGTTCATCAGTCTGAGCGTTCTGGCGCTTGCACTGGTGTTCGTCGGGAACGGTGTTCCGGTCACTTTTCCGTTGATTCTGGTAGTGATGGTCCCCCTGGTGCTGTATGCGCTGGGCATCAGCTGGATACTGGCGTCTGTGGGCGTTTACCTGAGGGACGTCAACCAGGTGGTGGGTGTTTTCTCGCAGATCCTGCTGTTCATTTCGCCAGTGTTCTTCCCGGTCACCAAGATTCCCGAGTACATCCGCCCGCTCTTCCTGGCCAATCCGCTTACGACGATCATCGAGCAGGCCCGTGCCGTCGCGGTGTTCGGTCAGCTGCCGGACTGGTGGCAGCTGGCGGGGCAGTTTGCTGCCGCGTCTGTGGTCTGCCTGCTGGGAATGGTCTGGTTCCGTCGCACCAAGTGTGGATTCGCTGATGTCCTTTAAGAAGGAGCTTGCACGATGAGTCGCCTGAAGCAATGGCTTCTTCGCCAGCGTTTCTTCTATGTGCTTATGGGGCTGAAGTACTACCTCGGCAACAATGTCGTTGCCCGCTTTCCGATCGAATGTGTTCGCCGGTTCTATCTGACCCGCGTGCTCAAGGTGGCGATCGGCAAGGACACGCACGTCAGCATGCGCTGGTTCGTCACTGGTTATCCGGTGCGCGCGCACGTCAGCATCGGTGACAACTGCGTGATCAACCGGGAGGTGTATCTGGATGGCCGGGTAGGCGTGGTTGTTGGAAACAACGTCAATGTTTCCTTCCAGACCTGCATCCTCAGCCTGCACCATGACCACAACGCACCGACCTTTCCCGCGATTGGCGGCGTGGTCACCATCCAGGACCATGCCTGGATCGGTGCCCGCGCCACCTTGTTGCCGGGCGTGACCATCGGCGAAGGTGCCGTGGTTGCGGCGGGTGCGGTCGTGGCACGCGACGTGGCACCGTATGAGGTGGTGGGTGGCGTACCCGCCCGAAAGATCGGTGAACGCAACCGGGATATCCAGTACCTCACCAGGTTCTCACCGTATTTTGATTCGGATATCTTCGATGAAACCGCAGGTTAAGAAACAAGTCCTCGTGTTCATGCTGGCGCCTTCGCTGCCGGCGGTGACGGGGGGCGACATCTATGCGGTGAACGCAGTTCTGCCGTTCGCCGAGGAGATCGACTACCACCTGTTCTGCTACGTCGGCGGCGACGCCGACCGACGCAAAGTCGAGCAGCATCGCGCGCTCTACGACAAAGTGTTCCGGTCGGTCCATCTCGAGCCTCGTCCGAAGATGCCGTTCGAGCTGCCCAAGGTGCAGCGAGCCCTGTCGATGGCGCGGCAGGCACTGCAGGGTCTGCCTTTCATCGATGCCAGCTACTACAGCCGCAGTGCCGTTGCGGCTGCACGTCGCATCGTCCGGGAACAGGGCATCGATGCGATCGAGGTCAACTCGACCCATCTGGCGTTCTTCCGTCGATTCTTGCCACAGGTGCCGGGCATCCTGCTGAGCCACAACATCGAAGCTGACATTTTTCCGTTCTGGATGCCGGCAGGCCTGACCGGATGGAAGCTGCGTTTCATGGAATGGGTTGCCAGCCGAAGCCGGCGAGCCGCGAAGGCTGTCGAGATCGACAATGCCTTCGGGTTCTCGGCGATGACCTTCATCTCTCGCCATGACATGTCGCGGGTTACCGACAAGGTCCCGCGCTACCTCATGCCGCTGCACTTTCCGTTGGGTACCACGCGTTTTGAAGACAAGCCGGATGATGTCTTCCACGTACTGTGGATGGGAGGCTTTGGCTGGTACCCGAATGCGGAGGCGGTGACCTGGTTTGCCGAGAAGATCCATCCGCTGCTGGCAGGCCAGTTGCAGGAGCGGAAGATTGTTCTGCACTTCTGCGGCGGCAATCCTCCGGAGGCGCTGCAGGCATTGCATGACGGGCGCAACGTTCTCGTGCATGGCTTCGTCGACGACCTGCAATCGCTGCTGGACAAAGCGCATCTGCTGATGGTGCCACTGCTGTCCGGCGGCGGCATCCGCGTCAAGATCGTCGAGGCGATGTCTGCCGGCATCCCGGTACTCAGCACCAGCAAGGGGTGCGAGGGCATCGGCGCGACCGACGGCGTGGACATCCTGGTGCGTGATGACGCAGAAGGGTTTGCCCGTACATTGCTGGAATGCGCGCAGGACCGAGCGCGACTGGCAGCTCTGTCGGCGGCAGGGCAGGATCTCATGGCGCGCGAGTATTCACAGCAGGCAAGCCTGGACGCCAAGCGAGCCGCCTATCGGCATGCGGGGGTGATGTGATGCAGGCAGCAGATACGCCGTTGACGGCTGCGCCGGTGGTTTCGGTACGTGGTGTCGGCAAGGTCTTCCGCATTTTCGACCGTCCGGCGCAGCGCCTGTTGCAGCCGGCAGCAAACCGGCTCCGGCGCCTGGTGGGCATGCAGCCGCAGCCGGCGCGCGTGTTCCATGCGTTGGACGACATCAACTTCGACATCGCGCCGGGCGAAACTGTTGGAATCATCGGCCGCAATGGCAGCGGCAAGTCGACGCTGCTGCAGATCCTGGTCGGTACGTTGCAGGCCAATACCGGCAGCGTGACCGTCAACGGGCGGGTATCGGCGCTGCTGGAACTGGGCGCTGGTTTCAACCCGGAATTCAGCGGGCGCGACAACGTCTACCTGGCAGGTGCCATCATCGGCCTGGGTTCGGCGGACATGACCCGCCTCATGCCTGAAATTGAAAAATTCGCCGATATCGGTGAATTCATCGACCAGCCTGTCAAGACCTACTCTTCTGGCATGTTCGTACGGCTCGCGTTCGCCGTGGCGATCCACGTGTCACCCGATATCCTAGTTGTGGATGAAGCGTTGGCAGTGGGCGACACCGCCTTCCAGACCAAGTGCCTTACCCGCATTCGCAAGATGCAGTCTGAAGGCGTCAGCATCATCTTGGTTACCCACTCCACCAATACCCTGCTGGAATACTGCGACCGGGGCATCTACCTGCGTCGCGGACGGGTCGTGCTGGACGGACCGTGCCGCGAGGTTGTCAAGAAGTATGCCGACGACCTGGTGGACGAAGAAGGCGGAGCCGTGATCTATGCGGACGAGGCCCTTGCCAGCTTGCAGGACGATGGCCTGCCTGCAGACGCTGCGGCATTGCCGGCAAGCGAAATCACCGGCGTGGAGATTCTCGACCTGCAGGGGCAGCCAAGGACGACGTTCGGCCATGGCGAACAAGTACTGGTGAAGGTCGCCATCCATGTACGCCGGCGTATCGAGCAGCCCTGCTATGGAATTCAGTTGAAGAGCGTGGATGACATCGCCCTGTGGGCTGGCACCACCCAGAACATGAGCCTTTCGCCGCTGCCGACGGAACCGGGCGATTATGTTTTCGACTGGCAGTTGACGTTGAATGTCACCGGCAACCGCTATGTGCTGGCACTGGGCATCGGTGACCTCGACACGGGCGAGTACCACCGTCACTCACGCGTGCCCTACGCGGGCCATGTGGATGTATTGCCTCAGCCCCATTCCGGTCATGGCTGGCTTGCTCCCGCCCCTCGCTTCACCGCACCAGTGAGAACTGCATGATGACGCACTCCAAGCCAGTATTCAGGGCCCTGGTCGTGGGTTTCTATGGGGCACCCAACGTGGGCGACGAGGTGCTGCTGGACCTGCTGGTCCGTCGCATCCGCGAACTGGGCGGCGAGCCGGTGGTTGCCAGCATCGATCCCTCGTTGACCCGCCGCATGCATGGTGTGGATGCCGTGCAGTTTGCCAATGTCGGGGACATCGCTCGTGCATTGATGCATTGCGACGTACTGGTGATGGGGGGCGGCGGCATCTTCCAGGACCATCATCCCTTCAACCTCGATGCGGTGTACCTCCCTTATGCGAACGACATTTCCGGCTATGCACGGCCGATGCTGCTCGCGCGGCAACTGGGAGTGCCGACAATCGTATGGGGGCAGGGGGTTGGGCCGCTGAGTTCAGAGGGCGCACGCACCCTGGTGCGCGAGTTGTTCCAGCATGCGGCCGCCGTATCCGTGCGGGATGAATCATCCAAGGCACTGCTGCGCCAGATCGGCGTGGATCGGGATATCCTCGTTGCCGCCGATCCGGGATGGTTGTTCCGCCGCTATCACCCATTGCCGGCGCAACAGGCCGCGCACGATGCAGGCCAGCCGCAGAACAAGGTACTGGCGGTGGTGGTGCGTGAATGGGACAAGGGGCAGTGGAAAACGTCCCTGGTGGAGGCGTTGCGCACTGCAGTTCCTGCAGGATGGCGGATCCAATGGGTGGCGTTCCAGGCCCATACCGAAGGCAGTGGCGCGACGTCCGACCTGCCCTTGATCGAATCGCTGCGCCAGCAGCTACCCGGGCGCAGCAATGATGAACTGATCGCACCGGCAACAACGGATGCGACCTGGCAGACAATCGCCAGCGCTGACGCGGTGCTGTCCATGCGCCTGCATGCCAGTATCCTTGCCCTGCTGGCCGGCAAGCCCACCGCAGGCCTTGAGTACGACGACAAGCTGTCGCATGCCCATGCGATGGCTGGAATGCCGTCGATTCTGAGGCTGTCGACCGACGATGGCCCGGAGCGCTTCGTGCAGGCGATCGAATCGCTGGTCACCGAAGCCTGGCGGCCGGATCCGCAGGTGGTGGACAGCCTGGAAGTGTCCGCCAGCGCGCACCTGCAGCTGCTCGACGGCTGCTCCTCCCTGCCGCCGGTGCCCCTTCGCTTCGACGCAACCTCCACAGACTGGTTGTCACTGTGGTTGCAACAGGCACTGGTCGAGCTTGAACAGACCCGGCAGCAGAGCCAACGCGCCCACGATCTACTGCTGTTCCGGGACCATCAGCTTGCCGTGCAGACGACGCAGAACACAAACCTGACGCAGCAACTTGTCGAGAAGCAAAAGAAGATGAATGAAGACATGGTCCGCCTGGATGCGGCTCAAGGCCAGCTGCAGGAGAATGCGCAGGCATTGCAGCAGATCAGGCAGGAAAGTGCGCAGGCACTGGAGCAGATCAAGGAGGAAAGTGCGCAGGCACTGCAGCAGGTCAAGGAGGAAAGTGCGCAGATGCTGCAGCAGATCCAGCAGCAGTTGGCAGGCAAGCAGGCCTATATTGATGACAAGGAGGTCTACATTGCGATCCTGCTGCAGCAAATCGAACAGGTGCAGGCCGAGCTGGCGCGCAGCCGTCAGGAGACCGCAGATGCGCTGAATCTCTGGCGTCGCCTGCGTAGGTTCCTGCAGTTGCTTCGCCGCGATCTGGTGCGCCTGCTGGCCGCCCCCTTCAAGTTGGCTTCGGTCTGGAGGCGGCACGGGTTGAAGGTCGCACTGCAACAGATCCCGCGACGCATGAAGACGCTGGGTGTTCCTCAGACCGCTGCCACGCAACAGATGGCGGAACCGCCACCGCCGATGGTGCGACCGGTTCGCCGCGAACGCCTGCTGGTGATCGCCAACACGTTGACCACCGACGGCTGGCCCAACCGGGCGATGCACTTCGCGAAGGCGGGCGATCGTGCCGGCTTCTTCGTGCGCATCACCGCGGTGGATGGAAGTGCCTGGCCGGACGATGGCAGCGGCCTGCCGGCGCGTCTCGCTGTCGATGCGCACGCCTGGCTGCAGGAAGTGCGTGCCGAGGGTACTCGCGTTCTGCTTGCCGATGCATCGCCGGAGGCGCTGGGCCTGGCCCGGTCGGCACGTGAACGCGGTGCCGAAGTGATCGTCGACCTCGCTGCACTCGGTGCGGATTCTCTCTCCGCGGAACTGCGCGTCCTTACTGATCGCGTTGTCACCGGAACCCCGGAGCAGAAGGTCGATGGCCTGCCGTCGCGCTTCCTGGGCGCGGCTGGAGACAATGAAATCTTCGACTCCTACCGCAGTCATGGGCTGCCGCAGGCATATGAGGACGGGCGACAACATGTCCTGTTCGTTGTCCTCGGCGGAGACGGCGACGCCTGGCTTGATGCCGCGCTGAAGTCGTCCCCCGATCTCGTTTTCCATGTCACGGGAATGAACGTGGATGGCCGCGACAGCCGCCAGGTACGTGCCCTCGATTGGTCGTGGCAGCCGCAGCAGATGGCTCCGCTGATCGCCGGCGCGCATGCGGTTGTCATCGTCGGCGGGGCCGGGGACCGCACGCGCCTTGCCGACCTGTCAATGGCGGCGCTGCTGCTGGAGAAGCCGGTGTTTGTCGATGCGCTGCCGTCATTCGCACCGTCGCCCAACCTGCATCGGGTGGATGCCGTGCAGCTTTCCGCACAGCTGGCCGGCGCCACTGCGTCGGAAGACTACGCATCCATCGCCCGCCACGCCTGGCTGGGCCATGTCGAGCAGTTGATGCAACCGGAGTATCCGCTGTCGGTAAGCGTGGTTGTGCTGATCCACAACAACCGCCGCATCATTGAGCGCTGCGTGAGCACGTTGCTGGAGCACGCCGGGGAATGGCTGCAGGAAATCGTGGTTGTCGATAACCAGTCCAGCGATGGCGGCGCCGAACTGGTTGAATCGCTGTACGCAGGGCATGCCAAGGTGAAGCTTGTGCGCAACAGTGAGAATGGATGCTCCTCGGGTCGCAACCTGGGCGTCAAGCATTCCACCGGCCGTTATATTGCGTTCTTCGACTCCGACCAGTGGTTGACCTCTCCGTCCTGCTTCAGTGAAGCCGTGAACATCCTGGCGGCCAACCCCGGTGTCGGCACCATCGGCTGGAATGCAGGATGGTTCGACGCCACGCGTGATGACCTGGGTGGACCCATCTCCGACTACCTTCCCAATCGCGGCATGAACAACGAGGCCCGCATCAAGGGATACCGCGATGACGTGGGTTTCCTGGGGACCAGCTGCATGTTCATTGCCCGTGACCTGTTCGAGCGTCTGGAAGGCTTCGATGTGTTCTACGACCCTACGTGCTTCGAAGACACGGACATCTGCTTCCAGGTGAAGAAGGCTGGTTATTCGGTGGCGTTCCGTGACCTGGCCGGTGTCCGTCACCAGCCGCACCAGACTACCGGCGCCAGCGAGGGCAGCGAGCGCTACAAGCAGCTGTTCAACCGCAACGCAGCCTACTTCCGCGACAAGTGGAAGGGGTATCCGGAGTTCTTCGTGGACCTCAAGTCCTGGCATTGAGCGAGGCAGAGACTGCAATGGGGTGGGGCAAGGTCAAGCGACGGCTGCTGGAAGCCATGCTGATGTTCGGCCCTGGGTTGTACAGTCGCTGGTCGATGTCACGGTCCACAGGAACACCCGCGGAGGTTCCGTCGACGGAACGCCCGCGGGTGCTCCTCGTGGACCATGATTTTCCCGAGATTGACCGTGATGCGGGATCGCGCGCGATCTCATGCTTCGCTGACCTGTTGGTCGATGCCGGCATGGAGGTCGTCTTCTGGTCGGCAACGATTGAGCCCTCCGCAGCTGGGAGAGCTGCCCTTGAAGGGAGAGGCATCACCCCATTGAGTCGACGGGAAACGGGGGCACTGGACGGATGGTTGGCGACGTTCGGAGGAAGTTTCATCGGGTCGGTGTCAAGCCGCCCACTGATCGCGGCCATGTATCTACCGGTCCTGCGCGCGGCGATTGCCGGTACTCATCTCTATTACGGGCACGACATCCACTATCTGCGGTTGCAGTTGATGCGTGCTACGTCCAAGGCCACCCTTGCCGATCATTGGCAGTGTCTGTTGATGAGAGTGGTGGAACAGCGGGCGTGGAGAAATGCCGACGTAGTTCTGTATCCCTCTAAAGATGAGGCTGAAACAGTGAACCGTTACCTTGCTGATCGCGGCTTGGCCGGGAACGGCGAGATGTTCCCGCTGTGGACCGTGGATGCAGGATCCATGCAGCACACGCCCGGCCCGGGCAAAAGATCGGGATTGCTGTTCGTTGGCAGCATGGCGCATGCACCAAACGCAGATGGTCTGGACTGGTTTCTGCACAAGGTGCTGCCCTTGCTTCAGCGGGGGGGACAGGCGCCGGTCCTCACCGTGGTGGGCTCCGGTATGGAGAACTACCGTGTGCCCCAGCATGCCTCTGACACGGTGCGTATTCTCGGTCGCATCGATGATGCTGCATTGGAGCGCTGTTACGCGTCTACGCGCCTGGTCATCGCGCCGTTGCGTTTCGGCGGCGGGGTCAAGGGGAAGGTGATCGAGGCAATAGGGCAGGGTGTTCCAATCATCTTGACCGGTGCGGCCGCGCAGGGCCTGGCTGGAGTCGAGGATATACTGCCGACTACCGATGACCCGTCGAAGTTTGCTGCTGCCATCCAGGCGCTGGATCAAGACGACCAGGCTTGGTCAGCCGCGTCTACCAAGGCGCGCCTGTTCCTGGCGGAACACTATGACCATCGTCAATTCGTGCAAAGGCTCAGGCACCTGCTGCTGCATTCCTGATCGGGAGTGAAGTCCTGTGATGCACGAGACTGTCCATGGGGCAATGTTCCCTATCGCTCGCTGGATCGGCTGCAGGTAGCCGCGCGGGCCTGCCCAACCATGCCGTTGGCTCACAAAGGATTGGCTTGGCCATCATCCAGTCGAGTAGCATTCCGCACGGGATACGACGTCTTCAGGGCAGTCAAAGAGCCGATTGGGCCCGTTCACGGCCATCGGTACCTCGGCCTGGATGATGCTAGGCCGGTCAAATTCAGTTGGGCGAATCTGGAGTTAGGGGAAGATATGGATTGGAGTAACTTGGCTGGGCGGGCGCGGTCGCAGCTGCACTCGATGTGCACTGATGCCCCGAGCCATGGCGGATTCAAGATGGTGGCTGCGCTTCTGTCCATGCTGCTCGTGGCATCCGCTTATAGCCAACTATCGAATCTGCATGTGTTCGGTCACGATGAAGTTCACTATAACCACTATTTCCAGCTGAAGCTGTTGCAGGATGGCCGGTGGCTGAACTACATCTTCAAGGATGTGCTTGTCAGTATTGACGCGTCGGCTTGGTTCGCCGCGTATATCGCCGCACATCTTTTGCTGGTCTATCGCATTGCGCGCCGCGCAGGCCTGTCGGTTGCACTGGCACTGATCATTTCGGCCGTCGTTTCGATCTCTCCGCCAGTCGTGGAACAAAGCATGTGGCCGGCCACTGCGTTCTCGGCAGTTGCAGTCCTGATCCTGGCCGAGGTGGTCACGCGGCGAGTGGCGATAGCACCGGTTGCGGTCTATGCGGCGCTCGGGATCCTTCTGTTCGGGACGATGCAGAGCTACTACTTCCTGGTCCCGCTCCTGTTCATCGGCGAATTCGCGTCCGAACAGCGGAGTGCTCGGGATCGATGGAGGTTGTGGTTGCAACACACGCTCAGCTGGGTGGGAGGGGCGGTACTCGGCGCTTTGGTCATGTCGATGATGCTGCTGCTGCTGGCAGGGCATTTCGGTCCGCAGGTGGATGACTGGCGATCGCCACATCCGGCCAAGGATCTTCCCTCTTTATGGCAGAACGTAAGCTACGTCATTGGATCATTCGGGAAGTGTGTAGCTTCCATTGGCAAGGCCTCGAACCTGGATGGTTGGTTGCTGTTGGCAACCGTGCTGCTGCTCGTTCCATTCGCCGTTCGCCGGAAGGGTTCAATCCAGATCCTGTTGACGCTCGCAATGGTCGCTGCGGCGTTCCACGCATTCTCTATTCCGTTGGCACCAGTAATTACCACGCGCAGCCTGATCGCGCTGGTACTTGGACTGGCGCTGTTTTTCGGCCTTCTTGGAGGCGGGAATCGTATCTCACGGGCGGTCGTATTCCTCCTCCTGCTGGCGGGCGGTATTGGATTCCAGGCACAGGCCCGTACGTTCCTCCAGACCCAGGTGGAAACGACCTCCTTCCTGTTTGAGAAGATCCACACGCTATTGCCATTGCCGGCAGACCGGTATTCAGTACTGGCGGTTTCCGGCCGCATGCCGGGTGGCAAAGAGCCAGCTGCCACTTTCAACAACGAATACTTGATGAATTCGGTGGTGGTGGCTACCGGGGCCAGGAGTTTTGTTGATTGCCGGACGCACGAGGCAGAAGTGTGCGCGATGGCGGTGGAAGGTGACGCCGTGAATGAAACCGGGCTGGGTGAAGGGCGACTGAGGCTCTTCCAGGATGCAAAGGGTGGCGCGGTCATCGTCTATAGCGATGACTGATCAGGCGCCGCCAGTGCGCCCGGCCCGACGTAGATCGCAGCGGCTCCCGTGCAAGGAGGTCATCGCCATTTCCTTGCTGGGGCAGCATCGTGGTGGTTTGCCGCGCTGATCTCTATCCCGCCTCGCCGGACTTTTCTCCGGCGAGGCCAGTGATACGGAGGCGACCCCATCCAGGTCCCTCCATGCAGATCATTCAGATCTGCTTCCGGTAATGTGCGTACGCTGCAACGAGCATGTCCTCGTCATTGCGTGTGGGATGCCAATCCAGAACTTCCTGCGTAGGTGCAATGTCGACCACGTAGTTGATGTCGGCGATCTGATACTGCTCCCGATGCAGCAGCGGTTTGCCCAGCTTTTCCAGAAGCGACAGGGTCATCTTCAACGGCTTGGCGGGTACCGGCACTACAATCGAGCGCGAGCCGATACGCTTGATCGTATTGCGCAGCAACTGGCGAACTGGTGGTGCATCGCCCGATCCCAAGCTCAGTGCGACGGCGGGGAATCCCTTCTCGACCGCAGCAAGAATTGCGCTGACGACATCCTCCACGGCGATCATCTGGTAGCGGTTCCGACCGCTGCCGATGGTTGGCACGGGAAGGCCAAGGTCCATCAGCCGGAACAGCTTGATCAGGATGCCAAAGCGTCCGGGGCCCACAATCATGCGTGGACGCAGGACGGTAATCAGGTAGCCCTCGGTTCGTGCTTGTTCGCACAGCTGTTCCGACGCCGCTTTGCTGCGTCCATACGGCCCCAACGGGTTGCGTCGGTGCGTTGGAGGTACAGGCAGCGATTCCGGCAGCCCGTACACCATGTCCGTGCTGGTATAGATCAAGCGTGGCTGGCGCAGTTTACGCATCCACTTCAGTACATTGGCTGTACCGGTAACGTTGACCTCGGCGAACCAGGCGTCCTGTTCTTTTGCCGGCACGGCGTTATGGAATTGCCTTGCCGCAAGATGGTGGACGACATCACCTTCATCCAATGGCACGCGCGACAGCGCCGCAGTATCCAGAATATCCAGCTGGTGATGGACGACCCTGCCGGAGAATTCTGCAGGCAGAGGCAGCAGGTCAACGGTCTGAACCTGCTGGCCCTGTGCAAGGAGGGTCCGGACGAGATGCGATCCGGTGAAGCCTGAGCCACCAATGACAATATGCTTGGTCACGGCTCAGCCCCCACGCGCGACGAGAACGACGCCAGCACAGATCAGCGCGATTCCAGCCAGCTTCATTACGCTGACCGGTTCACGGAAGAACAGATATGCAGCACCAACGACAATCACGTATCCCACGCTCAGGAAGGGATAAGCGAAACTCACCTGGACCTTGGAGAGGACGTACATCCAAAGCACGATGCTGATCGCATAGCACGACAGTCCGCTGAAGACCCACGGATTGAGGACAACGCGGATGGCGCCCTGTGCGAGCTCAAGCACGCCCTGGTTGGTCACCAGCGAAACATTCGGCATGCCTTTGCGAAGGAAAAGCTGCGCACTCGCATTGAGGGCTACGGAGAACAGAATGAGTGGGATGAATTTGAGATACATGCGATCAACTTTGGAATGATGAGGAGGCATTACCAGTGGCGTGTCGCCGCCATTACGATGATCAGCCCGGCGATGCCGACGCCCTGGCTGACGCGGTCGCGCGCTGCGAACACGATGGGGTCATCATGCATGTCGCCCCGGTGGGCGACAAACCAGGCACGGCTGATCCAGTACAGCAGCACAGGACAGAGCAGCCACAGCACTTGGGGCGTGGCGTACAGTCTGAGGCTGTCAGGGCTGTTGATGTAGAGGGCGAAGACCAGAACGCCGATGTAGCCCGCAGCTGTCCCGAATGACTGCACCAGCGGCAGATCGGCCACGGAATATCCGCGACCGGAGGCTTTCTGCTTTCCCTGCGTTGCAGCCGCGGTTAGTTCGGTATAGCGCTTGAGAAGGGCAAGGCTGAGGAAAATGAACATCGAGAACGCGAGCAGCCAGAATGACCGTGGCGAATCGATTGCAAAAGCGCCGCCGATGATCCGCACGGTGTAAAGCGCCGCCAACACCACGACATCGATCATCACGATGCGCTTGAGCGTGAACGAATAGGCCAGGGTCGTGATGAAGTAGATCAGCAGGACCAGTGCAAACGCAGGACTTGTCCACAGCGCCAGTGCGAAACCGGCCAGTGTCAACAAGGGGGTGGCGACCAGGCCATGAAACAGGGGCAAGGTCCCGGCCGCGAATGGTCGCTTCCGCTTCCGTGGATGCTGCCGGTCTGGCGCCAGATCCAGCAGGTCGTTCAGCAGGTAAACGCCGGATGCGCACAGGCCGAAGGCAAGGAAGGCGAGCGCCGCGTTTACTACGGCTTCTGGTTCGAACAGACGGTGCGCGGTAAGCAGTGGAACCAGTACCAGAAGGTTCTTCAGCCACTGGTACAGCCGCAGGGCCTTGATCCAGGTGCGGAGCCCTCCGGGCTGTCCAGGCAGGTGGTCGATCAACCGGGTTTGCGCGCGGGCCTGGTTTGCCAGCGATCCGGTGGCGTTGACGACGACAGCACCTGCGGCGTGCTTCCAGACCGGCAGGTCAACGCGGTGGTTGCCAAGATAGTCGAACCCCCGTTCCCCATAGCGCTCGACAAGGGCTTCAGCCTTGGCGTGCCCGGCCAGATTGCGGGCCCCATCGCTGGCGATGACCTCGTCAAAAACGCCGAGATGATCGGCGATCGGCTGGACCAACAGCCGGTCCGAGGCGGTGCACAGGACACGCGGACGCTGCGGTGTCGCGCGCAGCATGGCCACGACACGCTCATCGTATGGCAGGGTTTCAACCTGCAAGGCCACCCGGGAAGCGAGCTGGCGCTTAACATAGGCCTTGCCGCGCAGCAGCCAGAACGGTACCAGCAAAGCAAACAGCGGGTTGCGCGCCAGCAGGGCCAGCAGTGATTCGTACAGCAGGTCGCTACGCAGCAGCGTCCCGTCCAGATCGACGCACAGGGCTGCTCCCGGCGTCAACTCACCGGATCCAGCCGGTACATCATTGTGATGCGACATATGCCGCAGTTCCCCTCATCCAATAGTGCGGGGAGTATACGAGGGGGAGTTACATTGCGACAGATTCAGGTACCAGCGCGGGGGCGTGAAGGCAGCGCATCCCGGGACAGGCTGGAGCAGCCGGTTGAGTCGTCGCAGCCGGGGCCAAGTGCAGACGGTGCAGGGTAATCAGCTCGCAGTCCTCCGTAGCGCAGGTCGTTTGTCCAGGCACCAGCGTCAAGGTGAGCTGCCCGCCGGCGGCGCTGGACAGGCCTGCCAGGTCGATGGGGTATTCACGCGTCCCTGCTTCGATCTGAAGCAAGCCGAGCGGGGCGTCGTTGGCCAGCACCGTGAGCTCGCGAGGTGACTGCGCCGACAGTGAAAGGACTGCCTGCAGCCGGGCGGGCTCGGATGGCAGGCGCAGTCGTAGCGAGGCGGCCGCGCCACGAACGCTGCGCCCTTGGGGAGAGGGACCGTGCCAGCCACAGGAAATGAAACGATTGCTGGCATCGGCGCTGAAATCCACCGACGATCCCACAGGCAGTGCCTCGTAGGCAGGCAGCAGGGTATAGCCATCCAGTCGCACCGCAGCGTCTGGCGATACGCCGACACGGACTTCAGCCAGGGGCAGGTCTTCAGGGAATACATACCTGGCTTCCAGCATCGTCCCGTCACGTCCATCGGCCGTGTCCAGCAGCGCATGGCGGTCGTAGGTCTGTGCCCCGTAACTGGCAACGACGTCGGCCCAGGCACCGTTGGCGGGGTGGGCCACGCCCTGCAGGCTGAGGGTGTAGTTGCCTGCGCACAGATCCTGGTAGGCGCCATAGGCCAAGGTCCCTTCCGCACCCTGCGAGAACAGCTTTCCATCCATCGCTTCACCGACGATCGTATGGCTCGCATCGAAGTGGGTGCGGATGATGAAATCGTTGCGCAGCTGGGATGCCGGGGGCGCTTCGCGTGCAGCCTGCAGCAGTTCCGGCACCAACGCGCCGGCCTTGAGCGATTGTTGTGACACCACGCGAGCCGTTCCGTCAGCGCTCCCCCACAGGCACCACTCATCGGCGGGCTGTCGTTCGTCGAACGCAAAGCAACGATCAATGTAGAGGACCTGCTGGGAATCACCGCCGGCCAGAAGGTGGCCAGAGCGGATGCCGTTCGTGCCAAGCTGGGCAATTCGGCCGCGGTCATCGGCAGCGATGGCCAAGGGCGGAGTCAGCGTCTGCTTACCCAACTGGATGACGCCATCCACCAACTGCAGGTGATCGTCGATCCGGCCCAGCTCCCATAGCGTGCTGGAATAGGCCATGAAACCTGGCAGGTGGTCCTCGCTGGCATCTGGTTCCCGACCGGGTCGGACACTCAATGAAGTACCTGCGCCCTTCACGGAAAGCTGTGAGCGGCCAAAGCCGAGTGCCACTCCCCCTTGCAGGGCATCAAGCAGTGAGGCGCCCGTATCGAGGGTGGTCGCGGGTCGATCAACCTGCCTCGCGCGCAGGTCGCTGCCGAACATGAGAAGAAGGTTGCTGCGATCAGCATCTCGCAACAGGTCGGCAATGTCGTTGGGCAGGGCCAGATGGTCCGATGCAACAACAATGATTGTATTGCGAGCGTAGGGACTGGCGCGGATGCGGCGTACGAAATCAGCAACCAGTCGGTCCGAGCAATGGATTGCGTCGAGCATCGGCCTGCGCTGGCCAAGCCCCTCATAGGCGACATCGAGGCAGGCATGGGGGATGTGTCCGCTTGGATGATGTGTATCCAGAGTCAGGCCGACGAGGGCGAAAGGCGTGGTCTGCTGCGAGAGCGCAGCGAAGCGGTCCCAGAGCGCATCCAACAGGACATCATCGTGGACGCCCCATGGCGAGAAACGGTTGTCGCCCAGCTTCAGGCTCTTGAAATAGGAGCGATCGCGTACCGTGCCGAAGCCGTGGCTGGCGAGGAACTGTCCCTTTCCAGCGAAATCAGAAGCGGCGCCACCGATGAACTCGACGTCGTATCCGCGCTCGCGCAGGTGATCGGTCAGGCAGTACGCGCCAGGCAGGAAGCGGCCGATGCTTGCATAGCCATTGGCGTCCTGGCTGAGGGAAAGGGGGACGCCGCACAGGGAACTGACCATGCCGGCGATCGTCCACGTGCCGCCTTCGCGCGAGTCCACGTGCCGGAAATCCACGGCCTCGCTGCGCAGCTTGTTCAACTCTGGCGCAAGGCCAGGGAATCGCGACTCATCGAGATAGGTGCGCTCGAAGCTTTCGGCGTAGAGAATCACCACGTTGCGGTGATTCCCGAGCGGGGCGTCGGGACGTACGTACTGGTCCCCTTGTGCCGGTGCAAGACGTGCCTGCCGATCCTGGCGTACCAGTGTCGCGACGTCGTAGACGATCGGATTGAAAACCAGCGTCGCCAGCAGAGAAGCCGCGAACAGGGGACCGGCGGGTGCCCACCTCCGTGCCGAATGCAGGCGGGGCATGAAAGCGAGGGCCAGGCATGCCACCAGTGCTGCCGAAAGCAGGCCGATGGGCAAGCTGAAATCAGCGGCGCCTGCGCCGCGCATGCCTGCGCGCAGATGATAGATCACGGCGTAATCGATGCCGTTGCCACTGAGTGCATCAATGAAAAGCCAGATCGCCAGCAGTGCTCCGCAGAGCGCAGTGACCAGCAGCTTCCATCGCTGTCCATGTGTGCAATGTCGCGCAAGCAACGCGAGCATTCCGATCCATGCCGCAAAAAACAGGCATTTCATCGCCATCTGCATTCTCTCCCTCCGGTTGGAGCGATGGGAGGGGAAATGCTACAGAATCAAGACAGCGCAAAAGGCGTGTTGCAATATGCCGACATGTTTTGACGAGTGGCAGGGTGGGCAATGTCTGCCCACCCTGCGAGTTGCTACGCAGGTTTCGACTACAGCGCCTTTTCCAGCTCCGGCAGGATCGCAAACAGATCGCCCACCAGACCGATATCGGCGATCTCGAAGATCGGCGAATCCGGATCCTTGTTGATCGCGACGATCGTGCCGGCATCCTTGATGCCGGTCAGGTGCTGGATGGCGCCACTGATGCCGACGGCCACGTAAAGTTCCGGGGCGATGATCTTGCCGGTCTGGCCGACCTGCAGGTCGCTGGGCACGTAGCCGGCATCAACCGCAGCGCGCGAGGCACCGACGGCGGCACCGAGCTTGTCGGCCAGCTGGAAGATGACCTTGAAGTTCTCTTCCGAACCGACACCACGGCCACCGGAGACCACGCGCTTGGCGCTCTGCAGGTCCGGGCGGTCGCTGGCACCAGCGGCGAGGCCGACGAAGCGGGTGTGGGTCGGCAGGGCAGCATCGACGCTGGCCGCCTCGATGGTCGCGCTGCCGCCCTGGGCGGCTTCCGGCCACGAGGCGGCACGCACGGTGGCGACCACGATCTGGTCGGCCGGGGCTTCCACGGTGATGATCGCGTTGCCGGCGTAGATCGGGCGCTTGAAGGTGTGGCTGCCTTCAACGCTCATCAGGTCGGAAACCTGGTTGACGCCCAGCAGGGCGGCCACGCACGGCATCAGGTCCTTGCCGAAGGTGGTCGACGGGCCGAACACGTGGGTGTAACCCTTGGCCAGCTGCGCGATCTGCGGTGCCAGCACCTGGGCGATGGCCTGCGCGTTGGCAGCGTTGGCCACGGTCAGGACCTTGGCGACGCCAGCGATCTTCGCGGCCTCGGCAGCCACGGCAGCCGGATCGGCGGCCAGCACCAGCACGTCGATGCTGGCGCCGCTGATGGCGGCAGCAGCGCTGACGGTCTTGGCGGTGGCGGCGTTGAGCTTGCCGTCGTGGTGCTCGGCGATGACGAGAATCCTGCTCATTACAGCAACCCCTTCTGCTTGAGTGCGGCAACCAGTTCGGCCGCGTCCTTGACCATCACACCCTTGCTGCGCTTGGACGGCGCGGCGTACTGGGTGGTCTTGAAGGTGTCGGCGGCTTCAACGCCGAGGTCGGCCAGCTGCAGGGTCTCCAGCGGCTTGGCCTTGGCCTTCATGATGTCCGGCAGCTTGATGAAGCGCGGCTCGTTCAGGCGCAGGTCGGTGGTGACCACGGCCGGCAGATCGACTTCCAGCGTTTCCAGGCCGGCGTCGACTTCGCGGGTCACCGTGGCCTTGCCGTCGGCAATGTCCAGCTTGCTGGCGAAGGTCGCCTGCGGGCGCCCCCACAGCGTGGCCAGCATCTGGCCGGTCTGGTTGGCGTCGTCGTCGATCGCCTGCTTGCCCAGGATCACCAGGTCCGGCTGTTCCTTCTCGATCAGCTTGAGCAGGGTGCGCGCGGCGGTCAGCGGCTGGATGGCCTGGTCGGTGACCACATGGACGGCGCGGTTGGCGCCCATGGCCAGGCCGTTGCGCAGGTGCGCCTGGGCATCGGCCGGGGCGATGGTGGCGACCACGACTTCGCTGGCGATGCCCTTGTCGCGCAGGCGCAGGGCCTCTTCCAGGGCGATTTCATCGAAGGGGTTGGGGGACAGCTTGACGCCGTCGGTGACCACGCCGGAACCGTCCGGCTTGACCTGAATGCGGACGTTGTAGTCCACCACGCGCTTGTACGCGACGAGGATTTTCATCTGGTACGGGGTCCTTCAATAACGGAGAGAACGTCCGGTCCTCGCACAGCAACCGGTTCGGGGGTGGGACCCCGATTCTAACTGGCCTTTGTCGACCATGCGAATGCGTATGGTGAAACGGCGTCCTGTATCCACGTCGCCTGAGTGGCTACTCTAGCGGCCGGTTCCGCTGCCCCGCCACATGCCTTCATTGACCTCGCCCCCTCCATACCGCCTGCTGCTGGCGATTGCCGTTGCTGGTGTGGCCATGCGCCTGCTGTTCGTGCAATGGATCCCCTTGCAGCCCGTTGCCGATTTCGGCCGCTATCTGGAGGTTGCCAGCAGCGTTGCCAGCGGTGGCGGCTTCCGGATTTCAGGCATTCCCTATGTGTCCCAGCCTCCGTTGTACCCCGGAGTGCTCGGCGCCTGGTTCATGCTCACCGGCGTGAACGTGGGCGCGGGCAAGATTCTCAATGTCCTGCTCTGGGCCGGCACGCTGGTTTCGTGGGTCGGTCTGGGGGTGCGCCTCCAGCTGCGCCCGGCCTGGCAGGTTGCCTCTCTGGCAGTGCTGGCATTCCATCCGGCGCTGGTCGCCTACAGCAATGTACTGGGTACCGAATCGCTGTCACTGTTCCTTGCCGTGTTCGGCATGCTTGTGGCGGTCGTGCGTTTTCCGGGCCGATGGCTGCTGCTGGGAGCCGTGCTGGCACTTACCGCGTTGAACCGGCCACAGATGCTGCCGTTGCCGGGAGCCGTGGCACTGGCGTTGCTCCTGCGTGATGGGATGCGCATCGCCACCTGGCGGCGGATCAGCATGGTGGTGCTGGGTTTTCTGCTGGTACTGGGGCCGTGGACCCTGCGCAACGCAGTTCTTTTCGGCCAGTTTGTGCCCGTCAGTGCAAACAGCGGGTATGTGCTGATGGTCAACAACAACGATGCCAATGCGCATGGCGGGTGGATGCCCTTGAAGGATGTCCCCCTCCAGGCTGACGACAAGGCCCGGTTCGCCGATGCTGGATTTCCCCAAGGGTTCTTCAGCGGAGAAAGCGAGGACTGGAAGCTCCGCCACTGGACGCCTGCGGCCGACGTGATTGGCTCAGCAATTGGCCGCCGTTGGATTTCCGAACACCCCGGCCGCTTCCTGGAGTTGGCGCTGCTGCGCGTGCGCGGATCGTTCGATGTCGGCAGCCTCCTGCATTGGCCGTTCCTGGAGAGAGGCGGTGCTCCGGTGTGGCTGGGTAGGTTGACGCTGGCACTCAACATTGCGTTGACGGCCTGGACGATGGTTGCGCTGCTGCGCATCTGCCTCCACCTGCGCCGCTGGCAGCCCGTTCATTGGCTTGCCGTGGCCACACTTGGCCTGGGAATGGTGTCGATCCTGCTGTTCGAGGGGCAGGGACGCTACCTCCTGCCACTGGTCCCAGGGGCGCTGTTCATCATTGCCGCCGCGGGCAGGCTACGCTTGCCCAGCCGGATCAACGCTTGATATCCCGTGGTCCTCCGAACCCTTCGCTGCAGACACGTCCCAACCCGTACCAATCAGGAGAACAGGTAGTGCCCACATGGCTCGTCACCGGCGGTGCCGGATTCATTGGCGGTAACTTCGTTCTCGAGGCCGTCGCACGCGGCGTCAAGGTCATCAACCTCGATGCACTGACTTACGCCGGCAACCTGAAGACCCTGGCCAGCCTGGACGGCAACCCGCAGCATGTGTTCGTGCAGGGCGATATCGGCGACAGCGCGCTGGTCGCCCGCCTGCTGACCGAGCACCAGCCCGATGCAGTGCTGAACTTCGCCGCCGAAAGCCACGTGGACCGTTCCATCGACGGCCCAGGCGCCTTCATCCAGACCAATGTGGTGGGCACCCTGGGTTTGCTTGAAGCGGTACGCGACTACTGGAAGGCGCTGCCGGCCGAACAAGGGGCGGCCTTCCGCTTCCTGCATGTGTCCACCGATGAGGTGTATGGCACCCTGGGCGAGACCGGCAGGTTCAGCGAAACCACCCCGTACGCCCCGAATTCGCCGTACTCGGCGTCGAAGGCCGCTTCGGACCACCTGGTGCGTGCGTTCCACCACACCTACGGGCTGCCGGTGCTGACCACCAACTGCTCCAACAACTACGGCCCGTATCACTTCCCCGAGAAGCTGATCCCGCTGGTGATCGCCAAGGCGCTGGCTGGCGAACCGCTGCCGGTGTACGGCGATGGCAAGCAGGTGCGCGACTGGCTGTTCGTGTCCGACCACTGCGAAGCGATCCGCACCGTGCTGGCCAAGGGCCAGGTCGGCGAGACCTACAACGTCGGCGGCAACTCGGAAAGGCAGAACATCGAAGTGGTGCAGGCGATCTGCGCACTGCTGGACCAGCGCCGTCCGCGCGAGGACGGCAAGCCGCGCAGCAGCCAGATCACCTATGTCACCGACCGTCCTGGCCATGACCGCCGCTATGCGATCGATGCTTCCAAGCTGAAGAACGAGCTGGGCTGGGAACCGGCCTACACCTTCGAGCAGGGCATCACCTTCACCGTCGACTGGTACCTGGACAACCAGGACTGGGTCAACGGCGTGCTCGACGGCAGCTACCGCCTGCAGCGCATCGGCACCACGGACTGAACCCAGGAGACACCATGACCCAGCGCAAGGGCATCATCCTCGCCGGTGGCTCCGGCACCCGCCTATATCCAATCACCAAGGGTGTCAGCAAGCAGCTGCTGCCGGTGTACGACAAGCCGATGATCTACTACCCGCTCAGCGTACTGATGCTGGCGGGCATCCGCGAAGTGCTGATCATCAACACCCCGCACGAGCAGGCGCTGTTCCAGCAGTTGCTGGGCGACGGTTCGCAGTGGGGAATGGACATCCAGTACGCGGTGCAGCCGAGTCCGGATGGCCTGGCCCAGGCCTACCTGATCGGCCGCGACTTCGTGGCTGGCAAGCCGAGCTGCCTGGTGCTGGGCGACAACATCTTCCACGGCCACGGCCTGCGCGAGGTGCTCAAGCGTGCTGACGAGCGCGTGCACGGCTCGACCGTGTTCGGGTATTGGGTCAATGACCCGGAACGGTATGGCGTGGCCGAGTTCGACCAGGGCGGCAAGGTGATCGATCTGGTGGAGAAGCCGGAAAAGCCGCGCTCCAACTATGCGGTGACCGGCCTGTACTTCTATGACGGCAAGGCCTGCGATTACGCGGCCGAATTGAAGCCGTCACCGCGTGGCGAACTGGAGATCACCGATCTCAACAAGCGTTACCTGGCCGAAGGCGACCTGCACCTGGAGGCGCTCGGCCGTGGCTATGCGTGGCTGGATACCGGTACCCACCAGTCGCTGCTGGAAGCATCCAACTTCATCGAGACGATCCAGACCCGTCAGGGCCTGCAGGTCTGCTGTCCCGAGGAAATCGCGTTCGGCAAGGGCTGGATCAACGCTGGACAATTGGAAGCGCTGGCCGCGCCGTTGATCAAGAACAGCTACGGTGAATACCTGCATAAGCTCGCCGTGCGTGGAGTCGTTCCATGAAAGTGATTGAAACCCGGTTGCCCGGCTGCGTGGTGATCGAGCCGGCGGTGTTCGGCGATGCCCGCGGTTATTTCTTCGAAACCTGGAACGCCGAGCGCTTCGCCGCGCTGGGCCTGCCGGACCGTTTCGTGCAGAGCAACGTGTCGACCTCTGCGCAGGGCGTGCTGCGCGGCCTGCATTACCAATGGCCGCGGCCGCAGGGCAAGCTGGTCAGCGTGCTGGAAGGCGAGGTCTACGACGTGGCCGTGGATATCCGCCGCGGTTCGCCGACCTTCGGCCAGTGGGAAGCGGTGGTGCTGAGCGCGGAGAACAAGAAGCAGTTCTGGATTCCAGAGGGCTTCGCGCACGGTTTCGCCGTGCTGTCCGAGCGTGCGGTGTTCAGCTACCTGTGCACCGAGGTCTACCTCAAGGACTTCGATGCCGGCGTGCGCTGGAATGACGCCGGCATTGCCGTGGACTGGCCGGTCAGCGCACCGACCCTGTCAGCCAAGGACGAGAACGCACCGTTCCTGAAGGACATTGCTGAAGATCGCCTGCCGGTCTACGTGCCATGACCGTGCTGGTGTTCGGTGGCAACGGGCAGGTGGGCCAGGAGTTGCTGCGCGCGCTGGCGCCGCTGGGGAAGGTGATTGCAACCACGCGCAGCGGCCAACTGCCCGACGGAAGTACCTGTGAAACGGCCGATTTCGGCCAGCCCGACAGCCTGCCGGCATTGCTGGACCGCGTGCAGCCGTCGCTGGTGGTCAATGCGGCCGCCTATACCGCAGTTGATCGTGCGGAGCAGGAGGTCGATGCGGCCTTCGCTGCCAATGCGCAGGCGCCGGGCGTGATCGCGCGCTGGTGTGCGGCGCATGGCGTGCCGTTCGTGCATTACTCCACCGACTACGTGTTCGACGGCCAGGGCAGCGCGCCCTACCGCGAGGACCAGCCGACAGCACCGCTGGGCATGTATGGCACCAGCAAGCGCGATGGCGAGGACGCGGTGCGTGCGGCCGGTGGCCGCCATCTGATTTTCCGCACGGCGTGGGTGTATGCATCGCACGGCGCCAACTTCCTGCGCACGATGTTGCGTGTGGGTGCAGAGCGTGACGTATTGCGTGTGGTGGCTGACCAGATCGGTACGCCGACGCCGGCGGCGCTGATCGCCGATGTCACCGCGCAGGCACTGCAGCATCCGGGCCAGCTGTCGGGTATCTGGCACCTGACCGCCAGCGGCCGGACCAGCTGGCATGGCTTTGCCGAGGCCATATTTGCCGAGGCGTTGGCCAGCGGCGTGTTGGCCAAGGTGCCGACGGTCGAGGCGATTCCCAGTTCCGAGTATCCGACCCCGGCCAGGCGCCCGGCCTGGTCGGTGCTGGACAACCGCAAGCTGCAGCAGGATTTCGGCGTCGTGCTGCCGAGCTGGCAGGATGGCCTGAAGCGGGTGATGGCGGAGCTGGCCTGACGGCCGTAGCGCCGGGCCAAGCCCGGCGACGCAGCGCTGCCGGGCCGATCAGGAACGGGTCAGAGCCCGTTGCGCAGCAACGGGATCCGACCCCGGGCAAACCTCAGCTGCGCCCGTAGGTATCCTCGAACCGCACGATGTCATCCTCGCCCAGGTAGCTGCCGGACTGCACTTCGATCAGTTCCAGCGGCAGCTTGCCCGGGTTGCGCAGGCGGTGGGTCACGCCCAGCGGAATATAGGTGCTCTGGTTCTCGCTGAGCAGGATCACCTCGTCACCACGGGTCACTTCAGCGGTGCCGCTGACCACGATCCAGTGTTCGGCGCGATGGTGATGCATCTGCAGGCTCAGCGTGCCGCCGGGCTTGACCGTGATCCGCTTGACCTGGAAACGCTCGCCGTTGTCGATCGAATCGTAGGCACCCCACGGGCGATAGACCTTGCGGTGCCAGGTGGCCTCGCTGCGGCCTTCGGCCTTCAGCTGCGCCACTACGGTCTTGACCTCCTGCATGCGATCGGCCTTGCCGACCAGCACCGCGTCGTCGGTTTCCACCACTACCACGTCATCCAGCCCGACCAGCGCCACCAGGCGCTGTGCGTAGGCATAGGTGTTGCGGCAGTCGATGGCAATCACGTCGCCCTGGTGGGCGTTGCCATCGCCGTCCTGCTGCGAGACATCGCGCAGCGCGGTCCACGAGCCGACATCGTTCCAGCCGGCATCCAGTGGAATCACCACGGCATCGGCGGTCTTCTCCATCACCGCATAGTCGATCGAATCGGACGGAACGGCAGTGAAGGCCTCCTTGTCCAGGCGGGTGAAATCGGCATCGCGACGCGCCTGCTGCCAGGCCTGGCGGCTGCCGGCGAGCATGGCGGGCTGGAAGCGTTCCAGCTCCTGCAGGTAGCGCGAGGCCTTGAACAGGAACATGCCGCTGTTCCAGTAGTACTGGCCGCTGCTGACGTAGCGGGTGGCGGTACCCAGGTCGGGCTTCTCGACGAAGCGCTCGACCGCGCGCAGGCCCTGGCCATCGGCGGCCTTGATATAGCCGTAGCCGGTTTCCGGGCCGGTCGGCACGATGCCGAAGGTCACCAGCTTTCCGGCTTCGGCGGCAGCGGCGGCAGCCTGGACGGCGCTGCGGAATGCAGTCTCGTTGTTGATCACATGATCGGAGGGCAGCACCAGCAGCAGCGCGTCGCCGCCGTCGCGGGTGGCTTCCAGCGCGGCCACCGCGATCGCCGGTGCCGTGTTGCGGCCGACCGGCTCAAGGATGATCGCGGCTGGCTCGGCGCCAACCTGCTGCAGCTGCTCGGCGGCAACAAAGCGGTGTTCCTCGTTGGCAATCACCAACGGGCCGCGCGCGGCAATCGGCGCCACCCGCTGCCAGGTGGCCTGCAGCATCGTCTGTTCGCTGGCCAGCGGAAGGAACTGCTTGGGATAGGCTTCGCGCGAAAGCGGCCACAGACGGGTACCGGAGCCACCGGACAGGATGACAGGCTGGATAGTGCTCATGGCCTTCCTTTGATTATTTCTGCAGCAGGGAGGAAATCTCGTCGGTACGCGCCTGCATCAATGCAGCGTCTCCCCGCGATTCCACATTCAGGCGCAGCAGCGGTTCAGTGTTGGAGCTGCGCAGGTTGAAGCGCCAGTCGCCGAAATCGGCGCTGACGCCATCGGTGTAGTCCAGCGCGGGCGACTGCGCGGCGAAGTGTTCCATCACGCGTGTGACCGCAGCCTTGGCATCGGCAACCTTGAAGTTGATCTCACCGCTGCAAGGGTAGGCGGCCATGCGGTCTTCAACCCAGTCGGCCAGCGAGCGGCCGCTTTCGGAGACCAGCTGGGCGATCAGCAGCCACGGAATCATGCCCGAGTCGGCATACGCGAACTCGCGGAAGTAGTGGTGGGCGCTCATCTCGCCGCCGTACACGGCATCCTCCGCGCGCATCTTTTCCTTGATGAAGGCGTGGCCACTCTTGCACAGCACTGGCACGCCACCGGCCTGTTCGACCATCTCCACGGTGTTCCAGACCAGGCGGGGGTCATGCACGACCTTGCCACCCGGATGGTGGGCGAGGATTGCCTTGGCCAGCAGGCCGACCAGGTAGTAGCCCTCGATGAAGCGGCCGTTGTGGTCGAAGAAGAAACAGCGGTCGAAATCGCCATCCCACGCAATGCCGAAGTCCGCGCCATGTTCGCGCACGGCGTCGGCGGTGGCGGCGCGGTTTTCCGGCAACAGTGGATTGGGAATGCCGTTGGGGAAGCTGCCGTCCGGTTCGTGGCAGATGCGGATGAACTCGAACGGCAGGTGCGGTGCCAGCAGGTCGACGATGGCACCGGCGCCGCCGTTGCCGGCGTTGACAACGATCTGCAGTGGCTTGAGCTTGCTGGTGTCAACGTAGCTCAGCAGGTGCTGGATGTAGGCGCTCTTGTCATGCTGGGCGATCTGGCCGGCGCAAGGCGGCTGTGCCGCGGATGAATCGGCGGCGACCGCATCGGAGATCGCGAACAGGCCGGTATCGGAGCTGATCGGCCGGGCGTTCTCCTTGACCAGCTTCATGCCGTTGTAATCCATTGGATTGTGGCTGGCAGTGACCATCACCCCGCCTGCAGCCCCCAGGTGATCGGTCTGGAAATAGACCTCCTCGGTGCCACACAGGCCGATGTCGATGACTTCGCGGCCGGCACCGCGCAGGCCGGCCGCCAGCGCGTCCTGCAGCGCGGGGCTGGTCAGGCGGACGTCGTGGCCCAGCACCACCGGGCCCGGAGCGAGCTGTGCATTCAGGGCCGTGCCGATCCGGCGTGCCAGGTCTTCGTTCAGTTCTTCCGGCACGCGGCCGCGGATGTCATAGGCCTTGAAGGCGGGCAGGGGCATCGGTCAGATCCAATGTGAGCTTAGCCACTGATTGTAGCCTTTGTCCTGTATGGGAATCGTTTCCATTCCGCAACTCCCGGCGATTGGCTGAGGGTATCGGGTACGCGGGGGCGCCCGTACCGCTTGGCAAGCGGGTAAACGGCCGCTGGCTGGGCGATCACGGCCAGGCCAGCCTCCCTCAAGTGGCCGGGAGCCAGCAGCAGCCCCAGGAGTTCCTGCCACTGGCAGCCAAACGCGATCACGCCGTTGCTGGCGTACTTGACGTGGCGGAGCAGGACCGGCGGGCGATGGCCGGACGCGGACAGCTGCAGGGATGACGCAGGCTTGTGGCGCGGTTGCTTCCCCCCGCCAGGAATTGCTGGCCGAGCATTTCACCCTGGCGACGCGCCTGTCGCCGCATGGCTGCGTGCCGCGACATCTGACAGGCAGCGTTCACCCTTTTCCAGCGGCCACGCGTCCGTCCCGCGAAGCAGGCCCTCTTCGTTGCAGGTCCGGGCCATCAGTGCGGGCGAGCCGGGCGCCGCGCCCACCACCGGCAGGAGAAACCCCCATGCAACGCAGCCCTTGGCGATGCCTCGGCAATGCTGCGGCGCATCCAGCTCTTTCGTTGCCTCCGGCTAGAATGCGGTCATCCTCAACGTGCAGGGCAGTAGAGCAATGCAGCAATCGACTTCCGGCGGAAAGCGCGGCAAGCGCTTCGCCAGTGCGACGGAGGCCCTGCAGGGGGTGGTCGCCGATGGACAGACCCTGGCCGTGGGCGGCTTTGGCCTGTGTGGCATTCCCGAGGCGCTGATCGCTGCGCTGCGCGACAGTGGCGTCAAGGGCCTGACCGTGATCTCCAACAATGCCGGTGTCGATGGCTTCGGACTGGGCCAGCTGCTGGAAACCCGGCAGATCAAGAAAATGATTTCGTCCTACGTGGGCGAGAACAAGGAATTCGAACGGCAGTTTCTGGCTGGTGAGCTGGAGCTGGAGTTCAACCCGCAGGGCACACTGGCCGAGCGCCTGCGTGCCGGTGGTGCGGGTATTCCGGCATTCTTCACTGCCACCGGCTATGGCACGGTGGTTGCCGAGGGCAAGGAAACCCGCGAGTTCGACGGTAAGCACTACGTGATGGAGACGGCGCTGCGCGCCGATGTGGCACTGGTCAAGGCCTGGAAGGCCGACGAGGCCGGCAACCTGGTGTTCCGCAAGACCGCACGCAACTTCAACCCGGCCTGTGCGATGGCCGGCAAGGTCTGCATCGTGGAAGTGGAGGAGGTGGTGCCGGTCGGTGCCATCGACCCGGACCAGGTGCACCTGCCAGGCATCTATGTGCACCGCATCGTGCACAACGCGCATCCTGAGAAGCGAATCGAACAGCGCACCATCCGCGCGGAGGGCAACTGACATGGCGTGGACCCGTGACGAGATGGCGGCACGCGCCGCCCAGGAGCTGATCGATGGCGCCTACGTGAACCTGGGCATCGGCCTGCCGACGCTGGTTGCCAATCACATTCCCGAAGGCGTGGATGTGTGGCTGCAGTCGGAGAACGGCCTCCTCGGCATCGGCCCGTTCCCGACCGACGCTGAAGTCGACGCGGACCTGATCAATGCCGGCAAGCAGACGGTTACGGCGCGTGCCGGTGCCAGCTACTTCGGCAGCCACGACAGCTTCGCGATGATCCGCGGTGGCCATGTGAACCTGGCCATCCTTGGCGCCATGCAGGTCACCGACAAGGGTGACCTGGCCAACTGGATGGTGCCCGGCAAGATGGTCAAGGGCATGGGCGGGGCAATGGACCTGGTCGCCGGCGTGCAGCGCGTTGTGGTGCTGATGGAGCACACTGCCAAGAACGGCGAGCACAAGATCCTGGCCGAATGCACGCTGCCGTTGACCGGCGTGGGCGTGGTCGACCGCATCATCACCGATCTGGCGGTGTTCGACGTGACTGAAAAGGGCCTGTTGCTGGTGGAGGCCGCGCCGGGTGTCAGCGATGAAGAGCTGAAGGAAAAGACCGGCGTCGCGTTCCGGCGTTGAGGACAATGATGTTGCCGCGCAGCGCCAGCCTCAGGGTTGGCGTTGTGCGCCTCCGACGACGTAGCCGGCGTTGGCAACAAGGTCCGGCAGCAACTGCATGACCGGATCAAGTGCATTGTCGTTGTCCAGCTCACTGGGATAGCAGTGCGCATCCAGCAGTGACCGCAACGCCGACGCCCGCAGCCACATCGTGCCTGCTGTCTGCGGCGTAGGGGCGTCGGCCATCCCCAGCCGCGCCGCCCAGCGGAGATGACGGCGTGAAACGGCGATGGCCTCCGGAGTGGATGCCGCGAACATGCCCAGCGCAGGTTGCTCATCGAACTGTTGAAGCACAGCGTCGAGATCGGCCGTTCCTGGTAGCTGAGGTCTTGTCTCGCTGCTTCCGCGGAGGTCCAGCCAGCAGGCCAGCAACGATGGATCCGGACCAAAAGCCTCCAGGACCTGCACGATGCTGGACAGGGCATTGCCCGCATGGCCGATGATATCGACCGCAGCGTCATGAGGGCGCTGCGCCATTGGAATGAAAACACGGTAGCTCACGCCCAGGCCGCTGGCGGCCTCGCAAGCTGTAGCGATCAGCCCGGGATCATCAATGAGAATCAGCAGGCAGGCCCGCAGGGGGCCGGCGGGCGAAGCCGGGGACAGCGCTTGGCGCGTCGCGTCAAGCCAGGCATGCCCAAGCCGGGCATCCGGTTCCAGCACCGCGCCTTCGGCCCATTCGTTCCAGGCATTGATGAAGACCATGCGTTGGCGCGCAGGCGCCAGGGCCAGGCGTTCATGGATCGTGGTGCGCAACCAGTCGCGGTAGCCACGGGGTGAGGCGTGCAGGTACACGCGGCCGCGGCCGGAACGACGCGCCTCGTTGTCCCAGCCCGGGTTCACGCCGGGATAGAGCGGATAATCCGGAAGCGGCCGCGCTGCGATTTCTGCAGCCAGTTCGCGCCAGTCGCGTACATCGCCATTGAAGGCAGGATTGAGCAGCCACTGCTGTGCCGACAACGAGCGCGGGTTACTCATGTTCGGCGGGAATTCGACGGCGGCATCAAAGCCGATATCGCGCGGATCCGGTCGCTCGAAGCCTTGGACGTAGGCCAGGTGGATCTCGCCCACGCCGTTGTCGCGGCACCAGCGGCGCCAGCGCTCGGCAGTCGCCCGGGCGTCGGGCAGCAGGTTCGGGCGATAGACCAGCAGCATCGGCCGACCCTCGACCTTCAATGCACGGCGGTCGCGCAGGTAGGGCGCGACATGTGCGATGAAGGCCAGATCGTCCTCTGCGCTGTGCTGCTGGCCTATCAGGATGTCGTCGTCGCGGCCGTCCCAGCGTCGTGCCCAGTTCTCGTTGGCCCAGCACAGGCAGAACGGCAGGTCGATGCTGTCATCGGCCAGCCATTGACGCAGCGGGTCCTCCATCAGGGTGCGGCCGCTGAACCAATAGTAGTAGAAGCAGAATGCGCCGATGCCGTACTCCGCAGCCAAGCGTGCCTGGTCACGCATCACCTGCAGGTTGCGCAGGTCATAAAAGCCGAGGTCGGCCGGCAGGCGGGGTTGGATGTGACCTTCGAACTGCGGCAGGGCGCGGGTGACGTTGCGCCACTCGGTAAAGCCCTTGCCCCACCAGGCGTCGTTCTCCGGGAAGGTATGGAACTGCGGCAGGTAGAAAGCGACCAGCGTCGCCGGCATGGGTGACGGCAATGCTCCCTCACGCCATGGCACGTGGCCGATCGCCGGTTCATCGGCACGCCAGCGCAGCTGGGCACTGGCGCGCGCGCCCCCCTCATCCTGCTGCCCCTTGGGGGGCGGCGGCACCCAGTCGCCATGCCGTGCCAACAGCCGGGTGCGCAACCGGTCGCGCTGCGCCTGCGGCAACGGCAAGGCCCGGAACACGGCGCGCAGCAACGGGAACAGCGACTGGCGCAGGCTCATCGGGCGAGGCCTCGCGACAGCGGGCGGTAGGACGGAATCAGCATCTGGGCAACGGTCATGGCGCCATTTTCGGTGCTGGCGGCCATGACGGCAAACGGCGGCGTGCTAGCGTGTGACCATGCTGTTCCCCCACGACCTGCCCGATGCCGATGTCCTGCACCTGCCGGGATGGCTGGCTGCGGCCGAGGCCGACCAGCTCCTGTATTCGCTGCAGGCCGAAGTGCCCTGGGAAACCCATCGCATCCGCATGTTCGGCAACTGGGTGGACTCGCCGCGGCTGAGCTGCTGGATCGGCGACCCGCAGGCCCGCTATCGCTATTCCGGTGCCGAGTTCGTGCCGCGCCCCTGGCCGCCGGTGTTGCAGGCCATGCGCGGGCGCCTGGAAGCCGAAGGCCACGGCCGCTTCAACAGCGTGCTGCTGAACCGCTACCGCGGTGGCGGTGACTACATGGGCTGGCACAGCGATGACGAGCCGGAGCTGGGTCCGGCCCCGGTGATCGCTTCGCTGAGCCTGGGCGCGGCGCGCCGATTCCTGCTGCGACGCCGCGACGACCCGGCACGCAAGGCTGAATTCGTGCTGGGCCACGGCGACCTGCTGCTGATGGCCGGACAGACCCAGCGCTTCTACCAGCACGCGCTGCCGAAGATGGCGCGGGTGCACGGCGAGCGGATCAACCTGACCTTCCGTTGGATTTCGCCGCGTTGACGAAGAAGGGGTCAGGTCCCTTTCCAGCCCGAAAGGGACCTGACCCCGTAACCACATGCCCGGCGAATGCTGCGATCAGCGCGCAACGGTCGGCTGGTCGGCCTGCCCGCTCTGCAGCGTCCAGCCCACCACGTCCTGCGCCAGCTGCTGCAGGCCACGCTCGAACGCGGCGGTCACCGCCGGTACGTCGGTGCTGCCGACCGGCTGCGCCTGGCGGAAGGTGCGGTCAGCGACCACACGCTGGTCGGCGACATGGATCAGCTTGGCGTTGACCTCGATCACCACGGTGGGCGTGGCCTGGCCCTGGTAATCCGATTCGAAGCGGCGCACATCGGTGGACAGCTTGTAGTCGGCGCGGATGCCGGCGGTGCTGCGGGCCACGCCGCGGATGCGGCCGGAATCCTCGAAGCCACGCAGCAGGGTGTCTTCGATCATGTCGGTGGCCGGTTGCGCCCAGCTGGCACCCTTGTAGATCTCAAGCTGCGACGGTGTCGGCCGCACATTGATGCGCGGGCTGTCGACCATGCGCGCGGCGCTGGGCTTGGCCAGTACCAGCTGCCAGCTGGCCTGCGGCCACGCCGGGTCCGCCTTGACCTGCACGGACGGCGAGTACAGCGTCACCGCGGTTTTCTCGCTGCTGCCGAGGATGGAGCAGCCCCCCAGCAGGGTGACCATCGAAGCGGCCAGCAGCAGGCGCGGAAGGGTGGTCGGGCTCATTTGGGTTCGAACTCCTTCGGTGCGTCGCGGCCCAGCAGGTAGCGCGCGGGGTTGTTCTCGAGGCGGTCGCTGACCCGGCGCAGGTCGCGGATCAGGCCGCGCAGTTCGGTCAGCGTCGGGCCCAGCTGGCCGAGGCCATCGTTGGCGAAGCTGTTGATCGCGGCGCGGTTCTCGCCAAGGATCGAATCGGCGTTGCCGGCGGCCGAGTCGAGCTTGGCCAGGGTCGCGTCGAGCTTGTCGATGATGCCAGGCAGCTGCTGCACCAGGTTCCTGTCCAGGCGCTCGATGGTGCCGTTGGTGGTCTTCAGCGTGGTGTCCAGGCTGCGGGCGGCATCGCGCGCGCTGAGCAGCAGCGCCTGCGTGCCCTGGTCACGGTCGGCCAGGCCGCCGCTGATCGTCTCCAGGTTGGCCAGCGTCGCGTTGATCGAGGCCACGTTGCGGTCGCTGAGGATCTGGTCCATGCGCTCGACGATGCGGTTGGCGACGTCGGTGATGTTCTGCAGCGCAGAGGGCGTGGTCGGGATGATCGGTGCCGGGTCCTTGTTGACCGTGGTCAGCGCCGGCGACTGCGGCGTGCCGCCGCTGAGCTGGATGATCGACGGGCCGGTCAGGCTGGTGATCGCCAGCTTGGCGCGGGTATCGGTCTTGACCGGCGTGTTGGAGTTCAGGCGGATGCGCGCGACTACCTGGCGCGGGTCGTCCGGCACCAGGTTCAGTTCGGTGATCGAGCCCACCGCGATGCCGTTGTACTGCACCGGGCTGCCCACCGACAGGCCGGTCACCGCTTCGCGGAACACCACGCGGTACTCCTGCCAGGTACGGTCGGAGGAGTATTTGGCGGCCCACAGGCCAAAGGCCAGCAGGGCCAGGCCGGTGATCAGGGTGAACGCGCCGATCAGCACGTAGTTGGCTTTGGTTTCCATGGCTCAGGCACTCTCGATCTGTTCGCCACGCGCGGCGCGCGCGCGGGGTCCGTGGAAGTATTCCTGGATCCACGGATGATCCAGTTTCTCGATGTCAGGCAAGGGTGCGTTGGCCACCACCCTGCGGTCGGCGATCACCGCGACCCGGTCGCAGATCGCGTACAGCGTGTCCAGGTCGTGGGTGATCAGGAACACGGTCAGCCCCAGCGCTTCCTGCAGGGTCTTGATCAGGCGGTCGAACGCGGCCGCGCCGATCGGGTCGAGGCCGGCGGTGGGTTCGTCCAGGAACAGCAATGGCGGATCCAGCGCCAGTGCCCGGGCCAGGCCGGCGCGCTTGCGCATGCCGCCGGACAGCTGTGAGGGCAGCTTGTTGATCGCATCGGCGGGCAGGCCGGCCAGCTTCACTTTCAGCAGCGCCAGTTCGTAGTGCCAGCGCTCGGGCAGCTCGCGGTGGTGTTCCTTCAGCGGCACCTGCACGTTCTCGCCCACGGTCAGCGAGGAGAACAGGGCGCCGTCCTGGAACAACACGCCGGTGTTGCGCTCGATGTGCAGCCGGCTCTCGGCGTCGTCGGCACGCGCGTCGCGGCCGAGTACTTCGATCTGCCCGGCATCGGGCACGCGCAGGCCCAGGATCGAGCGCATCAGCACCGATTTGCCGGTACCGGAGCCGCCGACCACGCCCAGGATTTCGCCGCGGCGCACATCCAGGTCCAGGTCTTCGTGCACGGTCTGGCTGCCGAAGCGGTTGACCAGGCCACGCACGCGGATGGCCAGTTCGTGGCCCTGGTCGTCGCGCATGTCGATGGAGTCGGGGAGGGCGGATGTGCTCATGTCACCAGTCCATGTGCATGAACCACAACGCCGCGAAGGCGTCGATGATGATCACCAGCGAGATCGTCTGCACCACGCTGGAGGTGGTGCGCTCGCCGACCGACTGCGCGGTGCCCTCGACCTTCAGTCCTTCCAGGCAGCCGATCAGGCCGATCACCAGCGCGAACACGGGTGCCTTGGACAGGCCGACCAGCAGGTGCCGCACTTCCATCGTCTCGTGCATGCGCGCGATGTACATCTGCGGCGGGATGTCGAGGTCGAACGCGCCGACGGTGATGCCGCCGGCCAGGCCCGCGATCATCGCGATGAAGGTCAGCAAGGGCAGGGTGACCAGCAGCGCCAGCAGTCGCGGCAGCACCAGCAGGTCGACCGGGTCCAGGCCCAGCGTGCGCATTGCATCGATCTCCTCGCGTGCCTTCATCGCACCAATCTGCGCGGTGAACGCACTGGCGGTGCGGCCGGCCAGCACGATCGCGGTCAGCAGTACCGCGAACTCGCGCAGGAAGGCGATGTTGACCAGCTCGACCACGTAGATCTCGGCGCCGAAGTCGCGCAGGATGGTCGAGCCGAGGAATGCGATCACCGCACCCACCAGGTAGGACAGCAGCGCCACCAGCGGTACCGCATCCAGCCCCACCTGCTCCATCTGGTGCACGGTGGCGGTCAGCCGGAAGCGGCGGGGTTCCTTGACCAGCCGGGCCGCCTTGACCAGGTTCTCGCCGAGGAAACTGCACAGCGCCTTGATGTTGTGGCCAGTGGCGTGGACGCTGACACCCAGCCGTTCCAGCGCGGCCAGCACGCCGAAATCGCGCTTGGGCTTGGGGCGGTCGTCGGCCACTTCCTCGATGGTGCACACCAGCGCCTGGTGGTCCGCGCGGAACTGCAGTGCGTCTTCGTGCAGATCGGCACGGTGGGCCACGCGCAGCACCTGCAGCACGCCGGCCGAATCCAGCTGCTCGATGCCGGTGGCATCGATGCCGGTCAGCTTGTCGGGAACGCCGTGCAGGACCTCGGCCGCGGCCAGCGCGGTCTTCAAGGTCCAGGTGCCGGACAGGTGGATCAGGCCCGGGTCATGGGCATCCTGTTCGAGCTGGGGGGCGAGGTTCGGGGTGACGTGGGCCATTCGGGTCGCAGCATAACCGTTCTGTATCGGGCTTCGCGTCGAACTCGGATGAATTTCTCCGGTGGGCCCCAGCGTAGGTAATACTACGGCGCATGTCCGCAGACGCTCACACGATCCCCACGCCCCAGGCCACCTACGCACAGCGCGTGGCCTTTGTTTCCGAGATCGCCGGACGCCTGCACAGCTATGGCACCACGGCCCAGCGCCTGGAAACGGCGGTGGTGGCACTGGCCCGCCAGCTCGATCTGGATTGTGAACCGTGGTCGAATCCCACCGGTATCATCCTCAGCTTCAGCGATCCGGCGCAGGCGATCGGCTCCAGCGACATCACCCGCGTGATCCGCCTGGCGCCCGGTGAGAACGACCTGCACAAGCTCAGCGTCGCCGACCATATCGCCGAAGAAGTGTCCAACGGGCGGATGAGCATCGCCCAGGGCCATACCGCGCTGCGCCAGCTGGACAAGGATCCGGGCCGGCGCGGCAAGCTGCGCACCATCCTGTCATTCACCCTCGGCGCGGCCGGCGTGGCCGGCATGTGGAAGCTGCCGTGGCTGGACATCGCCACCGCCGGTGTCATCGGCCTGATGATCGGCCTGCTCGGCATGGTCACCGACCGCCGCCCGGCCACCCGCGAAGCGGCCGAGGCGCTGGCGGCGCTGCTGGCCGGCATGGTCGCCACCCTGGTGGCGTCCTTCATTGGCGCGCTCAACCTCAATACGGTGATCATCGCCTCGCTGGTGGTGCTGCTGCCCGGCATGTCGCTGACCAATGCGGTCAATGAGCTGGCCAGCCAGCACTGGGTGTCGGGCACCGCGCGCTTTGCCGGCGCGCTGACCACCATCATGAAGCTCAGCGTCGGCGCGATGATCGCGGTGACCCTGGCCGACGTGCTCGGGCTGGATCCGGTGATCCGCGCCACGCGGCCGCAGGGGCCGTGGGTGGAGTGGGGTTCGCTGCTGACCGCGGCCTTTGCGTTCGCGATGCTGTTCAAGGCCAACCGGCGCGATTACCCGTGGGTGATCGCCGCCTCGGTAGCCGGTTATGCGATCTCCAAGTTCGGCGGCCATGCCTGGGGCGCGCCGGCCGGCATCTTCCTGTCGGCGATGCTGCTGACCGCGGGCGGCAATCTGTTCGGTCGCCTGGTCGGGCGTCCGGGCGCGATCATCCGCCTGCCCGGCATCATCATGATGGTGCCCGGCAGCACCAGCCTGCGCGGCGTGCTGACCCTGGTCCAGCAACAGGATGTCGGCGCCGGCCAGAGCGTGTTCCTCACCGTGCTCAACGTGGTGATGGCGCTGGTCGCCGGCCTGCTGTTCGGCAACCTGCTGATGCCCGCTCGCAAGACCCTGTGATGATGTCGGTGGGTGTGGACCCCGGTCCACACACCGGAGAATGAAAAACGCCGGCGTCCGCCGGCGTCTTTCATTCCAACCTGATCCCGGCCTCAGGCCTTCTTGATCAGGAAATCTTCCGGCTTCTTGTTGCCCTTGGCGGTCAGTTCAGCCATCCAGCGCGGCTGCTTGCCACGGCCGGTCCAGGTTTCCTTCGGATTGGCCGGGTTGCGGTACTTCGGTGCAACCTTGCCCAGCTTGCGGCCGGCGGTCTTCGACGGGGCCTTGGCGGCCGGGGCGGCCTTGCGGGCACGCGTGGCCGGGGCGCTGCCGAACAGTTCTTCGATGGTGTAACCCTCGGTCTTGGCCAGCTTGGTCAGCTGGGCCCGGACCTTGGTGATCGGCCGGCGCTTGGCGACGATGGTCTGCTGCTTCTTGGCGGTACGGATCAGGGCGCCCAGCTCGCGTGCTGACAGGCCGGTCAGGTCAATGCTCATTTACGGTTACTCCGGAAACTAATGTGTGGACGGGACAAGCCAGTCCATGGCGTCGGCGGACAGAATAGAGATGAATTAATCACAGCACAAATGCAGGCGGGTCATGGCGTGGCGGCATGCAGACGCCATCCCGGTGATTTTGACCGGATTATGTCCGCTGCAATATCGGGGAAGGGCGCGGGCAAAAAAAAAAGACCGGGGCAGGCCCCGGTCTTTTCCTGATCAGCCCTGCAGACGCTGCAGCAGGGAGGCCTTGTCCAGGTTCTCCGCGTCGCTGGCGCGGCGCGAGCGGTACTCGTAGGTGCCAGCGGCCAGGCCGCGTTCGCTGACCACCACGCGATGCGGAATACCGATCAGCTCCATGTCGGCGAACATCGCGCCCGGACGCAGGCCGCGGTCGTCGAGTGCAGCGTCCAGGCCCGCCTCGCGCAGCTCCTGCAGCAGGTTGGCAGCGGCGTCGGCCACGGCCGCATCGCCCTTCGGGTTGATCACGCACACCACCACCTGCCACGGCGCCATCGCGTCCGGCCAGATGATGCCGGCATCGTCATGGTTCTGTTCGATCGCGGCAGCCACCACACGCGAGATGCCGATGCCGTAGCACCCCATCGCCATCACCGCGGCCTTGCCGTTCTCGTCCAGCACGGTGGCATCCAGCGCTTCGGCGTACTTGCGGCCGAGCTGGAACACATGGCCGACTTCGATGCCACGTGCGATCTTCAGTTCACCGCCGTCCACGGCACGGTCGCCGGCCCGCACGTTGCGGATGTCGGCCACTTCCGGTTCCGGCAGGTCGCGGCCCCAGTTGACGCCGGCCAGGTGGAAACCGGCTTCGTTGGCGCCGACGACGAAGTCGGCCATCGCCGCCACTTCGCGATCGGCGACCACGCGGATGGCCTTGGCCGGGGCGACCGGGCCAAGGAAGCCCGGCACGCTGCCCAGGTGCTCGGCGATTTCCGCCTCGCTGGCGAAGCGCTGCTCGTCCAGGCCGGCGACCTTGGCCAGCTTGATCTCGTTGACCTCATGGTCGCCACGCACCAGCGCCAGCACGAACTGCTGTGCCTTGCCTTCGCCGGCGATCAGCGCCACCGACTTCACCGTGCGCTGCAGGTCGATGCCGAGCAGCGCCGCGACGTCCTCGCAGGTCTTCTGGGTGGGGGTATCCACCTTGCGCATCGTTTCGGTGGCGGCCGCACGCGGCGCCGGGTCGGCGGCAATCGCCGCTTCCATGTTGGCTGCGTAGTCCGAGCCGGTGGAGAACACCAGCGCGTCCTCGCCGGAATCGGCGATGACGTGGAATTCCTGCGACGCATCACCGCCGATGGCACCGGAGTCCGCCTGCACCATGCGGAAATCCAGGCCGAGGCGGGTGAAGATGCGGCTGTAGGCCGACTTCATGTTCTCGTATTCGCGCACCAGGCACTCATCGTGCAGGTGGAACGAATAGGCGTCCTTCATCAGGAACTCGCGCGAGCGCATCACGCCGAAGCGGGGGCGGATCTCGTCGCGGAACTTGGTCTGCACCTGGTAGAAGTTCACCGGCAGCTGCTTGTAGCTGGACAGCTCGCTGCGCGCGAAGTCGCAGGCGGCTTCTTCGGCGGTCGGGCTGTAGCAGAACACCTGGTCCTTGCGGTCCTTGATCTTCAGCAGCTGCGGGCCGAACTTCTGCCAGCGGCCGGTCTGCTCCCACAGTTCCTTCGGCTGGATGGTCGGGATCTGGAATTCCACGGCACCGGCCCGGTCCATTTCCTCGCGCACGATGCGCTCGACCTTGCGCAGCACGCGCAGGCCCAGCGGCGACCAGGTGTACAGGCCCGATGCCAGCTTGCGGATCATGCCCGCGCGCAGCATCAGCCGATGGCTGGTCAGCTCGGCGTCGCTGGGGGTTTCCTTGGTGGTGTGCAGGTGGAACTGGGAGAGGCGCATCGTCGGCTTCGGATAACGGCAGAGACCTCTATTCTGCCAGCCCGGCCGGGGGGAGGGGTATCGGCAGGGCTGCGCCCTGCACCCGCCTCAAGCAACGTCAACAGCAACAGCAACAGCAAAAACGGGTTTCCTGGGAGATGGCGGGGTGGGTCCGGCGGCAGGGGACGCCGTGAACCCATCCCTGGGGGCTTGGTCGCGGCTTGCTCGTGTGCGCTGTCCTGCGCACACGGCAAGACCGGTGTTGAGCGTCCTGCCCAACCCGCCCGAGGCATGCCTCGGGCCCATGGCGCTCACACCCCTGCCGCCGGACCCACCCCGCCTTCGACAGTTTCCTGCGAGCTGTCGGAATGGCTCCTGGGGTCAGATCCGTTTTCCGCAGGAAAACGGCTCTGACCCCGGATTCAATTCGAGATCCGACAGATTTGATCCACGCATCGCGTGGATCTACTGGCCACCGGGGATCTGTCGGGGGTGGGGCGGTGCCGGATTGCGGGGTGTCCGCGGCATGGACGCCGCGGCCAAGCCCCCATGGACGGGTTTACGGCGTCCCCGCAATCCGACACCGCCCCGCCATTCCACGGAATGCCCGCTTTTGACGTTGCCGTTGCTTGCAGCCTCTGCAGGTGCAGGGCGCAGCCCTGCCGATACCCTTAACCGGCCGGTGGGCAGTACGCCTTGATGGCGGCCTGCGCCAATCCCCTCTGCGCGGTGTGCTGCTCCGGAGTCAACGGGGTATCGGCCTTGCCATCACCATCGGTGTCCTGCATCACCTGGCCACCACCGTCCAGCAGGGCCAGGTTGGCCCGGGCCGTGCTGCACTGCCCAGGGACCGGCGCGGCCGGGGTCTCGGTGCCGGCTGCGGCCTGCGGGGTGCGGGCCTGCTCGCGGGTCTCGAACTTCTTGCCCGCCGGCGGGGTCTCCGAATACTGGGTTACGCCATGGGCGTCCTTCCATTTGTAGACGGGGCCGGCCACGGCGTTGGCAGTGGCCAACAGCAGCAGGCATCCAAGGCAGGACAGGGCACGCATGGCAGACTCCACGGAATGGGCGCAGAACGCCGATTGCAGCATTGGCGCCGACCGCTGGCAAGTCGATTAAACTGGATTCCATGGACCCGATCACACCGCCGCCGCGCTCGCGCACGATTTACCTGCTGCCCAACCTGTTCACCACCGCCGGCCTGTTCGCCGGTTTCTACGCGATCATCGCCGCGGCCAACGGGGATTTCGTCAATGCCAGCATCGCCGTGTTCGTGGCGGCGGTGATGGATGGCCTGGACGGGCGCGTGGCGCGCCTGACCGGTACCAGCAGCGAATTCGGCGTGCAGTACGACTCGCTGGCCGACCTGGTCAGCTTCGGCATGGCCCCGGCGCTGGTGATGTACCACTGGTCGCTGTCGTGGCTGAAGTTCGACGATCCGCTGCTCGGCCGCGTCGGCTGGGCCGTGGCCTTCCTGTATGCGGCCTGCGCGGCGCTGCGCCTGGCCCGCTTCAATACCCAGGTGGCGGTGGTCGACAAGCGCTGGTTCGTCGGCCTGGCCAGCCCGGCCGCAGCGGGCCTGATGATGTCCTTCGTCTGGGCGTTCGCCGATGGCAACCTGGGCTGGGACGGCAACCAGCTGCGCTACGTGGCGCTGGCGGTGACGATCATCGCTGCGCTGCTGATGGTCAGCCGCATCCGCTTCTGGAGCTTCAAGGGTGGCGCTGCCAAGGGCACCCGTTCGGACCGCGTGCCGTTCCTGGTGCTGGCACTGGTGCCGGTGGCGATCGCCATTGCGGTCATCGACCTGCCGCGCGTGCTGTTCGCGGTCGGCATCCTGTACGCCTTGTCCGGCCCGGTGATGTGGGCCGTGCAGCGCCTGCGCAAGAAGCCCGAGGCCGCGTGAGCCAGGACCTGCCCGTGCTGTGGTCACCGGCCCAGCAGGCCTGGCTGCAGGCCATGGGCTACACCGTCTATCACGATGGCCAGCTGGCTGCCGAGCTGGATGCCGCGCTGCAGTTGAGCGTGGCCGAAGCCGAGGCCAGCGTCGCCCCGCCGGAACCGGTGCGGGCCCCCGTGCCGTCGCGCGAACAGCATGCCGGGGTGGCGCCCGCAGCCCGCCCGGAACGGCCGGCACCGCCGCGCCGCGAAACGCCGGTCAGTGCCCCGGATACCGTGCCGGCGGCTGAGCGCCCGATGCCCAGCGGCAACGCGCGCCAGCCGGTGGTCCGCCTGCCGGATCGCCTGCAGATCGCGCTGCTGCGTGCGTCCGGCTGCAACCCGAACGACCCGGCTACGCAGCGGTTGATGGACAGCTGGCCGCTGGACCAGCTGCGCCACGACCCGGCCGCCAAGCGTGCGCTGTGGCCGCAGCTGCGTGCCCTGCGCAAGCGGGGCACGCCATGAGCGCGGTCACCCGGCCCGGCCCGGTCAGCCTGCGTGCGTTGCGCGAGAGCGACCTCAATGCGGTAATGGCGATCGAACTGCGCGGCTACCCTTTTCCCTGGACCCGCGGCATCTTCATCGACTGCCTGCGTGCCGGCTATCCCGGCCTGGCGATGGAGCGCGATGGCCTGCTGGTCGGCTATGGCGTGCTCAGCATCGCCGCCGATGAAGCGCACGTGCTGAACATCTGCATCGATCCGCTGGCACAGTCGCGCGGGCTGGGCCGCCAGCTGCTGCGCGCGCTGGTGCAGCTGGCCGCCGACCGTGGCGCACAGCGCGTCTTCCTGGAAGTGCGTCCGTCCAATACGCCGGCGCTGGCGCTGTATCACAGCGAAGGATTCAACGAGATCGGCCGCCGCCCGCGCTACTACCCGGCTGCACAGGGCCGCGAGGATGCGGTCGTGATGGCGATCGAGCTGGTCGACGGCGATCTGCAGGAAATGCCGCCGCTGTAACGCAGACGGGTTGCCGGCCAGCGGCCGGCACTACCGATGCGTCGCTCACGCCAGCCGCAACGCCAGCACGCCGCCCACGATGAGCGACGCTGCCAGCCAGCGCGTGCGCGGCACCCGCTCGCGCAGCAGGAACACCGAGATCAGCAGCGCGAACAGGATCGAGGATTCGCGCAGCGCCGAGATCATTGCCACCGGCGCCTGGGTCATGGCCCACAACGCCATCGCATAGGAGGCGGTGGTGCCGACGCCACCGGCCAGTCCCAGCGGCCAATGCTGCCGCGCATAGTCCAGTACCGCGCCGCCGCGCTTATACAACGCCCACAGCGGCAGCGGGATGCCCGACAGCAGGAACAACCACAACGTGTAGCTGAGCGCGCTGCCGGACTGGCGCGCACCCTGCGCATCGACCAGCGTGTAGGTGGCGATCATCGCCGCTGTCAGCAGCGGCAGGCGCAGCTGGCCGCCGCGCGCACCCAGTGCCATGCACAGGATGCCGGTGCTCACCAGCACCACGCCCAGCCACGCTGCGGCGGGCAATGGCTCACCGAGCAGGGTGCCGGCCAGTGCGACCAGGATCGGCGCGCTGCCACGCATCAGCGGGTAGGCCAGGCTCATGTCGACCTGCTGGTAACAACGCGCGACCAGCCCGTAGTAGGTCACCTGCAGCAGCACCGACGCAGCCAGCCAGGGCCAGCTGTGCGCGGCCGGGAAGGGCAGGAAGGGCAGGGCGGCGGCCGACAGCAACGCGGCACTGCCGGTCACCAGCACGGTACCGAGGAACTTGTCCGGGCCGCGCTTGACGATCGCATTCCAGCTGGCATGCAGCGCCGCGGCAGCGAGGACGAGCAGGAAGATGGAAAGCGGCATCCGCCGATGATGCCATGCGGGACAAATGGAAACGCCGGGCATCGCCCGACGTTTCCGATTCCGCTTCGGTGGGTGCCAACCTCTCCCGCCGTGGCAGGTGCCAACCCTCCCCTGCCGTGGTAGGTGCCAACCTTGGTTGGCACGCACCAGAGCGCGGCGTTACAGCTTCGCGCGCTGCTCGCGCAGGCCGGCCAGCTGGGTGTTCCAGTCGACCAGGCGCACGCGCTCCTGGTCGACCACCGCCGGTGGCACCTTGTCGGTGAACCTGGCCAGCTTGGTTTCGCTCTTTTCCTGCTCGCCTTCCACGCGCTTGATCTCCTTGTCCAGGCGCGCGCGCTCGGCATCGAGATCGACCAGGCCTTCCAGCGGCACCAGCAGCTTCAGCTCGCCCACGATCGCGGCGGCCGCCGGCGGTGCGCTTTCGCCCTCGGCCAGCCACTGGATGCTGTCCAGCTTCAGCAGGAACGACAGCGAGGCGCTGAAGCGTTCGATGCGCACGCGGTCCTGCTCCAGGCCGGCCTGCAGGCGCAGCGGCACCTGCCTGGACGGCGCGACGTTCAATTCGCTGCGCACGCGACGCACCGCACTGATCACCGCCTTCAGCCATTCCACGTCGGCCTCGGCCTGGGCGAAATCACCGGCGAATTCGGCGGCGGTCGGGTACGGGCGCAGCGACAGCGTGGTTTCGGCCAGGCCCAGGCGCGGGGCCAGCTGCTGCCACAGCTGTTCGGTGATGAACGGGGTGAGCGGGTGCAGCAGGCGCAGCAGCGCTTCCAGCACGTACAGCAGGGTGTGGCGGGTGCTTTCGGCATCAGCCGCGTCGGCACCGTTCAGTGCCGGCTTGCTCAGCTCCAGGAACCAGTCGCAGAACGCGTTCCAGGCGAACTCGTACAGGCACTGCGCCAGCAGGTCGAAGCGGTACGCGGCGAAATGGCCCTGCGCTTCGGCGGTGGTGGCGGCCAGGCGCGAAAGGATCCAGCGCTCGGCATCGGTGCGCGGGGTCGGCACGCCGGTGAATGCCGCACCTTCGGTGTTCATCAGCGCGAAGCGGCTGGCGTTCCACAGCTTGTTGCAGAAGTTCTTGTAGCCCTCGGCGCGGTTCATGTCGAACTTGATGTCGCGGCCGTGGGTGGCCAGCGCGGCGATGGTGAAGCGCAGCGCATCGGCACCGTGGGCAGCAATGCCGTCCGGGAATTCCTTGCGGGTGGCCTTCTCGATCTTCTCCACCATCTTCGGCTGCATCAGGCCGCCGGTGCGCTTGGCGACCAGGTCGTCGATGGTGATGCCGTCGATGATGTCCAGCGGGTCGAGCACGTTGCCCTTGCTCTTGGACATCTTCTGGCCCTGGCCGTCGCGGATCAGGCCGGTGAAGTAGACGTCCTTGAACGGGATCTTCCCGACCAGGTTGTCGGTGGCCATGATCATGCGCGCCACCCAGAAGAAGATGATGTCGAAGCCGGTGATCAGCACCGACGACGGCAGGTAACGGTCGAAGCCGCGCTCGGCCATGGCCTGTTCGTTCGGCCAGCCCAGGGTGGAGAACGGCCACAGCTGCGAGGAGAACCAGGTCTCCAGCACGTCGCTTTCCTGGTTCAGCACCACCTCGCTGCCCAGGTTGTGCTTGGCCCGCACTTCCTCTTCGCTGCGACCGACGTAGCAGCTGCCGGTGGCGGCATCGAACCACGCCGGGATGCGGTGGCCCCACCACAGCTGGCGGCTGATGCACCAGTCCTGGATGTTGTTCATCCAGTGGCGGTAGGTGTTGATCCAGTTCGGCGGCACGAAGGCAATGCTTCCGTCCTCGACCAGGTCCAGGCCACGCTTGGCCAGGTCGTCCATCTTCACGAACCACTGGTCGGTCAGGTACGGCTCGATCACCTGGCCGGTTCGGTCGCCACGCGGCACCTGCAGCTTGTGCGCCTTGGTCTCGACCAGGATGCCCAGATCTTCCAGCTCGGCCAGCACGGCCTTGCGTGCTTCATAGCGGTCCAGGCCCCGGAAGCGTTCCGGCGCGTTCTCGTTCAGCGCCGCCACCGGGGTGAACAGGTTGATCATCGGCAGGCTGTGGCGCACGCCTACTTCATAGTCGTTGAAGTCGTGCGCCGGGGTGACCTTGACCACGCCGGTGCCGAACGCGCGGTCCACGTAGTCGTCGGCGATCACCGGCACGCGCCGGCCGGTCAACGGCAGCACCACGTTCCTGCCGATCAGGTGCGCGTAACGCTCGTCTTCCGGGTGCACCATCACCGCGGTATCGCCCAGCAGGGTTTCCGGGCGGGTGGTGGCAACGACCAGGTAGTCGCGGGTTTCGCGCAGGGTTTCCACGCCGTCGGCATCGCGCTCGACGTGTTCGTAGCTCAGGCCGTCATCCAGCGTGTAGGCGATCGACCACAGGAAGCCGTCCTCCTCGGCGCTCTCCACTTCCAGGTCGGAAATGGCGGTCTTCAGCACCGGGTCCCAGTTGACCAGGCGCTGGCCGCGGTAGATCAGGCCCTGCTCGTACCAGCGCACGAAGGCCTCGTTGACCGCCGCCGATGGCTGCGGGTCCATGGTGAAAGTGCTGCGCGACCAGTCGGCGGAGGTGCCGAGGCGGCGCATCTGGCGTTCGATGGTGTCGCCGGACTGCTGCTTCCACTCCCAGACCTTGCCGATGAAGCCTTCGCGGCCCAGCGAATCGCGGGTCTCGCCCTTGCCTTCCAGCGCCAGGTTGCGGCTGACCACCATTTCGGTGGCGATGCCGGCATGGTCGGTACCGACCTGCCACAGCGTGTCGTAGCCGCGCATGCGGTGGTAGCGCACCAGCGCATCCATCAGGGTCTGCTGGAAGGCATGGCCCATGTGCAGGGTGCCGGTCACGTTCGGCGGTGGCAGCAGGATGGTGTACGGCTCGCCCGTGCCGGACGGCTTGAAGTGGCCGGCCTTCTCCCAGGCCTCGTAGAGGTCGGTCTCGAAGGACGTCGGGTCGTAGCTGGAGGCGAGTTGGGTCATGCGGGGGAACCGGTAATCAAGGCGGAAGGGAGATCAGCGCGACCCGAGGGCGCGGCGGATCTTCTGGTCGGTGTGGTACTGGCTGACCGCGTAGGCGGCCCAGATGGCGGCGGGCAGCCAGCCGATCAGGGTGATCTGCAGGATCAGGCAGACGATCCCGGCCAGCGGCCGGCCGATGGTGAAGAAGGACAGCCAGGGAAGAATCAGGGCGATCAGCAGGCGCATCAAGGGGTCCTCGCCGGGCTCACATGTCGTGCTTGTTGAGGTCGTAACCGGCGGCCTTGTACTGGCGCCAGCGCTCGCGCAGCGGTTCGCGCGCTTCCGGATCGGCCGGGACCACTTCCAGCACACGCTCGCACTGGCCCAGCCAGGGCTCATCGCGCAGGTTGATCACCAGCGGGCGTGCCGGCGCGTCGGTGCCGGGTACGGCGATCAGCACCAGGGCCTCTTCCTCGTCCATGTCTTCGCCGGCAATCTGGTGCGGGATGTAGGCATCGTTGTCGAACGCCCACAGCAGCTCGTCCAGTTCCTCGGCCTGGGCCTGGTCACGGGCCAGCACCAGGGTGAACAGCCCGGCGTCGTTGGCCTTGCGCGCCAGTTCGCAGACCAGGCGCAACGGCTCGGTCAGGAAGCGGGGCTTGGCGATCAGGTAGAAGTCGGCGCGGGGCATGGCAGGGTCCGGGTCAGGCAAGGGCCCGGCAGTGCCGGGCGAGGCCCCGGCCGGCGTCTGCCGGCCAGGGTCGGGTACGGCATCAGGCGCGGGCGACCTGGTCCAGCAGCCACTGGCTCAGCAGGCCGACCGGGCGGCCGGTGGCCATGCCACGCTTGCCTTCATCGCTGGCGACGCCGGCGATGTCCAGGTGGGCCCAGCGCTGGCCTTCGGTGAAGCGCGACAGGAAGCAGCCGGCGGTGATCGCGCCGGCCCAGCGGCCGCCGATGTTGTAGACGTCGGCGAAGGTCGAATCCAGCATCGGCTGGTACTCGTCCCACAGCGGCAGGCGCCAGGCGCGGTCGAACACGTGCTCGCCGGCGGCCAGCAGCTCGTTGGCCAGGTCGTCGTGCTTGCTCATCAGGCCGGCGGTCTGGTGGCCCAGGGCGACCATGCAGGCACCGGTCAGGGTGGCGACGTCGACCAGCGCGGCCGGCTCGAAGCGCTGTGCGTAGGTCAGCGCGTCGCACAGGATCAGGCGGCCTTCGGCGTCGGTGTTGCCGACTTCGATGGTCTTGCCCGACATCGAGGTGATCACGTCGGAAGGACGGTAGGCGTTGCCGTCGATGGCGTTTTCCACCGCCGGCACCACCACCACCAGGTTCAGCGGCAGCTTGGCCTTGACCGCCGCGACGAAGGTGCCGATGACGTTGGCGCCGCCGCACATGTCGTACTTCATCTCTTCGATGCCGCCCTGGGTCTTCAGGTTGACGCCACCGGTATCGAAGGTGATGCCCTTGCCGACCAGCACGTAGGGCTTGGCGTCGCCGCCATTGTTCCACTTCAGCACGACCAGGCGCGGGCGGTTGGCCGAACCGCGGGCCACGGCCAGCAGCGAGCCCATGCCCAGCGCTTCCATCTGGTGCTCGTCGAGGATCTCGGCTTCGGCACCGTCGTGCTCGCCGGCGAACTTCACGCCGACCTCGGCCAGATGGGCCGGGGTGCAGTAGTTCGGCGGCAGGTTGCCCAGTTCGCGGGCGAACTCGACACCGGCGGCGATGGCCTGGCCCTGGGCCAGGGCCTGGGCGTCGTCACCGGCCACGGCCAGCTGCGCCAGGCCGGCATCGTCGGCCTTCTTCTTGCCCAGGGTGGCGGTGTAGCGGTAGGCGGCGTGATCGGCGGCGATCACTGCCTGGCGGATCGCCCAGGCCGCGTCGCGGTCCTTGATGGCCACTTCGGACAGGGTGAACAGCGCGCTGCGGGCGGCGCCGGCCTTCAGCGCGCGCACCGCGTCGCCCACGGCCTTCAGGTACTGCGGCACGCCGAAGCGGGCGGCGTCGCCGAGGCCGACCACCAGCACGCGCGGCGCGGTCACGCCCGGCAGGTCGTGCAGCAGGGTGGTCGCGCCGGTCTTGCCGGACAGGTCGCCACGCTGGGCCAGGGCGGCCAGGCGGCCACCGCTGGCGGCGTCCAGGGCCTGCGCGGCCGGGGTCAGGGTATGGTCGGCATACGCGCCGACCACCAGGCAATCAACGGTGGCGGCGGCCGGAGCAACGTGGTTCAGGGTGAATTCGAGGGCCATTGAGCAGATTCCATTGGCGAGTCCGTACAATCGCAGGCCGTTTACGCCCAGACAGTAGACTGGGCGGCACCGCGAACGAACCCCAGAGTTTAAACCACCGCCCCATGCTGAAGCTCGACCGATACCTGCTGGGCGATTTCGTCCAGAGTTTCCTGGCTACCCTGATCGTCCTGCTGGTGGTCAGCGTGGGCGGCGTGCTGGTGGACATCCTCGGCAACATCGCCGACGGACGCCTGCCGGCCAAGCTGCTGTTCTCCCAGCTGGGCCTGCAGTTCATCGCCTACCTGCCGCTGATCCTGCCGCTGGCGCTGATGCTGGGCCTGCTGCTGGCCGTGGCCCGGCTCTACCGCGACTCGGAGATGGCGGTCATCACCGCCATTGGCGTGGGGCCCAAGCGGCTGCTGCGGCCACTGCTGATGCTGGTGGTGCCGGTGGTGCTGCTGGTCGGCGCCTGCTCGCTGTGGCTGGGCCCGTGGGCCGGCCGGATGGCCGAGCAGATGATCATCGAGGCCAACCGCAGCGTGCTGATGGCCGGCCTGGAGCCGGGCCGCTTCACCCCGCTGCCGAATGGCGGCGTGGTGTACCTGTCCTCGATCTCGCCCGATGGCACCCAGCTGGGCAAGGTGTTCCTGCAGCGCCAGAAGGATGACCGCCTGGAAGTGGTGTCCGCCAATGGCGGCCGCATGTTCTTCGAGGGCACCCGCCAGCGCTTCCTGGAGCTGGATGATGGCCACCAGGTGGAAGGCCCGGTGGCCGGCGCGCTGGATTACCGGCTGGCGACCTTTGCCCGCAACGACGTGGCCCTGCCCGACGGTGCACAGACCCGCACCGAGGACGACCCGGAACTGATGCCGACCCTGCAGCTGATCGGCGATGAGCGCCCGCCGGCGCAGGCGCAGCTGCACCGCCGCCTGGCACCGCCGCTGATCGCGCTGGCCTTCGCCCTGCTGACCGTGCCGCTGGGCCGCAGCTCGCCGCGCCAGCAGCGCTACGGCCGCATGATGCTGGCCCTGATGGCCTACATGGTGGGCACCAACCTGATGTTCATCGGCAGTGGCTGGATCGCCAACGGCAAGATTCCGGCCGCGCTCGGCCTGTGGTGGTTGACCGTGCCGCTGCTGGCGCTGGCGATCTGGATGTATGCACGTGATGGCCGCCTGGGCCGCTCGAAGGGAGCCCGCGCATGAGGCTGCGCCCGATGCGTTTCGATCTGTACCTGGGCCAGTCGGTGTTCACCACGGTGCTGCTGACCTGGGCGGTGCTGGTCGGCCTGGACGTGGTGATGGCGTTCTCCGGCGAGTTCAAGGACATCGGCAAGAACGGCTACACCCTGGGCCATGCCGCCGCCTGGGTGCTGTACACGGTGCCGCGCCGCGCCTACACGATGTTCCCGACCGCCGCGGTGATCGGCGCGCTGATGGGCCTGGGCCAGCTGGCCGCGACCTCGGAGCTGACCGCACTGCGTGCGCTGGGCCTGTCGCGCAAGCGCCTGAGCGTGTCGGTGGCGATCGCGCTGTCGCTGCTGACCGCAGTGATGGTGCTCAGCGCCGAGACGCTGGGCCCGTGGGGACAGGACCGTGCCGATGCATTGAAGGCCAGTGCCAAGTGGGGGCGGGACATCTCCACCACCCGCTACTCCGGCCTATGGGCACGCGAAGGCGACACCTTCCTCAACGCCCAGAGCGGCGAGGAACAGCTGGTGGGCGACAAGGGCACGCGGCTGATCCTGCGTGACGTGCGCCTGTACCGGATCGCCGAAGACGGCAATATCGCCTCGTTGACCCATGCCGCCACCGCCGAGCACGACAAGGACGGTTGGGTGCTGACCGGGGTGCGTCGCGACACCTTCGGCGAGCGCTCGGCCACCCGCCAGGAAGTGGCGCGTGAGCCGTGGAACTCGAAGCTGGATCCGGCGGCGCTGGCCACCGGCATCGCCAAGCCGCGAAACCTCAGCGTGGCCGAGCTGAGTACCAGCATTGCCTATCGCCAGCGCAACGGGCTGGATGCGCGCGATTTCGAGGATGTTTACTGGAGCCGCTGGTTCTACCCGGTGAACGTGCTGGCGCTGTGCCTGGCCGCGGTGCCGTTCGCGTTCGGGTCGCTGCGTAGCGGCGGCATGGGCAAGCGCCTGTTCCTGGGCATCCTGTTTGCACTGGGCTTCTGGCTGCTGCAGCTGTTCTTCGGCCGCATGGCCGGTGCGCTGAAGTTCGATTACCGCATTGCCTATGCGCTGCCGCCGATCGTCATGCTGGCCGTGTCCGGACTGTTGTTCCGGCGCAAGTCGGGCTGATTCTGGTAGCGCGGGGCCATGCCCGGCGCTACCGGGGCAATCCACCGCTTCGGCATCCGTACCACGACCACCAGCATCCCGGCCCAGCGTGCTGGATTCTGTAGAGCCGAGCCCATGCTCGGCTGCTTTTTGCGCACCGCCTGCCAGCCGAGCATGGGCTCGGCTCTACAGATCGTGCATCACCGCTTGGGCATGCGCACCAGGCGGGTGCCGCTGGCGCGGTCGTGCCAGGTCAGGCGTTGGCGGTCGACCCAGGCCCACCAGAATCCCAGGCCGCCCAGCAGCAGCGACAGCGTCCCCACCGCGAAGCGCAGCCACAGCTGGCCGCGCCGCAACGGCGTGCCATCGCGCGACTGCAGTTTCAGCCGCCACGGCCGCATGCCCAGCGTCTGCCCGCCGCGGCGCCAGCTGGCCGTGGCATACCACCCCGTGATCGCCCAGCACACCGCCCACAGCAGCCACTGCCAAGCGCTGAACGGTGCGATGTTCTCGCGCTGCGCGTGGCCGCTGAAGGTGTAGGCGAGGGTGAACAGCGTGCCGGCCAGCATCCACAGCGCCAGCACCGGCAGCGCGTCGTAGACCATCGCCAGCATGCGCCAGGGCAGCAGCGCGCGCGGACGGGGCGTTTCGGTAGCGGCCGCAGGGGCCGTGTCGGTGGCAGGGCGGGACATGCGCCGAGCATACGCAAAGCTGGCCGTGCCCGCAGTGGCCCTCGTATCCTGCATGCATGGCCCTTGTTTCCACCCCCGCCGAACGCCGCCAGCTGGTCCAGCAACTGCCCGAGCTGCGCGCCGACGACAGTGTGCGCATCCAGCGCTTCCTCGATGCGATCTGGGCCGAGAACGGCCTGGCCCGCGCCACCCTGGACAGCTACCGGCGCGACCTGGAAGGGCTGGCGCGCTGGATGGATGGACGCGACGGTGGCCTGGCCGGCATCGAACGTCCCGGGCTGTTCGACTACCTGGCCTGGCGCACCCGCCACGGCTGGTCGCCGCGCAGCAACGCGCGCCTGCTGTCGGCGCTGCGGGCGTTCTTTGCCGATGGCGTGCGCCGTGGCGAACGCAGCGAAGATCCCAGTGCGCTGCTCGACCCCCCGAAGCTGCCGCGGCTGTTGCCCAAGGCGCTGGCCGAGAGCCAGATCGATGCGCTGCTGGCGGCACCGGACATCGACAGCCCGCTGGGCCTGCGCGATCGCGCCATGCTGGAACTGATGTATGCCGCCGGCCTGCGCGTGAGCGAGCTGGTGCTGCTGCCGGCCACGGCGGTCAACCTGCGCCAGGGCGTGCTGCGGGTCACCGGCAAGGGCAGCAAGGAGCGGCTGGTGCCGCTGGGCGAGGAATCGCAGCACTGGCTGGAGCGTTACCTGCAGCAGTCGCGCCCGCTGCTGGTCGGCAAGGGCAAGGTGCATGCCCTGGCGGATGGTCAGACCCCGTTGTTCATCGAGCCGACGCTGCATGCGCTGACCCGGCAGGCGTTCTGGCACCTGGTCAAGCGCCATGCGCAGGTGGCCGGCATCGACCCGGCGCGGATCAGCCCGCATGGCCTGCGCCACAGCTTCGCCACCCATCTGCTCAACCGCGGTGCCGACCTGCGCGCGCTGCAGATGCTGCTCGGCCACAGTTCCTTGTCGACCACCCAGATCTACACCCTGGTAGCGCGCGAGCATCTGCAGAAGCTGCACGCCCGCCACCATCCGCGCGGCTGAGCGCCGGGCTGAATCGCTGCCCGGGGCCGTGCCGGGCGTCGCGGCCCGGTACCGGCGGCTGTGTCAGAATCCGGGGTCTTCTTCTGCTGCGGATCGCTCCATGCTCCGATTTGCCATCGCCGCCGTGTTCGGTGCGCTCAGCCTGACCGCCTGCGCCCAGCCGGCTCCGCCGGCCGCCAAGGCGCCTGCTGCCGCTGCGGCAAAGGCCAGCCCGGCCGCCAACGCGCCGGCCGACCAGGCGGTACGTGCCGCGTTGACCGCGCTCAATCCGGGTTTCCAGGTCGATTACATCGGTGCCGCGCCGTTCCCCGGCTTCCGCGAGGTCGTCGTTTCCGGCCAGCTGCTGTACGTGTCCGATGACGGCCGCTACCTGTTCCAGTCGCAGCCTTACGACACCCGCGCCAAGGGCCCGGCCAACAGCGAGGGCCTGCTTGGTTACCGCCGCGGCCTGCTGGCCAAGGCCAACCACGGCGATCGCATCGTGTTTGCCGCGCCGAACGCCAAGTACACCATCAGCGTGTTCACCGACATCGAGTGTGGTTACTGCCGCAAGCTGCACCAGGACATCGCCGAACTCAACCGCAACGGCATCACCGTCGAGTACCTGGCGTTTCCGCGCATGGGCCTGGGCAGCAAGGACTACACCGACATGATCTCGGTCTGGTGTGCAGCGGATCGTCGCCAGGCCCTGACCAACGCCAAGCGCGGTGGCAGCGTGCCGGCCAGGAACTGCACCAACCCGGTGGCGATGCAGTACGCGCTGGGCCAGCAGCTGGGCGTGAATGGAACGCCGGCGATCTTCGCGCCGGATGGCACCCAGCTGGGCGGCTACCTGCCGCCGGCGCAGCTGCGTGCCGCGCTGGAGAAGCTGTCGGCCAAGCGCTGATCGTCGCTGGTCTTTTTCTGTAGAGCCGAGCCCATGCTCGGCTGCGGAAACAGCAGCCGAGCATGGGCTCGGCTCTACAGGCAGGAAGCCGGGGATGCGTGTCGCATCCCCGGCCTTTTGCTTACTTCAGGCCATCACTGACCGCCTTGGTCAGCGTGCCCTGCGCATCGTCACCGCTGAACTCCCAGACGAACGCGCCGCCCAGGCCCTGGGTCTTCACGTAACCCATCTTGCGGGTGATGTTGGCCGGGGTGTCGAAGCTCCACAGCGTGCTGCCGTTGTAGATCCAGGTGGCACCGGCGGTGTTGTCGGTGTAGCCCGGCCACGCCAGGTTCTTCAGCACCTTCCAGTCCTCGATGCCGGCTTCATACGTACCCGGGGCGGCGCCGGTCGCGGTCTGGTACAGGCCGTTGTTGGCGTTGGCCACACCCGTCCAGCCACGCCCGTAGTAGCCAATGCCCAGGTTGAGCTTGGCGGCGGGCACGCCACGGCTGATGAAGGCCTCGATGGCGTCGTTGCTGTTGTACAGCTTCTGGTCGCCGGTGGACGGATCATTCGGCGAATCGAACAGCGCCGACTGGTGATTGGTCTTCGCATCCCACGCGCCGTGGAAGTCGTAGGTCATCACGTTGATGTAGTCCAGGTACGGGTGGTATGCGGCCGGATCGGTGACACGGATCTTGTCGATGCCGGCACCCACCGCCACCGTCAGCAACAGGCCCGGCCGCACCGCATCGAGCTGGCGGCGGAACTCGGCCATCAGCGCGGTGAAGTTGGCGTTGTCTTCCGGCTTGCCGCATTCGATGCCACAGGCCACCGGGTATTCCCAGTCGATGTCGATGCCGTCGAACACGCCCAGCGCGGCACCGGCACCGCCGGCACCGTCGGTCACCGGCAGGTTGCCCTTGATGTAGGCGTCGATGCACGAGGCGACGAAGGCCTGGCGGTTTTCCGGGCGCGCTGCGCTGGAGAAGCCGCGCGACCAGGTCCAGCCACCCAGCGAGATCAGCACCTTCATGCCCGGGTATTTGGCCTTGAGCTGCTTGAGCTGGTTCCAGTTGCCGCGCAGCGGCTGGTCCCAGGTATCGGCACTGCCGCTGACGCTCTCGGCGGCACTGAAGGCCTTGGTGTAGTCGGCGAAGGCATCGCCACCGGCACCGCTGTTCGGATCCGACGGCTGGGTGATGCCGACTTCGCATCGGTTGTTGCGCACGTTGCCGAACGCGTAGTTGATGTGGGTCAGGCGTGCGGCCGAGCCGCTGCTGTCGATGTTCTTGACCCGGTAGTTGCGGCCGTAGATGCCCCACTGGGTGAAGTAACCGATGACCCGCTTGCCGGTGGTGCCGCCGTCACCGGCCAGCGTGGTGGCGCTGATTTCGGTACCCTGTGCCGACGCATTGCCGGCGTTGTCGCGGGCCCGCACGCGGTAGCGGTAGGTGGTCGATGCGGTCAGCCCGCCATCCACATAGCTGGCACTGGACGGCGAACCGACCAGGCTGCCGTTACGGTACACGTCATAGCCGGCCAGGCCGCTGCCACCGGTGTTGTCGGTGGACGGGCTCCAGCTGAGCGCGATGCTGCTGGCGGTGCGCGTTCCGGCCGCCAGCCCGCCCGGCACGCTCGGTGCGGTGGTATCGCCACCGGCGGCGTTGACGGTGATGGTGATGGTCGGGGTGCTGGTGGTGGCGTTGTTGTTGTCGGTGGCGACCGCGCGCAGGGTGTGGCTGCCGGCGCTGGCATTGGCCCAGCTGGCCGCATACGGCGCACCGGTGGCCACGCCCAGCGAGCTGCCGTCGCGGAAGAACTCGACCTTGGCGACGCTGCCGTCCGGGTCACTGGCGGTAGCGGTCACGTTGACCGTGCTGCCGGCGCTGAAGGTGGCGCCGTTGGCCGGCGAGGTCAGGCTGACCACCGGCGGCTGGTTGCTGCCGCTGCCATCGCAGGCACCAAGGTTGGTGTAGTAGGGCGCACCGGCCGGATGGTCCGGCGGCGCGTTCCAGATGTCCTGGTTCGCCCGATAGAGGACGCCTCCTTTCTGCAGGGTATCGCCGGCCCGGTAGATCCTGGCCTGGTCCCACTGGGCCACGCCGGCACAGCTGGCAGCCTGCGCCAGGCCGGGCAGGGCGGCGGTACCGGCGGCCAGGGCAAGCAGCCAGGCCAGGTGGCGGGGACGACAGCTTCGGGTCGAACGTTCGGCACTGCGCACAATCGGGTCGTACATGGGTAAGTCTCCGATCAAAGGGCGCGCGGGCCCCGATGGCGCCGCGCGTGACGCAGGTCCGGGCGTCGCCCGGGAAGGCGACGGAGGGGGCGGACGGGGTACCTGGGGGGCCGGGGAGAGAGTCCGGCGCCAGGTGGGGACAACGTTGTCATCAATCGCGTGGTCAATCCGTGAGCAAGCGCATGGTTCCGGGATTCGGGCGGAGAGCGGCGCTGCGCGCGGTCGGCGGCCATCGGCGGAGCCCCCTCGTGGCTGGTCGGGCGCGAATTCATGGGTTTGGCCGGGTGGGTGGGGTCAGGCGGGGACGCCGTGAACCCGTCCCTGGGGGCTTGGCCGCGGCATCCATGCCGCGGACACCCCGCCTGACCCCACCCACCCGGCCTCTGACAGGTTCCTGCGCAGCCAGCCACGAAAGACAGAACAAAAAATCAAAATCAAAAGCAGAAGCCGGTCGCTGCGCTCTCCAATGCCTGATTTCTGATGTTCCCTGGTTGCCGGCCAGCGGCCGGCACTACCGCAGAGCCTCCACGCATGGCGTGGATCCACCGCACATCGCGGGAAACTGTCGGGGGCGGGGTGGTGGGGGCCAGCAGGACCGTTGGCGCCATGGATGGCGCCATCGAGCCCCCATGGACGGGTTTACGGCGTGTCCTGCTGGCCCCCACCACCCCGCCATCCCACGGGAACCCAGCTTTTGCTTGGGCCATTGCCGTTGCCATTGCCGTTGCCGCTGCCCTGGCCTCGGCGGGTGCCGGGCGCCGCCCGGCCAGAGCCCATCCCCCGCTTCCGGTACAATGTCGGGCCCGTTTCCCAACTACGGTTCCCCGGACATGATGGTCCTCGAGGGCGCGCCCGCCCTGTCGCCGTTCCGCCGCGAACGTCTTGAATCCCGCCTGCAGTCCATCGCTCCCTCCCTGCGCATCAGCGGTGCCTGGCACGTCTATTTCGTGCAGCCCGAAGGCAGCGCCGCCCCCGACCTGACCACCCTGTGCCGCATCCTCGAAGCGGCGCCGCAGGCCGAAGCCGTGGCCGACGGCGCGGTCAGCCGCATCGTGGTGCCGCGCCTGGGCACGCTGTCGCCGTGGTCGAGCAAGGCCACCGAACTGGTCCGCGGTGCCGGCCAGCCGGTCAGCCGGGTCGAACGTGGCCTGCGCATCGACGTGCAGGGCTGGCCGGCCGATGCCGCCGCCCAGCAGGCGCTGGTCAAGGCGCTGCACGACCCGATGACGCAGTCGGTGCTGGAGACCGTGGAACAGGGCCAGGCGCTGTTCTCGGCACCGGCCCGGGGTGAACTGGAGCGCGTGCCGGTGGACCAGCTGGAGGCCGCCAACCAGCGCCTCGGCCTGGCCATGGCCCAGGACGAGATCGACTACCTGCGCGAGCGTTTCACTGCGCTGGGCCGGTCGCCGTCGGACGTGGAACTGATGATGTTCGCGCAGGCCAATTCCGAGCACTGCCGCCACAAGATCTTCAACGCCAGCTGGACCATCGACGGCCAGGAGCAGGACCGCTCGCTGTTCCGGATGATCAAGAACACCCACCAGCAGACTCCGCAGCACACGCTCAGCGCGTACAGCGACAATGCCGCGGTGATCGAAGGCCATCCGGCCTCGCGCTATCGCCCCGATCCGGCCAGTGGCGAATACCGCCGCGAGCCGCAGGTGCCCAGCGCGTTCCAGATCAAGGTGGAAACGCACAACCATCCGACCGCGATCGCGCCGTTCCCGGGTGCCTCGACCGGTGCCGGTGGCGAGATCCGCGACGAGGGCGCGACCGGCCGTGGCGGCAAGCCGAAGGCGGGCCTGACCGGCTTCTCGGTCTCGCACCTGCGCATCCCCGAGCTGCCGCAGCCGTGGGAAGCGCCGCGCGCGCTGAACCCGCGCATGGCGCCGGCGCTGGAAATCATGACCGACGGCCCGCTCGGCGGCGCCGCGTTCAACAACGAATTCGGCCGCCCGAACCTGCTCGGCTACTTCCGCAGCTTCGAGCTGCCCGAAGGCGCCGATCTGGTGCGTGCATACGACAAGCCGATCATGCTGGCCGGCGGCCTCGGCGCGATCGATCGCGTGCAGGTCGACAAGATCCCGCTGCAGGCCGGTGATGCGGTCATCGTGCTCGGCGGGCCGGCGATGCTGATCGGCCTGGGCGGCGGCGCGGCCAGTTCGGTGGCCTCCGGCGAGAGCGCCGAGGACCTGGACTTTGCCAGCGTGCAGCGCGACAACCCGGAAATGGAGCGCCGCTGCCAGGAGGTCATCGACCGCTGCGTGGCGATGGGCGCCAACAACCCGATCAAGTTCTTCCACGACGTCGGTGCCGGTGGCCTGTCCAATGCCATCCCCGAACTGCTGCACGACTCCAAGGTCGGCGGTGTCATCGACCTGGGCAAGGTGCCCACCGATGATCCGTCGCTGTCGCCGATGCAGCTGTGGTGCAACGAGTCGCAGGAGCGCTACGTGCTGGGCGTGGCCCAGGAGCGCCTGGCCGAGTTCGCCGCGCTGTGCGCCCGCGAGCGCTGCCCGTTCGCTGCCGTTGGCGTGGCCACCGCCGAGGAGCACCTGGTGGTGGCCTACGGTGCCGTGCCGGGCCACACCCCGGCCGATGCGCCGATCGACCTGCCGATGGACGTGCTGTTCGGCAAGCCGCCGAAGATGCACCGCGACACCGCGCACCCGCCGGCACCGCGCTGGCCGGCGCTGAAGACCGGCGGCCTGGACCTGCAGGAAGCCGGCCTGCGCGTGCTCGCGCACCCGACCGTCGCCTCGAAGAACTTCCTGGTCACCATCGGTGACCGCAGCGTCGGCGGCCTGACCGCGCGTGAGCAGATGGTCGGCCCGTGGCAGCTGCCGGTGGCCGACGTGGCGATCACCCTGGCCGACTTCGATGGCGTGGCCGGCGAAGCGATGTCGATCGGCGAGCGCACCCCGCTGGCCCTGCTCGACGCCGCTGCGTCGGCACGCATGGCGGTGGGCGAAGCGCTGACCAACCTGTGCGCGGCCCCGGTCGATGCGCTGGATGAAATCAAGCTGTCGGCGAACTGGATGGCCGCGGCCGGCCATCCGGGCGAAGACGCACTGCTGTACGACGCGGTGAAGGCGGTGGGCATGGAACTGTGCCCGCAGCTGGACATCAGCATCCCGGTGGGCAAGGACTCGCTGTCGATGCAGGCGCAGTGGCACGACCAGGGCGAAGCGCACAAGAGCGTGTCGCCGGTGTCGCTGGTGATCTCGGCGTTCGCGCCGGTCGCCGACGTGCGCCAGCAGCTGACCCCGCTGCTCGACCGCGACGTGGACAGCGAGCTGTGGCTGATCGGCCTGGGTGCCGGCAAGCAGCGCCTGGGCGGTTCGATCCTGGCCCAGGTGCACGCCGACCATGGCGATCTGCCGGCCTTCGCCGGTGCCGCTCCGGACCTGGACGATCCGCAGCGCCTGCGTGGCTTCTTCGAGCTGATCCGCGATGCGCGCCAGTCTGGCCTGCTGCTGGCCTACCACGACCGCAGCGACGGTGGTGCCTTCGCCGCGCTGTGCGAAATGGCCTTCACTTCGCGCCTTGGCCTGGACATCACGCTCGATGCCTGGGGCGATGATCCGTTCCGCAGCCTGTTCAACGAAGAACTGGGTGCGGTGGTGCAGATCGCGCGCGAAGACCGCGCTGCGTTCGCCGACCTGGTCGAACGCCACGCACTGACCGAATGCGCACAGCGCATCGCCAAGCCGACCACCGCGCCGGTGGTGCGCGTGTCGCTGGGTGGCGAGAACCTGGCCGAATGGCGTTGGGACGCACTGTTCGACGCCTGGTGGTCGGTCACCCACGCGATGCAGAAGCGCCGCGACAACCCGGCCAACGCCGATGCCGAGCGCGAGGTCGCCCGTGCCTTCAACGCACCGGGCCTGAAGCCCAAGCTCAGCTTCGACCTGAACGAGGATGTGGCGGCACCGTTCATCAGCACCGGTGCGCGTCCGCGCGTGGCGGTGCTGCGCGAGCAGGGCGTCAACGGCCAGATCGAAATGGCCAACGCCTTCGAACGTGCCGGCTTCCGCGCCTTCGACGTGCACATGAGCGACCTGATCGAAGGCCGCGTGGCGCTGCAGGATTTCACCGGCCTGGTCGCCTGCGGCGGCTTCAGCTACGGCGATGTGCTCGGTGCCGGCCGTGGCTGGGCCACCTCGATCCTGGAGCGCAGTGCGCTGCGTGATGCCTTCGCCGCGTTCTTCGCGCGCGAAGACAGCTTCGCGCTGGGCGTGTGCAACGGCTGCCAGATGATGAGCCAGCTCAAGAACATCATCCCCGGTGCCGGACACTGGCCGCAGTTCCGCCGCAATGCCAGCGAGCAGTTCGAAGCCCGCACCGCGCTGCTGGAAGTGGTGGAATCGCCGTCGATCCTGCTGCGTGGCATGGCCGGCTCGCGCCTGCCGGTAGCGGTGGCGCACGGCGAAGGCCAGGCCGTGTTCGACAACGCCGTCGACCAGGCTGCCGCCCGCGTCTCGCTGCGCTACATCGATGGCCATGGCAACGTCGCCAGCCAGTACCCGCTGAACCCGAACGGTTCGCCGGACGGCATCACCGGCCTGACCAGCACCGACGGCCGCGTCACCATCATGATGCCGCACCCGGAGCGCACCCCGCGCGCGCTCAACCTGAGCTGGGCACCGGCTGAATGGCAGGGTGATTCGCCGTGGATGCGCATGTTCCGCAACGCGCGGGTGTGGTGCGGCTGATCGCATCGTTCCGCGCAGGCCGCAATGCCACCGCGTATGGAAAAACCCGCCGCTTTGTCGGCGGGTTTTTCTTTGTGTGCGTGAAATTGCTGATCTGGCCGCTAGTTACATCCGTTTTCATGCGCCAGCAGTTCGTCACGTATGTCTAACAAAATGCCTTTATAAACACGTGAAATAGTGAACTGCTTCACGGCAATAGGATTTGTCGTGTCAAAGTCTTGACGATCTGCAAAGTTGCCGTTAACACTTGAACCCCGTTTCAGAATCATTCATTTCGCAGTAACCGGTTGGCGCACGCGCTCGGTTTTCTGTCGCTGCGCGCCGTTCGGCAATACCCCGCAGTAAATCACGCGAATAAACGCCCCCAGGGGACGTTGGGCCGGAAAGCCCAGCGGTGGCGTTGCTTTGCCCAAAACCAGTCCAATCAGGAGCCGTACCGATGAATCGGATTTATCGCAAGGTCTGGAACAAAGCACTGGGTCAGTTGGTGGTGGCCTCGGAACTGGCCTCCTCCGACAGCAGCAGTGGCGGGGTCGTCGACCAGCGCCGCGATGCGACACAGGCCACGCCCGCACTGCTGGCGGTGGCACTGGGCCTGGTATTGGGGTTGGGCATGAGCGGCAGCGCGACGGCACAGTCGGTGCAGATCGGCGGCAGCGCCACCTGCGTTGCATTCAGCGGCAAGCTGCTGGAAAAGTGCCTGATCGAAGGCTCGGCCACGGCCAAGGGCAGCAACGCGGTGGCGATCGGCAGCAACAGCAATGCCAGCGCCGCCAACAGCGTGGCGCTGGGCGCTGGCTCCAAGGCCACGCGGGCCAATACCGTGTCCATCGGCGATGCCGGCAAGGAGCGGCAGATCACCAACGTGGCTGCTGGCACGCAGGGCACCGATGCGGTGAACAAGGCGCAGCTGGACGCGCAGGCGCGCGCCACGCAGGCCGCGCTGGCTGATGTCGCCGCCGATGGAAACCGCTATTTCAAGGCCGACGGCGCAGGCGATGACAGCGACGCGGCGAAGATCGAGGGGCAGGGCGCAGTCGCGGCCGGCGCCGGTGCACAGGCGCTGGCCAACGCCACCACCGCCATCGGAACCCAGGCCATTGCCGCCGGTCTCGGCGCCAGTGCCTTCGGCCAGGGCGCCCTGGCGATCGGCGATGCCAGCGTGGTGGTCGGGCAGAGCGCGGCCGCGTTCGGGCTTGGCGATACAGCCGTCGGCGCCAGCGCGTACGCAGCCAGCGAGAACGGCGCGGCCACCGCACTCGGTGCGTTGTCCGAAGCCACTGCCGATGGCGCGACGGCCGTCGGCGGTGGTGCCGTGGCGATGGGCCCGGGCAGCACCGCACTGGGCCGCGGCGCCACTGCCGCCAACGAAGCATCGATCGCGGTGGGTGCGTTCAGCACCGCCGTCGGTGAATACAGCACCGCGCTGGGTTCGAACGCCGCTGCGGTCGCCACCGGCAGCGTGGCGCTGGGCGCCGGCTCGCTGGCCGACCGTGTCGACACCGTGTCGGTCGGCGCCGCCGAATACGGCCTGACCCGGCAGATCACCAGCGTCGCGGCGGGCACCGAAGACACCGACGCGGTCAACGTCGGCCAGTTGAAGGGCGTCGCCGCCGTGGCCGATGCCACCGCCAAGCGTTTCCAGGCCACGGGCAGCAGCAACAGTGATGCGGGTGCATTGGCCGAGGGCGACGAGGCGCTGGCGGCTGGCGAGGCCGCCAATGCGATCGGCAAGGGTGCGACGGCCGTGGGCGCCGGTGCGACCGCCGTCGCGCAGAACGCCACCGCCGTTGGCAACAACGCACTGGCCTCAGGTCAGAACAGCGCCGCGTTCGGCAACAATGCACAGGCGAACGGCCCAGGCAGCGTCGCCGTCGGTGGTGCTGCGGTGGATGCCGATGGCAATCCGCTGATCACCAGTGGCGGCGTGCCGGTGGAAACCGGCGCCACCAGTGCCGGTGTCGGTGGTACTGCGGTGGGTGCGAGTGCCGAGGCCGGCGGTTTCGCCGCGTCTGCCTTTGGCGTGGGCGCATATGCCGCCGGCGCGCAGTCGTCCGCGTTCGGTGCGGTTGCCAATGCCATCGGTGATTACTCCACCGCGCTGGGTACGCAGAGCAACGCCACCGGCACCAGCAGCGTGGCCATCGGCGGCCCGGCCGATCTGATTCCAGGCCTGGGCTTCTTCGTGCAGACCCAGGCCAGCGGCGAAGCGTCGACCGCCGTCGGCGCCGGCGCCATCGCCAGCGGTGATCGCGCGGTGGCCAACGGCAGCCTGACCGAAGCGTCCGGCGCCGAAGCGACTGCGGTCGGCTACTTCGCCTACGCACCGGGCGAGAACGCCAGCGCGCTCGGCGCGCAGACCTGGGCCAGCGGCGCGCAGAGCACCGCCGTGGGCTACTACGCCACCGCACGCGGTGCCAACAGCGTTGCGCTCGGCGCCAACTCCGAAGCGGTGCGTGCCAACAGCGTGGCCGTGGGCAGCGCCGGCAACGAACGGCAGATCACCAGCGTCGCCGCGGGCAGTGAAGCCACCGATGCAGTGAACAAGGCGCAGCTCGACGCGGTGGCCAGCACCGCCGACAGCACAGCGCGCTTCTTCCAGGCCCAGCCGGAAGCAGGCAGCGATGCGGGTGCATTGGCCGAGGGCGAAGGTGCGGTTGCGGCGGGTTCGTCGAGCAATGCGATCGGCGCCGGCGCGGTTGCACAGGGCGCAGCAGCCTCGGCCATCGGTGACGACGCCGTGGCGGTGGGTCGCAACAGCAACGCCACCGGCAATGGTGGTGTTGCCATCGGTGGCCTCGGCCAGGCCTACGACGAGTACAACCAGCCGATCATCGGTGCCGACGGTACGGCACAGCAGGTCGGCACCACTGCCGTCGCCGACGCCACAGCGGTCGGCAGTGGTGCGCAGGCGACCGGTGCTGCCAGCAGTGCGTTCGGCAACGCCGCCAGGGCCAGCGGAGACAACAGCTTCGCGGCCGGCGGCAAGTCGCGTGCGACCGGCAGCTACGCGGTTGCGGTTGGCGACAGCGCCTTCGCCAGCAGTGACGACAGCACCGCCGTCGGTGGCTACAGCTGGGCTACCGCAAGCGGGGCGAGTGCGTTCGGTTCCGGCGCCTGGGCAACGGCCACCAATGCCTCGGCATTTGGCAACGCGGCCTGGGCCAGTGGCAGTGGTGCGACCTCCATCGGTTACAACAGCTGGGCCAACGGCACCAGCTCCACCGCCGTCGGTCGCGGCGCATTCGGTTATGGCGACAACAGCGTGGCGCTCGGCTTCCAGGCGCTGGGCAACAGCCTCAACAGCATCGCCATCGGCACCAACACGGTGGCCGGTGGTGAAAGCGCGATCGCGCTCGGTGCCGGCAGCAACGCCAGCGCCAGCAACGCCGTCGCACTGGGCGCCGGCTCGGTCGCCAACCGCGCCCGCAGCTTTTCGGTCGGCAGCACCGGTAACGAACGCCAGGTGACCAACGTCGCCGCCGGTACCCAGGCCACCGACGCGGTGAACAAGGCGCAGCTGGATGCCGTGGCGGGCGCGGCAGCCACCACCAGCCGCTTCTTCCAGGCCAGCGGCAACGGCGGTGATGTGGCCGGTGCACTGGTGGACGGTGACAACGCGCTGGCCGCCGGTGATGCGGCCAACGCCATCGGCAACGGGGCCACCGCACTCGGCAGTGGCGCCAACGCGCTGGCCAGCAATGCGCAGGCACTGGGCGTCAACGCCCTGGCCAGCGCCGCCAACGCCAGCGCGGTCGGTGCAAATGCACAGGCGACCGCTGAATACGCAACCGCGCAGGGTGCGGAAAGCGAGGCCAGTGGCGAGCAGAGTGCGGCGTTCGGTGCGGCCAGCATCGCCAGCGGTGCTGGCAGCACCGCGACCGGCGTGCTGTCCGAAGCCTCCGGCGAGGAGGCGGTGGCAGTGGGGTACTTCAGCAATGCCAGTGGCAGCGGCGCCACCGCGGTCGGCAGCGAGAGTGTCGCAAGTGGCACCGCGTCGGCAGCGTTCGGCATCGGTGCCGAGGCGACCGGCGGCTACAGCACCGCCATCGGTGGCTATGCACAGGCCTCGGCCTTCAATGCCACGGCCTTCGGCAACTTCGCCAATGCCTCCGGCTCCAACAGCGTGGCGCTGGGCGGTGATTCGGAAGCCTCCGGTGCCTACAGCACCGCCACTGGCCAGGGCAGCCTGGCCACCGGCACCAACAGCGTCGCCGTCGGCGGATCGCTGTTCGGCGTGCTGGCCACCGAAGCATCGGGCAACTACTCCACCGCCGTCGGTGGCGGCGCCTGGTCCGGTGGCATCAACAGCACCGCGCTGGGCAACGCCGCCGAATCGCGCGCTGCCAACAGCGTGGCGCTGGGTGCCGATTCGATCGCCGACCGCGACAACACCGTGTCGGTCGGCGGCGGTGGCAACACCCGCCAGATCACCAACGTGGCTGATGGCACGCAGGGCAATGATGCGGTCAACAAGAACCAGCTCGACGCCGTAGCCGCCGCAGCGGAAAAGACCAGCAGGCAGTTCCAGGCCAGCGGCAACGCCGATGGCGAAACAGGGGCACTGGTCGAGGGCGACAACGCGCTGGCGGCCGGCGATGCGGCCAACGCCATCGGCAACGGGGCCACCGCGCTGGGCAGCGGTGCCAACGCGCTGGCGGCCAACGCCACGGCCGTGGGCATCGATGCATTGGCCACCGGCAACAATGCGGCGGCGCTGGGCAGCACAGCGCAGGCCAGCGGTGAAGACAGCCTTGCGCTCGGCACCGGTGCCAGCGCCAGCGAGCTCGGTGCCAGCGCGGTCGGTGCGCGTGCACAGGCCAGCGGTGCGTACAGCACGGCAACCGGCACCGAATCCAACGCCAGCGGCACGCAGGCCCTGGCCAGCGGCTTCCGTAGTGCCGCCTCTGCCGATGGCACCACTGCCGTCGGTGGCTATGCCGAGGCCAGTGGACGCCTCGGCACCGCATTGGGCTACGGCTCGGCGGCCAGTGGTGCCAACACGACCGCCGTCGGCTTCGGTGCTGCTGCAGCCGGTACCGGTGCCGTGGCGGTGGGTCAGTCCAGCGAGGCCAGCGGCGAGGAGAGCGTGGCCATCGGTGGCAGCACCTTCTTCGGCCTGATCCCGTCGCGTGCCAGTGGCACCGGTGCGGCGGCGTTCGGTGCCGGCGCATGGGCGACCGAAGACTACGCCACGGCAATCGGCTGGAACTCGTGGGCCGCCGGCAGCAATGCCACGGCCCTGGGCGCCAACGCCACCGCCAACGGCAGCAACAGTGTCGCCCTCGGTGCCGGCTCCAAGGCCGACCGTGACAACACCGTGGCCGTCGGCAAGGCCGGTGGCGAACGCCAGGTGACCCATGTGGCAGCCGGTACCGAAGCCACCGACGCGGTGAACAAGGGCCAGCTGGATGCCGTTGCCAGCGTCGCCGACAGGACCAGCCGCCAGTTCCAGGCCAGCGGCAATGCCGATGGCGAGGCCGGTGCCCTGGTGGACGGTGACAACGCCTTGGCCGCCGGCAACGCGTCCAACGCCATCGGCAACGGTGCCACCGCGCTGGGCAGTGGCGCCAACGCGATGGCCGCCAACGCCACGGCGGTAGGCGCCGACGCCCTGGCGACCGGCAGCAACGCGGCGGCACTGGGTACCAACGCACAGGCCAGTGGTGTCGACAGCGTGGCCGTGGGCAGCGCTGCCCGCGCCAGTGAACTCGGCGCCAGCGCTACCGGCGCAGGCGCCCAGGCCAAGGGCGCCTACAGCACCGCCAGCGGCGCGCAGGCCACGGCCAGCGGCACGCAGTCGCAGGCCAGCGGTTTCCGCGCCACTGCCTCGGCCGATGGCGCCTCGGCGCTGGGCAGCTACGCCGAAGCCAGTGGTCGACTGGGTACTGCGGTGGGTTACGGCAGCAAGGCCACCGGTGCGAACGCTACCGCGGTGGGTGTCAGTGCCAACGCTTCGGCGGCCGGCAGCATCGCACTGGGCGCAGGCTCGGTGGCTGATCGTGCCAACACCGTGTCGGTCGGCAGTGCCAGCAGTGATCGTCAGATCACCCGTGTCGCCGCCGGTACCGAGCGCACCGATGCAGTCAATCGTGGCCAGCTCGATGCGGTCGCGGCGACCGCCGATGGCACCGCACGCTACGTCAAGGCCAGCGGCGCGGGTACCGCCAGTGCCAGCGGCAGCGATGCCGCAGCGATCGGTTCGGCCGCCAGTGCCAGCGGCGCACGCAGCAATGCGCTGGGTGCCAACGCGATGGCCATCGGCAACGGTGCGCTTGCACTGGGCAACAGTGCCGGCGCGTCCGGTGCGAACTCGGTGGCACTGGGTGCGGGCTCGCGTGCGCTCGATGCCAACGTGGTGTCGGTCGGTGGTGGCAACGGCACCGATGGCCCGGCCGCGCGCCGCATCGTCAATGTGGCCGACGGCCGCATCGCCGCCGGCAGCAGCGACGCGGTCACCGGCTCGCAGCTCAACGTCACCAACCAGCGCGTGGGCGCCGTGGAAACCCGTGTCGGTGATTTCGACTCGCGCATCGCCACGGTCGAGACCACGGCGGCCAGCGCCGTCGGCTATGACGACGCCAGCCGTGACCGCCTGACCCTGTCTGGCTTCCAGGGCACCACCATCGACAACGTCGGCGCGGGCAACATCGCCGCCGGCAGCCGCCAGGCGATCAATGGCGGTCAGCTGTTCCAGTCGCTCAGTGATGCCGCCAGCTTCCTCGGCGGTGGTGCCAGCGTCGGCATGCAGGGCGTGTTCGTGGCGCCGAACTACGTGATCCAGGGCGCCACCTACAGCAATGTCGGCGATGCGCTGGGCGCGCTGGACCGCAAGGTCAGTGAGATTGACCGTCGCACTGCCGGTGGCACGCGAGCAGGCGCGTCCAGCCTGCGCGCAATGAGTGCTTCGCTGGATGAAAGCCCGCTGGCCAGCGTGGCCGACGCACCGGCAACGGCCGATGCCGCGCCGGCCAGTACCGCACGCGTGCAGGGCACGCCGACGGTGGCCGCGGCGGGGGCGGGCATTCCGGTCGGCACCCCGGCTACCGGCTTCAACGCCGTGGCCATGGGCGATGGCGCGGTAGCCAGCGGCGCTTCGTCCACGGCCATCGGCCAGGGCGCCAGTGCAACGGCGGCAAATGCCGTGGCGCTGGGCCAGGGCTCGGTTGCCGATCGTGCCAACACGGTCTCGGTGGGCAGCGAAGGCAACGAACGCCAGGTCACCAACGTCGCCGCCGGCACCACCGCCACCGACGCCGTCAACAAGGGCCAGCTGGACCGTGGCATGGCGACGGCGAACAGCTACACCGACAGCCGCGTCCAGGCCGTTGCCGACAGCTTCGATGTGTTCAAGGGCGAGATCGACGGACGCCTGCGCCACATGGACCGCCGCATCGACCGCCAGGGCGCGATGAGCGCAGCGATGCTCAACATGGCTACCAGTGCCGCCGGTATCCGCACCCAGAACCGTGTCGGCGTCGGCATCGGTTTCCAGGGTGGCGAGTCGGCGTTGTCGCTGGGTTACCAGCGTGCGATCAGCGATCGCGCCACGGTCACCTTCGGCGGCGCCTTCAGCAGTGACGACAGTTCGGTCGGCGTCGGTGCCGGCTTCGGCTGGTAAGCCACTCCATCGCGCCGGCGGCCACCCACGCCGGCGCCGTACCTGCAGTGAGGGCCTGGGGGGAGGTCACGGCAATCCCGGCTGGGCCGGCCGGGAGTCGTCAAGGAATGATGGCCGCAGTGTTGGTTCGATCCATGACCCAGAAGAGGAATTCGACGTGATCAAGAAGCAGAACCTTCGCATCAATGTGCTTGCCGCCGCCGTGCTGTCGATGACGGCGGTCGGTGCCGTCCACGCCGCCGGGTTGCCGACCCGTGAACCGGTGCGCCAGGCCAGCACCGCCCAGCCGGGTACCGAGCGCATCATCGTCAAGTACCGGGCCGGCGCTGCTGCCGCCACCGACCGCTCGGCGAAGCTGTCCACCGTGCAGTCCGCACTGACCCGTGCCAGTCTCTCCGGCGGCACGTCACGCGCCAGCACGCTCGGCCCGCAGGTGGTCCGCAAGCTGTCTACCGGTGCGGACCTCATCCGTGTGCAGGGCCGCCTGGCACCGGCCGAACTGCAGCGCGTGCTGAAGGAACTGAAGGCCGATCCGTCGGTGCAGTACGCCGAAGCCGACGTGAAGCTGCGCCGCAGCGAACTGCGTGCCGGCAACGTGCAGCCGGCGCTGGTGCCGAACGATCCCTTCTACCAGCAGAACCAGTGGCATCTGCACAATGCGGTCGGCGGCATCAACGCACCGGCGGCGTGGGATGTCTCGCAGGGCGAGGGCATCGTGGTGGCAGTGATCGATACCGGCGTCCTGCCGCAGCATCCGGACCTGGTCGGAAACCTGCTGGAAGGCTACGACTTCATCAGCGATGCGGAGACCTCGCGGCGCCCGACCAACGATCGCGTGCCGGGTGCGCAGGACTACGGTGATTGGGTCGAGAACGACAACGAGTGCTATGACGGCTCGCTGGCCGACGACAGTTCCTGGCACGGCACCCACGTCGCCGGCACCGTGGCCGAGCAGACCAACAACGGCGTCGGCATGGCCGGTGTCGCCTACAAGGCCAAGGTGCTGCCGGTCCGCGTGCTGGGCAAGTGCGGCGGCTACCTGTCCGACATCGCTGATGCGGTGACCTGGGCCTCCGGCGGTACCGTGACCGGCATCCCGGCCAACACCAATCCGGCCGAGATCATCAACATGAGCCTGGGGGGCGGTGGTTCCTGCGCCAGCACCTACCAGGACGCGATCAACGGCGCGATCTCGCGCGGTACCACGGTGGTGGTGGCTGCCGGCAATGAAGCCGACAACGCGTCCAAGTACCAGCCGGCCAGCTGCGAAGGCGTGGTGACCGTGGGGGCCACCCGCATCACCGGTGGCATCACCTACTACTCCAACTATGGAGCCCGCGTGGACCTGTCCGGTCCGGGCGGTGGCGGCAGTGTCGACGGCAACCCGGGCGGCTACATCTGGCAGACCGGCTCCAATGCGGCCACCACGCCGGAATCGGGCACGCCGGGCTACATGGGCATGGGCGGTACCTCGATGGCCTCGCCGCATGTGGCCGCCGTTGCGGCACTGGTGCAGAGCGCACTGATCGCCAAGGGCAAGGATCCGTTGACCCCGGCCGCGATGCGTACCCTGCTGAAGGAAACGGCGCGTCCGTTCCCGGTCGCCATCCCGGCGGCGACCCCGATCGGTACCGGCATCCTTGATGCCAAGGCCGCGCTGGCCAAGGCACTGGAAGAACCGTGCACCGAAAACTGCGGGCCGGTGGCCACGCCGCTGACCAACAAGGCCGCAGTCGGCGGCCTGAACGGTGCTGCCGGCAGCAGCAAGCTGTACAGCTTCGAAGCCGTTGCCGGAAAGCAGCTCAGCGTGATCACCTACGGTGGCACCGGCAACGTCTCGGTCTACATTGCCCAAGGGCGTGAGCCGAGCGCCAGCGACAACGACGGCAAGTCGACCCGTCCCGGCACGTCCGAAACGGTGCGGGTGAACAAGCCGGTGGCGGGCACCTATTACATCAAGGTGGTGGGCGAAGCGGCATACAACGGCGTGAGCATTCTCGCCACGCAGTAATCACCTCGTGTCGTAGTTGAACGGCCGACGCCCGTCACCCTGTGTGACGGGCTTCGTCTTTTTACGAAAGGTGGCCGCAGGGCGGCGGAAATCACGGCTTAACTGCTAAAGTCGGGCCGATTGACAGGAGAGTCACGTGAACGCGCTCGCTGCAACCGTTACCGACGACGCCGAAGGCCGCATCCTGGATGCGTTGCTGGCGCGCGGTCGGCTCAAGGAAGGAGACCTGGCACGCGCGCGGCCATTGCATGCCGAGGCCGGCGGCAGTCTGCTGGGCCTGCTGGTGCGCCTGGGCCTGGTGTCTGAACGCGACCAGGCACAGGCCAGCGCTGAGGTGCTGGGCCTGCCGCTGCTGGAGGGCAAGCAGGTGCCGGAGGCCCCGCCGCAGGCGCTGGCCGAGGGACTTCCGCTGTCGCTGCGCTTCCTGAAGCAGTTCCATGTGTGCCCGCTGGAGTTGGATGAACACGGGGTGCGGCTGTGGCTGGCCGATGCCCACGACGCCTATCCACAGCAGGCCGTGCAGTTGGCCCTTGGGGTTCCGGTGATACCGGTGCTGGGCATGCGCGCGGAGATCGATGACCTGGTCGAGCGCTGGTTCGGCCAGGGCCGCAGCGCGATGGGCGCGATCGTGGAAACCGCGGATGGCGAGGGCGGTGCGGTCGACGACATCGAGCACCTGCGCGACCTTGCGTCGGAAGCACCGGTGATCCGCCTGGTCAACCTGGTGATCCAGCGTGCGGTGGAGCTGCGCGCTTCGGATATCCATGTCGAACCGTTCGAGAGCCGGTTGAAGGTCCGCTACCGCGTCGATGGCGTGCTGGTGGAGGGCGAAAGCCCGCCGGCCAACCTCACCGCTGCGGTGATCAGCCGCATCAAGATCATGGCCCGGCTCAACATCGCCGAGCGCCGCCTGCCGCAGGACGGCCGCATCATGCTGCGCGTGCAGGGCAAGGAGCTGGACCTGCGCGTGAGCACGGTACCGACCGCGCATGGCGAAAGCGTGGTGATGCGCCTGCTGGACCGCGAAACGGTGGTGTTCGATTTCCACCGGCTCGGCTTCACCGATGCCTTCCTGCCGCAGTTCCGCAAGGTGCTGGAACAGCCGCATGGCATCCTGCTGGTCACCGGCCCGACCGGCTCGGGCAAGACCACCACGCTGTACACCGCGCTGAGCCAGCTCAACACCGCCGACGTCAAGATCATCACGGTCGAAGACCCGGTGGAATACCAGATCGAAGGCATCAACCAGATCCAGGCCAAGCCGCAGATCGGCCTCGACTTCGCCAATGCCCTGCGCAGCATCGTGCGCCAGGATCCGGACATCATCATGATCGGTGAAATGCGCGACCTGGAAACCGCGCGCATCGCCATCCAGTCGGCGCTGACCGGCCACCTGGTGCTGTCCACCCTGCATACCAACAACGCCGCCGGTGGCATCACCCGCCTGCTCGACATGGGCGTGGAGGACTACCTGCTCACGTCCACCATCAACGGCATCCTGGCCCAGCGCCTGGTACGCCGGCTGGAGCCGACCCACGCCGAGCGCTACGAAGCCTCGCCGGAAGAGATCGAGCGGTTCGAACTGCGCCGCCTGCAGCCGGAAGGGCCGATCCACCTGTACCGCCCGAAGCCGTCTGCGCTGGCGCCGACCGGCTACCTGGGGCGTACCACCATCATGGAATTCCTGGTGATGAACGATGCGCTGCGCCGTGCGGTGATGCGCCGCGATGGCATGGGCGAGATCGAGCGCATCGCCCGCGAGGCCGGCATGCGCACTATGTACGAGGATGGCCTGTCCAAGGCGTTGAGCGGGCAGACCACCATCGAGGAAGTGCTGCGCGTGACCGAGGAAAGCTGATGCGTGCAGGACGCCGGGGCTGACATGCCGAACTATCGCTACAAGGCGCTCAATCCGCATGGCGAGGTCTTCGATGGGCAGATGGAAGCGGCCAGCGAGGCCGAGTTGATCGCGCGCCTGCAGGACCAGGGCCACCTGCCGATGGAGACGCAGCTGGCCGACGCCGGCGCGATCGGCGGCAGCAGCTGGCGCAACCTGCTGCAGCAGCGCCCGCTGCAGGGCGCCGCCCTGCTGCAGTTCACCCAGCAGCTGGCGACCCTGCTCGGTGCCGGCCAGCCGCTGGACCGCGCGCTGTCGATCCTGCTGGGGTTGCCCGAGGACGAACGATCGCGCCGCGCGATCACCGACATCCGCGACGTGGTGCGCGGTGGCGCACCGCTGTCCACCGCGCTGGAGCGCCAGCATGGGCTGTTCTCGCGCCTGTACGTGAACATGGTGCGCGCCGGCGAAGCCGGTGGCAGCCTGCATGAAACCCTGCAACGCCTGGCCGACTACCTCGAGCGCAGCCGCGCGCTGCAGGGCAAGGTCATCAACGCGCTGGTCTACCCGGCGATCCTGCTGGTGGTGGTCGGTGGCGCGCTGTTGTTCCTGCTCGGCTACGTGGTGCCGCAGTTCGCGCAGATGTACGAAAGCCTGGACGTGGCGCTGCCGTGGTTCACCAACGCGGTACTGCAGCTGGGCCTGTTCGTGCGTGACTGGTGGGTGCTGCTGCTGGTGGTGCCCGGCGTGCTGGTGCTGTTCTTCGAGCGCAAGGCGCGGCAACCGGCGTTCCGGTTGGCGCTGGATGGCTGGCTGCTGCAGCGGCGTGGCATCGGTCGCCTCATCGGCGAGCTGGAAACCGCCCGGCTGGCGCGCACGCTGGGCACACTGCTGCGCAACGGCGTCCCCTTGCTGGGGGCACTGGGCATCGCGCGCAACGTGCTGGGCAACCGCGCCCTGGCCGCTGACGTCGAAACGGCCGCCGATGAAGTGAAGAACGGCGCCGGCCTGTCGCTGGCCCTGTCGCGCGGCAAGCGGTTCCCGCGCCTGGCGCTGCAGATGATCCAGGTCGGCGAGGAATCCGGCGCACTCGATACCATGCTGCTCAAGGCCGCCGACACCTTCGAACAGGACAGCGCCCGGCGCATCGACCGCATGCTGGCGGCGATGGTGCCGGCGATCACCCTGGTGCTGGCCTCGGTGGTCGGCGCGGTGATCGTGGCCGTGCTGGTGCCGCTGTATGACCTGACCAATGCCATCGGTTGACGATGGCACTCCCTGCAACCCCGATACTCCGCAACTGAAAGGACCGTCCATGATTGCCCGTCGCCGACCGATCCGCCTTTCCTTCACCGCCGCGCGCAACCAGTCGGGCATGAGCCTGCTGGAAATCATCATCGTCATCGTGCTGATCGGCGCGGTGCTCACCCTGGTCGCCAGCCGCGTGCTGGGCGGCGCCGACCGTGGCAAGGCCAACATCGCCAAGGCGCAGGTGCAGACCGTCGCCTCCAAGATCGACAACTACCAGATCGACACCGGCAAGCTGCCGGCCACGCTCAACGACCTGGTGACGGCGCCGGCCGGTGTCGGCGGCTGGCTCGGCCCGTACGCCAAGCCCGCCGACCTGAATGACCCGTGGGGCCACGCACTGGAGTACCGGGCGCCGGGCGAAGGCCAGCCGTATGAGCTGGTCAGCCTGGGCAAGGATGGCAAGGCTGGCGGCAGCAGCGTCGACGCTGACATCCGCTACCAGCCGTAACCGCGCATGACGCACTTCCTGCCGCGCCGGTTGCCACGCCCGCGCCTGCACGGCAGGCGCGCGGCTGGACTGTCGTTGCTGGAAATGCTGCTGGTGATCGCATTGATCGCGGCGATCGGCCTGATCACCGCCGCCGGCCTGTCGCGCGGGTTCGCCGGCATGCAGCTGCGCAGCGCCGGCAAGGACATCGCCAGCCAGCTGCGCATGGTGCGCGCGCAGGCGATCGCCCGCGGCGAACCGCAGCGCTTCGTGATCGAACCGGCACGGCGCCGCTGGGAGGGGGCCAACCAGCGCCACGGTGAGGTGCCGGCACAGCTGCAGGTGCAGTTCGAAGGTGCCGCACAGCTGGCCACCGCGGCGGGGCAGGGCGTGATCGAGTTCCATCCCGATGGTGGCTCCAGCGGCGGCCGTATCCGGTTGCAGCGCGACGGTGCCGAATGGCGCGTCGACGTCGGCTGGCTGACCGGCGAGGTCCGCTCCGGCCCCTGGCGGGCGCAATGAAGCGGCGCGCGCGTGGCTTCACCCTGCTGGAAGTGATCGTCGCTTTCGCCCTGCTGGGCCTGGCGTTGACCCTGCTGCTGGGCAGCCTGTCCGGTGGCGCGAAGCAGGTACGTGACGCCGAGCTGCGCACGCGTGCGGTGCTGCATGCACAGTCGTTGCTGGCCCAGGCCGGTGTCGACGCGCCGCTGCAGGTGGGCAGCCAGCAGGGTGACTGGGAACAGGGGCGCTATCACTGGGAGCTGCAGGTCCAGCCGTGGGTCGAGCCACGCGCCGGCAACGTCGTGCAGGCCACGTCAGCGGGCACCCCATGGCTGGCCGAGCTGCAGCTGCGGGTGCGCTGGGGCGACAGCGAGCGCGAACAACTGCACTGGCGCAGCCTGCGCCTGTTGCCGCCCGACCTGGAGAACGCGCGATGAAGCGGCGCGCCGCGGGCTTCACCCTGGTCGAAGTGATGCTGGCCACCGTGCTGCTGGCCGGTGGCCTGGCACTGGCCTTTGCCAGCGTGCGCTCGGCGATGGCGGTCAGCCAGCGCGGCGAGCAGATCGCCGCTGAAAGCGAACGCATGCGCGCGGTCGAGTCGTTGCTGCGCAGGCAGCTGGCGGGTGCACTGCGCACCCCGCTGGAGGCCCCGGACCCCACCCGCGAACCCATCTTCTTCCAGGGCGAGGAGCAACGCATGCTGTTCGCCGCCGACCTGCCCGGTTACCTCGGCCGTGGCGGCCCCTACCTGCACGCGCTGCAGGTGGACGGACGCGGTGGCCAACAGCGCCTGCTGCTGGACCTCGTGCTGCTGCAGGAAGGCGAGCGCATCGCCGAGAATCCGCCGCGCCCGCCAGAGGTGCTGGTGGACAACCTGAAGTCGGTGCAGCTGCGCTATCGCGGCATCGATGCCGGCACCGGGCAGGTGACCGACTGGCTGCCGCGCTGGGATGACACCCGCCGCCTGCCGATGCTGGTGGAAATCCAGATCGTGCCATCCCGGGGCGCGCCGTGGCCGCCACTGGTGGTGGCGCTGCGTGCCGGTGGCAGTGGAGGCACGCGATGAGCCGTCAGCGCGGGGCGGCATTGGTGCTGGTGCTGTGGCTGATCGCATTGATGACGGCGCTGGTCGGTGCGTTCGCGCTGAGCGCACGGGTCGAGCACCTGCAGCAGCGCGTGCTGGATGACGATGCACGCGGGCAGGAACGTGCGCGCGCCGGCCTCGAATATGCCCTCCTGCGCCTGTCAGCCGATCCGCAACGGGCGCCCTGGCGTGCCGATGGCCGTACCTACCGCTGGCAGTTCGACGACGCCAGCATCGAGATCAAGGTGCTGGACGAGAACGGCAAGATCAACCTGAACCTGGCCGACGCCGCACTGCTGACCGCCTTCCTCAAGGCGCTGGGCGAAGACGATGCACAGGCCCGGCAGTTGGCCGGCGCCATCATCGACTGGCGCGACGAGGACAGCCTGCTGCAACCGGGCGGTGGCGCCGAAGCGCCGGACTACGCCGCAGCCGGATTGCCCTACGGCCCACGCAACAAGCGCTTCGAGACCCTGGGCGAGCTGCAGCGGGTCCTGGGCATGCGCGGACCCCTGTACCGGGCGATGCTGCCGCACCTGACCCTCTACAGCCGCCAGGCACGGCCGGATCCGCAGTTCGCCAGCGCGCCGGTGCTGACCGCGCTGGGCCTGGATGCGGACAGTGTGATGGCGCAGCGCGCACAGCAGGAGCGTGATGCAGATTCCGCTGGCGGCACGACAACGCTTGCCAGCAGCAGCGGCACCTATAGTATCGAGTCCGGTGCCATCGACGGCAGTGGACGCAGGTCGGTGTTGCAGGCAGTGGTACGCAGTGGCTCGGGCGGGGTTCCCGGGCGGACTTACACAGTGCTTCGCTGGGAGCAGGGAATGACAGCAAGATGACGGCGTGGCAGGACAGTCTGCGGCAGGTGCAGGGCCGGATCGGCCCGGGCGCCGGCCGTTTCCTGCGCTGGTGGCGGCAGTCGCTGCTGGCCTGGGTGCCGGTGCGCTGGCAATGGGCATTGGGCTGGGGCCAGGCACGCCTGCTGCTGCTGCACGAGGGCGACCAGCTGCAGGTCTGGCGTGAAGCCGGCGAACGCCGCGAAGCGGTGGCGCGCCTGCCGTGGCCGCTGTCGCCGGTGGAGCTGGACCGCGTGCTGGAGCCTCGCCTGCGTACTCTGCCGCGGGTGTGGCTGCTGCCGGCGACGGACGTCCTGCGGCGTAGCCTGCGCCTGCCTGCCGCAGCGGCCGACCGCCTGCGCGCCGTGGTCGGTTTCGAGATCGACCGGCAGACCCCGTTCGAATCATCCCAGGTCAGTTATGACGTGCGTGAGCTCGGCGCGGGCGGCGAGGGCCAGCTGCAGGTCGAACTGGTGGCGTGGCCATTGCGGCAGCTGGACGCATGGCGCACCAGTGTGGGCCCATGGGCCGATGCGCTGGCGGGCGTCGATGCCATCGATGCGCAGGGCAACGTGCTGCAGGTGAACCTGCTGCCTCCCGCGCAGCGCCAACTGCGGCCAGACCCGATGCGACGCTGGAACCTGCTGCTGGCAGTGGCTGCCGTCGTGATGCTGGTACTGGCCGCGGTGCAGCTGCTCGACAACCGCCAGGCCGCCGCCGATGAGCTGCGTGCACAGGTCGAGCGCAGCGCGCGCAGTGCGCGAGGTGTGGCCAGCGAACGCGCGCAGCTGCAGGCGCTGATCGATGGCGCCGCATTCCTGGAGAAGCAGCGCAGCCAGCGCGCCGGCACCGTTGAAATCTGGAACGAACTGACCCGGCGCCTCCCGGAAGGTACCTACCTGGAGAAGCTGGCGATCGAGAACAACAACCTGCAGCTGATCGGCCTGAGCCGCGAGGCGTCGCAGCTGGTGCAGCTGCTGCAGGACGCACCGCAGTGGCGCAAGGTCAACCTGACCGGGGTGCTGCAGGCCGATGGCGCGGCCAGTGGCCGCGACCGCTTCACCATGACCGCCGAACTGCAGCCGTTGCCGGCCGCCGCACCAACCCCGGAGGCGGCCGATGCCGATGCCAAGCGCACGCCGTGACCGCTGGCTGGCGCTGGCACTGCTGCTGGCAGTGCTGGGCCTGGCCTATCTGCTGCTGGTGCACCCCTGGTTCACCCAGCCGCTGCGTGCGATCGATGCCGATGTCGCCGCCCTGCGCGAACGCGAGTCGCGCGTGCAGGCGCAGCTGCAGCAGCAGCCGCAGATCGAACAGCGCCTTCGCGCTACCCGCGAGGCACTGCAGCAGCGGCCAGGCTTCCTGCGCGAAGCCACTGCAGAAGCTGCCGCCGCTGCATTGGGCGCCCGGCTGCAGGATGCGGTGGCGATGGCCAGCCCGGGCAACCGCAGCTGCACCATCAGCAACCGCACGCCGCTGACCGACAACCGGCGCGACGCCGAGTTCGTGCGCGTCGCCATGCAGGTGCGCCTGCGCTGCGGGGTGGCCGAACTGGCCACCGTGCTGCACAGCCTGGAAACCGGCAGCCCACGCCTGTTCGTCGACAACCTCAACCTGATCGCGCAGCGCTTCCAGCAATCACCGAACGAATCGGGGCTGGGCCTGGACGTGTCCTTCGAGCTGGCCGGCTATCTGCTGCCGGGCGCTGCCGCCGATGGCACGGTTCCGGCGCCTGCTGCGACACCGGCACCGTCCGCGTCGCCGGCCGAGGCCGCACCTGCGCCGCAGCCGGCGCCCCCGTCCGAAGGACAGGAGGTGGCCGATGAAGCTTGAGCAGATCAGCCTGCGTACCGGCTTCCTGCTGGCGCTGGCCGGTTGGGCGGCCGCCGTCTGGCTGGCGACCGGCTTCGGGCTGGGCAGCCAGCTGCCGGGTGCCGGCGGTGATGCCGACGCCGCGCCATCGCTGCCATCGCTGCCGCCGCTGGCGGCCGAGCGCATGGCCAGCGCCGACAGCTACAGCGCGATCGGTGAGCGCCCGTTGTTCGCCGAAGACCGCAGGCCGCGGCCTTATCTGCTGGGTGGCAGCGAACCGGCGGCCAGCGCCGCGTTGCGCCTCACCGGTGTGCTGCTGACCGGCGATTTCGGCATGGCCACGTTCACCACCGAACAGAACCGCTCGCTGCGCCTGCGCCTCAACGGCGAAGCCGTGGATGGCTGGCAGCTGGTGGCGCTGCAGCCGCGCCAGGCGACGGTGATCGGCCCCGGTGGCAACCAGGTCCTGGAACTGGCGGTGTTCAACGGCCAGGGCGGTGAGCCGCCGACGGTGCTGCGCGGTGCCAACGGCGCACCGCCTGCAGGTGCGATCGTGGTGCCGCCCTCGGCGGGCGCTCCGCCGGCGCCGCCACCGCCCGCGGCAATCCCATCGCCGTCGCCCGCTGGCAATGCACCAGCGCCTGCGGCGGCCGCTGCAACAACCCCACCGGCCAACAACAACGGTCCCAGTGAAGCGCAGATGCAGGCCATCCGCGAGCGCATCCAGGCCCGCCGCCGCCAGCTGCAGCAACAGCAGCAACAACCGTCGCCGCCCCCGGGCGATGGCACCAACCGATAGAGTGAATGCATGAACCTGCGTTTTCTTCCCTGGTCCTTTGCCCTCGCGCTGCTGGTCGGCTGCAGTACGGTGTCCGCGCCGCACGTGCAGCGCAACGGCAATCTGTCGCCCAGCGCCGACGCCGGCCAGGCGGCCGATGTCGCTGCCGATGCCGCCCGTGAAAGCCAGGGGGCACCGCAGGCGGTGATCCGCCGCGGCACCGGCACCATGATCAACCGCGAGGCCGCGCGTGCGCCGGCACCGGCGCTGCACGGTGCCAGTACCGGCGAGGCGACCTTCAACTTCGAAGGCGAATCGCTGCATGCGGTGGTCAAGGCCATCCTTGGTGACATGCTTGGCCAGAACTACGTGATCGCGCCAGGCGTGCAGGGCACGGTCACCCTGGCCACGCCCAAGCCGGTATCGCCGGCGCAGGCACTGAACCTGCTGGAGATGGTGCTGGGCTGGAACAACGCGCGGATGGTCTACAGCGGTGGGCGCTACAACATCGTCGCCGCCGACCAGGCGCTGGCCGGCACGGTCGCGCCAAGCACGGCACCCGCGGCCAGCGCGCGCGGCTTCGAAGTCCGTGTGGTCCCGCTGCAGTTCATCTCCGCCACCGAAATGAAGAAGGTGCTGGAGCCGTACGCGCGCCCCAACGCCATCGTCAACGTGGACAGTGGCCGCAACGTGATCACCCTGGGGGGTACCCGCGCGGAACTGGAAAACTACCTGCGCACCGTCGAGATCTTCGACGTCGACTGGTTGTCGGGCATGTCGGTGGGCGTGTTCCCGATCCAGTCGGGCAAGGCCGAGCAGGTCGCGGCCGACCTGGAAAAGGTGTTCGGCGAAGAGAGCAAGACGCCCAGCGCCGGCATGTTCCGTTTCCTGCCGCTGGAGAATGCCAACGCGGTGTTGGTGATCACGCCGCAGGTGCGCTACCTGGACCAGATCCAGCAGTGGCTGGATCGCATCGACACCGCTGGTGGCAGCGCCCGCCTGTTCTCCTACGAGCTGCGCTACATCAAGGCGCGCGACCTGGCCGAGCGCCTCAGCGAGGCCTTCGCCAGCAGTGGCAACCGCGGCGGCTCCAGCCCGGCCTCGCTGGCACCGGGCGCCATTCCGTCGCAGCTGGGCGGCGACGGCGACCGTGGCATGGACAACAGCAGCAGCAACCTGGGTTCGACGCTGGGCGGAACCAGTGGTAGTGGCAGTGGCAGCAGCAATGGCAGCCTGAACCTGCCGCAGCGCCAGCCCGGCAACGTCAGTGTCAGCCTGGAAGTGGAGGGCGACCGCGTCGGCGTGTCGGCGGTGGAGGAAACCAACACCCTGCTGGTGCGCTCGACGCCGCAGGCGTGGCGCTCGATCCGCGAGGTGATCGAGAAACTGGACGTGATGCCGCTGCAGGTGCACATCGAGGCACAGGTGGCCGAAGTCGCGCTGACCGGTGACCTGAAGTACGGCGTGAACTGGTTCTTCGACAATGCCGTGGCCGGTCGCGCGCTCACCGGAGCCCTGGCGGGCCTGACCCTGCCGCCGGCTGCAGGTGGTTCGTGGAACACCTTCGCCGGCGGCGTCACCGGCAATGACGGTGTGGGCTGGGCCTTCACCGGCCACAACGCGGCCGCGGTGGTCAGTGCACTGGACAAGGTGACCGACCTGCGCCTGCTGCAGACGCCGTCGGTGTTCGTCCGCAACAACGCCGAGGCCACGCTCAACGTCGGCGACAAGGTGCCGATCAACACCACCACGGTGAACACCGGCGTGGGCACCAGCACCTACAGCTCGGTGCAGTACATCGACACCGGCGTGATCCTCAAGGTGCGCCCGCGCGTGACCCGCGACGGCACCGTGTTCCTGGACATCGTGCAGGAAGTCAGCAGCGCCTCGGACGTGCCGGAGGCCTGCAACCCGACCGAGCGCAACTGCAACCCGCGCATCTCGACCAAGAAGCTGTCTACCGAAGCGGCGGTGCAGAGCGGTGACACCATCATGCTGGCGGGCCTGATCACCGATTCGGCCACCGACGGCAGCAGCGGCATCCCGGGGCTGAGCAGGATTCCGGTGGTCGGTGCGTTGTTCGGGCAGAAGACCCGCACCAGCCGTCGTTCGGAAGTGATCGTGCTGCTGACCCCGACCATCGTCCGCAACAGCCAGGAATCGCGCAACCTGACCGACGAGTACAGCAAGCGCTTCCGCGCGATGGAGCCGCTGAACCAGCCGCGCGCGAAGAAGTAAGGGGTTACGGCCGGGCGGCGCCCGGCACCCGCCGAGGCCGGAGCAACGGCAACGGCCAAAGCAACAGCAACAGCGGGTTTACTGAGGGAGGGTGGGTCGGCGTGGGGTGGCAGGACACGCCGTAAACCCGTCCCTGGGGGCTCGATGGCGCCATCCATGGCGCCAACGGTCCTGCCACCCCACGCCGACCCACCTCTGACAGACTCCCGCGGCTGTTGGTAGGTGTCGACCTTGGTCGACACGATCCACGCCATGCGTGGATGACTGTCTGTCAGATTTCGAAATCAGAAAATGGGGTCAGATCCGTTTTCCTCTGGAAAACGGATCTGACCCCAGGCTTTGCCGACAGATCGCAGAAATCTGTCGAAGGCGGGGTGGGTCTGGTTGCGGGGGCGTGAGCCGCATGGATGCGGCGACCGAGCTTACATGGACGTACTTGCAGCGTCCCCCGCAACCGGACCCCCCCCGCCATCCCACGGATAGCCGGCTTCTGCTGTTGCTTCGGCTCCAGCTCCAGCCTCCGCGGGTGCCGGGTGCAACCCGGCCGATACCCTCCCGGTGCTACGCTGTGGCCACCGACAACCACGGAGGCGGGATGGGGGCGATCGTGTTGTTGCCGCTGTGCGTGGACGATGCCGCACTCGACCGCTGCCTGGCCGCGCTGGATGCCGGCACGGCGCCAGGGACCGCGGTCTGGTTGGCCGATGACGCACAGACCGGGCCACGCGCGCAGGCGGTGGTGGAACACTGGCTGGCGCATACGCCGCTGCAGGCCGAGTACACCCGGCGCGCGCGGCCACTGGGCGAAGTCGCCCATCTGGACGAGATGCTGCGCGCCTGCGATGGCCTGGACGTGGCCGTGCTGGCGCCGGACAGCGTGCCATCACCCGGCTGGTTGCAGCAGTTGCAGGATGCCTTCGCCCGCGATGCCGCGATCGCCACCGCAACCCCCTGGTGCAATGCCGGCGAGACCGCCGCGTGGCCACGGCTGGGCGAGATCAATCCCGAGCCGCAGGACCCGGTCCTGCTGGCGCACACCTGCGCGACGCTGCCGACGCTGCACCCGGAGCTGCCATCGGCGGTCACCCACGCGGTGCTGGTGCGCGGCAACGCGCGCCGTCGCGCCGGCGGCCTGGACGTGGACAGCTACGCTGGCTGGAACGCGGCACTGGTCGACCTCAGCCTGCGCATGGCCGGCCTTGGCTGGCGCAACGTGCTGTGCGAGACCGCCTTCGTCAGCCGGGCAGGGGAGGCGGTCAGCCGCGATGGCGATCTGGAGGCCCTGGCCGCGCGCTGGCCGGCCTGGGTACCGCGGCTGGCCGATTTCCTGATGCACGACCCGCTGCACGGGCTGCGCGCCGACCTGCAGCAGCGCATGCGGCAGGCGATAATGCCGAAGGAACAGGGCGACCTGTTCGTCCCGTCAGTGCCGGAGCCTCCCGTTTGAATGTTGCCATCGCCGCCATCGTCGTCACTTACCAGAGTGGGAGCACCATCGATGCCTGCCTCTCGCGCCTGCGCCAGGCGCAGGATGTGGCCGAGATCCGGGTGATCGACAATGGTTCGCTGGATGGCACCCTGGACATCGTGCAGCGGCATGCCAGCCACGATCCACGCGTGCGCTTCGTCGGCAACCCGGACAATCCCGGCTTCGCCGCCGCCAACAACCAGGGCGTGGCCGACTCGCACAGCCCGTGGCTGGCCTTCATCAACCCGGACCTGATGGTCGAGCCGGACACGCTGGCCGAACTGCGCTCCCGCGCCGAAGCGCTGGGCGACTGCCTGCTGGGCGTTGAACAGGTGGACGAGCATGGCCATGCCGACGAGGCGGTGCGCCGCCGCGACCCGGATTTCCTGAGGATGCTGCGTTCGCCCGGCAAGGGCTCGAAGCTGGCGGTTCCGCGTGAGCCGCACCAGGCACTGCAGCGGGTGCCGGCACTGTCCGGCGCACTGCTGATGATGCCGCGCGCGCTGTTCGACCGTATCGGTGGCTGGGACGCGGGCTATCGCCTGCACGCCGAGGACCTGGACCTGTGCCGGCGCGCGCGCGAAGCCGGCGCGGTGGTAGCGATCGCCAACGACCTGCAGGTTACCCATGTGCGCGGTGTCTCCAGCCGCTCGCGGCCGTTCTTCGTGGAATGGCACAAGCACAGGGGGCTGTGGCGCTACTTCCAGAAGTTCGAGGCCAGGCAGCGTTCGCTGCCGGTGCGCGCGGCGGTATGGGCTGCGATCTGGGTGCATGCGCTGATGCTGGTGCCGCGCCTGCTGCGCAGGTCGTTGTAGAGCCGAGCCCACGCTCGGCTGCATGGAAAGGGTCATCCACGCATGGTGTGGCTCCACTCGCCGCGCCCACGGTTCACTCCGCCGGGCGCATAATCCGCCCCATGCCTATCATCCAGTCCCTGCTCGACACCGACCTGTACAAGTTCACCATGATGCAGGCGGTGCTCCACCAGCACCCCGGCGCCCAGGTGCAGTACCGGTTCAAGTGCCGCACCCCCGGCATCGACCTGGCAAGCTACATCGCCCAGATCGATGAGGAAATCGACCACCTGTGCAGCCTGCGTTTCAGCGACGCGGAACTGGACTACATGCGTGGCCTGCGCTTCGTGAAGCCGGACTTCGCCGATTTCCTCGGCCTGTTCCATCTGGACCGCAAGTACATCCAGCTGCGTGCGTCGACGGCCGTGCCCGGCGAGATCGAGCTGGACATCACCGGCCCGTGGCTGCACACCATCCTGTTCGAAGTGCCGCTGCTGGCGATCATCAACGAAGTCTGGTTCCGCAACACCACCACGGCCGACTTCGCCGAAGGCGAGCGCCGCCTGCAGGCCAAGGCCGCGCTGCTGCGCGATACCCCCGGTTTCGAGCACTGCCGCATCGCCGACTACGGCAGCCGCCGCCGCTACTCGCGTGACTGGCATGCCCGCCTGCTGCCGCTGCTGCGCGACGCGCTCGGCCCGCAGCTGGTCGGTACCAGCAACGTCCACTTCGCGCGCCTGTATGGCATGACCCCGCACGGCACCATGGCCCACGAGTACCTGCAGGCGTTCCAGGCGCTCGGCCCGCGCCTGCGTGATTCGCAGGTGGCAGCACTGGAATCGTGGGCGCGCGAGTACCGCGGCGATCTTGGCATCGCGCTGTCCGACGTGGTCGGCCTGGACGCGTTCCTGCGCGACTTCGACATGTATTTCTGCAAGCTGTTCGACGGTGTGCGCCATGACTCCGGCGATCCGTTCGACTGGGGCGACCGCATGCTGGCGCATTTCCAGCAGCGCCGGGTCGATCCGCGCAGCAAGGTGCTGGTGTTCAGCGATGGGCTCGACATCGCCAAGGTGATGCGGCTGTACGACTACTTCCGCGGTCGCTGCCAGGTCGCGTTCGGCGTTGGCACCCACCTGACCAATGACCTCGGCCCGACGCCGCTCAACATCGTCATCAAGATGGTCCGCTGCAACGGCCAGCCGGTGGCCAAGCTCAGCGATTCGCCGGGCAAGAGCATGTGCGACGACCCGGGTTACCTGGCCTACCTGCGCCAGGTGTTCGAATTGCCGCAGCCGGAGTAATACCGGCCTGCAGGGCTTACAGGTAGTCGACGACCACCAGGTAGGCGCCCTGCAGCGGCTGCTGCTTCGAAGCCTGCACGCTGTATCGCTCGGAGAAGGCGATATCGCCGGCGCGCATCGCGCTGGCCGACACCGACAGCTTCTGGCCCTGGCGCTTGCCGTCACGCAGCGTCGCCGCCTGGCCATCGGCCAGTGCCGTCACGGCCACCGTCGAGCCCTTGGCCGACGGTGGGCAGGCCGCCAGGCTCAGCTCACCCTGGGACAGGTTCGTCGTGCAGCCCGGCTCGGCGATACGGCCGCTGAAACGGATGCTGCCGCTGCTGGCCTGGGCCAGCGCACTGACGGACATCAGGGCCACGCACAGCAGAATGGAGTTCCTCATGACACGTTCTCTGGTTCGGTGTGTCCTAGTTAGCGACAGGATCGATCAACCTTTAATAGGACGATTCCGAATCTGCTAGGGCCATCACCAAGAAAGAGTGATGCGCATCAAAGAAGCCAAATTCCCCCTGAAAAATGCCTGTTTCCGCGCGTGCCGAACGCGTCGCGCAATGCGACATCTCCAGTCGTTTGTAGCGTGACCGGGCCCCGCGTCAAATCCCCCGCACCCCGAGGCTGTGATTTCGCCTAGCACGTCACATTTAATGCGTCAATGAATTGGCGTTCAGAAAAATAATGAGACTTTCATCACAGTTGTGCCTATACTTGCGTCACGGATTCAGGGAGAGGTATGTCCGAGTCCGGCCACAGGTGAGACGCAAGGATGGGTCTTGTTAGCCCGGCAGTGCTCCTTGCTTCCTCCTCTACTTCTCATCTCTTCAGTAGGGTTAGGTAAAAGCGAATGCACAAGATGAACCTCATTGCCGCTCTGATGCTGGCCGCCGCTCCGCTGGCCGCCAACGCCGCCGACGGCACCATCACCTTCAATGGCAAGGTGACCGACAAGACCTGCACCATCTCGACCCCGGGCGGCAAGGACTTCGCCGTGACCCTGCCGACCGTGTCCAAGAACACCCTGGCCACCGCCGGTGCCGTTGCGGGCCGTACCCCGTTCGCCATCAACCTGACCAAGTGCAGCGCCGGCAACGTCGCCACCTACTTCGAGCCGGGTTCGACCGTCGACTTCAACAGCGGCCGCCTGGTCAACCAGGCCTCGGCCAACGCTGCCACCAACGTGCAGCTGCAGCTGCTGGGCTCGAACAACCAGTTCCTGCCGATCAAGGCTGCCGGCGCTGGCCTGGCGCAGACCAACTCGCAGTGGGTCACCGTCGGCACCGACGGCTCGGCCGATCTGAACTACTACGCTGAGTACTACGCCACTGCCGCCGCCACCCCGGGCGACGTCACCAGCAGCGTCAAGTACACGATCATCTACAACTGATCGTCGTCGTACCCGCATTGGCCGGCGTACGCGCCGGCCAGTGCTTCGCGGCCCCTGGCCACACCCCTCGAGCGTAGTACTTCCGATGAAAGCAATCTTTCCCCGGGCGCTGCTGCTGGCAGCGTTCACGCTGCCCTTCTGCCAGAACGCTCTGGCCGGCGTGGTGGTCAACGGCACGCGAGTGATCTATCCGGCGCAGGCGCGCGAAGTGACCGTGCAGGTCGACAACGTGGGCGATTCGCCGGCGCTGGTCCAGGCCTGGATCGACAGCGGCGACGCCAACCAGACCGCCGACAACAGCGACGCCCCGTTTGTACTGACGCCGCCGATCGCGCGTGTCGAGCCGGGCCGCAGCCAGGCGCTGCGCGTGATCTTCTCCGGTGCGCAGCTGCCGACCGACCGTGAGTCGGTGTTCTGGCTCAACGTGCTGGATGTGCCGCCGTCGCCCGACAACGCCGACAGCGGCGACCAGAATTACCTGCAGGTCGCGTTCCGTTCGCGCCTGAAACTGTTCTACCGGCCGCAGGGCCTGAAGGGCGTCGCCAACGACGCGCCGGCAGCGTTGCGCTGGACCCGCACGGGCGATCGCCTGCGGGTGGAAAACCCCAGCCCCTTCCACGTCACGCTGGCCGAAGTGCATGCCGTGACCGGCAGCAGCGAGAAGACCGTCGAGGACAAGGGCGCCATGGTCGCGCCGAAGCAGAGCCTGGAGTTCACCGCACCGGCGGGCTCCGACCAGGTGCGCTTCATCACCATCAACGATTACGGCGGTCGGGTGGAGCACACGGTCCGCCTCGGCAGTACCGGGGGCTGAACGCGCCGCGCCGGCCATGGGCCTGCGCATCCCGCCACCGCCGCCGTGCGGCGAATTGAAGGAATGTCAGTGTGATCGGAAACAGATTGACATTGTCGATCCACCAGGCGATCTGCCTGCTGGTTGCTGGCGTGGCCTGCCCAGGATGGGCGCTGGCTGCGCCGGCCAATCTCGGCGAACAGGCGCTGATGGCGCAGAGCGGTGCGGCCAATGCGCGTGCACCCGAGTCGGCCCAGTTCAACTCCAGCTTCCTCTCCGGCCAGGCCAAGCAGGTCGACCTGGCCTCCTTCACCAATGGCAACCCGATGGTGGCTGGCACCTACCGTGTCGACGTCTACGTCAACGGCGGCTGGCAGGGCCGTCGCGATCTGCAGTTCAAGGCCGATGAGCAGGGCCGCGTCGACGCCTGCCTGCCGCTGCCGATGCTGGAAGAAATGGGTGTGGACAGCGAGGCCGTGCTGCTGCAGCAGGACCCGACGCTGCCGACCGACACGACCAGCTGCGTGCCGGTACAGCGGCGCATGGCCAATGCCTATGGCATCTATGACAGCGGCAACCTGCGCTACGACCTCAGCATCCCGCAGGTGTTCCTGCGCCGCGAGGCGCGCGGCTACGTCAATCCGTCGCTGTGGGACCGCGGCATCAACGCTGGCTTCGTCGGCTACAGCTTCAACGCCATCGACAGCGACAGTCGCGTTGAAGGGGGGCAGCGCAATCGCAGCGCCTACCTCGGCCTCAACGCCGGCCTGAACCTGGGAGGCTGGCAGTTCCGCCACGATTCCAACCTGACCTGGTCCGAAGGCAACGGCCGCCACTGGCAGAGCATTGCCACCTATGCGCAGCGCGGCATCCCGCAGGTGCGCGGCATGCTCACCATTGGTGAGGCCTACACCACGGGCGAGCTGTTCGATTCGATCGGCTACCGGGGTGCGAGCCTGGCCAGCGACGACCGCATGCTGCCCGATTCGCTGCGCGGTTACGCGCCGGTCGTGCGCGGCATTGCCGAAACCAACGCGCGCATCGAAGTGCGCCAGAACCAGCAGCTGATCTACTCCTCCACCGTATCGCCGGGCAGCTTCGTCATCGACGACCTGTACCCGACCGGCTACGGCGGCGACCTGGAAGTGAGCGTGATCGAGGCCGACGGCCGCCGCCGCGAATTCAAGGTGCCGTTCGGTTCTGTGCCGCAGATGCTGCGCGAAGGCGTGTCGCGCTACTCGCTGACCGCCGGCCAGGTGCGCAACAAGCTGCTGGCCGATGAGCCGTGGCTGGTGCAGGGTACCTACCAGCGTGGCATCGGCAACCAGTTGACCCTGTACGGCGGCAGCGCGCTGAGCGAAGGCTACCTGTCGCTGCTGTACGGTGTCGGCCTGTCCACGCGCGTCGGTGCCTTCGCTGCCGACGTCACCCATGCACGGACCTCGTTCGACCACTACGGCAGCCATACCGGCGCCAGTGTGCGGCTGAGCTACAGCAACATGATCGGCGAGACCGGGACCAACCTGACCCTGGCCGCCTACCGCTACTCCACTGAAGGCTTCTACAGCCTGCAGGACGCGCTGTATGGCCGTGATTCGGACAAGCGCGGCATCGACCCGACCACCCGTGGCCGTCAGCGCAGCCAGTTCCAGGTAACGCTGAACCAGCCGCTGGGCCGACGTGGCGGTGCGCTGTACGTGACCGGCTCGGTGCGTGACTTCTACGACCGTTCCGGCACCTCCAAGCAGTACCAGGTGGGCTACAACAACGCCTGGCGCTCGGTGAACTACGGCTTCTCGGCGCTGCGCACCGAAGAAGGCGTGCTCGGCCGTTCCGATACCCAGTACCTGCTGTCGATGAGCGTGCCGCTGGGCCGGGGCACCCACCCGGTGTCGTTCAGCGCCGACCTTGGCGCGCGCGACCGCGGTGGCTACGACAACAGCCGCGTCGGCATCACCGGTTCGGCCGGCGTCGACAACAACTTCAGCTACGGCGTGGCCCTGTCCGATTCCCGCGAGGGTGGCACCACTGCGGTCGGCAATGCCGAGTACCGCAGCCGCTACTCGGCGTTGAACGCCACCTACAGCCACTCGCGTGATTTCCGCCAGGCGTCGGTCGGTGCCAACGGCAGCGTGGTCGTGCATCCGGGCGGCTTCACCTTCACCCCGCAGCGCGGCGACACCATGGTGCTGGTCGAAGCGCCGGGCGCGCGCGATGCGATCGTCAGCAACGCGCCGGGCCTGCGCGTCGATGGCCGCGGCTACGCCGTGGTGCCGTATGTGTCGCCGTACCGCCTCAACACCGTCACCCTCGATCCGCAGGGCATGGCCCACGACGTCGAACTGGAAAGCACCAGCCAGTCCATCGCGCCGTTCGCCGGTGCCATCAGCTACCTGCGCTTCGACACCCGCAAGGGCAACGCGCTGCTGATCCAGGTGCGCAACGCCGATGGCCGCAGCATGCCGTTCGGTGCGCAGGTCAAGGACGAACAGGGCCAGCCGGTCGGCATGGTCAGCCAGGGCGGCCGCCTGTACGTGCGCAGCGAGAAGAACCAGGGCCAGTTGCAGGTCGAGTGGGGCGCCGGTGCCGACCAGCGCTGCACCATTGATTACCAGGTACCGGCGGGCGCCGATGCGTCCAAGACCGGCTTCATCCCGCTGGAGGCAGCATGCCGATGATTTCTTCCCGTGGCCGCAAGGCGCTGGCCGCGCTGGCCGTACTGGGCGGCGTGCTGCTGGCGCAGCAGGCCAGCGCCGCCTGCCGCATCCAGAACAGCTGGTTCATCGCCCAGGACGTGACCATGGACATGGGCCAGATCGTGATCCTGCCCAGCACCCCGGTCGGCGGTGTGATCAAGGAAATCAGTGAACCGATCACCCAGCAGAACAGCGTTGCCCGCTGCGATTCCTGGACCGGCGGTCGTTCGATCGGTGAGTACGTCAACGCAGCGCAGAAGCGCCCCGTGGCCGGCTTCTCGAACGTCTATGAAACCGATGTGGCAGGCGTCGGCATCCGCCTGTACCGCGATTCGGGTGCGATCCAGACCTACTACCCGCACTCGATCAACTTCGGTGGCGGTTCCGTGGTCAGCCTCATCGGTGGCCAGTTCCGCATCCAGCTGATCAAGACCGCTGCGCAGACCGGTTCGGGCGTGATCGCGCCGAACGGCCGCTTCACCAACTACTACTTCGACGGCGATGGCCCCGGGCGCCCGGTACTGACCTCGACGTTCAAGGGCTCGGGCACCACCGTGGTCAGCCCGACCTGTGAAGTGCAGGCCGGCAGCCGCAACATTGCCGTCGATTTCGGCAGTGTGCCCAACACCACCTTCACTGGTGTCGGCTCCAAGGCCGTTGATCGCGACTTCGAGATCCGCCTGAACTGCCAGGGCAGCAACGTTGCCGCCTACCAGAGCAAGATCGGCATCCGCCTCGATGCCGACCAGGACAGCTCGAACATGCCGGGCGTGCTGAAGCTGAGCGCGGCCAGCAACAGTGCCACCCGCATCGGCATCCAGATGGTCCAGCGCGATGGCAGCACCGAGCGTGAAGTGCGCTTTGGCCAGACCATCAGCGTTGGCACCACCGCGCCGGGTACCAGCGTCATGGCGCTGCCGCTGCGCGCGCGCTACGTGCAGACCCAGGCCGGTACGGTGGGCGCGGGTGTCGCAAACGGCCAGGCCACGTTCACCATCCAGTACGAGTAAGGCCGCCCCGGCGGCTGCCCCTGCTGCGCTCCGCCGCAACGTCGCCCGGCTCACGGGCGGCGTTGACTGCGTCTTGATCCTGCAACGATGAAGATCGATGCCACGACGCGCATACAGACGCCTTAGTGTGATGTATGTCGCGAATTTGGAGTTTCCTCATGAGGTGACCGTCTCCTGCCTGCGGGTGCTGGACGGCAACGCCGAAAGGATCCAGACGTGGCTACTGCTGCTTGCCCCCTTCCGCGCCGGCTTTCGGGAGCGCTCCGGTGAAGGTCCTGTCGGTGTTCGGCACGCGACCGGAAGCCATCAAGATGGGGCCGCTGGTGCGCGCCCTGGCACACGCTGCGGATATCGAATCGGTGGTCTGCATCACCGGGCAGCACCGGGCGATGCTCGACCAGGTGATGGCGCTGTTCGAGATCACCGCCGACCATGACCTCGATGTCATGGTGCCCAACCAGACCCTCAATGGCCTGTGTTCCAGGCTGTTCGAACGGCTTGACGCGCTCTACACGCAGGTCCGCCCCGACTACGTGCTGGTGCATGGCGATACCACCACGGCGATGACCGCGGCCCTGGCCGCGTTCCATCACCGCATCCCGATCGGCCATGTCGAGGCCGGCCTGCGCACCGGCGACATCCACCGGCCGTGGCCGGAGGAGATGAACCGGCGGGTGATCGATGTGGTCGGCCATCAGTTGTATGCACCCACTTCCGGCTCGCGCGCCAACCTGGCCCGTGAGCACCTGGGCGGGCAGATCCTGGTCACCGGCAACACCGTCATCGATGCCCTGCAGCAGACCGTGCAGCGGCTGGATGCCGATCCGGCACTGCGTGCGCAGGCCGACGAACCCTTCCATATGCTCGAACCCGGCCGCCGGCTGCTCCTGGTCACCGGCCATCGCCGCGAGAGTTTCGGCCAGGGCTTCGAGGACATCTGCCGTGCGCTGGCCGAGCTGGCACGGCGGCCGGACCTGCAGGTGCTGTACCCGGTGCACCTCAACCCGAACGTGCAGGGCCCGGTCAATGCCCACCTCGGCAACCTCGACAACGTGCACCTGGTGCCGCCGCAGGATTACCTGCGCTTCGTGCGCCTGATGCAGCGCGCCGACGTCATCCTCACCGACTCCGGTGGCGTGCAGGAAGAAGCCCCGGCGCTGGCCAAACCGGTGCTGGTGATGCGCGATGTCACCGAACGGCCGGAGGCGGTCGAAGCCGGTGTGGTCACGCTGGTCGGCACCACGCCCTCGCGCATCGTCGATGCGGTCAACGCGGTGTTGGCACGCCCCCCGCAGCCGGCCCGCTTCGACCCCGATGCCAGCCCGTACGGGGATGGCCGCGCCAGCGCCCGCATCGTCGCCGCCCTGCGCGGTGCGCCCCTTCCCGAATTCTCGCCCGGCGTCCGCAGCAGCGGCGCCGTCCACCCCATCCACGCGAAGTGACGCCATGACCCAGACCGGCCGCTCTTCCCTGTTTGCATCCGCCGCTGCGTTCGTCCTGTCGGGCTTGGTTGGCAGTGCCCATGCCGCCGACAGCGTCGCCGGCCAGTTCACCGAATGGAGCAGCGACAGCACGGTGAACCGGCAGATGACCCTGCGCGAACTCGGTTTCCGCCAGCCACTGGTGCTGAGCGGGCAGGAGAGCCAGCGCGAGGTCTACCTGCCGGTGCCGGCCGGTGTGGCCACCCTCGACGCGCAGCTGCAGCTGGATGGGCGCTATGTGCGCGGCCACGCCGGGCGCACCTCGGGCCTGTGGTCGGTCGATGGCGACCCGATCGCGGCGCGTTCGATCACCGATGCCCAGGGCGATGCCAGCCAGCTGCTGGCCATCGATGGCGAACCCCGCCAGAGCGGCTTCGTACGGGTCGGCGTCGGCTGGTGGTCGATCGTGTCCGATTACCAGTGCGCCGACCAGAGCGCGCCGGCCAATGTGCTGCGGCTGTCGCCGGACTCGCGTTTCAGCTACCGCTTCGACGGCCGCGCCGTGGATACCGTTGCCAAGGCGTGGGGGGCGCTGCCACCGCGGGTGCGCCTGCTGGTGGATGGCAAGGCGCTGCAGGCAACGGCCTACGATGCGGCCTGGCGCATCGGTACCGCGTTGCAGGCCGGGGGCAAACAGGTGCAGGTGGTGGCCCTGCCCAAGGTCGGTGACAGCGTTGACCTGGCCGGTATCAGCATCCCGGCCAGCCTGCAGGGCGTGCCGGCCTACGCCGCGCTGGCCACGGGTGAGCGCGCGCATGCGATCAGGGATCTGGCCGAAGTCGGCGCGCTGCTGTCATTGCGCGACAGCGGGCCGTTGGCCGCCGATGTGATGATCGGCAGCGATGCACTGCGCGCCGGCGTGCGTGCGGCGCTGGATGCGCTGGCCGTACAGGTCGGCGCGGCAGGGGCCGATGCGGGCACCGCGTTCGCCGCGTGGCGCGGTACCGACATGGGCGGCCTGGAAAAGCCCGCCGCCAACGCGTCGGTCAGCGTGGTGGCCGTGGCCGGGCGTCCGACGCTGGTGGTCGACCCGGCGGCGGCGGGTAAGGTCGCCGGGCTGCTCGCCGAGCAGTGGCGCAGCTATGCACTGGGCCGCAGCCTGCAGGTCAGCGCAGCGGGCACGCCCAGACTGGATGGTGACCAGGTACTGCTGAGCCGGCTCGGCAACATCGCCGGCACCATGGATGTGGTGACCCGCGCCGACCGCAGCGCCAGCTTCGACCTCGGCGCACTGTCGGCCGATGGCCGCCTGCCCGAGCAGGTGGTGATCGATGTCTCGGCGGCCCCCAACGCGGCCGGGCAGGGCGCGGTCGCCACGATCTACCTCAACGATTACCTGCTGGGTGGCAAGCTGCTGTCGGCCAACGGCCAGCCGCAACGGCTGGTGGCCAAGGTGCCGGCCTACGCGCTGTCGGCACGCAACGAGATCCGTGTCAGCTTCCTGCGCCAGCCGGCGCGTCCCTACTGCCACGATCCGGCCACGGGCTATCCGGTCTCGATCCTGCCCAGCAGCCACCTGACCCTGGCCAAGCGTTCGCTGGGCAGTGACTTCGTGGGTGCCAGCAGCCAGCTGTCGCGCGGCAACCAGGTGTTCGTGCCCGGCACCTGGCTGCAGGATGCGCCGGCCTCGCTGGGCAAGGTCATCGCGGTGACCAGCGCAGTGGGCGCATCGCCGGAGGCATCGGAACTGAAGGTGGTCGAAGCCGGTGCCGTGGTCAGCCCGGGCGCGCCGTGGCTGGCGTTCGGCGTGGCGCCATCCGGTGTCGATATGGCCGGCCTGAAGGATGGCCACCTGCTGATCGGCGGCAAGCCGCAACCGCTGTTGGATGTGAGCGGGCTGGATCGTGCCGCGGTGGTGCAGGTGGGGTCGTCCGGTGGCCAGCTGGGCGTTGTTTACAGCGACCTCGGTGCGCAGTCACCGCCGTTCGGCGCCCCATTCCGTTTGCTGCGGGGCGATCTCGCCGTGCTCGACGGCAGTGATGCCGTGCGCGAATTCGACCGCCAGGATCCCTACGGCACGCGTATCGCGCAGGACGGCAACCCGCAATCGAAGTGGGAACGGCACATGGTCTGGCTGCTGCTGCTGCTGGTCGGCGTGATCGTGTTCGCGCTGCTGGCCGCCCGCGTCACCCAGGTGCGTCGCCGCAAGTCCGCCAACACAGGGCACTGATCCACCGTGGACGGTCTGTTCTGGAACATCCAGCTGGCCAACTACTACGCCGCCCTGGAAACCACGGCGGCGGCGGTGGCCGTGCTGATCCTGATCTCCAGCCTCGATGACCTGTTCATCGATGTCTGGTACTGGGTACGCGAGAGCTGGCGCGCGCTCACGATCAAGCGCCGCGATGCCTACCGGCCGCTGACCCAGGACGACCTGCTGCAGCGCCCGCAGCAGCCGCTGGCGATCATGGTGCCGGCGTGGATGGAGTACGACGTCATCGCGCAGATGGTGGAGAACATGATCAACGTGCTCGATTACCGCGAGTACGTCGTGTTCGTCGGCACCTATCCCAACGACCAGCAGACCATCGATGAGGTCGAGCGCATGCGTCGCCGCTACAAGCGCCTGCGCCGCGTGGAAGTGCCGCACGACGGGCCGACCAGCAAGGCCGACTGCCTGAACTGGCTGATCCTGGCGATCTTCGACTACGAGAAGCGCCACGACATCGAGTTCGCCGGGGTGATCCTGCACGATAGCGAGGACGTGCTGCATCCGATGGAACTGCGCTTCTACAACTACCTGCTGCCGCGCAAGGACATGATCCAGCTGCCGGTCACCTCGCTGGACCGCGAGTGGTATGAGCTGGTTGCCGGTGTCTACATGGACGAATTCGCCGAATGGCACGCCAAGGATCTGGTCGTGCGTGAAAGTGTTTCCGGCATGGTGCCATCGGCGGGCGTCGGTACCTGCTTCTCGCGGCGCGCGCTGCTGGCGCTGAGCGCGCAGACCGACAACCAGCCCTTCAACACCGACAGCCTCACCGAGGACTATGACGTCGGTGCGCGGCTGGCGGCGATGGGCATGCAGTCGATCTTCGCCCGCTTCCCGGTGCAGTTCCGCGTGCGTCGCCCGTCCTGGTTCGGCTGGGGGCCGGTGCGCGAGCGCACCCAGCAGATGGCGCTGTGCGTGCGCGAGTACTTCCCCGACAACTTCCGTGCCTCGTACCGGCAGAAGGCGCGCTGGGTGCTGGGCATCGGCCTGCAGAGCTGGGAGTCGCTGGGCTGGCGCGGCTCGCTGGCCACCAAGTACCTGCTGGCGCGCGACCGCAAGGGCATCATCACCTCGTTCGTCAGCATCATTGCCTACCTCATCTTCCTGCAGCTGCTGCTGTTCTGGCTGCTGAAGATGTCCGGGGTGTGGACGATGCAGTTTCCCAGCGTGTTCCAGGCCGGTACCTGGCAGATGAACGTCGCGCTGCTGACCACCGCAGCGCTGGCCACCCGCGTCGTGCAGCGCTTCTACTTCGTCAACCGGCTGTACGGCTGGGAGCATGCCTTGATGTCGATCCCGCGGATGGTGGTCGGCAACATGATCAATTTCATGGCCACCGCGCGTGCGTGGAAGGTGTTCCTGGCTTACCTGCTGTTCGGCAAGCGCATGGTCTGGGACAAGACCATGCACGACTTCCCGGATGCGGCGCAGCTGGTGCAGACGCGCAAGCAGCTCGGCGAGCTGTTGACCACCTGGCAGGCGGTGGAGCCGGAGCGCCTGCAGCAGGCGCTGGACCAGCAGCATGCCGGCCGGCAGCAGCCACTGGGCCGCATCCTGCTCACCCAGGGTTGGCTGGATGATGAAACGCTGGCCGAGGCGATCGCCTTCCAGGGCGACCTGCCTCGTGCGGTGATCGACGTGGACTACCTGCGCGCCTGCCACTTCCCGGTCAGTGCCGATGCCTGCGTGCAATGGCGCATGTTGCCGCTGCCACCGCGCCAGCAGGGCACCCTGCGGCTGGCCGTGGCCAGCCCATTGCCCGAAGAAGCGTTGGCACTGCTGAAGCAGGAAACCCGCAGCGAGCACATCGAACAGAGCATTGCCCGCGAAAGCGAAATCAACGCAGGCCTGCGCCTGATCGGCGGCGACCGGCACTGGCAGCTGGACAACGTGCCCCTGCTGGGCGACCTGCTGGTGGAGATGCGCCTGATCGACCACGCGCGCTTCGAGATCGCATTGGACGCGTACAAGCCGCAGCGCGACGGCCGCATCGGCGATTACCTGGTCAAGCAGGGCATCACCACCGAAGACGCCGTGGCCCAGGCCATGCAGGAACAGCGCCGGCGTGCGGCGGCGCTGCAGTCGCCGCCTCCCGGAGCCTTGCCGGCATGAAGACCACGCTGCTGTCCTCCGTCATTGCCGTGGCACTGGCCACGGCGGCCGCGCCGGTGCTGGCCCAGGCCGATGCAGCACTGCCGTTGTCCGGTGCGGCCTACCGCGTCGCCGAGCAGGCGTTTGCCGCCTATGAGCGCGGTGACTACCCGGCGGCTTACCGGCAGTCCACCGAAGCGATCCGGCTGCGCCCGGACGTGGTGCGGCTGCGCCTGTTGCAGATCTATGCGCTGCAGAAACTGGGGCGGGGTGCCGAGGCCCAGCAGCAGGCACGTCGTGCACTGGATGCGGGGTTGAAGGATCCGGCGTTGCCGGCGCTGGCCACTGCCACCGCTGCCCGCAGCACGCCTCCGGATGCCAGGAGCGGGCGCGCACCCTCCCCACCGCGCGTGGCTGGCAGCGGCGCAGACCGCGCCAGGCAGCAGGCCTACGCGCTGGCCACCGAGGCCTACGCCGCTTATGACGCCGGGCGGATGGGAGAGGCAGCCAGCAAGGCCGAGCAGGCTTTCCGGCAGCAGCCAACGCAGGGCGCCTGGGCGATCCTGTGGGTGGCCGCGCTGGAGGCACAGCAGCAGCCCGAACAGGCCGACGCCGCCATTGCCACCGCGCTGCAGCTGGGCGCGCCGAATGTCGAGGCATTGCGCGCACAGCGCGTGGCGCTGGATCGACAGCGCGCGCTGCTGCAGGCCCAGCAGGCGTACCGGTCGCTGTCCACGCAGGATGATGCCGCGGCCGTTGCGCAGGCACGTGCCGCTGTCGAGCTGGCACCGGAGGTGGCGACGTACCGGTTGCTGCTGATTACCGCGCAGCTGCAGCAGGGGCAGCTGGCCGACGCCGAGCGCAGTGCCGACCAGGCACTGCAGGCCGACGGCGGGGATCTCAATGCCCGCGTGATGCGCGGTTATCTGCGCCAGCGCCAGGGCAAGACCCTGCTGGCCAATGAAGACTTCGACGCCGCACTCGCCGCGCCGGGGTCAACCATGCAGCAGCGCAACGTGCGCCTGCTGGCCGTGGATGCGGCCCTGGCCGCTGGGGACCGCACACGTGCGGGTGCACTGCTGGCGCCGCTGCGCGCGGCATTGCCAGCAGATGCCAGCGATGCACGCGCGCAGCAGCTGCTGCAGCAGGGCATCGAGCAGCGCGCCAAGGCGGTCCGTTCCAGTCGCGAGCGTCCGCGCATGAGCGCGCAGACCTATCCGGCGCCGTTCCAGCACTGCCAGTCTGGCGACAGCGGCAACCGTTGCGAGTTGATGCCGGCCGACCTGCAGGGCGACGGTGGTGCCGCACAGCGTGCCTACGCGGCCTACGCGCGCCGGGACTATGCCGAGGCCATCGGCGAGGCGCGGCAGGCCGTGCAGCTCGCACCGGACGACGCGAGCCTGCAGGGGCTGCTGACCACTACGCTGGCGGCAGGCAACCGCAGCCAGCAGGGCGAAGCACGGCAGCGCCTGGATGCGGCGCTGGCACAGCGCCCTGACGATGCGGAGGCGCTGATGCAGCGCGGCTACCTCAACCAGAAGGCGCACGAGCCGGCGCGCGCACTGGCCGACTTCCGTGCCGCCGAGGCCACCGGCAGGGCACCAAAGGGCGTGGTGCTTGACCAGGCCTACGCCAGCGCGGCCAACGGCGATCACCCGCAGGCGGTGACCCTGCTGCGGACGGCCATTGATCGTGCCGATGCCGGCGAGCTGCCACTGGATGCGCACCAGCGCTACAACGTGCGCAATGCCATCGCCAACTATTCGCGCGAGTGGGGCGTGATCGCCTCGGCCGGCTTCCGTGGCGCGCGCCAGGCGGCGACCAATGTCGGCGGCGCGGCGATCAGTACGCCGGGTGATTCGGTGTTCAGCACGCTGGAAGTGTTCTGGCGCCCCCCGGCTTTCAATGACCAGCACGGCACGCTGGAGCTTTACGCGCGGCTGCTCAACACCCTGTACGACGAGGGTGGCACCTACGAGTCGATCCGCGCCGTGGACCCGTGCACCGGCGAATCGACGCCCGATGCACGCGCGCGCGCCGAACGGCTCAGCCGCTCGCGTTCCACCACCGGCTGGCCGTCCACCATCGCCTCGTTCGGCCTGCGCTACGCCTTCGGCCAGACCGGCCTGAGCGCCGGCATCGAGCGTCGCCAGTTCCTCGGCAGCGCCACCCGCACGGGCGATGTCTACCCCGCTTCGGCGGCCGTGCAATGCAGCCTGCAGCTGGCCCGCAACCCGCCACTGGAAGCCAGCACACTGGCCCGCTACCGCCTGGCCAGCGGGTCCGGTGGCTGGATGTCCTACCTGACCTACGGCTATTACCACGGCACCGACCTGCGCACCGACGTGAATCAGTGGTGGATGGTCAGTGGCTACGCGCAGGGCGGTTACACGTGGGATGACAACAGCGCGCATTTCACCCTCGACGCACTCGATGCCAATGGCACGCCGGTGCGCCGGGTGGGCGATGCCAACGGGCGCCTGCATCGCGAACAGTGGTTCGCTGCCGGTGAACTGCGCGCCGGCCGCAGCTTCCGCTTTGGTGCCGGGCAGACCCACTGGGTGGTCACGCCGTATGTGGTGGTGGGGGCGGACTGGCTGGACCAGCGCTCGCGCGTGCGCGACATCCGCTACCCGCTGTTCCCGGCGCAGTCGTTCGCACTCAACGATACGCGGCGTAGCTGGTCACTCGGCGCAGGGCCGGGCGTGGGCGTGCGCTACTGGTTCCGCGAAGACCACTACAACACGCCGCGTTCCTACCTGGACCTGACCGTGCAGTACCGCTTCGCGATCGGCGGCGGTGATACGCAGCGCGCCAAGGGCCTGTTCGCCACCGCCATCCTCTCCTACTGAGGCAGGCCCCAACGTCGTCGCAGCGCCGCGGCCTGCGGCGTGTCCTGGGTCAGCCACGGCTCCAGTGCATAGACCAGCACGTGCTGCGCACCGCTGTCGTGCGCCCACGCCAGCTGCCGCTGGATGCGCGCGGCATCTGCGGTTTCGCCCTTGAACGCGCTGCCGTCGGCGGGGCTGCCGGGCAATTCGCGGAACAGTTCGACGATCGCATCGAACCCGATGCCCTGTGCCCGGAAATGGCCGAGCAGCGGTTGCAGCTGCTGCACGTTGCCGGCGCCGGCCACCCCCACGCCGTCCTGCACCATCGGCCGCAGCGCGGCCCGTGCCAGCACCGCCTGCCACAGCGCGACCAGGTCGCCGTCGGTCTGCAGGCGGCTGAAGTAGCAGGAGATCGCACAGTCACCGCCGCGCGCGCTGGCGGCCTGCGCCAGCCCGTGCAGCCACTGCGCCAGCCATTGCTGGCGGGCCGGATCGGCCCAGTGGAACTGCTCCAGTTCGTAGGGCAGGTACCAGCCGCCGAAGGCGGGCTGCTGCGCCCACGGCGCCTGTGCCAACCAGCTGCGCGCGTGCGCCAGGCTGTCGGCCAGGAACGCCTGCAGCGTGGCGTCGTCGGCGCCGATGGCCTGCCACCAGCGTTGCTGGAAGGGCAGGCCAACGCGGATGCGGATGTCGTTCTCGCTGGCGGCGGTGAACAGCTGCTGCAGGTTGCTGTCCGGCAGCGACCAGTCGCCATCGCTGCCACCGACGATGCCGGTCCACTGCAGCACCAGCTGCCGGCAGCCCAGCGCGTGGGCAAGCTTCAACGAACGTTGCCAGTCGGCCGGGCCCCACTGCAGATGGCTGCGCCAGGGCTGCAGGAAGGTGCCATCCACCTGCACCGGCAGCGAACAGCCGGGCAGGGTGGCGAGCGTAGCGGCCAACGGCGCCAGCACTGCCGCGCGCAGCAACCGGCGGCGCAACGGCGAAGACGGATCCGTGGGAAGGTCGGGCCGAACCATGCCCGCATCATCCCAGAGCACCGTGGGTGGGAGGTGAACCCCGCGCCGGGTGGTGCCGGCCGCTGGCCGGCATCGTGCCCCGGGTGGCAGGTGAATCACCATCCGGTAGTGCCGGCCGCTGGCCGGCATCGCGCCCCGATTATTCCAACGCGTAGCGCAGCGCGAACAGCACCGCCACCAGCCACACCGCCGGATGCACTTCGCGCCAGCGGCCGGTGCCGGCCTTCAGCGCCGCATACGCGATGAAGCCAAACGCCAGGCCATTCGCGATGGAGTAGGTGAACGGCATCGCCAGGGCACACAGTGCGGCCGGCACCGATTCGGTCAGGTCGCTCCAGTCCACGTCCACCAGTTCGCGCAGCATCAGGCCGGCCACGAACAGCAGCGCCGGTGCGGTGGCATAGCCGGGCACCATCGCCGCCAGCGGCGAGAACAGCAGTGCGGCCAGGAACAGTGCCGACACCACCAGTGCAGTCAGGCCGGTGCGGCCGCCCACCTGCACGCCCGAGGCGCTTTCAGCGAACGCGGTAGTGCTGCTGGTGCCCAGCAGCGAACCGGCCACGATCGCCGTGCTGTCGGCCAGCAGCGCGCGGCCGAAACGCTTCTGCGCGCCCGGCAGTTTCAGCAGTCCGGCGCGACCGACCACGCCATACAGGGTGCCGGTGGCATCGAACACTTCCACCAGCACGAACACCAGCACCACCTGCAGCAACACGGCGATCGGCGCGCCACCGTTGTGGTGCAGCAGGCCCGGCAGGTCCAGCTGCAGGAAGGTCGGCGCCAGGCTCGGCGGCAGCGAGACCAGGCCCTGGTACTGCACGTCGCCCAATGCCCAGCCCGCGCCCGTCACCGCCAGGATCCCGATCAGGATCGCGCCACGGATACGGCGCGCTTCCAGCACCGCGATCAGCAGGAAGCCGGCCAGTGCCAGCAGCGGCGGCGCCGTATTCAACGGGCCCAGCGCCACCAGCGTGTCTTCATTGCCGACGATCACGCCGGACTTCTGCAGCGCGATGATCGCCAGGAACAGGCCGATGCCGGCCACGATCGCCGAGCGCAGCGACGAAGGAATGCCCGACACCAGCCACGCCCGCACACCGGTCAGCGACAGCACCAGGAACACCAGGCCGGAGATGAATACCGCGCCCAGTGCCTGCTGCCACGGCAGGCCGGCGGCACCGACCACGGTGAAGGCGAAGAACGCGTTCAGGCCCATGCCCGGTGCCATGCCGACCGGGAAGTTGGCCGCCAGCGCCATCACCGCCGAACCCAGCGCCGCGGCCAGGCAGGTGGCCACGAACACCGCACCCGCATCCATGCCGGTGGTGCCGAGGATTTCCGGGTTGACGAAGACGATGTAGGACATCGTCAGGAAGGTGGTGACACCGGCCAGCAGCTCGGTACGCACGGTGGTGCCGTGCTGCTGCAGCTGGAACAGGCGCTCGAACAGGGACATGGGGCTTCTCGCGACAATAAGGTGTCACGACCAACGGTCGTGACCTACCCGAATGCAGAACGGCCGCGCAGAGCGCGGCCGTTCTTCCTTTCTTACTTCAGCGCCTTGAAGCGCAGGCGCTTCGGCGCGGCATCGTCGCCCATGCGACGCTTCTTGTCTTCCTCGTACTCGCGGTAGTTGCCCTGGAAGAACTCCACGTGCGAGTCGCCTTCGAAAGCGATGATGTGCGTGGCGATGCGGTCCAGGAACCAGCGGTCGTGCGAGATCACGAAGGTGTTGCCCGGGAACTCCAGCAGCGCGTCTTCCAGCGCACGCAGGGTTTCGATGTCCAGGTCGTTGGACGGTTCGTCGAGCAGCAGCACGTTGCCGCCCTGCAGCAGGGTCTTGGCCATGTGCAGGCGGCCACGCTCACCACCGGACAGCGAGCCGACCATCTTCTGCTGGTCCTGGCCCTTGAAGTTGAAGCGGCCGATGTAGGCGCGCGACTGGATCTCGATGCCGTTGATGTTGAGGATGTCCAGGCCACCGGCGATTTCCTGGAAGACGTTGTGGTTGCCTTCCAGCTTGTCGCGGCTCTGGTCCACGTAGGACAGCTGCACGGTCGGGCCGATCACGATCTCGCCCGAATCCGGCTTCTCCTGGCCGGTGATCATCTTGAACAGCGTCGACTTGCCGGCGCCGTTCGGGCCGATGATGCCGACGATCGCGCCCGGCGGAATCAGCATCGACAGGTTGTCGATCAGCAGGCGGTCGCCGAACTTCTTGGAGACGTTCTTGAACTCCATCACCATGTTGCCCAGGCGCTCGCCCGGCGGGATGAAGATTTCGTTGGTCTCGTTGCGCTTCTGGTAATCCTGCGACTGCAGCTCTTCCAGGCGGGCCAGACGGGCCTTGCCCTTGGAGCGGCCGCCCTTGGCGTTCTGGCGCGACCACTCCAGTTCCTTCTGGATCGCCTTCTGGCGGGCCTTTTCCTGGTTCTCTTCCTGCTTCAGGCGCTCATCCTTCTGCACCAGCCATTCGGTGTAGTTGCCCTTCCACGGAATGCCGCGGCCGCGGTCCAGTTCCAGGATCCACTCGGCGGCGTTGTCCAGGAAGTAGCGATCGTGGGTGACCGCCACCACGGTGCCGGTATAGCGCGCCAGGAACTGTTCCAGCCATTCCACCGACTCGGCGTCGAGGTGGTTGGTCGGTTCGTCGAGCAGCAGCATGTCCGGCTTCTGCAGCAGCAGGCGGCACAGTGCGACGCGGCGCTTTTCACCGCCGGACAGGTTGGCGATCTTGGCATCCCACGGCGGCAGGCGCAGCGCATCGGCAGCCACGTCCAGCTGGTTTTCCAGGGTATGCGCGTCGCCAGCGGCCAGGATCGCCTCCAGGCGCTCCTGTTCCTTGGCCAGCGCGTCGAAGTCGGCGCCTTCCTCGGCGTAGGCGGCGTACACCGCCTCCAGCGCGGCCTGGGCCTGCAGCACTTCGCCCACGCCTTCCTCGACCGACTCGCGCACGGTCTTGTTCGGGTCCAGTTCCGGTTCCTGCGCCAGGTAACCGACCTTGATGCCGGGCTGCGGGCGGGCTTCACCCTCGAAATCGGTGTCCACGCCGGCCATGATCTTCAGCACGGTGGACTTGCCGGCGCCGTTCAGGCCCAGCAGGCCGATCTTCGCGCCCGGGAAGAAGGACAGGGAAATGTCCTTGATGATCTGCCGCTTGGGCGGGACCACCTTGGACACGCGGTTCATGGTGTAGATGTATTGCGAGGACATGCGGTCTCCGTAGGCGCGGCCCTGCGCCCGACCCGTCACGGGAACATCCCGTTGCGGCAGCGGGCACAGACTGGAATGGAATACCGCCAATTATAGCCGGAACCGGTTCCGGCCCGCGCCCGGCCGGAGCCGCGCAGGCTGGCCGTGGCCTGAATGCTCCGTCACAGTCCTGCAGCGGGAAGCGTTTCCAGCCGGAAACGGTTCAGATCGGTTGCGCAATATGGGCTCACCACCCACCCAAGCAGAGGTCTGACATGCGCATCAATCGAGTAATGGCCGGCGCCGTGGCCTCTGTGCTGGCGCTGGGCGCCGTGACCCCGGCCTTCGCCGACAACGACCATCGCCGCGACCACGACCGCCGCGAGTGGCGCGAGGATCGCCGTGAGTGGCGCCAGGACCGCCGCGACTGGGAGCGCGACCGCCGCGAGGCCCGGCGCGACTGGGAACGCGACCGCCGCGACTGGCACCGTGACCATGACCGCTACTACCGCCCGGCACCGCCGCGCGTGGTCTATCGCCCGGCCTATGGCCCGGGCTATGGCTGGAAGGTCGGCCACCGCTACCGCGACTACTACCGCGGCCCGGTCTACGTGGTGAACGACTACCCGCGCTACAACCTGCGCCGCCCGCCGTACGGCCATCAGTGGATCCGGGATGATCGCGGCAACATGCTGCTGGTGGCCATCGCCACCGGTGTGATCGCCCAGTACGTGCTCAGTCGCTGAGGATCGCGGCCGGGGTCGGATCCCTTTCCAACGGAAAGGGCTCTGACCCCACAACTATCGATCGAAACCATACGGGGCCGGATTCCTTCGGGGATGCCGGCCCCGTCCGTTTCGGCCCCAGCGGGCCAGTGCGGAGCTACAATCGAGGGCTGAGCCGTACCCCTTTTCCCTGCCTGCTGGAGTACCCGATGTTCCCGCGTGACGTCCGCATCGAATCCTACGATCCCGAACTGGCCAAGGCCATCGCCGCTGAGACCCAGCGCCAGGAAGACCACGTCGAGCTGATCGCCAGCGAGAACTACACCAGCCCGGCGGTGATGGAAGCCCAGGGCAGCCAGCTGACCAACAAGTACGCCGAAGGCTACCCGGGCAAGCGCTACTACGGTGGCTGCGAATACGTGGACATCGCCGAGCAGCTGGCGATCGACCGCCTGAAGCAGCTGTTCGATGCGGACTATGCCAACGTGCAGCCGCACAGCGGTTCGCAGGCCAACCAGGCCGTGTACTTCGCCCTGCTGCAGCCGGGTGACACCATCCTCGGCATGAGCCTGGCCCACGGTGGCCACCTCACCCACGGCGCCAAGGTCAATGCCTCGGGCAAGCTGTTCAACGCCGTGCAGTACGGCGTCAACGACCAGGGCCTGATCGATTACGACGAAGTCGAGCGCCTGACCCTGGAGCACAAGCCGAAGATGGTCGTGGCCGGCTTCTCGGCCTACTCGCAGGTGATCGACTGGGCGCGTTTCCGCGCCATTGCCGACAAGGTCGGCGCCTACCTGTTCGTCGACATGGCCCACGTCGCCGGCCTGGTCGCCGCAGGCGTCTACCCGAGCCCGCTGGAACACGCCCACGTGGTCACCTCGACCACCCACAAGACCCTGCGCGGCCCGCGCGGCGGCATCATCATCGCCAAGGGCGCCGACGAAGACCTGGTCAAGAAGCTGCAGTCGATCGTGTTCCCGGGCATCCAGGGCGGTCCGCTGATGCACGTCATCGCCGGCAAGGCCGTGGCCTTCAAGGAAGCGCTGGAGCCGGGCTTCAAGGCCTACCAGCAGCAGGTGGTGAAGAACGCCCAGGCGATGGCCAATACGCTGATCGCGCGTGGCTACAAGATCGTCTCCGGCGGCACCCAGAACCACCTGATGCTGGTGGACATGATCGGCAAGGACGTGTCCGGCAAGGACGCGGAAGCCGCGCTGGGCAAGGCCCACATCACCGTCAACAAGAACTCGGTGCCGAACGACCCGCGTTCGCCGTTCGTGACCTCGGGCCTGCGCCTGGGTACGCCGGCGGTGACCACCCGTGGCTACGTCGAACAGGACTGCGTGGATCTGGCCAACTGGATCGCCGACGTGCTCGACGCACCGAACGATGACGCGGTCATCGCCCGCGTGCGCGACGCCGTCAGCGCGCAGTGCCGCAAGTACCCGGTCTACGGCTGATCGGAGAGTGGGGGCAGAGCCCTTCCTGGCGGAAAGGGATCCGACCCCGCCTTCCGGATCGACGCAGGGGTCGGATCCCTTCCCGCAGGGAAGGGCTCTGACCCCGTCATCAGGAATCCCGCGCATGGATGAGCGCCGCCTCAAGTACCTGTACATCGCACTGGCGGTGCTGTTCGGCCTGCCCAGCCTGTTCTTCGGCGGTGCCGGCGCCTGCATCGCCGTGGTCATGGGCGTGATCGGGCTGGTCTCGCTGGACGCGGACAACCTGTGGTTTGCCGCCGGCATGCTCGCGTGGGGATCGTGCGCGATCGCCGGCCTCGTGGCCTGGGTCGCACTCAGCATCGTCTGGCTGCGCGATGGTTCACGCGGGCTGCACATGGCATCACGCCGCTGGTGGCTGCTGTTGGGCCTGGGCGTGCTGGCAGGCCTGCCCTTGCTGGCGATGGCGCTGTATTACTTCGCCGAGCTGGGTTCGTCCGTGCTCAGCGGGCTGTTCGCCGGGCCGTCCCTGTTGGTGCCCACCGGTACGTTGATCCTCCTGCGGCTGCGTGCTGACGCCCTGGGCGAGCCATCCGGCCCGGCGCGATCAGAGGAGTAGGCCCGCGTGGATGAGCGCCACCTCAAGTACCTGTACACCGCGCTGGCGGTGCTGTTTGGCCTGCCCAGCCTGGTGATGGGCGGCGCGGCGGCGACGATGCTGCTGCTGATGGGGCTGGGCCAGTTCGGTCATGGCACGCTGGCCTCGGTGACGGTGATGCCGCTGTGGGGCCTGGCCGGCATTGCCGGTTGCCTGGCCTGGTTGTGGCTCAGCGCGGGTTTTCTGTTGCAGGGGCGTGCCGGGCTGCACGTGCACCGCCTCTGGTGGTGGATGCTGCTGGCGGGCGGTCTCGCCGCCTTGCCCCCGCTGGGGCTGGCGCTGTGGTGGGGCATCGCCGTGCATGCCGAAGGCATCGGCTTGTTGCTGCTGGGCCCGTCGATGCTGGTGCCGGCTGCGATGCTGGTGTGGATCAAACGCCGCGCATGACGTGGCCCATGGAAGGAAATCGAACGCATGGATGAGCGTCTGCACAGACGCTGGATGGCGATCGCCGGCCTGCTGGTGGGCCTGCCCACCGTGGCAGCAGGCGGCACGGGTGCCGTGCTGGGGCTGATGGTCGTATGGGACGGCAAGTACCTGACGGGCGACGAGCACACGTGGTTGCTGCTGTGGTCGTCGGCTGGAATCATCGGCCTGCTGTCGTGGTTGTGGCTGAGCGGCCTGTTCCTGTGGCGCGGTGTTGCCGGCCTGCGCCAATCACCGGTTGTCGCCTGGGTCGGCCTTGCGCTGGGGGTGCTGGCCGCGTTGGCCGTGGTCGCCGCCGCGTTGTACTTCACCTTCAAGCATGGGGAAATCTCGACCCTGGCCTTCCTTGGGTTCGGCCCGCCGCTGCTGGTGATGGCCGGGCACCTGGCGTGGCTGCGCTGGGCACGCGCGGCCCCGGTGCCGTCGGCACCTGGTTGAACGTCTGGTCCTGCTGACCTCACTGGACGCTCTGGTTGGCCGAAATGCAGGTACTTCCGCGCAGACAGCATTTGCCGCTGCGCCCTTTCTCAGGTACCTTTGCGACGCTGCCATGACCGTGGCAATAGGTACTTTCCTGAGCCAGGCGTTCCATGCACTGCCCCTTCTGCCAACATGCCGATACCCGGGTCATCGACTCGCGCGTCTCTGAAGACGGCGCGACGATCCGTCGTCGGCGTGAATGTGAAGCCTGCGGCGAGCGCTTCAGCACCCTGGAAACGGTCGAACTGAAGCTGCCGGCCATCGTCAAGAGCGATGGCACCCGCGAGGCGTTCGACCAGCGCAAGGTCCGCGCTGGCTTCGACCGCGCGCTGCAGAAGCGTGCGGTGGCCGAAGACAAGATCGAAGCAGCGGTGCGTGCGGTGGTTCACCAGCTGCGCATCAGCGGCGAGCGCGAAGTGCCCTCGATCAAGGTCGGCGAGTTCGTGATGAACGAACTGCGCAAGCTCGATCATGTCGGCTACGTGCGCTTCGCTTCGGTCTACCGCAGCTTCGAGGACGTGGCCGATTTCCGCGAGGAGATCGAGAAGCTCGAGCGCGACCTGCCGTCCAGTACCGAACAGCTGCAGCTGCTGGGCGATGTGATCGCCCTGACCAAGAAGAAGAAGGGCTGACTGCCTCTGCCTTGGGGGTGCCAACCTTGGTGGGCACCGGTGGCCGCATTCACTGGTGGGTGCCAACCGTTGGTTGGCACTGACGGCATGGATCAACACCGGCGGCGTTACCATGGCTGCATGACCACTTCGTTCTCCGTCCTCGACCACCTGCACATGGCCAACGCGCTGCGCCTGGCCGAGCGCGCTGCCTATACCACCCGCCCCAACCCGATGGTCGGCTGCGTGATCGCCCATGGCGAACGCGTGGTCGGGCAGGGCTGGCACCAGCGCGCCGGTGGCCCGCATGCGGAAGTGTTCGCCCTGCGCGAGGCCGGCACCGAAGCACGCGGTGCCACCGCCTACGTCACCCTGGAACCCTGCGCCCACTACGGGCGCACGCCACCGTGTGCGCTGGCCTTGATCGAAGCCGGCGTGTCGCGCGTGGTCGCGGCGATGCGTGATCCATTCCCCAAGGTCGATGGCGGTGGGTTCGATCTGCTGCGCAATGCCGGCATCGACGTCGCCGAAGGGCTGATGGCGGCGCAGGCGCGCGAGCTCAACAAGGGCTTCCTGTCGCGCGTGGAGCGCAATCGGCCGTGGTTGCGGGTGAAGCTGGCCGCCAGCCTGGATGGCCGTACCGCGATGGCCGATGGCAGTTCCAAGTGGATCACCGGGCCGGCCGCGCGCGAGGACGTGCAGCACTGGCGCGCGCGCGCCGGTGCGATCCTGACCGGCGGCGACACGGTGCTGGCCGACGACCCGATGCTGACCGTGCGCCTGGCCGATACCGAAGTGATGGCACCACTGCGTGTGGTGCTGGATTCGCGCCTGCGCTCGCTCGAATGCAGCCGCGTGCGCGAGGGCGGGGCACCGACGCTGTACCTGCACGCTGCGGCGGTGAGCGCGCCGGATGCGGCCGATGCTGAATTCGCCAGCGTGCCCAGCGCAGAGGGGCGGTTGGACCTGGGCGCGGTGCTGGCGCTGCTGGCCGAGCGCGGTATCAACGAAGTGCACACCGAAGCCGGCGCGACGCTGTCCGGTGCGCTGCTGCGCGCTGGCTGGGTCGATGAGCTTCTGCTCTATCAGGCGCCCACGCTGCTGGGCGACAACGGCCGCCCGCTGCTGGCTGGCCTCGGCATTGATGCCATGGACCAGCAGCGTCGCCTGCGCGTGGTCGACCAGCGGCAGGTGGGCGAGGACATCCGGCTGCTGCTGCGCCCGTAGGGACTAACGCAGAGCAGGCGCTATGCCCTCGGCCTCAGGCACCTTCGTCGTCTTCTTCGCCAACGGGGCATTGGCCTTTCCATTGCTGCTTCCACAGCACATGCAGGTCGCGGCAGTACGCGCCCAATGCCTCGCCCGGCAGCTGCCTGGCCTTCAATCGCAGCTGGTGGCGGGTGAAACCGTCGTCGTACTGATCCGGCAGTACCAGCACGGCACACTGGTCGTGGTACATCAGGAAGTCGCGGCAGTGATCATCCTCACTCATCCACGCATCCAGGTGCCTGTCGCTCAGCTGCGTTGACTCGAAGGCGACCGAGGGTTGGACGACGATGATCTTCGTGGCTTTGAACCTGGACGCTTCGGCCTGCCAGCACACCATCAGCGCCAGCAACATGAGCGCGGTCGACGTCATACAGTGTTTCATGCGGTTGCCCTGGTGGAAGAGGGCAACAGCATTGACCATGCAGGCCGCGCAGGGCCATGCAAGGGTTCTGAAAATGCAGTTGCCCTTGCCGTCGGCAACGCTGGGCAGCGCGTAGGCTCGGCGTTACATCGCACTTACGCGCATTCGTCGGTCCACATCATCTCGGCGATCGGGCGCAGTGCCTTGCATTCCTGCGTCATGTCTTCGGCTGACTTCACCTTCGCCTTGGCCTTCAGTTCCTCGGTCATGGCATCCACGCCACTGATCTGGTCCGGCGCGATCTTCGCCACGCAGGCGCGGTGCTGCTGCAGCAGCAGGTCACAGCCGGGTGCGCCGGTCACCTTCGGTGCGCTGGCCGCCTGCGCGTCCTGCATCCAGTCCTCGAACGGTGCCAGCGCGCCGGTCACGGTACCCACCAGATCGTCGAAGTTGCCGCTGTACCAGTAGCCGTTGTCCTTGGCCGGGTACAGGGTGAAGGTGCCGCTGACCGGCACGCGCGCACCGCTCTGCAGCGCCTGGGTGTAGGCGTCGGTGAACTGCCTGCGCGCGGCCGGGCTGGCGTCGGCTGCAAGGCTGGCGGCGAACAGCGGGCGCACCTTGCCGAGGTCGGGCACCTGGCAGCTGAAAGTGATGCGCGCCAGCTTCTGGTCTTCCACGTACTCGTTGTCTTCAATCACGCTCTTGCTGGCGCGGCACTTCGAATCACGCAGGGCCTTGGCATACAGCGCTTCGCTGGCGGCCGCGTCGGCCTTTGCGCCGGTGCTGGCAAGCACGACCTGCCACGGTTCGGCCAGCGCCTTGGCCAGCGCACCCGGGTTCGGGGTCACCGCGTCCTGGCCTTCGAACGCCGGCTTCAGTGCATCGTTGAGCGCGCGGGTCGCCACGGCGTCATCTTCCAGCAGCACGCGTGCGTACAGGTCGAAAGCCTGTTCGGGCGTCAGTGTGGCCGGGGCGGCGCCGGCCAGCAGCGGGGCCGCCAGCAGGGCGCTGGCCAGCAGGGTACGCAAGGGAGTCTTCATGACGGTGTTTCCTGTTCCAGAGGCGCGCAAGCGTAGCGCATCTTTGCGCAGGCCCGTTGGTGCCTGTGGCCGCCTGCCGGCGCGCGCGGGCCCAAAAAAAACGGGCCCCTTGCGGGGCCCGTTCGATCGCACGACGAGGAGCGATCGGTAAATCAGAAGCTGGCGCGGACGCCGACCGAGTACTGGGTGACGTCGCGGTAGCCGGCGATCTCGCCCACTACACCCCAGGTCTTGGTGAAGTTGACCTGGCCGCCGACGGTGCCGACCCAGGTGCCCTTGTAGTTGTTGCCGCCATCCATGTAACCGGCCTTGGCCCAGGCTTCGGTCATGCGCGACGGCTTGCCGCGGATACCCATGGTGACGCGGCCCAGGTTGGTGTGGTCCTTGCCGTGGTAACGCACGCCGTCGTAGCGCAGGGTCGATTCGGCGTTCTGGCGCACCCAGGCGGCATCGGCGGTGAAGTCCAGGCGGTCGGTCCACGGCATGTGGTAGCCGATACCCAGCTCCGGCTGGTTCAGTTCCAGCTTCAGCGAGTCTTCGCCGTAGTGGCGGGTCTTGCTGGTGCGCGACCAGCCACCGAACACGTAGACCTGCTCGGCCAGCGCGACCGAGCCGCGCAGGTAGCCACCGTCGACCTTCGGGTCGTCCAGCACGTTGTCGTCAACCTGGACCTGGGTCCAGCCACCTTCCACGTAGGTGTAGCTCAGGGCGTCGGCCGAAGCCGAGAACGGAGCAGCGGCCAGCAGGGCGGCCACGATCAGGATCTTGCGCATGGGAATTCCTGTGAATTTCAGTCCATTGGCGGGCCTGCCCTCGCGGCTGCCCGTGGCGACCTCATGTCGTCCGCTGCGGATTTTAATGAAAGTTTTACAAAATGCGAGAGACGGCCGTCACAAGCTGGTCTGGCTTGGCCGGGGTCAGAGCCCTTTCCTGCGGAAAGGGATCCGACCCCGGTCATCAGAATGCGAGCCGGCCTGCATCGGGGTCGGATCCGTTTTCCGTCGGAAAACGGCTCTGACCCCTCGCGATTTCGAGGGACCCGGGGTCAGAGCCCTTTCCTGCGGAAAGGGATCCGACCCCGGTCATCAGAATGCGAGCGGGCCTGCATCGGGGTCGGATCCGTTTTCCGTCGGAAAACGGCTCTGACCCCTCCGCGATTTCGAGGGACCCGGGGTCAGAGCCCTTTCCTGCGGAAAGGGATCTGACCCCGGTCATCAGAGTGCGAGCGGGCCTGGATCGGGGTCAGATCCGTTTTCCGTCGGAAAACGGCTCTGACCCGTAGCGATTTCGAGAGGGCCGGGATCAGAGCCCCGTCCAGCGGAAAGGGATCCGACCCCGGGCATCCCACCCCGTTCAGCACGGGCTGGTACACTAGCCGCGCCGGTTCGCCGGTACACAAACGTCTTCAGGGCGGGGTGCAATTCCCCACCGGCGGTAGGTGCGCAAGCACGAGCCCGCGAGCGCCCCGGCCCACGGCCGGGGGTCAGCAGATCCGGTCCAATGCCGGAGCCGACGGTCATAGTCCGGATGAAAGAAGACGGTGCCACAGGGCCTTCGCGGCCCTGCGCCCGCCTGTTTGCCTTGCGGCGTTTTTCGCTCACTTTTCGCGGAGAACGTTACTTGTTTACTGGAATCATCGAAGGCGTCGGCCGTCTGGCCGCACGCGAATCCATCGGCGGCGATGTCCGCTTCACCTTCCACGTCGGGAATCTGCCGTTCGACCACGTGCAGATGGGCGAGAGCATCGCCATCAACGGCGTCTGCCTCACCGTCATCGCGTTCGACGCCAGCAGCTTCCAGGCCGATGCCTCCACCGAGACCCTGGGCCTGACCACGCTGGGCCAGTTGGGCGAAGGGGCGGTCATCAACCTGGAGCGCGCCATGCGCCCGACCGACCGCCTGGGCGGCCATCTGGTCAGCGGCCACGTCGACGGCCTCGGCCAGGTGCTGTCCATCCATGACGACGCGCGGGCCCAGCGCTGGCGTTTCGCCGCGCCGGCCTCGCTGCGCCGCTATATCGCCAAGAAGGGCTCGATCTGCGTTGACGGCGTCAGCCTCACCGTCAACGAAGTGGACGACGACGGTTTTGAAGTCGCCCTGATCCCGCACACCGTGGCCAACACCGCCTTCTCCGCCACCGGCGTGGGCAGCGCGGTCAATCTGGAAATCGATCTGGTGGCCCGTTACGTCGAGCGATTGATGGGTGTGCCGAGCAACGGTCAGCACCCACAGGGAGACGCAGCATGAACTTCGCCCCGATTCCGGAAATCCTGGAAGACATCCGCCTGGGCCGCATGGTGGTCATCGTCGATGACGAAGACCGCGAGAACGAAGGCGACCTGATCATGGCCGCCGAGCTGGTCAAGCCGTCGGACATCAACTTCATGGTCACCCACGGCCGCGGCCTGGTGTGCCTGCCGCTGACCCGCAGCCGCGCCGCCGACCTCGGCCTGGCGCCGATGGTGCAGGCCAATACCGCCCAGTTCCAGACCAACTTCACGGTCAGCATCGAGGCCGCCGAGGGCGTCACCACCGGCATTTCGGCGCATGACCGCGCGCATACCATCCGCACCGCGGTAAAGCCCAATGCCAAGCCGTCGGACCTGCACCAGCCGGGCCACATCTTCCCGCTGATCGCCCAGCCGGGCGGCGTGCTGACCCGCGCCGGCCACACCGAAGCCGGCGTCGACCTGGCCATGCTCGCCGGGCTGGAACCGGCCGGCGTGCTGGTGGAGATCCTGAACCCGGATGGCAGCATGGCGCGCCGCCCGGAGCTGGAAGTGTTCGCCCGCGAGCACGGCCTGAAGATGGGCTCCATTGCCGATCTGATCGCCTACCGCCTGGCCACCGAAAAGACCGTCGAGCGCGTGGACGAGCGCGAGATCGACACCGAATTCGGTCCGTTCAAGCTGGTGACCTACCGCGACCGCATCGCCCACGACCTGCACTTCGCGCTGGTTCGTGGCACGCCGGATGCGGACACCCCGACCCTGGTGCGCGTGCAGGTGGAAAACCCGCTGGCCGACCTGCTGCACTGGCGCCGCGACGACTTCGGCGTGGCGGCCACCGATGCCCTGCGCGCGATCGATGCCGAGGGCGCCGGCGTGATGGTGGTGCTGTCGGCCCCGCGCGACGGTGAAGCCCTGCTGGCCCGCCTGCGCCAGCAGCCGGCGCCGGTGGTGCCGGGCAAGGACAAGGATGTGGGCCAGTGGCGCCGCAACGGTGCCGGCGCACAGATCCTGTCTGACCTGGGCCTGGGCAAGCTGCGGGTGCTGGGCACCCCGCGCCGCCAGGTTGGCCTGGCCGGTTACGGCCTGGAAGTGGTGCAGACGGTCACCCTGTAATGGGGGATTGCCGGCCAGCGGCCGGCACTACCGGTGGGTGCCGGCCCCATGCCACCGGTGGGTGCCGACCCCATGCCACCGGTGGGTGCCGACCGTTGGTCGGCACACCCTGCGGGCCCCCGCCAGCCACGGCCGGGGCCCATCCACGCTAGAATTACCCCCTTATCGAGTCCCCAAGCCGCATATGAGCCACTACGAAGGCGATCTTCGCACTCCCGAGTCGGCGCGCTTCGCCATCCTGGCCAGCCGCTGGAACGCCCGCATCACCGACGCGCTGGTCGCAGGCGCGCGCCTGAGCCTGGCCGGCAACGGCATCACCGAAGCCAACATCGACGTGATCCGCGTGCCGGGTGCCTGGGAACTGCCGCTGGTGGCCGCGCGCCTGGCCGCCGCCCATGAACACGCCGCCATCCTCACCCTGGGCTGCGTGATCCGTGGCGACACCCGCCACTACGAACACGTGGCCGACCGCTGCGCCGAAGGCCTGATGCGCGTGCAGCTGGATTTCGGCGTGCCGGTGCTGAACGGCGTGCTGGCGGTGGAACGCGTTGAAGACGCCGAGGCGCGCGCAGGCGGCAGCCACGGCAACAAGGGCGAGGAAGTCGCACTCGCCGCACTGGAAATGGTCAATCTGCTGGAGCAACTGCCATGAACAAGAACACCCAGGGCAAGCCCTCCGGTAAACCCGTCCGCCGCGATGGCGTCGATCCGGTGCTGCGCTCGCGCGCCCGCCGTCGTGCCGTGCAGGCCATCTACGCCTGGCAGATCTCCGGCGGCAACGCACAGTCGCTCATCGCCCAGTTCGCCCACGAGCAGGCCCGTGAAATCGCTGACCTGGCGTACTTCGAGGCGCTGCTGCACGGCGTGCTCGACAACCGTCGTGACATCGATGAAGCGCTCGGCCCGTACCTGGACCGTGGCATCGAGGAAGTGGACGCGATCGAACGCGCGGTGCTGCGCCTGGCCGCCTACGAGCTGCGCTACCGCCTGGACGTGCCATACCGCGTGGTGATCAACGAAGCGATCGAATCGGCCAAGCGCTTCGGTTCCGAACACGGCCACACCTACGTCAACGGCGTGCTGGATCGTGCCGCCGTGGAATGGCGCAAGGTCGAATCGGGTCACTGACCCGATTTCTGTAGAGCCGAGCCATGCTCGGCTCACCGTGCAGCGCACGGTTGCGTTCGGCAATGCGGCGCGTGATCGAACTGCAGCCGAGCATGGCTCGGCTCTACAAAAAAGCAGAACGCCCCATGTCCCTGGCCGAATTCGCCCTCATCGACCGCATCCGCGCCCGCACCCTCGAGCGCGACGACATCCTGCTCGGCATCGGTGACGACGCCGCGCTGCTGCAGCCGCGTGCCAACGAGCAACTGGTGGTCACCGCCGATACGCTCAACAGCGGCGTGCACTTCCCGGTTGAGACGCCTGCCTTCGACATCGGCTGGAAGACCCTGGCGGTCAACCTGTCGGACCTGGCCGCGATGGGCGCGCGCCCGGCGTGGTGCACGCTGGCACTGTCACTGCCGGAAGCGTCTGAAGATTGGATCGAGGCCTTTGCCGATGGCTTCTTCGCCCTGGCCGACCAGCACGACATCGCGCTGATCGGTGGCGACACCACGCGCGGTCCGCTGTCGCTGTCGGTGACCGCGATGGGCCAGGTCGGGCGTGGCCAGGCCCTGCGGCGCGACCGCGCACAGGCAGGCGATGACATCTGGATCAGTGGCACGCTGGGCGATGCCGCCGGCGCGCTGCGCCTGTGGCAACAAGGTGCGTTGAGCATCGCCACCGCCACGCTGCTGGCCCACTACGAAAGCCTGCGCCTGCGCCTGCTGCGGCCGACGCCGCGCGTGACCCTGGGCCTGCGCCTGCGGGCCTTCGCGCACGCGGCGGTGGATGTGTCCGACGGCCTGCTGGCCGACCTCGGTCATATCGCCACGCGTAGCAACGTGGCCGCGCATGTGGATGCCGATTCGCTGCCGATCTCGCACGCGCTGCGTGAGCTGCTCGGCCGCGACACTGCGCGCGACTGCGCACTGCGCGGGGGCGACGACTACGAACTGTGCTTCACCGCCGCCGCCGACCAGCGCGACGCACTGCACTACCTCGCCGAATCGCTGGACGTGCCGCTCACCCGCATCGGTCGGATTGCCGAAGGGCAGGGCGTGCATGTGGATGGCGAAGCCGCCGACGGCGGTTACCAGCACTTCGCGTAGCCGCAGCGGTACTGCACTGCTGGGTGCCAAGCTTCCGGTGTGGGGTCAGATCGATGTTGCTCTGGCAGGTGCCAACCCTGGTTGGCACGAATGTGTCAGCCGCGCGTGGCAACTCCGTGTCGACCAAGGTCGACACCTACCCAGGCGGAGGCACAACGGTGTTGCTCTGGCAGGTGCCAACCCTGGTTGGAACGAATGTGTCAGCCGCCCGTGCCAACAGCGTGTCGACCAAGGTCGACACCTACCAAAGCGGAGGCGCATTGGTGCGCTCTGGTAGGTGCCAACCAGCGTGTCGACCAAGGTCGACACCTACCCAGGCGGGAACACCTCGATGTTGCTCTGGCAGGTGCCAACCCTGGTTGGCACGAATGTGTCAGCCGCGCGTGGCAACAGCGTGTCGACCAAGGTCGACACCTACCCAGGCGGGAACACCTTGGTGTTGCTCTGGTAGGTGCCAACCTTGGTTGGCACGGATGTGTCAGCCGCCCGTGCCAACAGCGGGTCGACCAAGGTCGACACCCACCAACGCGGGCGGGTTACACGTGCGGAACCGCTGTATCGAAGCGGTTGTTGCCCGGCGTGCCGGGTAGCAGCAGGAACACCAGCACCACCAGGCCCACAATCGGCACCAGCATCAGCAGGTACCACCAGCCTGAACGGTCGGTGTCATGCAGGCGGCGCACGGTCACTGCAATCATCGGCACGATGATCGCCAGCCACACCAACGCGCCCACGCCCGTCGATATCAGTGCCAGCGTGCTTGAACCGGTGTAGCCAGCAATGAAGCCCAGCACATTCGACGGTATCAACAGGATCATGATGAACAACTGGAACCACCAGAACTCACCGCGGCTGGCGCGGCCATTGAACTGTGCATAGCGGACAAGCGGAATCATCATCTTGTGCATCCGGGCACTCCCTGAAAAGAAGTGCGCACTATTGGTGCTCCTGTGATGATGAGCCATCGGAATCGTTGGAATTGCACGCAGCGTGCAACTGAACTGAGCGCTACCCCGCACTTCTCCTTGTTGGATGCTTACACTGCCCGCAACTGCACATCCACATACTCGGCCAATCCACGGCAGGCCAGTAGCAGGCCCTCGCGCGCGCCATCGCCTATCTGCTGATCAATATCCCCGTCCACGCGGACGCGTTCAGTGGCGTGCAGCAGTTCCAGCAGGAAACTCAGCCCCGCATTGGCGCGGTCGATGCGCGCCAAGGCCAGCCGCTGACCAGGCGTACGGTTGTGGCCGGGCCACGGCTGGCCGTCGGCGGCATCGCCCTGGCGGATGTACTGCAGGCAGGCCTGCAGGGTGATGGCGCCAGGGCTGTTACCGGTCTGCAGCGCAACGATGGTGTCTTCCAGCGTGCGGGCCAGGTCATCGGGCAGGCGCGTGGCGGCCTCGCCCAGGGTGGCGAACAGGTGCGGGTAAGGGGAAGCGGTCATGGCGGCGTCCTTGTGCAAGCGGCAAGGGGCCACCCTGCTTAACAGCGAGGGTGGCGGACGGTGCGTGGTTCCAATACCGGAGGTCGATGTAGAAGCGCCGGCGGGCACGAGGCCCCCACGCACCGCCCGCCATGTAAGCGCGGACAGAATGCCTGCCGACGCCACCCAACAAGGAAAGAGCGGCGCCGGCAGGCAAGCGTAACCAACACATCAACCTAACGGGATTGGAAGCCCGTGCCACCCGTTGTCGGTGGCGCTACATGATTTGCATGAAGTGCCAGTGCTACCAATGAGAATTGTTGGAAAGTTCGAAAGCGTTGCAATCGCGCGGCGCACGCCACAGCGTGGCAATCGCGACATTCGTGTAGAGCCGAGCCGACGCTCGGCTCATCACAATCTCATCGAGAAGCAGCCGAGCATGGCTCGGCTCTACAGAAAGTAGAACGCGCTTCTACCTCACCACTTGTACGACATGCTCAGGTTCGCCGTCGCTTCGCGGTAACCATGGTCACCGCGCATCACGCCGAAGCCACCCCAGGCACTCAGCCCGGAACGGAAGTCCACGCGCGCACCGGCATTCAACTCGTAGCGGCTGCGCGGCACGCCGGCCTTCAGCGCTTCATCGTCGAACGCCATGCCGTTGCTGGCGCCATCGCGGTACCAGTTGGCCACCACATACGGGCTGACCGACGCGCCGGCGGCACTGCGGCCTTCGCCCTGCAGGCGCAGGCCCACGCGGCCGGACAGACCGCTGTCGCCCAGGCTGCGCACCACCGTGCCGTTGGCTTCCTCGTGGCGATCGGTGTTGGCGTCGGTGTAGACCAGCTGCAGTTCCGGCTGCAAGCTCAGCGCGGTGCTGCCGATCTGGCCGATGCCGAAGCGGTAGCCGGCTTCCAGCGAGCTCTGCCAGATGTCCGAGTCGTAGCGTTCCTCGGCCAGGCCTTCGCCCTGCACGCGGTTGCGGAAGTGGCCGCGCTGCACGCTGGCATCCACATACAGTGCATCGTTGCTCCAATTGCCGTACACGCCCAGCGCGCCGCCGTTGAGCTTGCCGCGTGCGCTGTAGCCGGTCAGCTGTGAACGTGAAGTGGCGTCGGACTTGGCCAGCGTACCCATCACGCCCACGCGGCCCTGGCCGTTGTCGAACACGCCGATGTCCGCACCCAGCTGCACGCGCGAGCGGTCCACGCGCAGGTCCAGCTGGTCTTCCACCGCCGACAGCTTGCTCTGTGTAGCGTCCACGCGGGCCCAGCCACGCACGCCATCAATGGCGGAGGTGTTGCCGCCCTGGCGGTCGCGCCAGCCATGGCGCAGCAGCTGGTCCATCGCGAATTGGTTGGCCAGGTACGCGCCGGCTTCCGGGCGCAGCACCGGCGTGGGGTCGATAGGATCGACCGGATCGACCGGATCGACCGGATCCACCGGATCCACCGGATCCACCGGATCCACCGGGTCCACCGGATCGACCGGCTTACACTCCGGCAGCGTCGGGTCGATCACACACGGATCCGGCGCCCCGGCAAGTTCCGAGCGCAGGTACCAGCCGCCGTTGGTCGCGTCCTTGAACAGGAAGTACTCGTACTGCCCACCCACCGCGCGGCCCTGCAGGTCGAACTGCGCATTGGACGCACCGCCCACACGGATCAGCTCGATGCCCTTGTCGGTCTTGGCGCCTGCGCCGCCGGCATTGAGCACACGCACGTTGGCCTGGCCGTTGGCGTCGCCCTTGATGATCAGCGTGTCGGTGGCCGAACTGTCGTCGCCCAGCTGGGTGTTGAACAGCAGGGTGCCACCGGCCCCGTCGAAGGTATCCACGGTGAGCGTGTTGAACGTACTGCCATTGCCCAGCGCCACCGTACCGGTGCTACCCAGCGCGAGATGACCGACAGTGCTGTCGCCGGACATCAGCCAGGTGCTGTCGCCGTCGATGCTGGCCGAGGTGACGTTGAAGAAGCGGCCGTCGATCTGTGCCTTGTTGCGCAGTTCCACGTTGATCATGCCGTTGGGGACCGTTGTCGTGTCCAGCACCACATCGCCAGCGATGCGCGAGTCATCGACAGTGAAATCGACTGTGGTGCGGCCAGCTGCGACAGCGGTCCGCCCTTTCAGTTGGATGAGAATTCCATCCCCTCCATGCAGTTGGCTGCCGTTGGCAACGGCGACATCGATGTGAGCATCACTGGCACGGCCATGGACCCAGATGGCTGCCGCGCTCTTGGCCGACAGGGTTGAACGGTCCAAATGCACCTCGAAGTTCTGTCCGTTTGCGACTGGCGAGATGACAACACCATGATTCTCGGCATCGATACGGGAGCGGTTGTGCAGCACGAGACTGCCATGGGTCATGAGTGCCCCCACGCCGTCCGAGAGAGGATTGCCACTGCTCGTGGGCAGGGCATCAACCCTGACGGTACTTGCGTCGAGCAGGATGCGCCCACTGCCAACGCTCATCCCGGAAAAACCCAGGCCTACGGACTGCCTGTCACCAGGTTGCTGGCCTGCACCGGGCGAGACCACAACGTGAGAGCCGGAAAGCGTAACCTGCGCTTGATCGTGTACTCGCAGGTTCCCCACAAAAGTACTGTCACGCGCGTCCAGCAGCGAATTTCCATCCAGCTTTACGGCATGTTCGGCGTAGTCGCCCGATGGCTTGCGCGAGACCGTCGAAGCAACCAGCGTTACGCGTGAGTCATCGGCCAGAATGGTCTGGGTCGCTCCTCCGTTCACGGTCAGCAGCGAGCCGTTCTTCAACGTCCACGCTTCGACCGGATCCCCAGCACCGACCTCCGCAGTCTGGCCATCGAGATCACCGGCCAGGGCGACGCCGGAGGGAAGGGATGCCAGTGCCAGCAGCAGGCTGCGGAACAACAGGCGCGGCGTCGGAGGATGGGAGGCGGTGGCGGTGCGCTTCATGGGGGAATCCTTGTGTCGGAGAAGGGGAAGAGACGCGACACGACGCAACCGCATTCAGACGACGTGCCGTATATCCTTCATCTCTGTGACGATGGCGTGAAGGGCGGGCAATTGCGAAGTCAAGTGTCTCTACCGGACTGGCGCCAGTCTCTGTGCGCAGCCCGGCCGAACCCATGCAAAAAGTTGTAAAGCACACTGAACACCGGTAGCGCCTTCAGCTTTCAGCCAGCACTGCGACAGCCTGTCGCAGGTGAGTTGCAAGTGATTCGATGGAGGCAGTGAACGGAGATGACGAGCATGGCGCCTCCTTTCAGGAGCAACCCCATGCACACACCCACCCCACGCCACCATGCGCTGGCCGCCGCCCTCGCCATTGCACTGCTTGCAAGCATTCCCGCCTCGGCCCAGCAGATCGTGGCCGACGGCGACGACCAGATGCCCGCCGAAGGCGATTACCACACCACTGAGCCGGTGCTGCCGGGCGACCCGTCGGGGCATGCCTTCTACGCAGTCAACGGCGGCCGCATTCTTCCGACAGGGCCGGTCAACCTCTCCACCGAAGGACGCGGAGCGCACGCTGCGCACGCCGAAGGTACCGGCAGCCTGATCTCGTTGCAGGGCGCATCGGTGAGCACCACCGGCATCTCCGCAGCAGGCGCGTCAGTTGCTACGGGCGCCCGGCTGGAGGCCGCCGATGTAGTGATCGAGACACGCGGCAACAGCGCCCACGGGGTACAGGTGCAGGGGGCGGATGCCGTGCTGAGAAACGTGCAGGTCCGCAGCACTGGCGGCGATGCGCTGCGGTTGATGGGGGGCACGCTGCAGGTTCAGGGCGCTCAGTTGCAGGTGAACCGCTACGGTACTTACGGTCTGTATGCGAATGCGGGCACAGCAACGCTGGATGGGGTCCACATCGACATGGCGGGTGACGCGGGCAATGGTGTCCTGGCGACCGGCACGGCCGAGGTCGTCCTGCAGGACGCGAGCATTGGACGCGTGGGTCATTCGGGTGTGGCCGCAACGGCGCATCGCGGCGCGCGCCTGGTGATGAAGGGTGTGGACATCGACATGCGCGGTGACGCCGCCGTCGGTCTGGCGATGGGAGGCAGCGTAAACGTTTCCGACAGCCGCATCAGCGTGCAGGGCGCCCATGGTCGTGCCGTCGATCAGTCAGGTGGTGCGCTGGACGTGCAGAGCAGCGAGCTGTCCGGCAATACGGGACTGAGGCTGATGGACAATGGCAGCGTGAACCTGCGTGACAGCAGTGTCCGCAGCGAGCTGGTCGCATTGGATATCAATGGCCGAGGCAACGTCGTGACAGTGGAGCGCAGCTCGCTTGCAACGTCTGCAGGTACCGCCATCTGGATGCCGAACGATTCCACGCTGGTGCTGAGTGAGTCTTCAGTGGTGGCCCAGGGAGACGGTGGGCTCGGCCTTGATGCACGAGGCGGCAGCGCGCAGCTTTTCAGTACCAACCTGTGTACAGGGGGGCACTCTGCCCATGGTCTGTATGCGCAGGGCGGCACGGGGCGGCAGCCCGGGATCGAGGCGGTCGATACCCAGGTGCTGACCGAAGGTGATGGGTCTGCTGCGGCGATTGCGCGCACCGGCGGGACCGTCACGCTGGTCGACAGCCGCTTGCAGACCGTCGGCCGATCCTCGCACGGTGTCATTGCCGGTGGTGCTGGGCAGATCGCTTTGAACAACACCCATGTACGCACCGAAGGCGAGGGCGCGTGGGCGGCGGTGATCAATGACAACGGTCGGATGCGTATCGACGGCGGCTCGCTGGTGAGCGTCCAGCATGGTGGTGTGTGGGTGCGCAGCAGCCGCGACCCGGGCCTGACATTGTCCAACGGTGCGGTGGTATCGGGCGGCAATGGCATCGCGCTGGCGTTGGATGCGGCGGTGTCCGGGCGTTTCGACGTGCTGCTGGAGGGGCGCTCGCAGATGGTGGGTGACATCGTCATTACTCCGGAAGACGAGGACGCTGGACTGCCGCCACAGTCGGACGTGCATGTGCGGCTGGCGGATGGATCGCTATGGCAGGGTTCGTCGGATCTGGTGCAGACGATGGCGATCGAGAGTGGCAGCCAATGGACACTGACCGGTGATGCCACGGTGGGCGAACTGCAGGTGCTCAACAGTGGCGTGGCATTGTCCGACGGCAGTGGTCGCTTCAATACCCTCACCGTGGACGGCGACCTGCATAGCGCAGGGGCGACGTTCCTGTTCCAGGGCGCGCTGGCCGGCGATGACAGTGCGATGGATCGGCTGCACGTGCGCGGCGATACCAACGGTGATGCGCTGATCGCGGTGAAGAACATCGGTGGCGTGGGTGCGCCGACGGTGGATGGCATCCCGTTGATCGAGGTCGACGGTGCATCACTGGCAAGCTACGCACTGAGCGGGCGCGCGGTGGGCGGATCGTACGAATACTTCCTGTTCCAGGGCGGCCTGGCCGATCCTTCCGATGGCAACTGGTACCTGCGTTCGCAGTGGTTCGATATCTGCCAGGACAACCCGGCCGCACCGGGGTGCGTGGTCGATCCGGGCCCGGATCCGGATCCAACCGATCCGACTGATCCGACTGATCCGACTGATCCGACTGATCCGACTGATCCGACTGATCCGGGCGATCCGGGCCTGCCGCCACCGGTGCTGCGCCCGGAAGCGGGGGCTTACCTGGCCAACCAGTCGGCGGCGATCAACCTGTTCGCGCACCGCATGCACGAGCGTAATGGCGCGCGTTCGATGGACGGCGAGCGCCAGGCCTGGGCACGCGTAGGCCGCAACCAGGCTGATTTCAGTGCGGTCGGTGGCCAGTTGTCGGTGGACGGCACTGCCTCAGTGCTGCAGATCGGCACTGACCTGCTGCAGCGTGGCAACGCGGTTGCCGGTGTGATGCTGGGCAGCGGCCGCGCCGACAGCAGCGTAGTGTCCGATCTGACCGGTTACAGCGCCAAGGGCCGGGTGCGTGGCAGCGCCGTGGGTGTGTACGGCACCTGGATGCAGGATGCAGACAGTACGCGGGGCGCATATGTGGATGCGGCCCTGCAGTACGGCCGCTTCGACAACCGGGTGCAGGGCATCGGCCTGGCGCCGGAGCACTACGACTCGCGCATGGCCAGTGCGTCGCTGGAGGCCGGCTACACCTTCAATGTATGGCAGGGCGACGCCAGCGCGCTGTACGTGCAGCCGCAGCTGCAGCTGAGCCATGTCGATTTCCGGGCCGATCGCCACCTGGAGAGCAACGGCACGGTGATTGACCACGCCGACGCCGGTGGCCTGAGCGGGCGCCTGGGCGTGCGCGTGTTCGGCCATGGCACGGCCGCCGGCAACACCGTGCAGCCGTACCTGGGCGTGAACTGGCTGCGTGGCAGCGGCACCAGTACGTTGCAGTTCAACGGCGACACGCTGGGTGCGGACGTGCCGCGCAACCGCTATGAAGTGCAGGCCGGTGCCGAGCTGAGGCTGGGCCAGCGTTGGGGTGCGTGGGGTGGCGTGAGCGTGCAGCGCGGCGATCATGGCTACCGCAACGTAGGTGGCCAGCTGGGTCTGCGCATGGCCTGGTAAGCGCATGAAGCGGGGTCGGATCCCATTGCCAAGGCAATGGGCTCTGACCCCCAGTTGCTGCTGTAGAGCCAAGCCTATGCTCGGCTCACTGCGATCTGGACGAAGGTCAGCCGAGCAGGGCTCGGCTCTACAATCGCGCCGATCCGGGACTGGACCTGAACGTTGTCCACGTCTGTCGCGATTGTCCATTGAATGACTGCGCAAACGGTGGCGATGCTGCCGCCCTTTCTTCTGCCGGTTGCCCGCGTGTCCTCTCCCGAACGTTCCCACAACGCCGCCATCGATGGCCTGCGTGCACTGGCGGTGCTGGCCGTCGTCCTTTTCCACACCAACGCGACGTGGCTGCCCGGCGGCTTCACCGGTGTGGACCTGTTCTTCGTGGTGTCCGGCTTCGTGATCAGCCAGTCGCTGGCCTCGCGCGCCCAAGCATCGCTGGGTGCGATGCTGCTCGATTTCTACCGGCGTCGCGTGCTGCGCCTGTTGCCGGCGCTGCTGGTGATGCTGATGGCGACCTTCGTGCTGTCGGCGTTGTTCATTCCCCGCGCGTGGCGCAATGAGCAGTTCGACCAGACCGGCTGGGCCGCGTTGGTCGGCTTGAGCAACATCGTGCTGGCCGGCCAGCAGGACGATTACTTCTCGCCCGGCGCTGAACTCAATCCGTTCCTGCATACCTGGACGCTGGGTGTGGAAGAGCAGTTCTACCTGGTCTTCCCGCTGTTGTTCTTCGTGTGGTTGCGCGGGCGCGAGCGCTGGCCGGGGTCGCGTTGGCTGTTGCCGGTGCTCACCGTGCTGTCGCTGGCGTGGGCGGGCTGGCAGGCGCAATCGGCGCCGGCGTCGGCGTTCTATCTGCTGCCGGCGCGGTTCTGGGAGCTGGCCGCGGGTGCGCTGCTCTACCAGTGGATGCATAAACGTACGCCACGCCAGGGCAGCGACGCGGCTGCCGTGGCGGGCCTGGCGCTGCTGGCCGCGGGTGTGCTGATCGTCCCGCAGTTGGCGATGCCGATGCCGGGCGTGCTGGCGACCGTGGCCGGTACCCTGCTGCTGTTGGCGGGCGTGTCGACAGCGGGGTCATCGCGCATCGCCCGTGCGCTGGGCTGCGCACCGCTGGCCTATCTGGGCCGGCTGTCCTATTCGCTGTACCTGTGGCATTGGCCGCTGCTGGTGCTGCTGCGCTGGACGTATGGCCTGCATGGCGTCGCGTTGTGGCTGTATCCGGTGCTGCTGCTGGCGGTGTCTGCCGCGTCCTACCACTTCATCGAGCGCCCGCTGCGCAGTGCGGCGCCGCTGCTGCGGCTGGCACCGGCCAAGGTGCTGGCGATGGCGTTTCCGCTGGTGGCGCTGTGCGGTGCCGGCGCCTGGGCCACGGTCGAGTACCACGAGCAGGTCTCGCTCAGCGTCACCCGCAACGGCTACGCATGGCAGGCGCGTCGCTACCCGGCGTGGCGCCCGCTGGAACCGGTGAGTGCGCCGGCGCTTGAAGGGCGGCGCCTGTTCGTGGCCGGCGACTCGCATGCGGCGGCGTATCGCACCATGACCAGCATGGTCGCGCGGCAGACCGGCATGGAGGTGCGCCAGCAGGATCGCGGCGGCTGCAGCTTCGTCAACCTGCTGCGGGCCAGCCCGGCCGACTGCCAGGACTTCATTGAAGACACGCTGTCGACCATCGAACGCGAGGCGCGCCCGGGTGACATCGTGCTGCTGGCGGCCTTGCGCATGCCGGAACTGCGTGGGTTCGACTGGCAGCGGCAGGATGCACAGCAGATCTATCGACAGCTGCTGGCCGAGCGCACGCCCGCGCATGCACAGGCTGCACGCGACGAAGCCGAACGCGTGCTGGGGCGTTTGCAGAAGCTGGGCGTACAGGTGGTGATCGACGCACCGCTGCCGCTGTTCAAGGCCGGTGCGTACCGCTGTTCAGACTGGTTCAACCGCCGCAATCCGGCGTGTGCCGGCGGTCTGAGCATGCCGCGTGCGGATCTGGAAATGCTGCGGGCGCCGCAGATGGCGTTGCTGGCCGAGCTGGCAGCGCACCATCCATCGCTCACCCTGTGGGATCCGCTGCCGCTGCTGTGTGGGCCGCAGGCCTGTTCGGCGGTGGAAGACGGCGAACCATTGTTCTTCGACAATGATCACCTGAGCGGGCATGGCAACCGCGTGCTGCTGCCCAGTTTCCGGCAGACCCTGATCGATATCGCAGCCGACAAGACGGTGTAGAGCCGAGCCCACGCTCGGCTTGCGCGCACAGCGCGGGCGTCATCGCGATCTGGTCGAAGAGCAGCCGAGCATGGCTCGGCTCTACAGGAGCGCGAAGGTTAACGACACGTCGTTGTAGAGCCGAGCCCACGCTCGGCTTGCGCGATCTGGTCGAAGAGCAGCCGAGCATGGCTCGGCTCTACAGGAGCGCGAAGGTGAACGACACGTCGTTGTAGAGCCGAGCCCACGCTCGGCTTGCGCGCACAGCGCGGGCGTCATCGCGATCTGGTCGAAGAGCAGCCGAGCATGGCTCGGCTCTACAGGAGCGCGAAGGTGAACGACACGTTGTTGTAGAGCCGAGCCCACGCTCGGCTTGCGCGCATGGCGCGGGCGACATCGCGATCTGGTCGAAGAGGAGCCGAGCATGGCTCGGCTCTACAGGAGCGCGCAGGAGTGCGCGCAGTCTATGCCGGCGGCAGCACCTTACCGGGGTTGAGGATGCCGTCCGGGTCCAGCGCGGCCTTGATCGCGCGCATCGTTGCCAGCGTTTCCGGGGTGAAGGCCTGCGCCATGAAATCGCGCTTGGCCAGGCCGATGCCGTGTTCGCCCGACAACGTGCCGCCCAATGCCAGCGTCAGCTCGAAGATCCTTGGCAGCGCGGCATGCGCGCGCGTGTTCTCGTCGGCATCGTCCGGGTGGTAGAGGATGTTGACGTGCAGGTTGCCGTTGCCGGCATGGCCGAAGGTGACGATGGTCAGCGTGTAGTCACGTGCCAGCGCCTGCACGCCGGCCACCAGCTCCGGAATGCGCGACACCGGGACCACTACATCTTCATTGATCTTGCCCGGCGCCACACTGCGCAGCGCAGGCGACAGCGCCTTGCGCGCCGCCCACAGCTGGTCGCGTGCGCGGCCTTCCATCGCTACGTCCAGTTCGATCATGCCGCCGCCTTCGGCGGCGCTGGCCAGGGCCTGCAGTAGATAGGGCAGGGTGTCGTGGTCACCATCGGCCTCGACCAGCAGCATCGCACCGGCCTCCGGCACGTCAGCACCATTGAGCCGCAGCAGCTCCAGGCTGCGCGCGTCCATGAATTCCAGGCGGGTGGGTACCACCGGCTGCGACATCAACCGCGATACGGCGGCCGCAGCAGCATCGGCATCGCGGTACAGCACGCGCAGCCCGGCCTGGCTGACCGGCAACGGGGTCAGCTTCAGCGTGGCTTCCACGATCAGTGCCAGCGTGCCTTCGCTGCCCACCAGCAGATGGGTGAGGTCGTAGCCGGTGGCGTCCTTGGTGTAGGCACCGCCGCAACGGATCACCTCGCCGGTGCCGGTCACCGCCACCAGGCCCAGCACGTTGTCGCGGCTGGTGCCGTACTTCACCGCGCGCGGGCCGCCGGCATTGCAAGCGAGGTTGCCGCCGATGCTGCAGATCTCGGCGCTGGAAGGATCCGGCGCCCAGAACAGGCCATGCGGGGCCAGTGCCTGCTGCAGGGTGCCATTGAGCACGCCGGGCTGCACGACCGCGCAGCGATCACCGGCGCGGATCTCGACGATGCGGTCCATGCGGGTGAACGACAGCACGATGCTGCCCGGCTGCGGGACGGCTGCACCGGTAGTGCCGGTGCCGGCGCCGCGCGCGACCAGCGCCACGCCATGCGCGCGACAGGCACGTACCAGTGCCTGAACCTGTTCGACGTCGGCGGGCAGCGCCACGGCTGCCGGACGCTGGCGGCGCCATGAATTGTCCTGTGCGTTGGCCTCCAGCGCGCTGTCATCCATGCGCCAGCCCTCCGCGCCCAGCAGGGTGGACAGTTCGGCGACCAGGGCAGCAGGCAGGGCAGGACTCATGACGGATCTCGAGAGGCAGCAGGAGCGGGTTGGATCAGTTTCCAGGCGACAACGGCGCCGGCCAGTGGCAGCCACACCCAGCGCAGTTCGGAGAGCAGGGTAGCCACGCCGCGTGCGCTGAAGAACTGTGGGGCGAAGGGTGAAACGCGGATCGGTCGCCACGGTGCGAAGAAGCGGTGTTCGCTCCACGGCCAGGCCAGTGCGACGCCGAGGCCGCCGGAGGTCATCGCATCCAGCAGTGGATGGCTGGCGGCGCAGACGAAGACGAATACAGCGGCTTGTACGGTCGATGCCACCGTTGGCCCTGCCTTGGTAGGTGCCAACCTTGGTTGGCACGAAACCGCCGACCAAGGTCGGCGACTACCGGAGCTGTGCTGCGCCGACCAAGGTCGGCGACTACCAAAGAACGCCAACGCCGCCGCCAATGCCGCCAGCACGCCGGCAAACAGCAGCGAATGGCTGGCACCGCGATGGCCGAAGGCATCCGCATAGGGAATGTGCAGCGCAAAGGCCAGTACATCGGCATCGGGCAGCATCGCGGCGATCACGCCTGCAACCAGCAGGCGCGGCGGGATGCGGCCACGATCAGCGGCGCACCACAGCGCCAGCGGCACGGCGGCATGGGTGATGATCGAAGGCATCAGTCACGCACCATGGTAGTGCCGGCCAGGCTGCGCTCTGGCGGGGGCCAACCTTGGTTGGCACAGACGCGCCGACCAAGGTCGGCTTCTACCAAGGCGGACAGTACACATCAGCAATCATCCAGCCGGAATGCGTCACGCAGCCAATGCAGCTGCGGCGGTTCGCCACTGGCTTCCACCACGTCGAAGCGGCAGGGCGCATTGGCCAGCGCGGGGTGGTCCTGCAGGTACAGCTGCGCGGCATGCGCCAGGCGCCGGCATTTGCGCGCATCGACTGAAGCGGCACCGCCACCGTACTCTGATCGCGCGCGATAGCGCACCTCCACGAACACCACGATGCCGGCATCGTCCATCACCAGGTCCAGTTCACCGCCGCGATAACGCACGTTGCGCGCGCGCGGCTGCAGTCCGGCCTGTTGCAGATGCTGCTCGGCGGCGGCTTCCACCGCCGAGCCACGTTGGCTGCGCTCAGCGACCACCGACGATCGGCATCGGCCGGCCGCCATTGAAGGTCGACCATGCCGGCTGGCGCAGGATGTTCCCGTTGCTGTCCAGGAACAGGGTGCCGGTGGCACCGTCCAGGCCGCCTTCGTTGGACAGCTTGTCCAGATAGGCGGTGATCTTCCAGGCGTCGGCGCCGAAGGCGAACAGGCGGCCGGCCGCACCGCGTGCGCTCGGCAGGGTGCTGGCCACCTGGCTGGCCGAGGGCAGGCCGGACACGCTGCGCACGTTCCAGGCTTCATTCGGGTAGACGATGCCGTCCAGGGCCACGTCTTCTTCCACCTTGCCGCTGCCGACGGTCAGCTGCGAGGTGCCGACGCGGGTGGCGCCACCGGCACCGGCCAGCGCCAGCTGCGGCGCCAGCAGGCGGGCCTGCGGTGCACGCACGGCGAGGAACACCGCATCGACCTGGCCGGCATTGCGCACCTGCGCGCCGACATCGCCAACGGCATCGCTGACGTTGAAGGTGGCCACCACCTGCCCACCGCGCTGTGCGAAGCGCTGCGCGAAGGCGGCGGCGGAACGGCGGCCGGTGTCGTCATTGCTGCTGATCACCAGTGCGCGGTTGCGTTCGCGGCCACGCAGGTATTCGGCGGCGACGATGCCGTCGTCTTCCGGTGCCAGCGAGAAACCGGCGCTGCCGGCCGGCGGTGCGTCCTTGCCACGGTTCAGGGCCAGCACCGGCACCTGCAGCTGCTGGCGGCCGTACACGGCGTCCACTTCGTCGCGGCCCAGCGGTCCGACCACGAAGTCGGCACCGGAGGCGACCGCCTTGTCATAGGCGGCGAGGGCACCGGCCGGGGTGCCGGCGGTGTCGAAGAAGTTGATGTCCGGACGGCGGCGGCTTTCACCGTAGTAGGCGCTCAACAGGCCATCGCGCACCGGCTGCGCGGCGGTGGCCAGGCGGCCGCTGAGCGGCAGCAGCACGGCCAGCTTGGCCGGCGGGCGGTAACCGTCGCTCATCGCCGGCGGGCGCTTGCTGGTGTCGAACTGGGCCGCGCCATCGCGGTCGAACGGGCGCGGCAGCGGCAGGCCGCGCGCGATCAGCGCACGGCCGGCGAAGTTGTACAGCGGGTCGTTGGCCGGCAGCGCGGCGGCACGGCTGCGCAGGGTGGCGTCGTCGAGGGTGCCGAGCAGGCCGGCGATGGCGGCCTGGTTCTCGCTGCGCGCGCTGCCGGTCAGGCCGGCATGGGCACGGGCGCGCTCGTTGGCGGCACCGAAGGCATCGCCGGTGCCCTGCAGGGCCTGGGCGCGGGCCAGCAGCCAGCGGGTGCGCAGGCCGACCGCAACGCTGTCGGCATGATCCTTCAGCAGGGCCAGCGCCTGCGCCGGCTGCTTGTCGGCCAGCGCCAGCTCGGCACCGGTCAGCTGGTAGCGCTGCAGGCTGGCGCCGGACAGCTGGCGGGCGGTGAGCTGGCCCAGCAGGCTGCGCGCGCGGGCACTGTCACCGGCCAGATGCCAGGCCCAGGCCGCATCGGCCAGTGCGTTGCTGCGGGCACCGCCACGCAGCGTGGCGGCCAGGCCTTCCAGCTGCAGTGCGGCGTCGCGCGGCTTGCCCTGTTCGATCAGCGCCAGCGCCTGGCCCTGGGCCGGCGAATCGGGGGTGCTGGTCAGGCTGGTGGTGGCACAACCGGCCAGCAGCATCAGCGACAACGACAGGGCGGAGAACCGTGCGGCGGGCTTGTTCATGATCGGGTCCATGCGATGAGGGCAGCGGCCTTGGCCGGGTACACGCTACGATTCTACCCTTGCCCCGTGAGTACCGCTGAAATGAGTGTCCCAACCCTGTACGTCGTCGCCACCCCGATCGGCAACCTGGCCGATCTGAGCCCGCGCGCGCAGGAGGTGCTGCGTTCGGTGGCGGCCATCTGTGCCGAGGACACCCGCCGCAGTGGCCAGCTGCTGTCCCATTTCGGCATCCAGCAACCACTGGTGGCCCTGCACGAACACAATGAAGAGGCCCTGGCGCAGCGCCTGGTCTCGCGCCTGCAGGCCGGCGAGTCGCTGGCGCTGGTCAGCGATGCCGGTACCCCGCTGGTCAGTGACCCCGGGTTCCGCCTGGTGCGTGCCGCGCGCGCGGCGGGCATCAAGGTCAGCCCGGTGCCCGGTGCCTGTGCCGCCATCGCCGCGCTGAGCGTGGCCGGCCTGCCCAGCGACCGTTTCAGTTTCGAGGGCTTCCTGCCGGCCAAGGCCAGCGGCCGCCGCGACCGCCTGCAGGCGCTGGCCGGCGAAGTGCGCACGATGGTGTTCTACGAATCGTCGCACCGCATCGCCGAATCGCTGGCCGACATGGCGGCGATCTTCGGTGGCGAACGCCCGGCGGTGCTGGCCCGCGAGCTGACCAAGCTGTTCGAGACCGTGCTCGATGGTGACCTGGCGGGCCTGCTGGCCAAGGTCGAGGCCGACGACAACCAGCGCAAGGGCGAGTTCGTGGTGATGGTGCAGGGCGCGGGTGATGACGAACAAGCGCAGCTGGCACATGGCCGCCGCGTCTACGCGAAGCTGAGCGAGCACCTGCCACCGTCCACCGCCGCCAAACTGGCCGCGGAACTGACCGGCGCGCCGCGCAAGGCGTTGTACGGTAGTTGATGGATTGCTGCAGCCACGCATGGCGTGGCGCTACTGCAGTAGATCCACGCCATGCGTGGATGGATGAACCGGACGCCGCGATCAGCACGGCAGGAAGGACCTGCGTACGCTAGAATATGCGCTGGCGGAGCCGGCCAGACAGTCGCGTCATCCCTTCGGGGGTGCCGAGGAAAGTCCGGGCTCCACAGGGCAAGGTGCCAGGTAACGCCTGGGCGGCGCAAGCCGACGGAAAGTGCAACAGAAAGATACCGCCTACGTCTTCTTCGGAAGGCCGGTAAGGGTGAAATGGTGCGGTAAGAGCGCACCGCGAGTCTGGCAACAGACCGGCACGGCAAACCCCACCTGGAGCAAGACCAAATAGGGATCCTTTGGCGCGGCCCGCGTTGGATCCGGGTAGGTTGCTTGAGCGTTGCGGTGACGTAACGCCTAGAGGAATGACTGTCCACGACAGAACCCGGCTTATCGGCCGGCTCCGCCTCCTTCTTCTTCCACGCATGGCGTGGAGCTACCGTGATTGCGGGGTCGGATCCCTTTCCGGAGGAAAGGGATCCGACCCCATGCTGTCCTCAGCCCGGCGTGCGGTACTGGCCGGCGGAAATGAACTGCGAGAAGCGCTCGCACCACACCACCACCGTGGTGTAGTCGTCCACGTCCACGTTCGCGGGCACATCCACCAGGAAGCGGTTGAATGTCTTCACCTCGCCGATGCGCTGGGCCTGCGCCTTGATCTTCAGGAAGTCGGCCTTGTTGTCGACGAAGTCGCGGACCAGGTAGACCTTGTAGTCCGGGCCCGGTCCCATCTTGCCGTCGAAGGCAACCTGGGTGGCGCTGACGCTGACCTTGCCTTCGGCCCAGTGCACCGCGTCGCTGCCTTTGAGGTCGCGACGGAAGGTGGTGCGATAGGTGGCGTCGTTCATCGCGGCCTGCACCTGCGTGACCGGCGGGTCATCGGGGGCGATCAGGATCGGCAGCAGATAGATGCCCAGGCCGAAGCCCAGGCCGAGAGCAAGCAGGTGGGTGGCGAACAGGATGAGAATGCGACGCATGGGGCCTCCTTGGGGTTGCGGTCGATGGCGCGGCGAGGTGCCGGGCGCGATCACCCTGGGAGGTCAGGGGCGACATTTATAGACACAGTGCCGATTGCGAAAAGGGCACAGTCGGATGGCTGTGATGCTGAAACCCCTGTGGCACGGACGGATCGTGGTCGCGGCTGGAAGCTGAATGACGTTTCAGGCCCGCTGCGATGACGACTGCCGTCGCGTGGATCGCGACAGCACGCTGCGGGTAGTGCCGGCCGCTGGCCGGCAACTTCATGCTGCATCCGAAGATCCAGAGGTTGCCGGCCAGCGGCCGGCACTACCCCCCCCCCGCCAAGAGCATCCGGCCAAGGGCCGTCATGACCGGGTCAGAAAATGACGTGGCTCTGGCCGCTGGGAGCGCCCTGCGGGCCGAAGCGGCGTTCGTGGATCTCGCCATGGCCGTCGGCGTCGATCAGCAGCACGGTGCTGGCGCGGGTGCCGTAGTCATCGCCACGGATGAAGGCCGGGCTCAGCCAGCGCTCGCGTTCCAGGCCGATGCCGGTGTCGGGCAGGTCGCTGTCGGCAGGGCGGTGTTCGTCGGCCAGGGCATTCCAGAGTGGGGTCAGGTCCGGGGTCAGGTCCGGGGTCAGATCCCTTTCGCCGTGCGAAAGGGATCTGACCCCGTCCTTTTGCAGCCAGGCTTCAAGGGCCGCCATCAGCCGCCGGGTCTTCGGCCAGGGTGCGTCCAGCGCGCCGTTGGACATGCCGTGCACGCCCGGGCCGAGGGTCTGCCGTTCGGCGGGATGGTTGCCGAGGTACTCCAGGCTGTCGCTATCGGCCAGCAACAGATTGAACGGGGCATAGGCGCCAGCCACGGTCGCCAATCGGTCGATATGCACGGCGGCCGGGTCGCGGCCGCGCAGGAAGTCGGCCACCAGCGCGCCCCGCGACGGGCCGGTCTGGGCCGCCAGCGGGTCGCGGACGTTGGTGACCACCGCCATCCGGCCCGAGGCGCCAACCCCGGCCCAGCCACCGCCGGAGCGCAGATCGCGCCCGCCGATGACGGACGTCTCATCCTGCCAGGGGGCCAGCGCCGCCGTCGGGCGGGCGTGGAACTCATCACGGTTGCCGGTCATCACCAGCCGCCAGCGCGGGTGGTGCATCCAGCCAAGAGCGAGCAGGCACATGGCCTCATTGTGCACGGTTTGCGCAGTCCGGCGCCGTTTCCGGCCCGTTCCGGATGAATGCGCGGCCGATGTTTCACGCCCTCTCCACGCCCCTGAACTTCCGTTCAATCTCAAAAATTGAGACGGATCAGCAACTTGTGGATAAGCCTTGAACAATTCTCTAAAGGTTGTTGCAAGCCATTGATGCGGCTGGCGATTTCCCCGCTGAAAAGTTGTTGACAACCCTCGGCCCGCTGCTAAGGTGGGCATCAGAGGGAAATCCGGGTGTTTTGTGGGTTTTCGTGGTTCAATGTTTCACCGGGCGAAGGACAAGGTGCAGGCGTCGTGTTCCAGGGCGAGACGGCCATCACAGTTGACGACAAAGGGCGCATGGCGGTTCCCACCGCTTACCGCGACCTCGTCGCGCGCGCCAGCAACAACCGTCTCGTGCTGACCTACAACCCGTTCGAAGCCGGCTGCCTGTGGCTGTATGCAGAGTCGGAATGGGAGCGGGTCCGCGACGATGTGATGTCCAAGCCCAACACCCAGCGCGTCGTGCGCCTGTTGCAGCAGAAGCTGGTCGGCTCGGCCGCCCATCTGGAACTGGACGGCAACGGTCGCATCAGCATCCCCGCCAGCCACCGCGGTGCGGTGGGCATTGAGAAGAAGGCGGTATTGCTCGGTATGGGCGACAAGTTCGAATTGTGGAGCGAGCAGGCGCATCGGGCCCTGATCCAGCAGACGTTGTCTGACGAGGATCTGGGTGATGGGTTGCTCGACCTGAAGTTGTGAGCCGGGGTGCCCGGATGCGCCCAGAAGCGCAGGCCGGTCACCTTCCGGTGTCGCAGTCGCCGGCGGTGCACCTGCCGGTCCTGTACACCCAGGTCCTTGAAGGCCTGAGGGTGATCGAAAACGGACGTTATCTGGATGGCACGTTCGGTCGTGGCGGTCATGCACGTGGCGTGCTCACCCAGCTCGGTCCCGGGGGGCGCCTGCTGGTCATGGACAAGGATCCGGAAGCCATCGCCGTTGCCGAGCGCGATTTCGCGCCGGACCCGCGCGTGTCCATCTTCCGGGGCAGCTTCGCCCAGCTGCTGCAGTGGGATGCGACGGCCGAAGGCCTGGACGGCGTGCTGTTCGACCTCGGCGTGTCGTCGCCGCAGCTGGACGTGGCCGAACGTGGCTTCAGCTTCGGCAAGGACGGCCCGCTGGACATGCGCATGGATCCGGACAGCGGTGAAAGCGCCGCGCAGTGGATCAACCGCGTCGAAGAGCGCGAGATCGCTGATGTGCTGTGGACCTACGGCGAAGAGCGCCAGAGCCGGCGCATCGCCCGCGCCATCGTGGCCCGCCGCGAGAAGCAGCCGTTCTCCCGCACCGCCGAACTGGCCGAGCTGATCGCCTCGGTGATGCCGCGTGGGAAGGACAAGATCCACCCGGCCACGCGCAGCTTCCAGGCCATCCGCATCCACATCAACCGCGAGCTGGCCGATCTGGAAGCCGGGCTCGATGCGGCGGTGGAACGGCTCAAGCCCGGTGGCCGCCTGGCGGTGATCAGCTTCCACTCGCTGGAAGACCGCATCGTCAAGCAGTACATGAACCGCCTGGCCAAGGCGCCGCCGGCCAACCGCCGGCTGCCCGAGGCGGTTGCGTTCGTGCCGACGCTGGACCTGATCGGCGGCGCCATCAAGGCCACCGACGAAGAGCTGGCCGCCAACCCGCGTGCCCGCAGCGCCGTGCTGCGCGTGGCACAGAAGCGGGGGGGCGATGCATGAGCCGGCTGCTGCTGATCATCCTGCTGGCCTGCACCGTCGCCTCGGCGATCGGCGTGGTGTTCGTGCGCCACCGCCACCGGCAGACCTTCATCGAGCTGTCGCGTGCCGAGCGCAAGCGCGATGACATCAACCTTGAGTTCGGCCGCCTGCAGCTGGAACAGGCCACCCTGGCCGAAGCCAACCGCGTGGACCGCATTGCCCGCGAGAAGCTGGGCATGAAGTTCCCCGAGGCCGCTGACATCGTGGTGGTGCGCCCATGAGCAAGACCGGCCGCAACCGCCCGCGCAACGCCTTCAACCTGCGCCAGCGCCTGCGCTGGGTCGCGCTGGCGCTTGGCCTGTGCTCGGTGTCGCTGGTGGGTCGCGCGGCCTACGTGCAGATCATCAACAGCGATTTCTACCAGCGCCAGGGCGAGGCCCGCTACCTGCGCGAGCTGCCGATCAAGACCTCGCGCGGCATGATCACCGACCGCAACGGCGAGCCGCTGGCGGTGTCCACCCCGGTCGCCTCGATCTGGGTCAACCCGCAGGACCTGCTGCGTTCGCCCGAGCGCATCCCGGAGCTGGCCCAGGCGGTCGGCATGTCGGTGGATGAGCTGAGCAGCCGCCTGTCGCAGAAGTCGGACAAGGAATTCATGTACCTGCGCCGCCGGATCAATCCGGACGAGGCAGAGAAGGTGGTCGCGCTGAAGATTCCGGGCGTGGCCGCGCAGCGCGAGTTCCGCCGCTTCTACCCGCAGGGCGAAGCGATGGCGCACGTGCTGGGCTTCACCAACATCGACGACCGCGGCCAGGAAGGCCTGGAACTGGCGTTCGACGAATGGCTGCGCGGCAAGGCCGGTGCCAAGCGGGTGATCCGCAACCGCAAGGGCGAGACCGTCGAAAGCGATCTGCTGCGCGCCGCCGAGCCGGGCAAGGACCTGACCCTCAGCATCGACCGCCGCATCCAGTACCTGGCCTTCAAGGAACTGCGCAACGCGCTGGTGGCCAACAAGGCGGCCGGTGGTTCGATGGTGATCATGGACGTGACCACCGGCGAGATCCTGGCCATGGTCAACCTGCCGACCTACAACCCGAACTCGCTGACCGGCGCGATCCCCGATACGCGCCGCAACCGCGCGGTGACCGACCTGGTCGAGCCGGGTTCGACGATGAAGCCGCTGACCATCGCCACCGCGCTGCAGGCCGGTGCGGTGACCAAGGACACCATCATCGACACCAACCCGGGCTACATGACCCTGGGCCGCTTCACCATCCGCGACGTGCCGCGCAACAACGGTGTGCTCAACGTGACCGGCGTGATCACCCGCAGTTCGAACGTGGGTGCGGCCAAGGTTGCGGCGAAGATGCCGGACCAGACCTTCTACGACGGCGTGCGCCGCTTCGGCTATGGCTCGGCGCCGCACAGCGGTTTCCCGGGTGAATCGGCCGGCGTGGTGATGCGTCCGGCACGCTGGTCGGGTACCACCAAGACCACCATGTCCTATGGCTACGGCCTGTCGGTCACGCCGCTGCAGATTGCCACCGCGTACTCGGCGCTGGCCAACGGCGGGCGCCTGATCGCGCCGACCTTCGTCAAGGGCCAGCGCAATGAAGGCCAGCAGATCATCGACGAGAACGTCGCCCGGCAGGTGGTGGCGATGATGGAAACGGTGGTCACCCAGGGCGGCGCCAAGCAGGCGGCGGTGCTGGGTTACCGCGTGGCCGGCAAGACCGGCACCGCGCGCAAGGCCGGCCCGGGCGGTTATGAGCGCGGCCATTACAACGCGCTGTTCGCCGGCGTGGTGCCGGCCACCAACCCGCGTTTCGCTACCGTCATCGTCATCAACGACCCGCAGGCCGGCAAGTTCTACGGCGGCCTGGTGTCGGCGCCGGTCTACCACAACGTGATGGAAGGCACCCTGCGCCTGATGGACGTGCCGCTGGACGACCTGCAGTCGTGGCTGGCCGCACAGCAGTCGGGCAAGGTCGGCCATTCGGCCTCGATCCTGCCTGCGCCGCCGGCCGAGACCGCGCTGCCGGTCGATGCCGCCGCTGAATTCGACGCTGCGCTGCCAAGCGCGCAAGCCCAGACGCCGCCCGCTACGGGAGGCACGCAATGAGTCCTTCGATGTTGCTTTCGCAGTTGCTTCCGGACGTGGCCCTGGCGGGTCATGATCCCGTTCTGACCGGCCTGGTGCTGGACAGCCGTGCCGTGCGCCCCGGTAACGCCTTCGTCGCCATCGCCGGTTTCGGCGCGCATGGCCTGGGCTTTGTCGAGCAGGCGCGCGCTGCCGGTGCCAGTGCCATCCTGTTCGAACCGCCGGCACCGGCCGATCTGCCGGCCCCGGCCGATGCGATCGCCGTGCCGGGCCTGCGCGCGCGCATGGGCGCGATGGCCGACCAGTTCCATGGCGCGCCATCGCGGGCGATGGCGATGGTCGGCGTGACCGGCACCAACGGCAAGACCTCCACCGTGCAGCTGCTGGCCCAGGCCTGGCATCTGCTCGGAACGCCCAGTGGCAGTATCGGCACGCTGGGTGCCGGACTTTATGGTGCGGTCGAGCCGACCGGCTTCACCACGCCGCTGGTGCTGCAGATGCATGCGCTTCTGGCGCAGCTGCGCGACGCCGGTGCGCGCGCGGTGGCGATGGAAGTCAGCTCGCATGCGCTGGACCAGGGCCGCGTGGACGCCGTGCACTACGACGTGGCGGTGTTCACCAACCTCACCCGCGACCATCTGGACTACCACGGTGACATGGCCAGCTACGGGGCGGCCAAGGCGCGGCTGTTCCATCGCCCGGGCCTGAAGGCCTCGGTGATCAATCTGGACGATGCCTTCGGCCGGCAGCTGTTCGCGGGCCTGCCGGCCGGCGTGCAGGCGATCGGGCTGAGCTCGCGTGGTGCCACTGACGCCAGCGTGCGCGCCGAGGCACTGCAGCTGGACGGTCGTGGCATCGCCTTCGAGCTGGTCATCGACGGCCAGCGCGCGGCGGTGCAGTCGCCGCTGCTGGGCCGCTTCAACGTGGACAACCTGCTGGCCGTGGCCGGTACCCTGCACGCGCAGGGCCAGCCGCTGCCGCGTATCGCCGAAGTGCTGTCGGCGCTGCAGCCGATCCGCGGCCGCATGAACCGCTTGGGCGGTGAAGACGGACTGCCGACGGTGGTGGTCGACTACGCGCACACCCCGGATGCGCTGGAACAGGCGCTGGACAGCCTCCACGGGCACCTGCAGGGCACGCTGTTCTGCGTGTTCGGCTGCGGCGGCGAGCGCGACACCGGCAAGCGCCCGCAGATGGCGGCGATTGCCGAGCGCCTGGCCAACCAGGTCATCGTCACCGACGACAACCCGCGTGGCGAGGATGGCGACGTGATCGTGGCCGACATCCTGGCCGGCTTCCAGAACGCCGATGCCGTGACCGTGCAGCGCAGCCGCGCGCGTGCGATCGGCCTGGCGGTGAAGCGTGCCGGTGCAGGCGACATCATCCTGATCGCAGGCAAGGGCCACGAGCCGTACCAGGAAGTGAATGGCGTGCGCCATGACTTCGACGACACCGAAGTGGCCGCCGCTGCACTGGCGGCCAAGGCCGGTGTGCTCAGCGCGCAGGCCGGGGAGGGCGCCGCATGAAGCGCACCCTGCTTTCGCTGATCGCACACTGGGCCGGCGGCGAGATCCACGGCGACGACGTGGCCATCGATGCGGTCAGCAATGACACCCGCAATCTCGGTCCGGGCAGTCTGTATGTGGCGCTGCGCGGCGAGCGTTTCGACGGCCATGACTTCGCGGCCGACGCGCAGGCGCGCGGTGCCAGTGCGCTGCTGGTCGAGCACCTGCTGCCGGTCGAACTGCCGCAGGTGCTGGTGGCCGACAGCGAACTGGCGCTGGCGAAGATCGCCACCGGCATGCAGCGTGACCGTGGCACCGAGGTGTTCGCGATCACCGGCAGCAATGGCAAGACCAGCGTGAAGAGCCTGCTGCTGTCGATCCTGCAGCAAGTGGCCCAGCACGCGCACAAGGTGGTCTACGCCAACCCGGGCAACCGCAACAACGAGATCGGCCTGCCGCTGGCGGTGATCGATGCGCCGGAAGATGCCGACTACGCCGTCTACGAGATGGGCGCCGGCAAGCCGGGCGACATCGCCTACCTGACCGAGATCGCCCGCCCGCGTTATGCGCTGGTCAACAACATCGCCCCGGCGCACCTGGAACGTATGGGCAGCCTGCTCGGCGTGGCGGTGACCAAGGGCGCGATCTACGCCGCGCTGCCGGCCGATGGCGTGGCGGTGATCAACGCCGACGATGCCTATGGCCGCTGGTTCGAACAGCATTTCATCAGCACCCCGGCGCGTTGCCGCGTGCTGCGCTATGGCCTGGAACACTCGGCGGACGTGACCGCGCGCGATATCCGCGCCGGTGCGCAGGGCAGCCAGTTCACTCTGGTCGCACCGGCCGGCGAAGCCCGCGTGGTGCTGGGCCTGCCGGGTCGCCACAACGTCAGCAATGCGCTGGCCGCCGCCAGCCTGGCGCTGGCCGCCGGTGTCGATCTGGCGCTGATTGCCGCCGGCCTGGCCGAAGCGCAGCCGGTGCCGGGTCGCCAGATCGCCCATCAGCTGCGCAATGGCGCGGTGCTGGTGGATGACAGCTACAACGCCAACCCCGGGTCGCTGGCCGCAGCCATCGATGCCCTGGCCGCGGCGCCGGAAGAGGGCTGGCTGGTGCTGGGCGACATGCGCGAGCTGGGCCCGGACGCGGAAGCGCTGCATGCGCAGGCCGGCATCCGCGCACGTGCTGCCGGCCTGAAGCGCCTGTATGCACTGGGCCCGCTCAGCGCCGCTGCCGCCTCCGCCTTCGGCGAAGGCGGCCGCCATTTCGCCACCCACGACGCGCTGTCGCAGGCGCTGAAGGACGAGCTGCACGCCGGCGTGCGCTGCCTGGTCAAGGGTTCCCGTGGCAGCGCCATGGACACGATTGTCAAAGCGCTGCTGGCGCAAGGAGAGGAATCCCCGCATGTTGTATGAACTGGCTCGATGGTTGCAGCAGTTGGAGAGCCTGTTCGGGCTGTTCAACTACCAGACGTTCCGCGCCATCCTTGCCGCGCTGACGGCCCTGTTCCTGTCGCTGTGGCTGGGCCCGGCGATGATCCGCAAGCTCGCCCAGTTCAAGGGCGGCCAGCCGATCCGCAAGGACGGTCCGCAGACCCATTTCTCCAAGGCCGGCACGCCGACCATGGGCGGTTCGCTGATCCTGCTCACCATCACCCTGTCGGTGCTGATGTGGGCCGACCTGCGCAACCGCTACGTGTGGCTGGTGCTGGCGGTGATGCTGTGCTTCGGCGCCATCGGCTGGTATGACGACTGGATCAAGATCGTCCGCCGTGACCCGAACGGCCTGAAGTCGCGCTGGAAGTACCTGCTGCAGTCGATCTTCGGCCTGGCTGCGGGCCTGTTCCTGTTCTACACGGCCGACGTGCCGGCAGCGCTGACCTTCTACATCCCGATGTTCAAGTCGGTCGCGCTGCCGCTGGCCGGCATCGGCTTCGTGGCCATCGCCTACTTCTGGATCGTCGGTTTCTCCAACGCGGTGAACCTGACCGACGGCCTGGACGGCCTGGCGATCATGCCCACCGTGCTGGTGGCCTGCGCGCTGGGCGTGTTCGCCTATGCCTCGGGCAACGTGGTGTTCGCCAACTACCTGCAGATCCCGCAGATCCCGGGCGCCGGCGAGCTGGTCATCATCTGTGCGGCCATCGCCGGCGCGGGCCTGGGCTTCCTCTGGTTCAACACCTACCCGGCCATGGTCTTCATGGGCGACATCGGCGCACTGGCACTGGGTGCGGTGCTGGGCACGATCGCGGTGATCACCCGCCAGGAGCTGGTGCTGGTGATCATGGGCGGCGTGTTCGTCATCGAAACGCTGTCGGTGATGATCCAGGTCGCCTCGTTCAAGCTGACCGGCAAGCGCGTGTTCCGCATGGCGCCGATCCACCACCATTTCGAACTGAAGGGCTGGCCGGAGCCGCGCGTGATCGTGCGTTTCTGGATCATCTCCGTTGTGCTCGTGCTGATCGGCCTGGCCACGTTGAAGGTGCGCTGAGATGAACGACCTGTCCCGCCAGGCAACACGCCTTGAAGCCATCGAAGGCAGCTACGACAAGTGGCTGCTGGGCGCGATCATCGCGCTCACCGGTGTCGGCGTGGTGATGGTGGCCTCCAGCTCGATCGCGCTGATGAGCAGCCCGTTCTATTACCTCAACCGCCACCTGATCTTCCTGGCGGTGGGTATCGTGCTGGCGGTCATTGCCGCCCGCACCGAGCTGAAGTCGATCGAGCAGTACAACCAGATGCTGCTGCTGGGCTGCTTCGTACTGCTGCTGGCGGTGTTCGCACCGGGACTGGGCAGCACGGTCAACGGTGCGCGCCGCTGGATCAACCTGGGCATTTCCAAGTTCCAGACGGTCGAAGCGGTGAAAGTGCTCTACATCGTCTGGCTGTCGAGCTACCTGGTACGTTTCCGCGACGAGGTCAATGCGACCTGGCCGGCAATGCTCAAGCCGCTGGGCGTGGCCGGTGCGCTGGTGGTGCTGCTGCTGCTGCAGCCGGACTTCGGTTCCTCGACCCTGCTGCTGGCGATCACCGCCGGCATGCTGGTGCTGGGCGGGGTGAACATGCCGCGCATGTCGATGCCGGTGATCATCGGCCTGGTCGGCATGAGCGCGCTGGCGATCATCGAGCCGTACCGCATGCGCCGCATCACCTCCTTCCTGGACCCGTGGGCCGACCAGCAGGGCGACGGCTACCAGCTGTCCAACGCGCTGATGGCGGTGGGCCGTGGTGAATGGACCGGCGTCGGCCTGGGCAACTCCGTGCAGAAGCTGTACTACCTGCCCGAAGCGCACACCGACTTCATCTTCTCGGTCACCGCCGAGGAATTCGGTTTCCTGGGTACCTGCGTGATCGTGGCGCTGTATGCGCTGCTGGTCGGCCGCACCTTCTGGCTGGGCATGCGCTGCGTGGAAATGAAGCGCCACTTCTCCGGCTACATCGCCTTCGGCATCGGCCTGTGGATCAGCATGCAGACCTTCGTCTCGATCGGCGTGAACCTGGGCATCCTGCCGACCAAGGGCCTGACCCTGCCGCTGATCTCCTCCGGCGGTTCGTCGGTGCTGATGACCTGCGTGGCGATGGGCCTGCTGCTGCGCGTGTCGTATGAACTCAAGCGCGCCGAGCGCCGCCAGGCCGTGCGCATCGGTGGCGCCGAAGACGCCGCAGCCGAACCGATGGACAAGCCCGCCGCAGCGGTGGACGCCAGCGTGCCGATGCGTGCCGAGCCGGTCGCACCCGCGTCCGCTGCAGCGAGCGCCGCACGTGGCACCAGCCGCCTGCAGTCGCGCATCGAACCGACCTTCGGGAGGCTGTCATGAGTGCAGCCACCGAGAGTGGGCGCCCGGTGATGATCCTGGCCGGAGGCACCGGCGGTCACATCTTCCCCGGCCTGGCCGTGGCCCGCGTGCTGCGCCAGCGCGGCGTGCCGGTGACCTGGATGGGCGCCGACGGTGCGATGGAAACCCGCCTGGTGCCGCAGCACGACATCGCCATCGATACGCTGGCCATCACTGGCCTGCGCGGCAAGGGCAAGCTGGCCCTGCTGGCGGCGCCGTGGCGGCTGATGCGCGCGCTGCGCGCGGCCGGGCTCATCATCCGCCAGCGCCAGCCGCGCGCGGTGGTCGCCTTCGGTGGCTTTGCCTCCGGCCCCGGTGGCATGGCCACGCGCCTGCATGGCCTGCCGCTGATCGTGCATGAGCAGAACCGTGCGCCGGGCCTGACCAACCGCATCCTGTCACGTTATGCGCGTCGCCTGCTGACCGGTTTCCCGGGCACCTTCGCCAAGGGCGAGGAGTTCGTCGGTAACCCGGTGCGCGCGGAAATCGCTGCCATCGCGCCGCCGGAACAGCGCTTCGCCGACCGGCAGGGCCCGCTGCGCGTGCTGGTGGTGGGCGGCAGCCAGGGCGCGCGTGCCCTCAATACCGGCGTGCCGCAGGCGATTGCCGCGCTGGGCGCCGGCCTGCCGGTGCAGGTGCGCCACCAGAGCGGCGAGAAGATGCATGCCGAAGCGGTGGAGGCTTACGCCAAGGCCGGTGTGCAGGCGGAAATCACGCCGTTCATCGCCGACATGGCCGAAGCCTTCGCCTGGGCTGACCTGGTTGTCTGCCGCGCCGGCGCGTCCACGCTGGCCGAGCTGTGCGCGGTCGGTGTCGGCAGCGTGCTGGTGCCATTCCCCGCTGCCGTCGACGATCACCAGACCCGCAACGCGGAGTACCTGGTCGAGCGCGGCGCGGCGGTGTTGCTGAAGCAGGACGGAACGCTGGCCGACGGCATTGCCGCACTGCTGCGCGATCTGTCCGAAAATCCCGCCCGCCGCATGCAGATGGCGCAAGCCGCGCGTGCCCTGGCCAAGGTCGATGCCGCCGAGCGCATCGCCGATATCATTCTCGAGGAAGCTGTATGAAGAAGGCATGCCACCGCGCCTGCCCTGCGCGAGGCCGCGCATGATCCGCCGCCTGCACGACACCAACGACCTGGTGCGCGCGTTCCCGCGCGTGCATTTCGTCGGCATCGGCGGCACCGGCATGAGCGGTATCGCCGAAGTGATGCTGACGCTGGGCTATGAAGTGTCCGGCTCGGACAACGCCGACAACGTGGCGACCCGCCGCCTGGCCAGCCTGGGTGCGCGCATCATGCGCGGCCACTCCGCGGCCAACGTGCTGGGCACCGACTGCGTGGTGGTCTCCAGTGCCATCCGCGAAGACAACCCGGAACTGATGGAAGCACGCAGCCAGCGCATTCCGATCATGCCGCGTGCGGCGATGCTGGCCGAGCTGATGCGCTTCCGCCGCGGCATCGCCGTGGCCGGTACCCATGGCAAGACCACCACCACCAGCCTGACCGCTGCGGTGCTGAGCGAAGGTGGCCTGGACCCGACGTTCGTGATCGGTGGCCAGCTGCTGGCCGCCGGTGCCAACGCCAAGCTGGGTGGCGGGCAGTGGCTGGTGGCCGAGGCTGATGAAAGCGATGGCAGCTTCCTGCGCCTGAACCCGCTGATGTCGATCATCACGAACATCGATGCCGACCACCTGGAAAACTACGGCAACGATTTCGCCCGCGTGCAGGCGGCGTTTGCCGAGTTCCTGCAGCGCCTGCCGTTCTACGGCCTGGCGGTACTGTGCATCGATGATCCGGAAGTCGCCGCGCTGGCCGCCAGGACCCCGCGCCACGTGATGAGCTACGGCATGAGCCCGCAGGCCGACGTGCGCGCCGAGAACGTGGTGCAGGAAGGGTCGCGCATGCGCTTCACCCTGCGCCTGCCGCAGGGCACCAGCCAGGAAGTGGTGCTGGCGCTGCCGGGCAGGCACAACGTGCTCAACGCGCTGGCCGCCGCTGCGGTGGGCTGGCAGCTGGGCGTGGCCCCGGACGCGATCGCACGCGCGCTGGAGGGCTTCGCCGGTGTCGGCCGTCGCTTCAACGATCTGGGCGAGGTGACCACCGCCAGTGGCGCCAAGGTCCGCATCATCGACGACTATGGCCATCACCCGAGCGAGCTGGAGGCAGTGTTCGCCGCCGCTCGTGGTGGCTGGGCCGACAAGCGCCTGGTGGTGGCCTTCCAGCCGCACCGCTACAGCCGTACCCGCGACCAGTTCGACAAGTTCGCCGCCGTGCTGTCGAGCGTTGATGCGCTGGTGCTGAGCGAGGTCTACCCGGCCGGTGAAGAACCGATTGCCGGCGCCGACTCGCACGCGCTGGCCCGTGCCATCCGCGCGCGTGGCCGCAGTGAGCCGGTGGTGGTGGGCAAGGCCGCCGAGCTGGCCAGCGTGCTGCCGGACGTGCTGCAGGACGGTGACCTGCTGCTGATGATGGGCGCCGGCGACATCGGTGCCGTGGCCACCCATATCGCGGTGGAAGGTTTCAAGGGGGAGGGCCAGGTGTGAGCAAGCTGACCTTCCCGCCGCTGCGCGTGACCGACCCGGCCGAGTTCGGCCGCGTCGCCGTGCTGCTGGGCGGCAGTTCCAGCGAACGCGAGGTGTCGCTGGATTCGGGCCGCAACGTGCTCGAAGCCCTGCAGTCGCGTGGCGTCGATGCGTTCGCGGTGGACGGCATTCCGGCGCTCGCCAGCGCGCTCGCCGCCGGTGGCATCGATCGCGTCTTCAACATCCTGCACGGCCACAACGGTGGCGGTGAGGACGGCATCGTGCAGGGCCTGATGGACGCCTTCGGCGTGCCGTACACCGGCTCGAACGTGCTGGGTTCGGCGCTGAGCATGGACAAGATCCGCACCAAGCAGGTGTGGCTGTCGCTGGGCCTGCCGACCCCGCAGTACCGCAAGGTCACTGCCGAGGACGTGCACGCCAATGCCGCCGAACTCGGCCTGCCGGTGGTGGTGAAGCCGGCCAACGAAGGCTCCAGCGTGGGCATCAGCCGGGTCACCGATGACGCCGGGCTGGATGAAGCGGTGGCCCTGGCCGCGCGCTACGACGGCCAGCTGCTGATGGAGCAGATGGTGGTCGGCGACGAATTGACCGTGGCCATCCTTGGCGACGTCGCACTGCCGTCGATCCGCATCGTGCCCAAGGGCCAGTGGTACGACTACAACGCCAAGTACATCGCCGAGGACACCCAGTACCTGTGTCCGGGCCTGGACGGTGGCGACGAAGAGGACATCCGGCGCATCGCGCTGGCCGCGTTCCGTGCCGCCGGGTGCCGTGGCTGGGGCCGCGTGGACGTGATGCGCGATCGCGACAGCGGCCGTTTCTTCCTGCTGGAAGTGAACACCGCGCCGGGCATGACCAGCCATTCGCTGGTGCCCAAGGCGGCCCGCCAGGCCGGCATCGGTTTCGAGGAACTGGTGTGGCGCGTGCTGGAACAGACCCTGGAGGCCTCGCACGCATGAACGCGGTGCTGCGCATCTTCGTCTGGCTGTTGGCGCTGTCGGTGGTTGCACTGCCGGTGGTGGCCGTAGTCAATGGCTGGGTCGGCGCCGAGCGCTGGCCGCTGGCGAAGCTGCGCGTGCATGGTGAGTTCAAGCGGGTGCCGGCCGAACAGCTGCAGCAGGTGCTGCTGCCGTATGCGCGCGCCGGTTTCTTCGCGGTCAAGCTGCAGGACGCGCAGGACGCCCTGGAGAAGCTGCCGTGGGTGGAAAGCGCGCAGGTCCGCAAGCAGTGGCCGGACGTGCTGGAAGTGACCCTGGTCGAGCACAAGCCGTTCGCCCGCTGGGGTACCGACCGCCTGGTGTCCGAGCAGGGCAAGCTGTTCCCCACGCCGAAGAAGCTGTCCGACCTGGCGCTGCCGGAGCTGGATGGCCCGGACAGCCAGACCGCGGAAGTGATGAAGCTGTACAGCGACTCGCGTGCATTGTTCGCACCGGCCGGCGTCGATGTGCGCCGGGTGACGATGGACGCACGCGGCAGCTGGTCGCTGGTGCTGAGCAACGGCACCGAAGTGGTGGTCGGCCGCGACGACGCGCGCTCGCGCATGCAGCGCTTCGTCAAGGTACTGCCGCAGCTCAACCGTCAGGACGCGCCGATCGAGCGCGCCGACCTCCGTTACACCAATGGTTTCACGCTGAGCTGGGGTACCCCGGCCACGCCGGCGAAAACGCCGGCGACCCCGGCCAGAAGCACGCAGGAAAGGACATGAATCGCAAGGGTGACAAATCGCTGATCGTTGGCCTGGACATCGGCACCTCCAAGGTGGTGGCGCTGGTGGGCGAGTATTCGCCGGGCAACCCGATCGAAGTGATCGGCATCGGCTCGCACGAATCGCGCGGGCTGAAGCGCGGCGTGGTGGTGGACATCGAATCGACCGTGCAGTCGATCCAGCGCGCGGTGGAAGAAGCCGAGCTGATGGCCGGCTGCGAGATCCGTTCGGTGTACGCCTCGATTTCCGGCAACCACGTGCAGTGCAAGAACTCGCCGGGCATCGTGCCGATCCGCGACGGTGAAGTGACCTGGGGCGACCTGGATCGCGTGCTCGACGCGGCCAAGGCGGTGGCGATCCCGGCCGACCAGAAGATCCTCCACGCGATCCCGCGCGAGTACGTGCTGGACGATTCGCAGGAAGGCATCCGCAACCCGGTCGGCATGACCGGCGTGCGCCTGGAAGTGCATGCGCACCTGGTGGTGTGCGCGCAGTCGGCGGCGGCCAACATCAGCAAGTGCGTGCAGCGCTGCGGCCTGCAGGTGGACGACCTGGTGCTGTCCTCGCTGGCCTCCAGCGTGGCGGTGCTGACCGCCGACGAGCGCGAGCTGGGCGTGGTGCTGGTCGACATGGGCGCCGGCACCACCGACATCGCGGTGTTCGTGCAGGGTGCGATCTGCCACACCGCCTCGCTGCCGATCGCCGGCGACCACGTGACCAACGACATCGCGCACATGCTGCGCACGCCGACCCCGGAAGCCGAGCAGATCAAGGTGCGCTATGCCTGCGCCCTGGCCCAGCTGGCCACGGCCGAGGAGAGCATCCAGGTGCCGTCGGTGGGCGACCGCCCGCCGCGCCGCATGCCGCGCCATTCGCTGGCGCAGGCCGTGCAGGGCCGTTACGAGGAAATCTTCGAGATGGTGCAGGCCGAACTGCGCCGCTCCGGCTTCGAGGAACTGGTGCGCGCCGGCATGGTGCTGACCGGTGGCGCGTCGAAGATGGAAGGCGTGGTCGAACTGGCCGAGGAAATGCTGCAGATGCCGGTGCGCGTGGGTATCCCGCAGCACGTCACCGGCCTGGGCGAAGTGGTCGGCAACCCGGTGCACGCCACCGGCGTGGGCCTGCTGCTGATGGGAAGCCAGATCGAGCACCCGCGGCGGCCGTCGCTGCCCACCGGGCGCGCCGGAAGCATGTTCAAGAAACTCAAGACCTGGTTCCGCGGCGAGTTCTGACGCGGAACCCGAAAACCCGGGCCTCGCCCGGGCGCAACACCCGCAGTACCCGCATCACAACGCAATACCGGCTACACACAACCCACACAGCCGCAACGTCGGCATGCAGCAGGACGGCAGGACGCCCGAATGCCCATGCCAGCCAAAGCGGATACAACGAGGACACGGACATGGCGCATTTTGAACTGATCGAAAAGATGGCACCCAATGCGGTGATCAAGGTGGTTGGCGTGGGCGGCGGCGGCGGCAATGCCGTGGCGCACATGGTCAACTCGGCAGTGGATGGCGTGGAATTCATCACTGCCAACACCGACTCGCAGGCCATCAAGAATTGTGGTGCCAAGCTGCAGCTGCAGCTGGGTACCAACGTGACCAAGGGCCTGGGCGCAGGCGCGAACCCGGAAGTCGGCCGCCAGGCCGCGCTGGAAGACCGTGAGCGCATCATGGACGCGCTGCAGGGCGCCGACATGGTGTTCATCACCGCCGGCATGGGCGGCGGCACCGGTACCGGCGCTGCGCCGGTGGTGGCACAGCTGGCCAAGGAAATGGGCATCCTGACCGTGGCCGTGGTCACCAAGCCGTTCCCGTTCGAAGGCCGTCGCCGCATGCAGGTGGCGCTGAAGGGCATCGAGGAACTGAGCCAGCACTGCGACTCGCTGATCACCATCCCGAACGAGAAGCTGATCACCGTGCTGGGTCGCAACGCGACCATGATCCAGGCCTTCCGCGCTGCCAACGACGTGCTGCAGGGCGCCGTGCAGGGCATCGCCGACCTGATCGTGCGTCCGGGCCTGATCAACGTCGACTTCGCCGACGTGCGCACCGTCATGTCCGAAATGGGCCTGGCGATGATGGGTACCGGCACCGCCCGTGGCGATGACCGCGCCCAGGCCGCTGCCGAATCGGCGATCCAGAACCCGCTGCTGGACGATGTGAACCTGGCTGGTGCCAACGGCATCCTGGTCAACATCACCGCCGGCGCCGATTTCACCATGGCCGAGTTCGACGAGATCGGCCGCACCATCGATGGCTTCGCTTCCGAAGATGCCACCGTGGTGGTCGGCACCGTGCTCGATCCGGACATGCAGGACGAAGTGCGCGTGACCGTGGTGGCCACCGGCCTGAACCGCGTCTCGGCCAGCAAGACCCAGCGTCCGGGCGAGCGTGCGCCGATCAAGCTGGTCCGCAACGCCACCACCGGCCAGCCGGAGTTCGGCGAGTTCGACAACGGCGGCGATGCCGTCTCCAAGGCGGTGGGTGGCATGGGCCTGGGCCTGCGTCGCGCCAGCAGCGATACCGCAGCGGCCTCCGCCCCTTCGGCCCCGGCCGCTTCGGCCCCGGCGGCGGCGGAACTGCCGAACGATTACCTGGACATCCCGGCGTTCCTGCGCCGCCAGGCGGACTAAGCGGGGCGGCCCGGGGTTGTCCTCCCCGGGTTGCGCCACCATGTCCTGAAAACGCGGGCGCCGGGCCAGGATGGGCCCGGCCGCCCTGCTTCACGCGCTTTCCAGCGGCGTGCCGGTGGATCCTGCCGGTGGCTGCAACTGGCGTTTCAGCCGGGGTAGGGGAGTGCGCGTGTTAATCTAATGTGTCACTTCCGGTCCATCCCCCATGATCCAGCAACGCACCCTCAAGAACACGATCCGCGCCACCGGCGTTGGCCTGCACAGTGGTGACAAGGTCTACATGACCCTGCGCCCGGCACCGGTCAACCATGGCATCGTGTTCCGCCGCGTGGACCTGGACCCGGTCGTGGAGGTGCCGGCCAAGGCCGAACTGGTCACCGAAGTGACCCTGTGCACCGGCCTGACCTGCAACGACGCAAAGATCCAGACCGTCGAACACCTGATGTCGGCGCTGGCCGGCCTGGGTGTGGACAACATCATCGTCGAACTGTCCTCGGCCGAGCTGCCGATCATGGACGGTTCGGCCGGCCCGTTCGTGTTCCTGCTGCAGTCGGCGGGCATCATCGAACAGGATGCGCCCAAGCGCTTCATCCGCGTGCTCAAGACCGTGGAGGTGACCGAGGGCGACAAGGTGGCCCGTTTCACCCCGTACGAGGGCTACAAGCTGGGCTTCACCATCCAGTTCGACCACCCGATGATCCCGGCCAAGCAGTCGCGGCAGGAAATCGAGTTCTCGACGCTGGCCTACACCAAGGAAATCTCCCGCGCGCGCACCTTCGGTTTCATGCGCGACCTGGAATACATGCGCGAGCGCAACCTGGGCCTGGGCGGTTCGATGGACAACGCCATCGTGCTGGACGAGTTCCGCGTGCTCAACGAAGACGGCCTGCGCTACGCCGACGAGTTCGTGCGCCACAAGATCCTTGACGCCATTGGCGACCTCTACCTGGCCGGTGGCCAGGTGCTGGGCGCCTACGAGGGCTTCAAGTCCGGCCACGCGCTCAACAACAAGCTGGTGCGGGCCCTGATGGCCGACGCCAGCGCCTGGGAATGGGTCAGCTTCGACTCGCCGACCACCCCGGATCCGGTGGAATATGCCACCCCGGCCTACGCCTGATTCCGTAGATCGTTGAATTTCAAGATAAAAACGCCGCCTTCCAGGGCGGCGTCGTTGTTTCCGGCGCTTGCGACGCATTCAGCGTGCTTGAAAGGCGTCAAGGCCGGTTCAAGGTCACGGTTTTGTGAACCTGTTGGATCGGAAGCCTGAATTTAACGAAGTTTTAACTTCAATCTAACGACAGGCCTCCGGATGGCCGCTAGGATGCGACCCGGCCCCCGAAATGTTTCACGCCGTGGTGACACGCGCGACGGGGAGCGGAGCCGGATGCTCCGTTGCCATCAGGATCGCTTCTTCGGCTTCGAGGGAACGTCCTGCAGGCAAGCCAAGGCGTCGCGTAGCCCTTTGTGCGTGGCGGCTGAAACTGCGTGGGGGCCATTCCGGTTGTCGATCGCTGGGGAGCGTGAGGGAGTGGTGGACGCAGTCTTGATGGTCACCCTGGTGGCCTTCAGCCCGATGGAACGGGCCGCGTCGAGCAACTGGGCTTCGGCAAGCCGCAACTTGGCATGCCAGACCGGGGACTCGACGAGAAAAACGAGGTGTTCCCCGTCCACATTGGCCAGCCGGCAGCGGCTGCGCAGAGGTGGCGGCAACTGGGGGCGCAACTGCCGGTCCAGCGCGTCGAGCCACAAGGCCCGACGCAGCGGGTTCCCGCTTTTGTCCGCCATTACCGCATCCAGCGCCGGTTTCGGCACTGACGCGGGGCGAACGCTGGATTTCGGCTCAGACATGAAAACTCACTGATGGCATTCAAAAAGATCGTAATCAAAACGCGTGAAGGACAGGCCAAGGCGTCGCCGATCACGCGTTTGCGGTTCTACTTCGAGGACCGCCCCCGCGCCCTGCTGGGCAGCGTGCTCGGGGTAGGCTGCATTATCGGCCTTGCCGGCGGCATTGGCGCCAGTGCGCTGAATGATTCGCGCCTGCAGGCCAAGGTCGAGCGCCAGGATGCGGAGCTGGCCAAGGTCAAGCGCGATGCGCAGACCCAGGTCAACGCGCTGGCCGCCCGCCTCGGCGAGCTGCAGGCGCAGGCCACCCGCCTGAACGCCCTCGGCGAACGGCTGACCCAGATGGGCAAGTTGGAAGATGGCGAATTCGACTTCAACGAGACCCCCGGCCTCGGTGATGGCGACGCCGGCGGCCCGACCAGCGACATCCCGGTCAAGGACGTCAACGCCGACTTACAGGTGCTGGAGCAGCGCTTCGCTGCTTCAGGCCGCCAGTTGTCGGTGATGGAATCGCTGATGTTCGACCACCAGCTGCAGCAGAACGCCGTGCCGTCGCGCATGCCGATCCGCAACAGCTACGTGACCTCCGGCTTCGGCACCCGTGCCGACCCGTTCGGCCGCGGCGCCGCCACCCACAAGGGCATGGACTTCCACGCCAAGGTCGGTGACCCGGTGATGGCCGTGGCCGAAGGCGTGGTCAGCTTCGCCGGTGTGAAGGGCGGCTATGGCAACGTCGTCGATGTCGACCACGGTAACGGCTATGTCACCCGCTACGCGCACAATTCGCGCCTGATGGTGAAGGCCGGTGACCTGGTCCGCGCCGGCCAGGAAGTGGCCAAGGCCGGTTCCACCGGCCGTTCGACCGGTGCCCACGTGCACTTCGAGGTGTGGGAGAACGGCAACGTGGTCAACCCGCGCAAGTTCCTCGGCGACGGCGGCAACACGCCGGTCGGCCGCGTCAGCCGCGGCTGATGCCCGGGTCGGATTCCTTCCGCGCCGCGGAAGGGCTCTGACCCGATTCGGTTGAGGGCTGGGGTCAGAGCCCTTTCGCCATGGCGAAAGGGGTCCGACCCCGCATCCGTGCTTCTTTGCCGAATCCGGGGCGATTGCGACCGAATTGGCGCTTGAAACCTCAGCCGCCCGTCCCAAGCTACAATGGGTGTTGCCATCGACAGGGCGCCAGGCGCCCTGTTTCGTTTGCGGCGGACGGATCCCAAGGGGGAGGCCGGGCGTCGTGTCCATCCAACCCGGTTCCTTCAATGATCAACAGCCTGCTTACCCGCGTATTTGGCAGTCGTAACGAACGACAGCTGCGCCAGCTCAACCGCATCGTCGCCAAGATCAATGCGCTGGAGCCGGAGATCGAGAAGCTTTCCGACGAGCAGCTTCAGGCCAAGACGCCGGAGTTCAAGCAGCGCATCGCCGGCGGTGAAGCCCTGGACAAGGTGCTGCCGGAAGCGTTCGCGGTCTGCCGCGAAGCCGGCCGCCGCGTGCTGGGCATGCGCCACTACGACGTGCAGCTGATCGGCGGCATGGTGCTTCACCTGGGCAAGATCGCAGAAATGCGCACCGGTGAAGGCAAGACCCTGGTGGCGACCCTGCCGGTGTACCTCAACGCGCTGGAAGGCAAGGGCGTGCACGTGGTCACCGTGAACGACTACCTGGCCCGCCGCGACGCCGCGCAGATGGGCAAGCTGTACAACTGGCTGGGCCTGAGCGTGGGCGTGGTGTACCCGGGCATGCCGCACAGCGACAAGCGCGAAGCCTACGCGGCCGACATCACCTACGGCACCAACAACGAATTCGGCTTCGACTACCTGCGCGACAACATGGCGCTGTCCAAGGCCGACCGTTACCAGCGCGGCCTGCACTACGCCATCGTCGACGAAGTCGACTCCATCCTGATCGACGAAGCGCGTACCCCGCTGATCATCTCCGGTCCGGCCGATGATTCCCCGGAGCTGTACATCCGCGTCAACCGCGTCGTGCCGCACCTGGTCAAGCAGGAAGCGGAAGACGGCGAAGGCGATTTCTGGGTCGACGAGAAGGGCAAGCAGGTGCACCTGTCCGAAGCGGGCATGGAGCACGCCGAGCAGCTGCTGGTTGAAGCCGGCATCCTCGACGGCGAGACCGAAGGCCTGTACGCGGCGCAGAACCTGACCGTGGTCCACCACCTCAATGCCGCCCTGCGCGCGCACGCGATCTACCAGCGTGACGTGGACTACATCGTGCGCGACGGCGAAGTGGTCATCGTCGATGAGTTCACCGGCCGTACCCTGGCCGGCCGCCGCTGGTCCGACGGCCTGCACCAGGCGGTGGAAGCGAAGGAAGGCGTGCCGGTCCAGCGCGAGAACCAGACGCTGGCGAGCATCACCTTCCAGAACCTGTTCCGCATGTACAAGAAGCTGTCCGGCATGACCGGTACGGCCGATACCGAAGCGTTCGAATTCCAGAGCATCTACGGCCTGGAAGTGGTGGTGATCCCGACCAACCGCCCGACCATCCGCAAGGACAGTCCGGACCAGGTGTTCCTCAACCGCAAGGGCAAGTTCAATGCGGTGCTGGCCGACATCGAAGAGTGCGCCAAGCGCGGCCAGCCGGTGCTGGTGGGTACCACCTCGATCGAAACCTCGGAAATGCTGTCCGAGCACCTGAGCAAGGCCGGCGTGAAGCACGAAGTGCTCAACGCCAAGCAGCATGACCGCGAAGCGACCATCGTCGCCAACGCTGGCCGCCCGGGCGCAGTGACCATCGCCACCAACATGGCCGGCCGCGGTACCGACATCGTGCTGGGCGGTTCGCTGGAAGCCGAGATCCACGCCCTGGGCGAGGACGCGACCGACGAGCAGAAGGCGGCGGTCAAGGCCGAATGGCAGAAGCGCCACGAGGCAGTGAAGGCGGCCGGCGGCCTGCACATCGTCGGCACCGAGCGCCACGAATCGCGTCGTATCGACAACCAGCTGCGCGGCCGTTCGGGCCGCCAGGGTGACCCGGGTTCGTCCCGCTTCTACCTGTCGCTGGAAGACAACCTGATGCGCATCTTCGCCTCCGACTGGGTGCAGAAGGCCATGCGCATGATGGGCATGAAGGAAGACGACGTCATCGAGGACCGCCTGGTCAGCCGCCAGATCGAAAAGGCGCAGCGCAAGGTCGAGGCCCACAACTTCGACATCCGCAAGAACCTGCTGGACTTCGACGACGTCAACAACGACCAGCGCAAGGTGATCTACGCCCAGCGCGACGAGCTGCTGGATGCCGAGTCGGTGAAGGCGAATGTCGATGGCATCCGCGACGACGTGATCTTCGACATCGTGGCGCGCTTCGTGCCGCCGAACTCGATCGACGAGCAGTGGGACCTGCGCGGCCTGGAAGCTACCCTGGAGTCGGACTTCGGCCTGCAGATGTCGCTGACCGACCTGGTCAAGGAACACGAAGAGCTGGACGCCGAGGCCATCGCCACCAAGGTCCAGGAGCGCGTCAACCAGCACTTCGCCGAGAAGGAAGCCGGCCTGGGCGAAGAAACCATGCGCGCGCTGGAGAAGCACGTGATGCTGACCGTGCTGGACCAGAGCTGGAAGGAGCACCTGGCGCGCATGGATTACCTGCGCCAGGGCATCTACCTGCGTGGTTACGCGCAGAAGCAGCCGAAGCAGGAATACAAGAAGGAAGCCTTCGAGCTGTTCTCGGACATGCTGGAGAACGTCAAGCGCGAAGTGGTGACCCTGCTGGCCCGCGTGCGCATCCGCAGCGACGAGGAAGTGCAGGCGCTGGAAGCGGCCGAGCGCCAGCAGGCGCAGGCGCGCCTGAGCCAGTCGCAGTTCCAGCACCAGGATGCCGGCGGTTACAGCGCCGACGAGGAAGCCGCGCAGGTCGAAGCCGCCCAGCAGGGCGTGGCCACGCTGCAGCGCGACGAGCCGAAGATCGGCCGCAATGATCCGTGCCCGTGCGGCAGTGGCAAGAAGTACAAGCACTGCCACGGCCAGCTGAGCTGACCCCGGAAGGCCCCGCGCAAGCGGGGCCTTCTGCTTTGGCGCGGGCGATCCGGCGCGGATTCGTGATTGCGCTGGCCGCCCTGTTCTGGGCATGCTGGCCCCATGGTTTCTCCCACCCGATCGATCCATGTCGTGGCCGCCGTCATCACCGACGCCCGTGGCCGCGTGCTGCTCAACCGCCGTACCGAGAACCGCGACATGGCTGGCCTGTGGGAGTTCCCCGGCGGCAAGCGCGAATCCGGCGAGACCTCCGAACAGGCGCTGGTGCGTGAACTGCGCGAAGAGCTGGGCATCGAGGCCGATGTCGGGCTCTGGCTGATGGATGTGCCGCAGCGCTATCCGGACAAGCACCTGACCCTGGAAGTGCGCCACGTGCGCAGCTGGAAGGGCACACCGCGCGGGCGCGAGGGCCAGGCGATCACCTGGGTGGCGCAGGACAAGCTGGGCCGCTATTCCATGCCGCCGGCCGACCTGCCGGTGGTGGCCGCACTGCGCCAACCGGATCGCTACCTGATCACGCCGGCGCCGGCCGAAGATGCCGGCGGCGTGCAGCACTGGCATGAACGGCTGCAGCAGGCAGTGGCGGCGGGCCAGCAGCGCATCCAGCTGCGCCTGCCGCCGGAGCATCCGCAACGGCAGGCGATGATCGAACAGGCCGTGCGCGCGCATCGTCGCGGCGTGCAGTGGCTGCTCAACCGCGATGTCGCGTTGGCCCGCACACTGGGCGTGGGCGTGCACCTGGGCAGCGAGCAGTTGCTGGCCCTGCAGGAGCGGCCCTTGCCGGAAGGACAGCTGGTCGCCGCGTCCTGCCACGACCTGGAGCAGCTGCAGGCGGCGCAGCAGTTGGGCTGCGACTTCGCGGTGCTCGGCCCGGTGCAGGCCACGGCCAGCCATCCCGGGGCGGTGCCGCTGGGCTGGGAGGCCTTCGCTGCGCTGCGCGCGCAGGTATCGCTGCCGATCTACGCGTTGGGCGGCATGGCCGCCGGCCATATCGCCGAAGCGCGTCGGCATGGCGGGCAGGGCATCGCTGCGATTCGTGGGCTGTGGCCGGCGTGAGCCGGCATGCAGGGTCAGATCCCTGCGCAGCAGGGCTCTGACCCCATCGCGGCAATCCGGGGTCGAAGCCCTTTCCGCTGGGAAGGGATCCGACCCCTCCCGATCACAACGTGATCCAGAAGCATCCGTATTGCCGCCGCAATCCCAGCACCGTGGACGCTCGCGACGCGCTGCCGGGCAGCGTCTGCTCCAGGCGCAGGCCGACCGGATGCCGTGGCGCTGGCGGCTCAGGGGCGGATTCCTGCGCCGCAGGGCTCTGACCCTCTTCCTGCGAGGACGCCAGCCCCTGTGGCGGATACACCGGCACCACGTCCACCAGTGGCCGCCGTGCCAAGGATTCCAACTGGCCGAGGATGCGCTGCGCGCCGGCATCGGAGACCGCACCCCACAGGTACAGCGAGGACAGCCGGTTCACATCGTTGCTGACGATGCCGGTGCGCAGTGCCTCCACCAGCTCGCTCAGGCGTCGTGGGCAGCGCGCACCCAGGGTGTCGCGTGGCAGGGTGCTGCCGGTGGGCGCGGGCGGTGGCAATCGCGACCGGGCGCCAACGCTGTCGCAGGGGCGGTCGGTATACACGCTCTGCCCCTGCGCATCGGTGCAGCGGTTCAAGCGCGGGGACTGCGCATGGACAATGCTCGATACCGAACACAACGACAGCAGCAACAGCAGGAAGGAAAACCGGTTCATCGGCGCAGGGTAGCGCCGATCGCGGTGGCATGGCGTGCTTTCAGCCGTGCAGCAGCTTCAACACCGACGTGGTCGGCTTGGCCAGGTTCAAGGTGTAGAAGTGCAGGCCCGGCGCGCCGCCCTCGATCAGGCGCTGGCACAGTTTGGCCACCACTTCGGTACCGAACGCCCGCACCGATTCGGCGTCATCGCCATAGGCCTGCATCTTGCGGCTGATCCAGCGCGGGATCTCCGCACCGCATTGCTCGGAGAAGCGGCGCAGCTGGCTGAAGTTGGCGATCGGCATGATGCCGGGCGTGATCGGCACCTGCACGCCGAGCCGGCGCACGGCATCGACGAAGTGGAAGTACGCATCCGGGTTGTAGAAATACTGGGTGATCGCCGCGTCGGCGCCGGCATCGATCTTGGCCTTGAAGTGCTTCAGGTCGGCCAGTGCATCGGAGGCCTGTGGATGGGTCTCCGGATAGGCACCGACTTCGATGCGGAAGGCGGTGCCATGTTCGGCGCGGATGAAGTCGATCAGCTCGGCGGCGTAGCGCATGTCACCGGGGAAGCCCATGCCGGAGGGCAGGTCGCCGCGCAGCGCGACCAGGCGATGGCAGCCGATGGCGCGGTACAGCTTGAGCAGTTCGCGGATTTCCTGGCGGGTGCCGCCGACACAGGACAGGTGCGGTGCTGCCTCGAAGCCGTGGTGCTGGTTGAGGTGGCGCACCGTCTCGGAGGTATAGCTCAGGGTCGAGCCACCGGCGCCGAAGGTACAGGACACGTACTCGGGGTCGTAGTCCTTCAGCCTGGCCGCGGCGCGGTCCAGCTGGCTGCGCTGTTCGTCGGTCTTGGGCGGATAGAACTCGAAGCTGATGGCGGTCATGGCACGGGCGGCAGCGGCGGGTGCGGGTCAGTATATCGCTTCATCAAGATGGATGTTAGTTGGCTGCATGGACTGGCACCGTCCGCCGCCGGCGACCGTTTGCCCGGGTCTGCGGCCGTTGCTCCGGAATCGCAACCTGGCTGCCGTAGCCGGGCGCACGCTGCTCCCATCCCGGCACCCCCCACCTGATGAAGGAGCACACGATGAAGATCTTCCTGGCACTCTGGTACGCGATGAAGGCCCTGGCCCGGCTGGCGATGATCGGCATGGCGATGGCCGTGCTCGGCTCCGGTTCCGCGCATGCCGCCACCGGCTCGACCGCTGGCAAGGTACAGGTCGAGGTGGTCGGCATGGGGCGACCGCTGCTGATGATCCCCGGCCTCAACAGCAGCGCCGAGGCCTGGCGCGAGACCTGCCTGGCCCTGAAGGACGTGCAGTGCCACCTGGTGCAGTTGCCGGGCTTTGCTGGCGCGGCAGCGGCCGACCCGCGCCCGGCCGGCTTCCTGCCGGCGATGCGCGGGCAGCTGCTGGCCTACCTGCATGACCAGCACCTGGGGCCGGTGGTGGTGGTCGGCCACAGCCTCGGTGGCGTGCTGGGCCTGCAGATGGCGCAGGCCGAGCCGAAGGCGATCAGCGCACTGGTGGTGGTCGATGCCCTGCCGTTCCTGCCGGCGGCGCGCGACCCGAGTGCCACCGCTGACAGCGTGCGGCCGATGGCCGACCAGCTGCGCAAGGGCATGCTGGCCGCCGATGCCGCGCAATGGCAGGCGCAGTTGAAGGCGGGCCTGCCGGGCATGACCCGCGATCCGCGGCGCCAGGCCGAACTGGGCCGCTGGGGCGAAGCCAGCGACCGCCAGACCACGGCCGATGCGATGCATGCGGTGATGACCACCGACCTGCGCGACAGCATCGCTTCGATCACCGCGCCGACGCTGGTGCTCGGCAGCTGGGCCGGCTACCAGCCGATGGGCGGCACCGAGGACGGCACGCGTGCGGTGTTCCAGGCCCAGTACGCGAACCTGCAGGGCGTGCAGATCGCGATGAGCGCGCAGGGTTTCCACTTCCTGATGTGGGATGATCCGCGCTGGTTGCAGGAACAGGTGCAGCGTTTCCTTGCCGCGCATCCCTGACCCTTGTCCGCCCTCCTGCCACCGCCGAGAGCCCGCATGGACGCCACCACGCCTTCCCGCCGTTTCTGGACGCTCAATGCACTGGCATGGGCCGGCTATGCGCTGTACGGGCTGTGGGTCGGCATGCGGATCGGTGGCGGCATCGTGTTCAGTGGCATCGTGCTGATCACCGTCAGCGTGGCGGTCTCACTCTGGCTGTGCAGCGGCGCATTGCGTTCGGTTGCACTGCGCCAGCGCTGGTGGGAGGGCAGCCTGGGCAGCCTGGTGCTGAAACTGGCTGCCGGCGTGGTGCTCGGGGCCAGCGTCGCACAGGCGGTAACGGCGGCGCTGCTGCTGCCGGCGCTGGCGCTGGGTTGGGTGCAGCTGCCTGGCGGCCATGCGGATTACCAGTGGTCTTCGGTGCTGCTGTACTGGATGAACACCGCGTTGTTCCTGCTGGTGTGGACCGGTTTGTGGGCGGGCCTGCACGGCCTGCGGCGGGCACGCTACAGCGAGCTGGCACGCCTGCGCGCCGAAGCCGAACGCAGTGCGCTGGAACGTGACGCACTGCGTGCGCGGCTCAATCCGCACTTCATGTTCAATGCGCTGAACAACCTGCGTGCGCTGATCCTGGAAGACCCGGAACGGGCCCGTGACATGGTCACCCGCCTGTCGCGCACGCTGCGCCAGGCGCTCGCCCACAACCGCAGCGAGCAGGTCACGCTGGCCGAGGAACTGGCGGTGGTCGATGATTACCTGGCCATCGAGGCGGTCCATTTCGAACAGCGCCTGCAGGTGCGGCAGCAGATCGATGCCGATGCCACGCAGGCGCAGCTGCCGGCGATGGCGTTGCAGTTGCTGGTGGAGAACGCGATCAAGCACGGTATCGCCAGCCGACCCGGCGGCGGCGAGGTGCAGATCCGCGCCACGCTGGACAATGACGTGCTGCGGTTGCAGGTGGACAATCCACTTCCAACCGGCAGCGAACCCACCCATGGCCATGGCGTCGGCCTGGCCTACCTGCGTGCGCAGCTGGGCATGCGTGGCCGATTCGTGCTGCAACCGGCCGGTGACCGCATGCAGGCCCTGCTGGAGATTCCGCAATGACTGGCATGCTGCGCGTGTTGATCGTCGATGACGCACGGCTGGCCCGGCAGGAGCTGCGCACGCTGCTGTCGGCGCTGCCGTGGGTGCAGTGCGTGGGCGAGGCCGACGACGTGCCCGCCGCACGCGAGGCGATCACCACGCTGGCACCGGACCTGGTGCTGCTGGATGTGCAGATGCCCTCCGGCAGTGGTTTCGACGTGCTGGACGGCCTGGACACGGTGCCGGCCGTGGTCTTCGTCACCGCCTACGACACCTATGCGGTGCGTGCGTTCCAGGCCAACGCGCTGGACTACCTGGTGAAGCCGGTGGAGGCACCGCGGCTGCTGGAAGCGCTCGAGCGGGCGCGGCAGTGCGAGGCGGTTGCGGCCGACGTGCCGGAATCGCGCGGCACGCTGGGCGCGCACGACCAGGTGTTCGTGCGCGAGGGTGAACGCTGCTGGTTCGTGGCAGTCTCCGAGATCCGTCGGCTGGTGGTGGATGGCAACTACACGCGGCTGTGGTTCCGCGACCAGAACGCACTGCTGACCCGCAGCCTGAGCGCGCTGGAAGCACGCCTGCCGCCGGATCTTTTCTTCCGCGCCAACCGCAACACACTGGTCAACCTGCGCCGTATCCGTGGGGTGTCGCCCAGCATCGGCGACGGCTATGACCTGACGCTGGATGATGGCAGCGAGGTGGAGGTATCGCGGCGGCAGGCACGCGAGCTGCGCGAGCGGATGGCGTTGTAGGTGCTGCCAGCGGTTACCCTGTGCAGCGGATTCCCAGATCACGCCGCGCCATGTCCATCGTCCTCACCGATTTCGCCCGTCCCCGCCTGTTCCCGCGCGTGCCACGCGGCAATACCATCCAGGACTGCACTGCCGAGCAGTTCGAGGCACACCTCAATGCGCACGCGCCGCTGAAGGTGCTCGACGGCTACGCCCCGTTCTGCAAGTTGTTCGTCTACGAGAACTGGACCAGCACGCGCTGCCTGACGGTGCCGGTCACCGAGGCCAACCGCCACCAGCTGCGCAGCGGCTACGAAGCGCGCAACCGCGAGGAACTGCCGGTACTGGTGCGCTGGTTCGAGGGCGTGGAGTCGCCGCGCGCGAACTACCTGGTGGTGATCCTGTACAACGCCGAGCAGCTGGCCAGGGAAGGCTCACCGATCGAAGCCGATTGGGGCATCGTCGGCTGCATCTATACCGCCGAACCGGAAGAAGTGCCGATGGCGCCGATCACCATGATGCGCAATGCGCTGGGCGTGGAGGAGGGCGGTTCCGGCGTGCCATTGGACAAGGAGGCCTACCGGCGCTCGGTGGAGTTCTGGGAGAACAACGCCAACTGGCGGCCGGGGTCGGATCCCCGCATCGCAGGGCTCTGACCCGATCATTCGAGCCCCCGGTCGAAGCCTTTCCCTGAGGAGGGGATCCGACCCCAGGCGCGCGCTATGATCGGGCCAGGCAAACCCAAGGAGGGCAGGGCATGGCGGTCTGGGCAAGGATGATCCTGATGTTGCTGGCGGGCACGCTGCCCGCCACTCCGGTACTGGCCGCGAAGCCCTCTGCCGGGATGGCCTGCGAACCCATGGCACGCCTTCCCGGGCTGCGCGATGCGGGCGTGACCGCGCTGTCGATGCAGCCGCAGGACGGCCGCTGCGTGATTGAAGTGGCGGCGGCCAATGGCAACGCGCTGCGTCGGCAGCAACGAATGCTGGAGGCGCTGGTGCAGCATGCCTGTGCCGCGCCGGCGCACGTGACCGTGAATGAGGTGCAGGTATCCCTGCAGCTGCGCCTGCCGACGCCCTGCACGGCACGCAGCAAACGGGATCTGTTCGCGGGTGAAGGTATTCCCTGGCTGCCTCCACACGGCGTGTCGCCGCGCTATCCGGTGGAGGCCATGCGGCAGGGGCTGTCCGGCCGCAGCATGCTGAAGGCGTTGGTCGATGCGCGGGGGCGCGTTGCGGCCGTGATCGTGGAGACCTCCAGCGGTCATGCGTTGCTGGATGACGCTGCAGCGGAGGAGCTGCAGGGCTGGCGTTTCAGCCGCGCCGATGCGAAGGGTACGGTGCCGGCGTTGACCCTCGTGCGCATGCCGATGCGGTATGAATTCGTGGAGTGAGCGTCATCCATGCATGGCATGGATCTGGACGTACCGCAGCGGAGCCACGCCGTGCGTGGCTGCATCACTGTCAGAGGCGCTTCCACTCCCACCACGGGTAGTGGTATTCGCGCTCGGTGGCGCTCCACGGCTGCGTGCAGGACGTGCACGTCACCCGGTAGCACTCACCCCAGCCATCCTCGGCCTCGCCTCGTCCGAGCAGCAGCACGTGGCCCTGTTCCAGCAGCGGTGCAGGGTTGAAGAACACATAAGAAGGGTAGAGTGCGCACAGGCACCCCTCACGCGCCCGCCAGTAGCGCAGCCGTTGCAGGGCCGCCTTCAGGTGCGCCTGGTTGCTGATCAGCATGCCGCCAAGGGCGATGCCCTCGCAGTTGCGTTCGATCGTATCCACATGTGCGACCAACGCGTCCAACGACGCGGTGCTGAACAGCCGTGCCACCGTGCGTGCGGCATCGGTGATGCGCGTGGCATCGCGCGACAGCAGGTCCTGCAGCAGCACGTCGGCCTGTGCATCGTCGAGCCGGGGTACCGGCGCTGCAGACCACGGCCAGCGCATCAGCGTGACTTGCCGATGGCAGCGTAGTGGCCGGCGGTGAGGCGCAGAAGATCGGCCGGTGCCAGTTCTACCTCGAGGCCACGGCGCCCGGCGCTGACATGCAGCGCGGGCAGCGCTTCGGCACTGGTGTCCAGGAACGTGCGCAGGCGCTTTTTCTGCCCCAGCGGGCTGATGCCACCGACCAGGTAGCCGGTGGCGCGCTGTGCGGCATCGGCGGCGGCCATCTCGCACTTCTTGCAGCCGGCGGCTTCGGCCAGCGCCTTCAGGTCGAGCTGGCCGGCGACCGGCACGATCGCCACCAGCAGTTCGTGTGCTTCCGTGCTGGCCAGCAGGGTCTTGAACACCTGGGCCGGGTCGAGGCCGAGCTTGTCGACGGCTTCGCCGCCATACGATTCGGCGTGGGCGTCGTGCACGTAGCTGCGCACGGTGTGGGCGATCTTCTCGCGCTTGAGCAGGTTGATGGCCGGGGTCATGGGCGCATCCTAGCGCGAGGTAGGGATATTGCCTTGACCGAAACTCGCGCATCAACGCAGGACGGGCCCCCGAAGGCGCCCGTCCCGGCTGTGATCGTCGGCATCCCGCGTCAGCGCGACATCGACTGCTGCGTCTGAATCTGTTCCTGGGTCTGTCGCTGCGACAGTTCGTTGTCCAGCGCCTGGCTATGCCGCGTGCTGTCCTGCAGCGTGTGGTTCGCCGCCTGCGACAGATCGACGTAAGTGCGGTGCATGGCGGGATCGCCAAGCTGGCCCTGCACGGCGAACACGCCCTGGTTGTCCGGCCGCGCCAGCACGGTATCGACCTGGCTCATGCCGGCCAGCTTGGACTCGTAAGCCACCAGGCCTGCGGCGTTCTCGAGCTGGCTGCGGTCATTGAACAGTGGCGCCAGGCCACCCTGGCGGCGTTGTTCTTCCAGCGTTTCCAGCTTTTCCACGACCTGCTGGTAACGCGGGTTGTCGGCGTGGCCGGGGGTGGCCATGGTCGGTTCGGCGGCCTGCTGTTGCTGTTGCGCGATGGCCTTGTCGAGCGCACCCAGGGTGGTGGCACCGACCTTGCCATCGACGGTGAGCTGGTGCTCACGCTGGAACTGCTTGACCGCTTCCAGGGTGCCGGGCCCGAAATCGCCATCGGCTACCAGTGGCTTGCCGTCCTTGCCCAGATAGCCCAGGTCGGCCAGCTTCTGCTGCATCGCCTTTACCTCATCGCCCCTGGCGCCGCTGACCAGTACGCCGTTGCCGCCGGGCGCGCCGGGCGACCCGTGCGAGGGGGCATGGGTGGGGGTGATGCCCAGCTGGGTCATGGCCCGGTCGAAGCGCTCATCGCGGCTGGTCACCGCGGCCGGCGACTGGATGCCGTACTTGGTGGCATCGACGAAGTTCTGCACGTCGCCGCGGGTCGGTGGATTGCCGGCCTGGACCGTACCGCCCTGCAGCTTTTCCGCGTTGCCGGCCAGATAGCTGATGAACTGCGGGCCCATGCCGCCGAACTGGTTGTCATAGTCGGCCATGGCCAGCTGCAGTTCGGGGTTGGCCGCGATGGCATCGGCGGCGGCCGGGTTGGTGGCACGCACCTTGGCGATGGCTTCATCGACGCGCTCGATGGCGCTGTCCAGCTTGTCGTTGGTGAGCTGGTCCATCTTCGCCTGCGGAATGGCCTGCAACTTGGCGTCAAGCGCCGCCAGCTGCCGGGTGCTCAATCCGCCCTGCTGGGACAGCAGTTCGATGTCAGCGGCGGTGAAGCCGTTGTCGCGCAGGAAACGCCTGGCCTGTGGATTGCCGCCGACATCGAACTGCACCAGTCCAAACGAGTAGGTGCTTGCGCCTTTCTGCGCGTATGAGAAGTGGTCCAGGTGGCGGGTGTTGCCGCCCAGCTCCGTGTTGAGGAACAGCGTGGACAGCTGTTCGCGGGTAAGGGTGGAATCCTTTGCCATGGTCATCGTCCTTCAATGTGGGAAAAAGCGCCGGGCGCACCCAGCGGATGTCAGCCGGCGCAGTGCTGCTGCGTAAAGCCGAGCAGCTGGCGGACGGCCTGGGTGCCGTAGGCGGCCGATGCCGGTTCGAGGGCGAACTGGCCGACCATCTGGTTGCTGCACAACTGCACGTTGCGCTTGCCGGCGGTGGTTTCCTGGATGCAGTTGGCCGCCAGCACGGCGTTGGGGCCACCGCCCACGTTGGTGGCGGCCGTACAGCCCAGCAGGCGGCCTTCCTGGCCGTTTTCTCCCAGCAGCGTGTTGAAGTTCGCCAACTGGCTGTTGGGGTCGCGCAGCACCAGCAGGTCCACGCACTGCTGCTGGCCGTCGGGCACTTCGCAGGCGTCCTGGTCGACCAGGCCGTCGCGCGTGGCCGAGAGCACCTTGAGGCGATCGGCAAATACCTGTTGCAGGCAGTGCGCGTCACCGCACAGGTCGCGCGTATGCTGGATCCAGCGCTGCTGCTCGGCCTGCAGCTTGTCCTTGCCGGCGGCATCGAGGGTGTCGCGTGCGGAGGCTTCAGCCTTGGCCAGCTCGGCTTCCTGCTGCAACAGGGCGGGGTCGTTGCAGATCAGGGTCTGTACCTGTGATGCCCCCTCGGCGCAGGCAGCGCTGCTGCCCGTGGCCGCTGCCGGGGTGCTGGTTGCCTTGCCGTCGGTGCTTGCCTGGCCGGTGTTCGCCGCCGGCGCGCTGGCACCGGCATCGCTGCCAGACGGGCTGCAGGCGGCCAGCAGGGCCACCCAGCACAGGATCATCAGGGGCTTCATCGCCCGGGTCACTCGGTCATTGTTGCGCGGCATGTCCTGTCCTTTGCTGTCAGCGTCCCGGCGCATGGCCTGCAGTCGGCAGTCCATGGGGGCATAGAGACTAGCAAGCGGCTTCTTAGGGCACTGTGACAGGGCGCGCGGATCTGCTGCGGGGCGACGCAACGCAGAACGGGCGCCCGAAGGCGCCCGTTCTGTCTGCATCTGTTGCCGGGGTCAGCGCCCTTTCCTGCGGAAAGGGATCCGACCCCGCCTGCGCCGGTAGTGCCGGCCGCTGGCCGGCACCGCGCACGATCAGTAGCGGTAGTGGTCCGGCTTGAACGGACCTTCCACCGGCACGCCGATGTAGTCGGCCTGTTCCTGGCTCAGGGTGGTCAGCTTCACGCCGATCTTTTCCAGGTGCAGGCGAGCCACTTCTTCGTCCAGCTTCTTCGGCAGCAGGTACACCTTCTTCTCGTAGCTGTCCTTGTTCGCCCACAGGTCGATCTGTGCCAGGGTCTGGTTGGCGAAGCTGTTGGACATCACGAAGCTCGGGTGGCCGGTGGCGCAGCCCAGGTTCACCAGGCGGCCTTCGGCCAGCAGGAAGATCGCATTGCCGTTCGGGAAGATGTACTTGTCGACCTGCGGCTTGATGTTGACGTGCTTGATGCCGGCGAAGGACACCAGTGCGTCGACCTGGATCTCGTTGTCGAAGTGGCCGATGTTGCAGACAATGGCCTGGTCCTTCATCGCGCTCAGGTGCTCGATGCGGATGATGTCGCGGTTGCCGGTGGTGGTGACGTACAGGTCGGCACGGCCCAGGGTCGATTCGATGGTGTTGACTTCATAGCCTTCCATCGCCGCCTGCAGGGCGCAGATCGGGTCGATCTCGGTGACGATCACGCGCGCGCCGTAGGCACGCAGCGACGCGGCGCAGCCCTTGCCGACATCGCCGTAGCCGCAGACCACGGCTACCTTGCCGGCCAGCATCACGTCCATCGCGCGCTTCAGGCCGTCGGCCAGCGACTCGCGGCAGCCATACAGGTTGTCGAACTTGCTCTTGGTGACCGAGTCGTTGACGTTGATCGCCGGGATCAGCAGGGTGCCGGCCTGGGCCAGCTGGTACAGGCGGTGCACGCCGGTGGTGGTCTCTTCGGAGACGCCCTTCCAGTCCTTGACCACGCGGCCCCAGTAACCCGGGCGCTCCTTGGCGACGCGCTTGAGCAGGTTCTTGATGACCTGTTCTTCGTGCGAGGCGGACGCGGTGTTGACCCAGTCGCTGCCGTTCTCCAGTTCGTAGCCCTTGTGGATCAGCAGGGTCACGTCACCGCCGTCGTCCACCACCAGTTCCGGGCCGGTCAGGGTGCCGTCGGCCAGGGTGAAGGTCAGCGCGTCCAGGGTGCAGTCCCAGTACTCTTCCAGGGTCTCGCCCTTCCAGGCGAACACCGGGGTGCCAGTGGCGGCGATGGCGGCAGCCGCGTGGTCCTGGGTCGAGAAGATGTTGCACGAGGCCCAGCGCACGTCGGCGCCGATGTCCTTCAGGGTCTCGATCAGCACCGCGGTCTGGATGGTCATGTGCAGCGAGCCGGTCACGCGCACGCCCTTCAGCGGCAGCTCGGCCTGGTACTTGCGGCGGATCGACATCAGGCCCGGCATTTCGTGCTCGGCGATGTCCAGTTCCTTGCGGCCCCAGTCGGCCAGCGTGATGTCGCGGATCTTGTAATCACCTTCGGTGGAGAAGGTCTTGGCAACAGCGTTCATTCGTGTGCTCCGGTTGTGGGCGAGCGGGTGCTCGCATCTAGCCGGGCGCCGTTGTTACAAAGCCACCTTACCGAGCCTGGCCGGGCCTCATCGGATCCGGTCGCAGCGCCCCTCGGCAGGGGAGAACCCCCATTATATCGCGGCCCCGGCATGACATCCGGATGACCCAACCATCGGCAGATGGGGGCGCGTGCACGGCCTGTTAAGGTCGGTGCTTTCACGCATCACGCAGGTAGAACGATGAGCATGCACGCGCGCCGTACGCGGCGCTGGACCGGCCTGGTCCTGTCGATGGGACTGCTGGCCGTGGCCCCGCTGGCCTGGGCGGTGGCCCCACAGCCCGCTGCAGCACAGGCCCAGGGTGCCAATGGCTACGAACTGCCCTCGGCGGCGCTGCAGGCGGTGGTCGACGCACCGCGCGCGCCGTCGCTGCACCTGTCGCCTCGCCGCGACATGGCCGCGTTGATGCAGATGCCGTCGCTGCCGCCGATCCGGGTGGTGGCGCAGCCGGAACTGAAGCTGGCCGGCCTGCGCATCAACCCGCGCACGTTCTCCGACAGCCGTTTCAGCTTCGGCGAGAAGCTGTGGCTGATGAACGTGGCCGATGGCAAGGAACGGCAGATCAGCGGCCTGCCGGCCACGCTGTCGATCGCCAGCCTGATGTGGTCTCCGGATCAGAAGTGGCTCGCTTTCAACCAGGTCGACGCCACCAGCGGCGCCAACGAACTGTGGCTGGTGGACGTGGCCGCCGGCAGCGCCCGCCGCCTGCTTGCCGGCCTGAACACGGTGATCGGCAGCGGTTACCAGTGGCTGCCGGACAGCCGCGGGCTGGTGGTGTTCACCCGCCCGGCCAACCTCGGTGCGGCCCCGGCCACCGACGGCATCCCGACCGGCCCGGCCGTGCAGCAGACCCGCCAGGGCGATGGCGTGGTGTCGATCCGTACCTACCAGGACCTGCTGAAGAACGAGGCTGACGCGCGCCAGTTCGACTACTACGCCACCACACAGCCGGTGGAAGTCAGCCTGGATGGCAGCACCCGCGCGATCGGCGCGGCCGGCATCTTCATGGGCTTCTCCGTGTCGCCGGATGGCCGCTTCGTGCTGCGGCAGCCGGTGCAGCGCCCGTATTCCTACGTGGTGCCGGTGAGCAGTTTCCCGCGCCGCATTGAAGTGATCGACCGTGCCAGCGGCAAGCTGGTGCATACCGTGGCCGTGCGTCCGCTGGTGGAAGGCCTGCCGACCGGCAACGACGCCGAAGTGACCGGCGTGCGTGACATCGGCTGGCGTGGTGATGCCGACGCGACCCTGGTCTGGGCCGAAGCGCAGGATGGTGGCGACCCGAACAGGGATGCCAAGGTGCGCGATGCGGTGCTGATGCAGGCCGCGCCGTTCGACACACCGCCGGTGACGCTGGCCCAGCTGGGCAGCCGCCTGGCCGGTATCAGCTGGGGCCGTGGCGACCTGGCCCTGCTGACCGAATCGTGGTGGAAGACCCGCAGGACCAAGACCTGGCTGATCGCCCCGGACAATGCCAGCGCCGAACCGCGCCTGCTGTGGGATCGCGATGCGCAGGACCGCTACGCCGATCCGGGCCGGCCGCTGCGGGCCAGCGACGAGCGCGGCCGTTCGCTGCTGCAGACCAGCGCCGATGGCGGCAGCCTGTACCTGGCCGGCGCCGGTGCTTCGCCGGAAGGCGACCGTCCGTTCGTGGACCGCTTCGACATCGCCACGGGCAAGGCAACGCGCCTGTTCCACTCGCAGGCACCGAGCTATGCGCTGCCGGTGGCATTGCTGGACAAGCAGGGCAGTTCGCTGCTGCTGAGCCGCGAGAGCCCGGACGAGCCGGCCAACTTCTACGTGCAGTCGCTGGCCGATGCTGGGAGCGCACCGCGCGCGCTGACCCATTTCGCGCATCCGCTGCCGCAGCTGAAGGGTGTGCAGAAGGAGCAGATCCGCTACAAGCGCAAGGACGGCGTCGACCTGACCGCGACCCTGCTGCTCCCGCCGGGATACGACCCGAAGCGCGACGGCCCGCGCCCGCTGCTGATGTGGGCCTACCCGGGCGAGTTCAAGAGCGCGGCCGCGGCCAGCCAGGTGACCGATTCGCCGTATCGCTTCAATGCGGTCAGCTACTGGGGTCCGCAGGCGTTCCTGGCCAAGGGTTACGTGGTGCTGGCCAGCCCGTCGATGCCGATCATCGGCGAGGGCGACAAGGAGCCGAACGACACCTACATCGAACAGCTGGTGGCCAATGCGCAGGCGGCCGTGGATGAAGTGGTGCGGCGTGGCGTGACCGACCGCGATCACATCGCCATTGGTGGCCATTCGTACGGTGCGTTCATGACGGCCAACCTGCTGGCACACACCCGCCTGTTCAAGGCGGGCATTGCGCGCAGCGGCGCCTACAACCGCACGCTCACGCCGTTCGGCTTCCAGGCCGAGGAGCGCAACTACTGGCAGGCGCAGGACGTCTACCAGAAGATGGCGCCGTTCAATTACGCCGACAGGATCAAGGACCCGATCCTGTTCATCCACGGCGTGGACGACAACAACTCCGGCACGTTCCCGATCCAGAGCGAGCGCATGTTCGCGGCGGTGAAGGGCCTGGGTGGCACCGCGCGGCTGGTGATGCTGCCCAACGAATCGCATGCCTACCGCGCACGCGAATCGATCATGACCATGCTGGCCGAGAGCGAGCGCTGGCTGGAGCAGACCATCGGCCCGGCCGAGCAGGGCACGGCGAAGAAGAAGCGCTGATACGTGCATGAGGGTGGCCGCTGCAACAGCGGCCGCCTGTGCGGCTGCGCCGCCGCCCGAGCATGGGCTCGGGCGCTACACGGTGTCACGCGCCATGACGCTTGTAGAGCCGAGCCCATGCTCGGCTGCGTCCGCCATGGATACGTGCAGATGAAACCATTCTTGCATCGCAGCACGACGCCCGATCTGGGATAGGCTTGGGGTCTGGATCCGTTGACCGAGGCCTGTGCGTCGCCGATGAACGAGTACCGCAGCAGCATCGAGTTTGCTTCCCCCGATCTTCCGCTTCGCGATGACGTGCGCCGGCTCGGCGCACTGGTCGGTGACCTGCTGGTCGAACAGGTTTCGGCCGCTTTTCTCGACGATGTCGAGGACGTGCGCACCCGCGCCATTGCCCGCCGCGAGAACCAGGCGCCGCTGTCGGAGCTGGCCGAAGGGCTGGCCGGGCGCACGCCGCAGCAGGCCGAGACCATGGTGCGGGCCTTCAGCACCTACTTCCAGGTGGTCAACATCGCCGAGCGCGTGCATCGCATCCGCCGCCGCCGTGATTACCAGCGTGCCGGTACCGCCGGGGCGCAGCCCGACGGCCTGCAGGATGCGCTGCAGCACCTGAAGGCGCAGGGCGTGGGCCTGGATGAGCTGGCGCAGTGGCTGCCGCGCATCGACATCGAACCGGTGTTCACCGCGCACCCGACCGAAGCGGTGCGCCGCGCGCTGCTGGAGAAAGAGCAGCTGATGGTGGCCAGCCTGGTCGACAACCTCGACGGCCAGCGCACGCCGGGGGAAGCGGCCGCCGATGCTGCGCGCTTCCGCATGGCGCTGACCGCTTCGTGGCAAACCACCGATTCCTCGCCGGTGCGGCCTACCGTCGATGACGAGCGCGAGCACGTCGGCTTCTATCTGGTGCAGGTGCTGTACCGGGTGATCCCGGTGCTGTACGAATCGCTGCAGCAGGCGCTGCGCGATACCTACGGCGAAGAACTGCCGCTGCCGCGCCTGCTGCGCTTCGGTACGTGGGTGGGCGGCGACATGGACGGCAACCCGAACGTGGATGCCCACACCATCCGCACTACGCTGGACGCGCAACGGCAGGCCGTGCTGGGTCGCTACCAGAAGGAACTGCTGCAGCTGGCCAGCCTGCTCAGCCAGTCCACCGAGCGGGTGGGCGTGAGCGAGGCGCTGCAGGCGCGCGTGGCGCACTACCAGCAGCTGCTGCCGCAGGTGCAGTCGCGCCCGCGCCATGCCGACATGCCGTACCGCCTGCTCAACGACCGCATGCGTGCACGCCTGCAGGCCACGTTGGATGACGGCGAAGGCGCCTACGCCGGTCCGGACGAACTGATCGACGACCTGCAGCTGATCCTCGACAGCCTGCGCGCCAACCGCGGCGAACATGCCGGTGGCTTCGCCGTGCAGCGCCTGCTGTGGCGGGTGAAGACCTTCGGCTTCCACCTGGCGCGGTTGGACGTGCGCCAGGAATCGAGCGTGCACGCGCGCGCGCTGGCCACGGTGCTGGGCGGCGACGCAGCGTGGGACGGTCTGGATGCCTTGGGCCGCGCACGCCTGCTGGCGCCGCATGCCAGTGGTGACGCGCCGTTGCCGAAGGGCGACGACGAAGGCAACCGGCGACTGGACGCCGTGTTCGCCGCGCTGGCCGATGCCCGTGCGCGGCATGGTGGCGATGCACTGGGCAGCTACATCATCTCGATGGCACATGACCGCAGCGACGTGCTGGCGGTGCTGGCGCTGGCGCGCCGTGGCGGCCTGGTGGAAGAGAACGGATCAGTACCGCTGGATATCGCGCCGCTGTTCGAGACGGTGGAGGACCTCAAGCGCGGCACCGCGACCCTGCGTGATCTGCTGGCCGACCCGATCTATCGCGCGCACCTGCAAGCGCGCGATGACGTGCAGATGGTGATGCTGGGCTATTCGGACAGCAGCAAGGACGGTGGCATCGCCGCATCGCGCTGGGGCCTGCAGCGTGCACAGGTGGAGCTGCTGGAGGTGGCGGCCGAGGCCGGCATCCGCCTGACCTTCTTCCATGGCCGTGGCGGCTCGATCAGCCGCGGTGGCGGCAAGACCACGCACGCGGTGGACGCATCGCCGCGCGGCAGCATCGATGGCCGCCTGCGGGTGACCGAGCAGGGCGAGGTGATCCATCGCAAGTACGGCATCCGTGCGCTGGCCCTGCGCTCGCTGGAGCAGGCCACCGGTGCGGTGCTGCGTGCCAGCCTGCGCCCGCGTGCCGCCGAGCCGCGCGAGGATGAGTGGCGACCGGTGATGGACGCGGTGGCATCGGCCAGCAGCGAGGTGTATCGCGCGTTCGTTGGCCAGGCCGGTTTCATGGACTACTTCCGCACCGCCACGCCGATCGACGTGATCGAACGCATGACGCTGGGCTCGCGGCCATCGCGCCGGCTCGGCCAGGACGCCGCGCTGGGCAACCTGCGTGCGATTCCCTGGGTGTTCGCCTGGAGCCAGGCGCGCGCGGTGATTCCCGGTTGGTACGGCGTGGGCAGTGGCCTGCAGGCGGCGGTTGCTGCCGGCCACGAACAGACCCTGCGCGAGATGGCGCGGGACTGGCCGTTCTTCCGCACCTTCCTGGACGACATCGCGATGGTGCTGTCCAAGGGCGATATCACCATCGCCGAGCAGTTTTCGCTGTTGTCGGGTGAACTGCACGGGCACTTCTTCCCGCAGGTGCAGCGCGAACTGGAACTCACCCGGCACTGGCTGCTGGCGCTGATGGACCAGCGGACGCTGCTCGACCACGATGCGCGGCTGGCGCTGTCGATCCGCCTGCGCAATCCCTACGTCGATCCGATCAGCGTGCTGCAGGTGGACCTGTTGCAGCGCTGGCGGGCCAGCGGGCGCGAGGATGACGGGTTGCTGCGCGCGCTGGTGGCCTGCGTGAACGGTGTTGCGCAGGGCGTGCAGAACACCGGTTGATCCGCATCCGCCGGGCATGGCCCGGCGAATTCGCAATGGTAGTGCCGGCCGCTGGCCGGCTACCTCTGGCAGCACGCGCGAGGTTGCCGGCCAGCGGCCGGCACTACCTCATTCCTCCGGTGACGGCGGATTCGATGCCAGCAGTTCCAGATGGCGCTGTTCCATTTCCTGGCGCAGCTGGCGGCGGATCTGCGCGGCGGCCTGGCGGCGCTTCTCGTCGGACGTCGCCGGCTGCAGGGGCGGGACGGGCGTCGGCCGGCCTTCCTCATCCACGGCCACCATGGTGAAGAAGCAGCTGTTGGCGTGGCGCACGCTGCGCTTGAGGATGTCCTCGGCCACCACCTTGATGCCGATCTCCATCGACGAGGTGCCGGTATGGTTCACCGAGGCCAGGAAGGTGACCAGCTCGCCCACCGCGATCGGCTGGCGGAACATCACCTGGTCCACCGACAGGGTGACCACGTAGCTGCCGGCGTAACGGCTGGCGCAGGCGTAGGCAACCTGGTCGAGCAGGCGCAGGATGGCGCCGCCGTGGACCTTGCCGGAGAAATTGGCCATCTCCGGCGACATCAGCACGGTCATGGACAGCTGGTGGGTTTTCAGTTCGGTCGACATGCGGCGATTGTATCGGCGTGGCGTAGCTCTTGGAGAGCCGAGCCCATGCTCGGCTGCTCTTGTCGCAGGAAAAAGAAAGCCGAGCATGGGCTCGGCTCTACAGAAAGCAGAAGGGCCGCGTGAGCGGCCCTTCGTGTTTCTTACTTCAGCTTCGCATCGGCGCGCAGGGCGGCGGCGCGGTCGGTCTTCTCCCAGGAGAAGGCCGTGGCGTTGACGGTCTCGCCTTCGCCGTTGAGGTAGCTGAACTCCTTCGGCTTGCGGCCGAAGTGGCCGTAGGCCGCGGTCTGCTGGTACATCGGGTGCACCAGGTCCAGCATCTTGATGATGCCGTACGGGCGCAGGTCGAAGTGCTTGCGGATCAGCTTCTCGATCTTGTCGTCGCTGATCTTGCCGGTGCCGAAGGTGGTGACCGAGATCGAGGTCGGCTCAGCCACGCCGATGGCGTAGGAGACCTGCACTTCGCAACGGTCGGCCAGGCCGGCGGCCACCACGTTCTTGGCGACGTAGCGGGCCGCGTAGGCTGCCGAACGGTCGACCTTGGACGGGTCCTTGCCGGAGAAGGCACCACCACCGTGACGGGCCCAGCCGCCGTAGGTGTCGACGATGATCTTGCGGCCGGTCAGGCCGCAGTCGCCCACCGGGCCACCGATCTCGAACTTGCCGGTCGGGTTGATGTGGAACTTGGTGCCCTTGTGCAGCCACTTGGCCGGCAGCACCGGCTTGATGATCTCTTCGCGGACGGCCTCGATGAGGTCCTTCTGCTTGATGCCGGGGGCGTGCTGGGTCGACAGGACCACGGCGTCGATGGCCGAGACCACGCCGTTTTCATAGCGCAGGGTGACCTGGCTCTTGGCGTCCGGACGCAGCCACGACAGCGGCGAGTTCTTCTTCTTGCGGATCTTGGCCTGCTGCTCGACCAGGCGGTGCGACAGGTGGATCGCGGCCGGCATGTAGCTGTCGGTCTCGTTGGTGGCATAGCCGAACATCAGGCCCTGGTCGCCAGCGCCCATTTCTTCCGGCTTCTTGCGATCCACGCCCTGGGCGATGTGCGGCGACTGCTTGCCGATCAGGTTCAGCACGCCGCAGGTGGCGCCGTCGAAACCGACGTCGGAGCTGTCGTAGCCGATGTCCGTGATGACCTTGCGGGTCAGCGCTTCCAGGTCGATCCAGGCGCTGGTGGTGATTTCACCGGCCACGATGGCAACGCCGGTCTTGACCATGGTCTCGCAGGCCACGCGGGCGCGCTGGTCCTGGGTCAGGATCGCGTCCAGCACCGCATCGGAGATCTGGTCGGCAACCTTGTCCGGATGGCCTTCGGAGACCGACTCGGAGGTGAAGAGATAGCTGGACATCAGGCGTAATATCCCTTGATTCGGATGGAAAGATGGGCGCGCATGATACACGGGGTGCGCCGCCTGTGCATTGTGAACCTGTGCCGGTTGCCGGTGGTTAAGCCCGCGTAGGCCTGGAGGGGCCGTCCCTTGGGGATTGGGGCCCAGCCTTGAGGCCCAGTGTTCCACCAGCGTGACAACAGACGGGACGGCTGCCGGCCCCGACCGCGCAGGCGGCGACCTCGCCGCGAAGGCGGGCCGGCCGTCATCGTTCTGCCCCGAAACCGCCATCTGGCTGCCGCCTGCCGGGCGCAGGCTGTCGGCCAATCCGGCCGCCGGGCATCAGTGGATCCGCCATGCAGGAACTCGAACAGCGTCTCCAGCAACGTTTCCCCGATTGGTTCCATGGCCGTCGCGGCCAACTGGCGCGGCCGCTGCTGCGCAGCGTCGGGCGCTGGTCGCGCCTGGACCAGATCGAAGCCTTCCTGCAGCGCAGCTCAGGACTGCGCGGCTTCGGTTTCGTCGCCGCCGGCCTGGAATTCATCGGCGGCCAGTACCAGGTGGATCCGGCCGCGCTGGCCAGGATCCCGGCCACCGGCCGCCTGCTGATCGTCGCCAACCACCCCTCCGGGGCACTGGATGCCCTCGCACTGCTGGACGCGGTTGGCCGTATCCGCCGCGACGTGCGGATCGTGGCCAACGATCTGCTGGGGGCGATCGCGCCGCTGCAGGACCTGCTGCTGCCGGTGCGCATCCTCGGTGGCAAGGCCCGGCGCGGCAGCCTGCATGCGGTGGAGGAAGCATTGGCCGCCGAGCAGTGCGTGATCGTGTTCCCGGCCGGCGAGGTCTCGCGCCTGTCGCTGCGCGGCATCCGCGATGGCCGTTGGCAGCGCGGGTTCGTCCGCTTTGCCCGCGCGGCCGCTGCGCCGGTGCTGCCGGTGCGGGTGGAAGCGCGCAACTCGGCGCTGTTCTACGGCGCCTCGACCCTGTTCAAGCCGGCCGGCACCGCGCTGCTGGCGCGCGAAATGTTCGCCCGTCGTGGCCGCCCGCTGCGGCTGAGCATCGGCGAGCCGATGCAGCTGGGCAAGGGCGGTGACCCGGGCGCACAGCTGCTGGCGGTGCGCCGCGCGCTGTACGCGCTGGGCCGCAACGGCGCGGCCGGCAATGCCGCTGCGTGCGCAGGCCCCGAGCCATTGGCGTCTCCGGTGCCGCCTTCGCAGGTCGCCGCCGGCATTGCCGCGGCCACCCAGCTGGGCCAGACCGCCGATGGCAAGCAGATCCTGTTGGCGAACTGTACCGCCGATTCACCGCTGCTGCTGGAACTGGGCCGCCTGCGCGAGCTGACCTTCCGCCAGGTGGGCGAGGGCACCGGGCGCAGCCGCGACCTGGACGCCTACGATCCGCAGTACGAGCACATCGTGATCTGGGACGCGGCGGCGCAGCGCATTGCCGGTGCCTACCGCATCATGCGCGGCGCCCAGGCCCTGGCCCGGCACGGCCTGTCCGGGCTCTACAGCGCGTCGCTGTTCCGCTATTCCGACGATGCCATCACCCACATTGCCGAGGGCCTGGAGCTGGGCCGCAGCTTCGTGGTGCCCGATTACTGGGGCAGCCGCAGCCTGGACTACCTGTGGCAGGGCATCGGCGCCTACCTGCAGTGCCGGCCGGGCATCCGCTACCTGTTCGGCGCGGTCTCGATCAGCGCAGCGCTGCCGCGCGATGCGCGCGAGCAGCTGGTGGCCTACTACCAGCGCTACTACGGCGGAACCGCCGGGTTGGCCGAATCGAACCGCCCCTTCCAGTACTTCGCCGCACCGCCAAGTTTCGGCGAGCTGGATGCGGGTGCCGCGTTCGATGTGCTCAAGGCCAACCTGGCCGCACTGGGTACCGGCGTGCCGACGCTGTACCGCCAGTACACCGATCTGTGCGAACCCGGCGGCGCGCGCTTCCTCGCCTTCGGTGTGGACCCGGACTTCAGCGATTCGATCGACGGCCTGATCGAAGTGGACCTGTGCGCGATCCGGCCGAACAAGCGCAAACGCTACCTGCGCGACACGGGTGCGCCGGCATGAGCACGCTGGCGAACCTGTCGCCGCACCGGCGCGCAGTGTTCGTCTCCGACGTGCACCTGGGCTCACGTCATTGCCATGCCACCGAGCTGGCGCGGTTCCTCTCGCAGCTGCGCTGCGAGCGGTTGTACCTGGTCGGCGACATCATCGACCTGTGGTGGATGGCGCATCGCCGCGCCAACTGGCGGCAGTCGCACAGCGAAGTCATCCAGGCCCTGCACGCGCTGCGCCGTGCAGGGACCGAGATCATCTACATTCCCGGCAACCACGATGCCTCGCTGCGCCAGGTGTGCGGGCTGATGTTGCCGGCCATGCAGGTGCGCCGCCGTGCCATCCACGTGACCGCCGATGGCCGCCGGCTGCTGGTCGCGCATGGCGACGACTACGACGGCGTGACCCATTTCGGTGGCCTGCAGGAAAAGTTCGGCGACTGGCTGTACTACCGCATCCTGACCGGCAACCAGGCGCTGAACGCGGTACGGCGCCGGCTTGGCATGCGCTACTGGTCGCTGTCGGAGTTCCTGAAGAAGCGCAGCGGGGCCGCCGAACGCTACATCGAGCGCTTCGTGCAGGCCGGGCTGGACGACGTGCGCCGGCGCGGCCTGGATGGCATCGTCTGCGGCCACATCCACCGCGCGGCGCTGGTCGAACGCGATGGCCTGGTCTACGCCAACGACGGCGACTGGGTGGAGAGCCTGACCGCACTGGCCGAGGACCATGATGGTGCGCTGCGCCTGCTCGACCACAACGGCCAGACCCTGGTGGAACTGCCAGGCGCGCGGTTGTCGCAGGCGGCGTAACGCGCGTCTGTCCTACTGTAGAGCCGAGCCCATGCTCGGCTGACGTGGCGCCGAACGAAGCGCAGCCGAGCATGGGCTCGGCTCTACATGCACCGCCCGCAAGCCGCTAGCATCGGCCCATGGACTCCCTGACCCAGATCGTGCTCGGTGGCGCCGTCGCCGCTGCCATCGCCCCGCCCGGACATCGCCGTGCGGCCCTGCTCGCTGGTGCCGCGCTTGGCACCCTGCCGGACCTCGACGCGCTGTGGCTCGGTTTCACCGCAGCCGATCCGGTGGCGAACATGATCGAGCACCGCAGTTTCAGTCATTCGCTGCTGGTACTGCCATGGGTGGCGGCATTGATCTGGTGGCTGTTCAAGCGCTTCGGCAATGGCCGCGTCGCGCAGTCACCGCTGCGCTGGTTCTGGGCGATCCAGCTGGCGCTGGTCACCCATCCGGTGCTGGATGCGTTCACCGTGTATGGCACCCAGTTGTGGTGGCCGCTGCGCCCGCATCCGACCATGGGATCCAGTGTCTTCATCATCGACCCGGGGTATACGGTGTGGCTTCTGCTGGGCTGCGTGCTGGCCTGGTTCGGCCGCGCCCGGCCCTGGGCGGGCAAGGTGCTGGGCGTGGCCCTGCTGCTCAGCAGTGGCTACCTGGGCTGGGGCCTGATCGCCAAGTCACAGGTCGACCGTGCCGCACAGCAGAGCCTGGCCGCGATGGGCCTGGGAGATGCGCCGCGCTTCTCGGTACCGATGCCGTTCAACACCCTGCTGTGGCGGGTGGTGGCGATGACGCCCAATGGCTACGTGGTGGGTGACCGCTCGCTGGTGGCCGACCACCGGCCGATGCGGTTCGAAGGCCATGCGTCCAACGTACAGGCCTTGCGCGAAGCGCAGGCCATCCCGGCGGTGCAGCAGCTGACGTGGTTCAACCGCGGTTTCATGCGTGCGCAGGTGGTTGACGGCCGGTTGGTGCTGAGTGACCTGCGCATGGGGCTGGAGCCGGACTACACCTTCAACTTCGTCGTGGCCGGGCAGGCCGACGGGCAGTGGCGGGCGATCGTTCCCGAGCAGGTGCGGGTGGACTACAGCAGTCCCGCCGCGCGTGCCGACGCCGGTCGCCGCCTGGCGGCTATGTGGCAGCGGATCTGGCAGGAGCCGGCGGCGGCGCCGGGCGCGGCCGACCACACCGCCGTGCATTGATCACTGGATCCACGCATGGCGTGGCTCTACGGCCCCGATCGGCAGCAGAACACCGGATCAATACACCGTGGCGCGGCCCTGGACGAACGAGTAGAAGAACACGGCGTTCGGGTCGTTCTGCACCAGGCGGAACTCGCGGCGCATGCCTTCCACGGTTTCCTCGTCCACCGAGCCGGCCTGCAGCAGCTGGTCGGCGGCCGACAGCAGGAGCTGTTCCCAGAACGCGATCATCGTCTTGCGACGCGCCGGTTCGCGGTTGTCCAGGTGGATGGTCTTGATCTCGGTGTGCACGTCGCGGAAGCCGCCGGCCAGCAGCAGGTTGCCCAGCTTTGCACCGACGAACGGGTCACCGCCATGGTCGTACTGGAAGTCGTTGAAGGCCATCCAGTAGCGCCAGATGTGCGGCGAGTACGGGTCGAGCAGGAACGAGGCATTCATCACTTCGGTGATGTAGACCGGCGAACCCGGTGCCAGCACGCGGCGCACTTCGCTCAGCACACGCGCCGGTGAAGGCACGTGTTCCAGCACCCAGCACAGGAACGCCGAGTCGAAGCTGCGTGCCTCGAACGGCAGCTCGCCGGCGTCGGCCTGCTGCAGGGTGTATCGGTCGCTGCACCACGGCGTGCGCGCCAGGTTCTCGCGCGCGGTGGCCAGCTGCGTTTCGCTCAGGTCCACGCCGGTCACGTGCAGCTCGGGGAAGCGGCGCAGCAGGATCTCGGTCTGCGCACCGACGCCACTGCCGACTTCCAGCAGGCGCCGCGCGCCGCTGTAGTCGATCTGGCCGAAGATGCTCGATTCCAGCAGCCGGGCCTGGGTCATCAGGCGCTGCTGTTCGGTGCCGGAAAATCCGTGCAGGTAGGTCGGGGAGGAAATCGGCGGGGTCATGGAGGCGGGCTCTCGGAGTTCAATTCGGTCGAGCAGGCTCGACGTTGCGACGCGGCGGGGGCGGTCAGGCGGCCGAAGACAGCGCCGGTTCCCCGGCGATCAGGCGGTCGAAGTATTCCGTGGTCAGCGCGATCTGGCCCTGCGGGTCTTCGGCACGGTTGACCACGGAGCGGAAGGCGGCGTTCTCCGGCCGGTCCTTGGCATACCAGCCCAGGTGCTTGCGCGCGATGCGCACGCCCTGCGGCTCGCCATAGAACGCATGCAGCGCATGCAGGTGGCCGAGCAGGATGTCGCGCACTTCCGCCAGCGACGGCGGTGGCAGTTCCTCGCCGGTGGCCAGGTAGTGCGCCACTTCGCGGAAGATCCACGGCCGGCCCTGCGCGGAGCGGCCGATCATCACTGCATCCACCCCGGTCTGCTGCAGCACGTGGGCGGCCTTCTGCGGTGAATCGATGTCACCGTTGGCGATCACCGGGATGCGCAGCGCAGCCTTGATCTCGCCGATGGTGGCGTACTCGGCCTGGCCGGTGTAATGCTGGTCGCGGGTGCGGCCATGCACGGCCAGTGCGGCGATGCCGCTGGCCTCGGCGATGCGGGCGATCACCGGGCCATTGCGATGGTCGCAGTCCCAACCGGTGCGGATCTTCAGCGTGACCGGCACGTCCACTGCGTTGACCACGGCTTCGAGGATGCGCGCCACCAGCTGCTCGTCGCGCATCAGCGCCGAGCCCGCCCAGGCGTTGCACACCTTCTTGGCCGGGCAGCCCATGTTGATGTCGATGATCTGCGCGCCGTGGTCGACGTTGTAGCGCGCGGCCTCGGCCAGCTGCTGCGGCTCGGTGCCGGCGATCTGCACGCTGATCGGGGCCGGCTCGCCGTCATGGTCCATGCGGTGGATCGACTTTCGCGTGTTCCAGAAGCGCGGGTCGCTGATGGTCATTTCCGAGGCGGCCAGTCCCGCACCCAGCCGTTTGCACAGCAGGCGGAAGGGCTTGTCGGTGACGCCGGCCATGGGTGCCAGCACGACGTTGGGGGCAATGGTGTACGGGCCGATCTGCATGCGCCCATTGTAGGGCGCGGGCGGCGGTACGGCCGTGCCGCGCGCGGTCCGGTTCAGGCCGATCGGCACCGACCTCATGCCGTACCGGCATCAGCAGATGCTTGACGGTTGCTTCCGCCGCCCCCACGGGCGGGCGATGGTGGGCGGCTACCCCAGGCTCTGCCAGGCCTGGCGGGTACCCAGCGCGAAGGCCAGCCCCAGGCCCAGGCAGACCAGCGAGCTGACCGCCCAGAAGCGCGTGCCGTTGTACCCCGGCCGGAACAGCGCCAGGCCGAAGCCCATCGCGGCACGCAGCAACAGCAGCGCGGCGATGCCGGGCAGGACCAGGCGGCTGGCCGGCAGCGGCGAATGCCAGCCCGCGGCGGCCAGTGCGTACAGGGTCCAGGCCACCAGCACGGCAGTGATGACCGCGGTCATCAGCGGTGGCCACCAGTGCCCCGCATGCGCCAGCCGGACCACGCGCTGGCCGGCACCGAAGTACCTGTACCACGCGGCGCCGAAGGCGATGCAGCCGATATGCAGCAGCGCCGCCACGGCACTGCCGGCGGCCGCGACCAGCAGCCAGGGGAATCCGTCCATGTCCTGCCCGTGCGAGGAAGCTGCGCGGATGGTGGGCGAGGGGCAGGATGTGGGCAATGCGACAGGCGGTCGCAGGGGCTGGGCAATGGGCAAAAGAATGGCCCGGGTGTCTGCACACCCGGGCCTTGTCATCCACGCGTGGCGTGGAATTACCTGGCTTCAGCGTCGGCCGGGGTGAAGCGCGGCATCGCCGCAGCGGCGCCTTCCTTCTCGGTCGAACGGCCGGCGAACTGGTTGGCGAAGCGCACGTGGCGGGCGAACGGGGCGTCGGCCACCTGCGCCAGCGACGCGGCCAGCGCACCGTTGAAGGCGTCACCGGCACCGGTGGTGTCGATCGCCTGCACCTGTTCGGCACCCACGCGGTAGTACGGCTGGGTATCGCCGCGCAGGTTCTCGTCGGCATGCGACACGAACACGCCCACCGAACCCAGGGTCACCACCACGGTGCCGTTGCCGACCAGCTTGCGGCACAGCGCGTGCAGGCTGGCGCCATCCAGCGCGGCGACGTCGTTGGCATCCACGCGCTCACCGACATGGCGGCCGAGCAGGGCAGCGAACTCGGTTTCGTTCGGGGTGATCACATCGGCCAGCTTGAGCAGGCCGATGGTCGAGGGCGCATCGGCCGGTGCGGTATTGAGCACGGTGGTGACACCGGCCTCGCGGGCCGTGGCCAGCGCCGCTTCGATGGTCTGCACCGGCGATTCCAGCTGCACCAGCACCACCTTGGCGCGGGTCAGCAGGGCCTGCTGCTGTTGCAGGAAATCGGTGCCCAGCGCGGCGTTGGCACCCGGGCCGATCACGATGGTGTTGCGGCCACGCGCGTCCACGTAGATGCCCGCGGTGCCGGTCGGTTCGCTGCTGGCCTCGGCGATCAGCGCGAAGCCATCCTGCGCAGCCAGTTCACGCGCGGTGGCGCCACCGGCGTCATCGCCCAACGCGCACACGAAGTGCGTGTCGGCACCGGCGCGGCAGGCCGCCACCGCCTGGTTGAAGCCCTTGCCCCCGGGGCCGGTGCTGTAGCGGCCGGCAATGGTCGCACCCGGTGCCGGCAGCGACTCACACCGCCACACGTGATCGACATTGAAGGAACCGACGACAACGACACTGCTGCTCATAGGGAATCTTTTCTCAACCAAGGGTTCAACTGAAGTGCGTCAGCACGCCGGCGATGGTCGCCGTCATGAAGGTGGCAATGGTACCGCCCAACACCGCGCGCAGGCCGAACTTGGCCAGGTCGTGGCGACGTTCCGGGGCCAGGCCGCCGATGCCGCCGATCTGGATCGCGATCGAGCTGAAGTTGGCAAAGCCGCACAGCGCGTAGGTGGCGATCAGGCGACCTTCCTCGGACAGGCTCACGCCGGCCACCTGGCCGTTCACGATCTGCGACAGTTCGGTGTAGGCGACGAATTCGTTGATCACGACCTTCTGGCCGATCAGCGAACCGACGGTGGTGGCATCAGCCCACGGGGTACCGATCACCCAGGCGATCGGGGCCAGCACGTAACCGAAGATGGTCGACAGGTTGGTCGGCTTGCCGATGGCAGCGGCCAGGCCGGTCACCTCGCCGATCCAGGTCAACGGGGCGTTCAGCAGCGCGATCAGGGCGATGAAGGCCAGCAGCATCGCGCCGATGTTCAGCGCCAGCTTCAGGCCGTCACCGGCACCGGCAGCGGCCGCGTCGATGATGTTGCTGGAGGTCTTTTCGACTTCCATCTTCACCGTGCCGCGGGTCAGCGGGGTGCCGGTTTCCGGAATCAGCAGCTTGGCCACGACCAGGGTGGCCGGTGCGGCCATGATGCTCGCTGCCAGCAGGTGCTTGGCGTAGAAGGCCTGCTGCGCCGGGTCGCCACCGCCGAGCATGCCCACATAGGCCGCCAGCACGCCGCCGGCGATGTGGGCCATGCCGCCGATCATCATGGTCAGCAGCTCGGACTGGGTCATCCTGGCGATGTACGGGCGCACGGTCAGCGGCGCCTCGGTCTGGCCGATGAAGACGCTGGCGCAGACGCTGGTGGTTTCCGCGCCGGACACGCGCATCACCTTGGTGATCGACCACGCCATCACGCGCACGATCGCCTGCATGACGTTGAGGTGGTACATCACCCCCATCAGCGCCGAGAAGAAGATGATGGTCGGCAGCACCTGGAAGGCGAAGATGAAGCCGTAGTTCTTGGTGTCCATCAACGAGCCGAAGATGAAGCCCGAGCCTTCATTGACGAAGCTGAGAACCTTGACGAAGCCCTTGCCCAGCGCATCGAACACGTCGCGGCCGCCCGGCACCAGGATCACCAGCGCCGCGAACGCGATCTGCAGGGTGATACCGGTGGCAACCAGCTTCCAGTCAACCGCACGCTTGTTGTTGGAAAACAACCAGGTGATGCCGATCAGCACCGCCAACCCGAACAGGCCGAAGCCGATCCTGCCCAAACCTTCGACCATGTGAGTGACTCCCCTGGGGCGTCGCGAAAAACGGGAAGCCTAGTGCAGGGCAGGGGCCGGGGCAAGAAAAAGCAGCGTGCGCGCATCTATCGGTACCGATCAGGCCAGCAACGGCAAGGGCTTGCGGCCGGCGGCGGCAGGTAGAATGGGGCTCGATCCCGGCCCGGATGCGGGCCCGCAGCAGGAGATTCGCATGCAATACCGTCGCCTGGGCTCCACCGGCCTGCCGATTTCCGCCCTGTCCTTCGGCGCCTGGGTGACCTTCGGTGACCAGATCCCGCGCGACGAGGCCCGCAACCTGGTGGCCGCCGCCTGGGACCACGGCGTCAACTTCTTCGACAACGCCGAGGGCTATGCCAACGGCCGCGCCGAACAGGTGATGGGCGATGTGATCGCCGACCTGCGCCTGCCGCGCGACGGCATCTGCGTCTCCAGCAAGGTGTTCTTCGGCAGCGCCAAGGACCCACGGCCGACCCAGCGCGGCCTGTCGCGCAAGCATGTGACCGACGCCTGCCATGCGGCGCTCAAGCGCCTGCGGGTGGACTACCTGGACCTTTATTACTGCCATCGCCCGGATCCGGACGCGCCGGTCGCCGAGACCGTGCATGCCATGGATACCCTGGTGCGGCAAGGCAAGATCCTCTACTGGGGGACCTCGGAGTGGTCGGCGGTGCAGATCCAGCAGGCGCTGGACATCGCCGAGGCGCGCAACCTGCAGGGCCCGTCGATGGAGCAGCCGCAGTACAACCTGCTGCACCGCGAACGGGTCGAGGTCGAGTACGCGCCGCTGTATGCCGGTGCCGGCCTGGGCACCACCATCTTTTCGCCGCTGGCCTCGGGCCTGCTGAGTGGCAAGTACGACCAGGGCATTCCGGCCGATGCGCGGCTGGGCCGCGAGGGCATGGAATGGCTGCAGGCGCTGGTGCTGGGTGACGACGCCGAGGCCCGCCTGGCCCAGGTGCGCCGCTTCAGCGAGGTGGCGCGTGCGCTGGGGCAGGCGCCGGCCACGCTGGCCATCGCCTGGTGCCTGCGCAACCCGAACGTCTCCAGCGTGATCCTCGGTGCCAGCCGGGTCAGCCAGCTGCTGCAGAACCTGCAGGCGCTGGAGGTGCTGGAGCAGGTCGACGCCGCCGGCTGGGCCGACATCGAAGCCGCCTTCGCCTGAACCCGGGGGCCGACCGGGCCTCGGGGGCCTCGGTAGAGTCGACTCTACACGGCTGCGTCGCCACTCGATTGACATGATCTATCGAATTTAAGAATTCGATCATTAATCTCATCAATCAAATTGAGAATGGTTGTTGATTGTCAACTGAGAATCATTATCATTTGACTCGTCCCTCGCACGAGTCCAGATGCTCATGAATGCTCAACCTGTACTGCTGCGCCCCGAAACGCTGACCCTCCGCGATCGTCCGGTCCGTGTCGTTCCGCCGGAAGAGGTCATCGACAGCGAAGCCCTGCTCAAGGGCCGTCGTGAAATCCTGATCCAGCACGGCGACCGCTTCTATCGCCTGCGGCACACCAGCAACGACAAGCTGATCCTGACCAAGTAATCGCGGCCTGGTCGCCCGCCCCCCTCCCTCCTGCCGGCCGCGCCGGCAGGGTGGGCGACCCGTCCGCTCCCGCTCTCTCCCCCTCGGTCTACCGCGTGCACCCTCCGGGTGTGCCGGTAACCGGGGGTTCCCCTGCCTGACCGAACGAACCCGATGACCCGCCCTACCGCCCTTTGCCTTGCCGTCTGGATGGCCCTGCCGCTGTCCGCCCATGCTGCTGCCGCGGCCACCGCCGCGCCCGATGCGCGCGAATTCGACCGTGTGCAGGTCACCGCCACCCGCACCGAGCGGGCGGTGAGCGATGTGGCGGCCACCGTGGACGTCATCGACCGCGAGCAGATGGACCGGCACCTGGTGCAGGACATCAAGGATCTGCTGCGCTACGAGCCGGGCCTGTCGGTCAGCCGCAGCGCCGCGCGCTTCGGCCTTGGCAGCATCCGCATCCGTGGCCTGGACGGCAACCGCGTGCGCGTGCAGACCGACGGCATCGCCATGCCCACCAGCTTCAACATCGGCTCGTTCTCCAACGCCAACCGCAACTTCACCGATCTGGATACGCTCAAGCGCGTGGAGATCGTGCGCGGCCCGGCCAGCTCGCTGTATGGGTCCGACGCGCTCGGGGGTGTGGTGGCCTTCGTCACCAAGGATCCGGCCGATTATCTGAAGGATGGCAAGGACAGCTACGTCGGCCTGAAGTTCGGCTACGACGGTGAGTGGAAGGGCCTGCTCGGCGGCGTGACCAGCGCGTTCGGCGGCGAACACTGGAGCGGCATGGTCAACATCAACCATCGCCAGGGCCAGGAAACCGGCAACAAGGGTGATGTACGCAGCCTCGACAACACCCGCACCGCGCCCAACCTGCAGGACCGCGATGGTCGCAGTGGCCTGGCCAAGCTGGTCTATGCACCCAGCCAGGACCAGCGCTTCCGCCTGACCGTGGAAGGCAACGAAGACAACACCGATACCAACGTGCTGTCCTCGATCGACCGCACCACCACCACCGGCATGAAGGCGCGCGATACGCAGAACCGCACCCGCGTGTCGTTCGCCCATGAAATGGATGCGCTGGACAAGGGCTTCGCCGACAGCCTGCATTGGCAGCTGTATACCCAGCACAGCGAAACCACCCAGATCACCGATGAGGACCGCGCCAACCGCAGCCGCCGCCACCGCGAGTTCAGCTTCGACCAGCGCGTCTACGGCCTGCAGGCGCAGTTCAACAAGGCGTTCAGCACCGGCAGCGTCGAACACGCGCTGACCTACGGTTTCGAGGGCGCGCATACCGAGATCCGCCAGAAGCGCGACGGCTACCAGGTGTTGGCCAATGGCCAGACCAGCACCACCATCCTGCCCGACGCCTTCCCGGTGCGCGATTTCCCGATCAGCAAGACCACCGAGCTGGGCCTGTACGCACAGGACGAAATGCGCATGGCCAACGGCAAGCTGTCGCTGGTGCCGGGCGTGCGCGTGGACCGCTACGAGCTGAAGCCGGAGGTGGACAGCATCTTCGCCGACGACAATCCCGGCGTTGCGGTGGCCAGGCTGACCAAGACCAGCGTCTCGCCGAAGCTGGGCATGGTCTATCGCTTCACCGACGAATGGTCGCTGTTTGCCGGCTATTCGCATGGCTTCCGCTCGCCGCCGTACAACGACGTCAACCTGGGCTTCACCAACTTCGCCTTCGGTTACACCGCCATTCCCAATCCGGACCTGAAGCCGGAAACCAGTGACGGCCTGGAGCTGGGCCTGCGCTTCCTGTCGCCAGCGGCCTACGTCAGCCTCAGCGGCTACTACAACGAGTACAAGGACTTCATCGAGTCGCAATCGCTGGTCGGCACCAACGCCCAGGGCCTGATGGTGTTCCAGTCGCGCAACATCGCGGATGCGCGCATCTATGGTGCCGAAATGAAGGCCGGCGTCGACTTCGGCCAGATCAGCCCGGCGCTGCAGGGCTGGGCGCTGCGCAGCTCGGTGGCCTGGTCGCGCGGCGACAACAGGACCGAAGACACCCCGCTGGATTCGGTCGACCCGCTGCGTGGCACCGTCGGCCTGATGTACGACACCGACACCTGGGGCGTCGAACTGGCCGGTACCTTCGTCAAGCGCAAGGACCGCGTCACCGCCGCCACGGTGTACCGCCCGGCCGGCTACGGCGTGGCCGACCTGATGGCGCACTGGAACTTCGCCCCGGGCGCCACCTTCAACGTCGGCGTGTTCAACCTGGGCGACAAGCGTTACATCGACTGGTCCAACGTGGGTTCGACGCTGTCGCCGGGCAGCCGCGTGCTGGACCGCTATACCAACCCGGGCCGCACCCTCTCCGCCAGCCTTGCCGTTTCCTGGTGACCTCATGAGCCGAGCCTTGTCCGCACGCAGGAACGACGCCATCGCCGCGCAGGGCAGCGCGGCCTGGCCGACGCCGGCACAGCTGGCCACGCTCGGCACCGTGTTGTGCCTGTACCGCGCCGACGGCAACGAGCTCGGTGGCTGGCGCCAGGCAGTACGCGTGCATGCCTGCCAGGGCGTGGACAGCGAGGGCGTGCGCGAAAGCCTGTGCTTCCTCGATGCCCGCGGCCGCTGCGTGTGGCGGCTGTACCTGTTGCCCGACAGCGATTTCCTGGCCTGGGACCGGCTGGTCGCGGCGCTGCCGCCGGGCCCGGAGCATGACAGCGAGGGCAGTGTCGGCGAACGCCTGTGGCGGCGCCTGGCCGGCCATCTCGGTGGCCAGCGCTGGCGACTGTGCGCGCTGCGCCTGCATGCCGCCGACGACGGCCGCACCCTGGCTGCAAGCCTGTCGACGTTGTCCTCGCTGGGCGCAGCCACCGCGCGTCGCATCGCGCGGCTGGAAGGTGCCGAAGGCGAGCTGGCGATCGACGATTGCTGCTGCGCCGATGCTGCACGTCGCTCGGCGCCGCGGGTTCCCGGCGACCTGCCGCTGATCCGGCTGTAACCCTTTCCCGATGGAACGCCTGTCGGCCACGGACGGCCTCTCACTGCATCTGCAACCCCGAAGGAAGACCCCGATGAAGCTCCAGACAGCCAGCGTCCTGCTGCTGCTCGCCACCAGCGGCGTGGCCAGCGCGCAGCCCTCCGGCATCGCCCGCGACCACGACAGCATCCTTGCCATGCAGGGCGAGTACACCGTCGATTTCGCATTCGACGAGACCGTGCTGCTGAAGCCCGGCTACGAGCGCGCCCCGGCGATGCGCAGCGGCGGCAACGAACTGGTGATCGTGGTCGAGGACACGCCGAAGCGCATCGTGCTGCAGCACCTGCTGCTGGACGAGAAGAGCGGCCACATCACCAAGCACTGGCGCCAGGACTGGGTCTACGAAGCACCGAACCGTTTCGAGTTCAGCGCCGACCAGACCTGGCAGGTACGCCGCATTCCCGCGGCGGCGAACCAGGGCGCCTGGACCCAGTGCGTGTACGAAGTGAGCGACGCACCGCGCTACTGCGGCACCGGCAAATGGACCTACACCAACAACGTGCCGAGCTGGACCAGCGACCTCAGCTGGCGCCCGTTGCCGCGCCGTGAGTACACCAAGCGCAGCGACTACAACGCGCTGGCCGTCGTCAACCGCCACACGCTCACGCCCAATGGCTGGACCCACGAGCAGTTCAACACCAAGGTGCAGCGCAACGCCGACGGCAGCCAGGTGGAGATCGCACGCGAGTTCGGCTTCAACGACTACGTGAAGACCACCGAGGTCGACTTCACCCCGGCGCGTGACTACTGGAAGGCCACTGCCGGCTACTGGGCCAAGGTGCGCCAGCGTTGGGACGGCTTCCTCGGCCAGGCCCCGGGCGTGCACCTGAAGACCAAGATCGATGGCATGGCGATGATCATTCCGCTGTTCACCCAGGCCGAAGCGATCCAGTCCGGCAAAAAGGTGAAGGACAAGCAGATCGACGAGGTGTTCGCCAAGTACGTGGAAAAGGCGCCGAAGGAAGGCTGATCGCCGCGATGGAGAGAGGTGCCGGGGGTACCCGGCACCGCATTCACCGGCTGCCGGTGGGGGCCGGGCTTGCTCGGCACGCCATCCGGAGGCGCAACCGATTCAGGCCTCGCGCAGTGCCAATGCCGGCGGCGTATGCAGGATCGCCCGCGTACCCCACCAGCCCGCCAGCAGGCTCAAGCCGATGCCGACCACGCCGCCGATCAGCAGGCCCGGCCACGGCGGCAGCAAGGGCAGCTCGAACACCTTCTGCGACACCGCCACGCCGATCGCTGCGGCCGCGCCCACCGCCAGCAACGCCGCCAGCGTGCCCAGCGCGCCGAACTCCACCAGCACCGCGCCGCGCAGTTGGCGCCGGGTCGCGCCCAGCGTGCGCAGCACCGCGCTGTCGTAGCGGCGCTCGCCGGCGGTGGCCTGCAGCGCCGCCAGCAGCACCAGCACGCCGGCCAGCAGGCTGAACACCATCACCAGCTGCACTGCCTGCGCCACGCGCTCCATCACATCGCGCACCTGCGAGATCACCGCGTCCACGTCCAGCAGCGACAGGTTCGGCTGCGCGCGCACCAGCTCGCCCAGCCCGGCCGCGTTGCCGGACGGCAGATGGAAGGCCGACAGCAGGTTGTGCGGGGTATCGCCCACCGCATTGGGGTTCAACAGCACGAAGAAATTCGGGCGGAACGTGTTCCAGTCCGCCTTGCGGATGCTGGTGACGGTGAACTCGCGCTGCTGCTCGCCTACGGAAATCGTAATGCGATCACCCAGGTGCGCGCCGTAGCGCCGCGCCCAGCCGGTTTCCACCGAGGCTTCCGCCGCGGTGCTGCCGGCCTGCCAGAAGCGGCCCTCCAGCAGCGCATTGGCGGGTGGGAAGCTGCTGCGCCAGCTGAAGTTCAGCGGCCGGTTCTCGTCGTCGTCCTCGCGCGGGCCGTTGTTCGCGCCGTTCCCCTCGGCGGCGGCCTGGTCCACGCGCAGCGGCGGCTTGCCGTTGATCGCGATCAGGCGGCCGGTCGCCATCGGCTCGATACTGGCGTCGCCGGCGCCCAGTCCACGCAATGCGGCCAGCACACCGTCGCGTTGTTCGGGCTGGATGTTGATCAGGAAGTAGTTCGGCGTATCCGCAGGCAGGCGCTCGCGCCACTGCTGCAGCAGGCCGGGTCCGGTCACCGCCAGCAGCAACAACGCGCACAGCGACAGCGACAGCCCCACCAGCTGCATCACCGCCAGCAGCCGGCGCCGGGTCAGCGCGGCCAGGCCCAACCGCCAGTTGCCATGCAGGCGGTGCTGCAGGCCGCGCAGCAGCTGCAGAAGCACGAAGCCGACCGCACCGGCCGCCAGCGCCAGCGCGGCCAGGCCGCCCAGCACCCACAGCGCCAGTTTCAGATCGCCGGTGACCTGCACCGCCAGCAGCAGGCTGGCCGCCAGCGCCGCCACATAGGCCAGCAGCGACGCCGGCGGCAGGGCGGCGAAGGAACGGTTGAGCACCCGCATCGGCGGCACCCCGCGCAGGCGCAGCAGCGGTGGCAGGCCGAAGCCGAACAGCAGCAGCAGGCCGATGCCGGCACCGGTCAGCGCCGGCATCGCTTCCGGCAGCGGCAGGCGCTGCGGCACCAGGCTGCCCAGCACCTGCACCAGGCCTTCCTGCGCGGCCATGCCCAGGCCGATGCCGAGCGCACAGGCTGGCACCGCCAGCATCAGCAGCTGCAGCGCCAGGCCCAGCAGGATGTCGCGCTGGCGTGCGCCCAGGCAGCGCAGGATCGCCACCTGGTCGATGCGACGCAGGGCGAAGCGGTTGGCCGCCAGCGCGGTGGCCACACCGGCCAGCAGTACCGCCAGCAGCGCGCTCAGGCCGAGGAAGCGCCCGGCCAGATCGAATGCCTGGCGCACGCCACGCTGGGTGTCGTCCACGCTCAGCAGGCGCAGGCCTTTCACCTGCGGCAGCAGCCACTGGCGCAGCGCCGCGATCGGCTCCGCTGCGCCGGCGAACATCAGCCGGTAGTTGATACGGCTGCCCGGGCCGAGCAGGCCGGTGCCCTCCACATCAGCGCGGTTGACCAGCAGGGTGGGCGAGAGAGTCAGCAGGTCGCCACCGCTGTCCGGCTCGGCCTCGATGATGCCGGCGATGCGCAGCGTGCCGGCGCCGAACTCGAGGTCATCGCCGGCCTTCAGCCCCAACCCCTGCAGCAGGCGTGGGTCGGCATAGGCCTGGCCCTTGGGCGGCATGCCGGCATCGGCGATCAACGCACCGCCGGGCGTGGCCCGGACCCGCAGCGTGCCGCGCAGCGGATAACCCGCCTGTACCGCCTTGATGCTGGCCATCTGGCTGGCATCGCCGTTGAACAGCACGCTGCCGAAGCTGGCGATGCGGGTATGCGCCAGGCCGCGCTGTTGCGCCTCGTCGGCGAATGCCTGCGGCGGATCATCGCGCCCGGCGATGCCGAGGTCGCCGCCGAGCATTTCCGCCGCGCTGCCGGTCAGCGCCAGGTTGACCCGGTTCACCAGCGTGCCCACCGCAGTCATCACCGCCACGCCCAGCACCAGCGCGGCGAACACGGTCAGCAGGTCGCCGGCCAGCGCCTCGCGGCGCAGCGCGCGCCACGCGTGGCGCAGCACGTTCATGCCTGTGCCCCACGCTCGACCGGCAGCAGGCGGCCGTCATCGATGCGGTGGATGTACTGGCAACGCTGGGCCAGGCGCAGGTCGTGGGTGACCAGGACCAGGGTGGTGCCGCTGCCGGCGTTGAGTTCGAACAGCAGGTCGCTGATGTGCTGGCCGGTGGCATGGTCCAGCGAGCCGGTCGGTTCGTCGGCGAACAGGATGCGCGGGCGGGTGACGAAGGCACGTGCCAGCGCCACGCGCTGCTGCTCGCCGCCGGACAGCTGGCGCGGGTAGTGGCGGGCGCGATGGGCCAGGCCGACCTGCGCCAGCACCTCGTCCACCCGCGCCCGGTCCTCGCGTCCGGCCAGTTCCAACGGCAGCGCGACATTCTCGGCGGCAGTCAGCGCCGGCAGCAGGTGGAAGCTCTGGAACACGAAGCCGACCGCACGCGCGCGCAGCTGGGCCCGTGCTTCTTCATCCAGGTCGCCCAGGTTCTGGCCCGCCAGCGCGACGTGGCCGCGGCTGGGCAGGTCCAGTCCGGCCAGCAGGCCGAGCAGGGTGGTCTTGCCGGACCCCGAAGCGCCGACGATGGCCACACTGGTGCCTTCATGGACGGTCAGGGTGATGTTGTCCAGTATGTGGACTTCACCCTCCGGGCCCTGCACGGACTTGCCGACCTGGTCGACGGCGATGGCGACGGGCGTGCTGCGGGGGGACAGGCTGTCGATGAGGAGACTCCAATGCGCAAGACGGGATGGAGCCGGCGAGCCGGCGCGATGATGGTGCTGCTGCTGGGATTGCTGCTGCCCGGGCTGGCCGGAGCCAAAGACCCGGCAGGTACGGTGCTGGTGCTCGGCGATAGCCTCAGTGCTGCCCACAATATCCCTGCCGACGCCGGCTGGGTCAGCCTGTTGCAGCAGCGGGTCAGGCAACAGTCGAAAACACCGGCGCGCATCGTCAATGCCAGCATGAGCGGGGAAACCACGGCCGGCGCGCTGACCCGCCTGCCGGGCCTGTTGGCGAAGGAAAAGCCGACGGTGGTGGTGATCGCGCTGGGCGGCAACGACGCGCTGCGCGGGCTGACCCCGGCACAGGTGCAGGGCAACCTGGAAAAGATGGTACAGGCCAGCCAGAAGGCCGGCGCCAGGGTGCTGCTGCTGGGCATCGACGTGCCGCCCAACTATGGGCCCGCTTACCGCCAGCGCCTGGCGGCGGCCTACAAGGCGCTGGCCACGCAGTACAAGGTGCCGCTGCTGCCGTTCCTGCTGGAGGGCGTGGCCCTGCAGCCGGGCATGATGCAGGCCGATGGCCTGCACCCCACGGCGCAGGCGCAATCGAGGGTGCTGGACAACGTCTGGCCACTCCTGCGGCCCCTGCTCTGAACGATTTACAACCCTCTTGACGGAACTTCACATCGCGTCCACCGTCGATCCGGCATGTTTCACAAAGCTGAAGTTAGAGGGAATCACATGCGTCAGACGAAGGAGACCTCCGGCTTGGTGCTGGTGGTCGAAGACAACCGCAACATCTCCGAGATGATCGGGGAATACCTGGAAGGTCGCGGCTTCGAAGTCGACTATGCACAGGACGGCCTGGATGGCTACCGCCTTGCGGCGGAGAACAGCTATGACGTCGTGGTGCTCGACCTCATGTTGCCGCGCCTGGATGGCATCGAAGTATGCCGTCGCCTGCGCAACGATGCGCGCAAGTCCACCCCGGTGCTGATGCTCACGGCACGCGACACGCTGGACGACAAGCTCACCGGCCTCGGTTTCGGCGCCGATGACTACCTGACCAAGCCGTTCGCGATCCAGGAGCTGGAAGCCCGCCTGCGCGCGCTGATCCGCCGCGAACGCCGCCAGGTGGGTTCGGAAGTGCTGAAGGTCGCCGACCTGGTGCTCGATCCGGTCAGCATGCGGGCCACCCGTGCCGGTACCGAACTACAGCTGTCGCCGATCGGCCTGCGCCTGCTGACCATCCTGATGCGCGAATCGCCGCGCGTGGTCACCCGCCAGGAGATCGAACGCGAGATCTGGGGCAATGGCCTGCCGGATTCGGACACCCTGCGCAGCCATCTGTACAACCTGCGCAAGATCATCGACAAGCCGTTCGACCGTCCGCTGCTGCACACCGTGCAGAGCGCCGGTTACCGCATTGCCGATATCGCCCAGCCGATGGCCTGATCGGGGCCAGGCCGGTGCAGCATCAGGCCCGGCCGGGCAACGACCCCGCACCGGGCACGGATGACCGGCCGGCACTGCCGCCGGTCATCCTCCGTGCACGACTACGGCGCAGCGCGCTGCCTATAATCGCAGCGCTCTGACCGGGACCCCGCAATGCCGCACGGCCTGCCGCGCAAGATCCGTATCGCCTTCATCCTGCAGGCAGTCCTGGCCAGCCTGGGCATCCTGCTCGGTGCCTGGCTGGTTTCGCTGGTGATCAAGCACAGCCTGGTCGGCGCCGCCCTGCGCGAGGAAGCGGCCTATTACTGGACGCTGCACGAGGCCTCGCCGGTGCAGCCACCGCCCAACACCCAGAACATCCGCGGCTACCTGCTGGAAAGCGGGCAGTCGGCGCTGTCGTTGCCGGCCAACCTGCGCAACCTGGAACCCGGTTTCCACGAGCTGCCCAAGGATGACCAGCTGGTACTGGTCGATGTGCGTCCGGCCGGCCGCCTGTACCTGGTGTTCCTGCGTTCGCGTGCGGAGATGCTGGCGTTCTGGTTCGGCATCGTGCCGGTGCTGCTGACCCTGTTGGCGGTGTATGGCGCCAGCTGGGTCACCTACCGGGCCTCCAAGCGCCTGGTGTCGCCGGTGAACTGGCTGGCACGGCGCGTCTCGCGCTGGGACCCGGGTCACCCGGAGGCGGCCGACCTGGAACCGAACAAGCTGCCCGCGGACATGCAGGGCGAGACCCGGCAGCTGGCGGCCGCGCTGCATTCGCTGGCCAACCGGGTCAGCGCGCATGTGGCGCGCGAGCGCAATTTCACCCGCGATGCGAGCCACGAGCTGCGCACGCCGTTGACCGTCATCCGCGTGGCCAGCGACATGGCCCTGGGCGATGAAACCCTGCAGCCGCGCCTGCGCCGCAGCCTGCAGCGCATCCAGCGCGCCGGCCGTGACATGGAAGCGGTGATCGACGCGTTCCTGATCCTGGCCCGCGAGGCCGACGTCGAACCCCAGATCGAGCTGTTCGACGTCAACGACATCGTCCGCTACGAGGTGGACAACGCCAACGAACTGCTGGGTACGCGTCTGGTGTCAGTGCACCTGCACAGCGAAGGCCCGGTGCACCTGCACGCCCCGCCGCGGGTGCTGCAGGTGGTGGTCAGCAACCTGGTGCGCAACGCCTGCAGCTACACCGACGAAGGGCGTATCGACGTGCACGTGCTCAATGACCGGGTGGTGGTGCGCGACACCGGCATCGGCATGTCCGCCGAGGCGCTGTCGCGCGCGTTTGAACCCTTCTACCGCGCCGAGCCGAGCCGCCCGCAGGGCACCGGCCTGGGCCTGTCGATCGTGCGCCGGCTGTGCGACCGCTTCGGCTGGAAGGTCAGCCTGGCCAGCCAGCCGGGCAAGGGCACCGAAGCCACGGTGGTCTTCCGGTAACGCGGCGACCTGCCGGGGTCGGATCCCGTTGCGGCGCAACCGGCTCTGACCCCATCCCGCTGAAATGTCGGTAGATCCAGGCCATGCGTGGATGGGGTGCGGTAGCGCCGGGCCATGCCCGACGTCCACAGTGCCTCAGTTGCAGTTGACCTTCGGCGCCAGCGCCTTGGTCCAGATCGCATAGCCGGCCGGGGTCATGTGCAGCATGTCCTCGCGGAACAGCGTCGCGTCCGGCTGTCCATCGGCGCCGAGCATCGGCGTGTAGATGTCGGTGAAGCCGGTGTTGGGCAGCCTGGCCAGCGCAGCCTTGATCAGCGCGTTGGCTTCGTTGATCGCCGGCAGCAGGTGCGCACGCGACGGGCTCGGCTTGATCGACAGGTACTCGACCCTGGTCTTCGGCAGGTCGCGGTGCACGCGCTGCACGAAGGCGACCACGTCATCTCGCACCTGCATGGCGCTGCGGCCGCTGTTGAGGTCGTTGTCACCGGCGTAGAAGAACACCTTGCACGGCGCATACGGCACCACGATCTGGCCGGCATACCAGGTGCTGTCGCGCACTTCCGAACCGCCGAAGCCGCGGTTGAACACCGGCTGGCCGGGGAAGTCGGTGGCCAGGCTCTCCCAGAAGCGGATCGAGGAGCTGCCGATGAACTCGATGCCACCACGCGGCGGCGGGTTGGCCTGGTCGGCGCTGGCGAAGCGGGCCATGTCGCCGGCCCAGGCCACATTGGAGACCTGTTCGGGCACCTGCGGCGGCCTGGCCGGGCTCAGGGCCTGGGCAAGCGGTGCGGCAGTCAGCAGGCCCAGCATCAGCAGGCAGGTACGGCGACGGGACATCAGGCGCTCCAGCAGGCAAGGGGAGCTCCATCATAGAAGCACGGCCCAGCCCGGTGCTTGCCCCTGGCAGGCCGTTCAGCGGGCCGGTGCGGGGTGCGGTTGGCGGCCTTGTGGCAAAATGGCGGCCATCTGCCTATTCCTGTGCACCCATGATTTCCTGCCGTGCGTCTGAGCGGTCGCTGCGCCGCGCCCCTGTTGCTGGATGTTCCACCCGTGGCTGATCAGTTCGGCCACATGCCCCGCGGCCCGCGCCGCATCTTCCAGGCCGCCCGCTGGTCCTGGCAGGGCCTGCGCGCCGCCTGGCTGCACGAGTCCTCGTTCCGGCTGGAGGTATACCTGCTGGTGATGCTGACTCCGGTCGCGATCTGGCTGGGCCAGACCCCGGTCGAACGCGCGCTGCTGATCGGCTCGATGCTGCTGGTGCTGGCGATGGAGCTTGCCAACTCGGCCATCGAAGCGGTGATCGAACGCTACGGCAGCGAGATCCACGAGCTGGCTGGCCGCGCCAAGGACATGGGCTCGGCAGCGGTGTTCGTGCTGATGATGAACGTGCTGCTGTGCTGGGCGCTGGTCGTGGTTCCGCACGCGCTGGCCGGCAGCTACGGCTGAAACCCCATTCCCCCACTGCCTTGAAGAGTTTCCATGTCCTTTGAGTTCCTCGCCGACCCCAATGCCTGGGTGACCCTGTTCACGCTCAGCGCGCTGGAAATCGTGCTCGGCATCGACAACCTGGTGTTCATTTCCATCGCGGTCAGCAAGCTGCCGGAAGAGCGTCGTCCGTTCGCACGCAAGCTGGGCATCGCGGTGGCCTGCATCACCCGCATCGGCCTGCTGGTCTCGCTGGCCTACCTGGCGCACATGGCGGCCAACCTGTTCACCGTGGCCGGCATGGGCATTTCCATCCGCGACCTGGTACTGATCGTTGGTGGCCTGTTCCTGATCATCAAGGGCTGCATGGAGATCAAGGAACTGATCAGCGGTGGCGAGGACGAAGACCCCAGCACCACCAAGGCCTCGGCCGTGTTCGGCTACGTGATCGCCCAGATCGCGGTGATCGACATCGTGTTCTCGCTTGACTCGGTGATCACCGCCGTCGGCATCGCCGACCACATCCCGGTGATGGTGGCTGCCATCCTGCTGTCGGTGCTGGTGATGCTGCTGGCCGCCAACCCGCTGGGCCGCTTCATCGACGCCAACCCGACCGTGAAGATGCTGGCCCTGGCCTTCATCCTGATGATCGGTGCGGTGCTGATCCTGGACGGCCTGGACGTGCACGTGCCCAAGCCCTACATCTACGCCGCGATGGGCTTCTCGGTGCTGGTGGAGTGGCTGAACCTGCTGATGCGCCGCCGCGCCCGCGAACACAACGTGCCGGGCGCCGGCAACTGGTAAGCGCGCCATTGGCACGTGTGTCACCCAGAACCCCCGGCCTGGCCGGGGGTTCTGCGTTGTGGGGCGCGGCTCTACAACGAACGGCGCTGCGGTTTTTGCACTTGCGACGGCGTTCCGGCCTCCACTTGTGAATCAGGATCAACAGTGTTTTCCCGGGCCGAGGCTTAATCCGGCGCAGCAAAGCGCGCAGGCTACGCACTCCCGATTCCCGCCCCCCAGGAAACCCCCCATGAATTCCAGAGCCGCCTTGCTGGCGCTTGCCGTTGGCGCCTTCGCCATTGGAACCACCGAATTTGCCCCGATGGGCCTGTTGCCGGTCATCGCCGACGGCGTGGGGGTTGGCATCCCCACCGCCGGCATGCTGATCACCGCCTACGCCGTGGGCGTGATGCTGGGCGCGCCGGTGATGACCCTGCTGATGGGCCGTTTCGGCAAGCGCACCGCGCTGATGCTGCTGATGTCCATCTTCGTGGTCGGCAACCTGCTGTCCGCGCTGGCGCCGAACTACGGGCTGCTGCTGCTGTCGCGCCTGGTCACCAGCCTCAACCACGGCGCCTTCTTCGGCATCGGTGCGGTGGTCGCCGCCAGCCTGGTGCCGAAGGAAAAGCAGGCTGCCGCCGTGGCCACCATGTTCATGGGCCTGACCATCGCCAACATCGGCGGCGTGCCGCTGGCGACCTGGGTCGGCCAGCAGCTGGGCTGGCGCCTGTCCTTTGCCGGTACTGCGGCGCTGGGCCTGATCGCAATCACCGCGCTGGGCTTCGCGCTGCCGGCATCTGCACCGGGGCCGCGCCCGGACGTGCGCCGCGAACTGAAGGCGATCCTGCAGCCGCCGGTGCTGCTGGCGATGGCCACCACCGTGCTCGGCGCCGGTGCCATGTTCACCCTCTATACCTACGTCGCACCGGTGCTGACCGAATTGACCGGCGCCTCCAATACCTTCATCGCGATCTCGCTGGCGCTGATCGGCATCGGCTTCACCCTCGGCAACGGCATCGGTGGGCGCATGGCCGACTGGTCGCTGGATGGCGCCACACGGATCCTGCTGGCCGTCCTGGCGGTGCTGATGTTCGTGCTGCCGCTGGCCTTCATGAGCCACGCCACCGCCGCCCTCGGTGTGCTGCTGTTCGGCGCGGCGACCTTCGCCCTCGTACCGCCGCTGCAGATCCGGGTGATGCAGGCGGCCAGCGAGGCGCCGGGCCTGGCGTCGTCGATCAACGTCGGTGCGTTCAACCTGGGCAATGCGGTGGGTGCGGCGCTGGGCGGTGCGGTGATCAGCTCGGGCCTGGGCTATGCCGCGATTCCGGTGGCCGGTGGCCTGCTGGCGGCATCGGGCCTGCTGCTGGCGTGGCTGGGGCGTCCCCGCACTGCGGTGGCTGAGGCCTGCTGAGGGGTGTTGGATTCCGGCAGGGCTTGCAGCCCTGCACCCGCCGAATCAACGTCAACGTCAACGGCAAAAGCCTGCATTCCGTGGGTTGGCGGGTGGGTCCGGTTGAGGGGGACGCTGCAAGTACGTCCATGTAAGCTCGGTCGCCGCATCCACGCGGCTCACGCCCCCTCAACCGGACCCACCCCGCCTTCGACAGATTCCCGCGATCTGTCGTAACGGCGTTCCGCTCTGGTAGGTGTCGACCTTGGTCGACACGAATGCCTGAAGAACCGGCTTTTGCTTTTGATTTTTTCTTTTGATCCTCCCGCGGTGCGCAGGAAATTGTCCGTGGCCGGGAGGGTGGGTTGGCTGGGGGCGTGAGCCGCATGGATGCGGCGACCGAGCTTACATGGACGTACTTGCAGCGCCCCCCAGCCAACCCACCCTCCCGGCCGACCCCGATAACGCTTCCTTGCCACCCACCGCGGAGGGGGCGGCGCCCGATGGCCGGTCTTTCACCCGAACCGTGGCATGCTCGGTGCCCAGTCCACCCGGAACCTCCGCCATGCGCCTGTTCACCCGTGTCCTGCCCCTGATGCTGCTGGCCTCCCTGCTGTCCGGCTGCGGCTACAACGCCATCCAGCAGAAGGATGAGGCGGTCAAGGCCAGCTGGTCCGAAGTGCTCAACCAGTACAAGCGCCGCGCCGATCTGGTGCCCAACCTGGTGCAGACGGTGAAGGGCTTTGCCAGCCAGGAAGAGCGCGTGCTGACCGAAGTCACCAACGCCCGTTCGCGCGTCGGCCAGATCAACGTCAACGCCGACGACGAAGCCTCGCTCAAGCAGTTCCAGCAGGCCCAGGGTGAACTCGGCAGCGCACTGTCGCGGCTGCTGGTGGTCACCGAGAACTACCCGGTGCTGAAGTCCGACCAGAACTTCCGCGACCTGCAGGCCCAGCTGGAAGGCACCGAAAACCGCATCACGGTTGCGCGCGGCCGCTACATCCAGCAGGTGCAGGACTACAACACCTACATCCGTTCGTTCCCCCAGGTGATCACCGCCAAGATCTTCGGCTACAAGACCAAGCCGAACTTCACGGTGGACAACGAAGCGCAGATTTCCAACGCGCCAGCGGTCGATTTCGGCAACGCGCCGCAGCAGCAGCCGGCGCCGCAGCCGGGCCATTGACCGATGCGCCTGGCCACTGCGCTGCTGGCCCTGCTGCTGTGGCTGCCGTTGGCAGCGCAGGCACAGCCGCTGGCGCCGATTCCTGCGCTGGACTCGCCGGTGGTCGATACCACCGGCACGCTGGACGCCACGCAGAAGCAGGCGCTGGTGCAGCAGGCGATCGAGCTGCAGCAGCGCAAAGGCAGCCAGCTGCAGGTGCTGGTGGTGCCCACCACCCAGCCGGAGGACATCGCGCAATACACCACGCGGGTCTTCGACCAATGGCAGATCGGCCGCAAGGGCGTGGATGACGGCGTGCTGCTGGTGGTGGCCAAGGATGACCGGCGCGTGCGCATCGAGCCGGGCTACGGCCTTGAAGGCGCCATTCCCGATGCCATCGCCAACCGGGTGATCCAGGAATACCTGGTCCCGCGCTTCCGCAGCGGCGACTATGCCGGCGGCATCACCGATGCCACGGCGGTGCTGGTCAAGCTGATCGACGGCGAACCGCTGCCGGCACCGGTCAGCGGTCATCGCGGGCGCGAGCCCGGTGGTGGTGGCGATACCTGGTTCCTGGCGCTGTTCATCGGCGTGTTCGCCGGCAGCATCCTGCGCGGCGTGTTCTCGCGCGTGCCGCGTCCGCTGCGCGGCCTGCTCGGCGGCGCGGGTGCGGCGCTGGCAGCATTTTTGTTCACCTCCACGCTGCTGGCCAGTGGCCTGGCCGGCGTGGTCGGCCTGATCGTGGCGATGCTGTCCGGCCACCCGGGTCGCTTTGCCGGCGGTGGCGGTTGGGGCGGTGGCAGCTGGGGTGGCGGAGGCGGTTTCGGCGGGGGCGGTGGATTCGGTGGTGGTGGTGGCTGGGGCGGTGGCGGCGGCCGTTCCGGTGGCGGTGGCGCTTCGGGAGGCTGGTGATGATCCAACGTCTGTTCCGCCATGTATTCTCGCCCTCGGTGCGGCGTGCCTTCCCGCCGGCCACATTGCAGGCGATCACCGAGGCCATCGCGGCCGGTGAGCAGCGCCACGGCGGGCAGGTGATGTTCGCGGTGGAAGCGGACCTGCCGCTGGGGGCGCTGTGGCACAGGGTGACCCCGCGCCAGGCCGCCGAGCATGCCTTTGCGCGCCTGCGAACCTGGGATACCGCCCACAACAACGGCGTACTGATCTACCTGCTGCTGGCCGATCACGCGATCGAGATCGTTGCCGACCGTGGCCTGCACGGCCGGGTCAGCCCGGCGCAGTGGCAGCGGGTCTGCACCCACCTGCGCGAGGGCCTGCGCGGGGCCCATCCGGTCGAGGCATTGCAGGATGCCATCGACGAGGTCTCCAGCCTGATCGAAGGGCACTTTCCGGCCGCCACGCGGTCCGAGCATGACGCGTTGCCTGACGCGCCGCAGATCCTGGACTGAACCCTGATCTGCGGCGTGGTCCTCCGCCCGTGCCGGCCCCGGCCCCGGGCGGGGCAGGGACGCTAAAATACCCGTACTCCCGCCAGGCGTTTTCCATGATCTATTTCCACGACATCGACCCCATCGCCCTTTCGCTGGGGCCGATCAAGGTGCACTGGTACGGCATCATGTACCTGCTCGGCTTCACCGCAGCGTGGCTGCTGGGCCGCACGCGCATTGCCGCGGGGCGCCTGCCGGGCGTCGATGCCAACGGCTTCTCCGACCTGCTGTTCTACGCCATGCTCGGCGTGGTGCTGGGCGGGCGCATCGGCTACATGCTGTTCTACGCGCTGGGCGATTTCCTGCACAACCCGCTGCTGCTGTTCAAGGTGTGGGACGGCGGCATGAGCTTCCACGGTGGCCTGCTGGGCGTGCTGGGCGCCTGCTGGTGGTGGTCGCGCAAGCACAAGCTGCATTTCTTCGACACCATGGATTTCATGGCGCCGCTGGTGCCACTGGGCCTGGGCTTCGGGCGCATCGGCAACTTCATAGGCGCCGAGCTGTGGGGCAAGTACACCGACGGGACCTGGGGCGTGGTGTTCCCGTCCGGCCTGCCGGCCCCGCTGAACCAGCTCGACCACGCGACGCTGCAGGCGCAGTTCGCCACCGGCGCATTGAACCCGTACGCCCGCCATCCGTCGCAGCTGTATGAAGCGTTCCTGGAAGGCCTGGTGATGTTCGTGGTGCTGTGGGCGGTGTCGGCCAAGCCGCGCCACCGCTACCTGGTGGGTGGCCTGTTCGCGTTGATGTACGGCCTGTTCCGCTTCGCGGTGGAGTTCGTGCGCATGCCGGACAACGGCGTCTACGTGGCCTTCGACTGGCTGACCCGTGGCCAGATCCTCAGCCTGCCGCTGATCGCCTTCGGCCTGGTGCTGCTGGTGATGTCGCGCCGCGCGCCGGTGCTGCAGCCGCAGTTGCCGGTGGCTGCCGAGGGCAAGCCATGAAGCCCTACCTGGACCTGCTGGCGCACGTGCTCGAGCATGGCGCCGAGAAGAGTGATCGCACCGGTACCGGCACCCGCAGCGTGTTCGGCTGGCAGATGCGCTTCGACCTCACCGAAGGCTTTCCGCTGGTCACCACCAAGAAACTGCACCTGCGCTCGATCATCCACGAGCTGCTGTGGTTCCTGAAGGGCGACACCAACATCGGCTACCTGAAGGACAACCAGGTGCGCATCTGGGACGAGTGGGCCGACGAGAACGGCGACCTCGGCCCGGTCTACGGCAAGCAGTGGCGCAGCTGGGCCACCGCCGACGGCCGCCAGATCGACCAGATGCAGTGGCTTGTGGACGAGATCAAGCGCAACCCCGATTCGCGCCGGCTGGTGGTCAGTGCCTGGAATGTGGGCGAGCTTTCGCAGATGGCGTTGATGCCATGCCATAACCTGTTCCAGTTCTACGTGGTGGACGGCAAGCTCAGCTGCCAGCTGTACCAGCGCAGCGGTGACATCTTCCTTGGCGTGCCGTTCAACATCGCTAGCTACGCGCTGCTGACCCACATGGTGGCGCAGGCCACCGGCCTGGGCGTGGGCGACTTCGTGCACACGCTGGGCGATGCGCACCTGTACTCGAACCACTTCGAGCAGGCCCGCGAGCAGCTGTCGCGCGCGCCGCGCGCGCTGCCGAAGCTGTGGTTGAACCCGGAGGTGACCGACCTGTTCGGCTTCCAGTTCGACGACATCCGCATCGACGGCTACGACCCGCACCCGGCGATCAAGGCGCCGGTGGCGGTATGAGCGCCCTGAAGCTGTCGATGATCGTGGCGCTGGACCGCAACCGTGGCATCGGCCAGGGCAATGCCATGCCCTGGCACCTGCCGGATGACTTCAAGCACTTCAAGGCGCTCACCCTGGGCAAGCCGATCCTGATGGGGCGCAAGACGGCCGAGTCCATCGGCCGCGTGCTGCCGGGGCGGACCAACCTGGTGCTGACCCGCAGCGGCCAGGTGCCGTTCGAGGGCATGCGTGCGGTGGCGTCGCTGGACGAGGCGAAGGCGATTGCCGAAGGCGAGGGCGCCAGCGAGCTGTGCATCATCGGCGGCGGCGAGATCTTCCACCAGTTGCTGGACCAGGCCAGTGACCTGTACCTGACCTGGGTCGATGCCGAAGTCCCCGCCGATACCCATTTCCCCGAAGTGGACGTGCAGGACTGGCAGGAAGTGAGCAGCGAGCCGCACCCTGCCGACGAACGGCACGCCTACGCGTTCCGCTTCGTGCACTACGTGCGCCGCTGATCGCGGAAATACCAACGAAAACACCGACGGGGTAGAGTCGACTGTTGGTCGACTGCTCTCGGCGGGCACCCGAAAAACCCGCGCTGCGCGCGATAGTCGACTAACAGTCGACTCTACCGGGACTGTCGCTACGGCATCCGGTAATGCCCGATGATCGCGTGCTGGAACAGCAGGTTCTCTTCGCGCGTGCCGCGCGCGATGTTGTGCAGCACCAGCGGTGTGCCATTGGCCAGGCGCCGGTCAGAAACGATGCCCACGTGCAGCAGGCCGTTGCCATTGAGCTTCCAGGCAACGATGTCGCCGGCCGCGTAGTCGGCGGCGAGGGCCGTGACCGGTTGCTGCCAGCCCTGGCGCTCGAACCAGCGCATCAGGTTCGGTACACGACGATGATCGATGTTGCGGTCCGGCCGTGACAGGCCCCAGATCGCCGGATAGGCACTGAAACTGCCGCGCATGTCCTCATGCACGCGTACCTGCAGGTCCAGGCCCAGATCGCGCAGGGCGCGCACCACCACGTCCGTGCACACGCCGCGATCCAGTGGCACGTCGCCGCCAGGATAGGCCAGTACCTGGTAAGCAGGATCGTAACGGGTGGTGACGCCGACCTGCGCGCGGGCTGCGGCCACCAGTGGCGGCGAAGGGGCCTGCGGCTGCGTCGGCGCATGTGCAGCACCATCCGCAGCCGTGGGAGCAGGCGGCGAGCCGGGCTGGCAGCCGCTGGCCAGGGCCAGCGTCAGCAGCACCGTCCCTGGTGCCCAGCCGCGCCGCGTCACGCCTGCGGCGGGGGACTGTTGTGGGTGCCGCCACCCGCGCCGCCCCCTCCGCCACCACGACGGCGACGGCGGCGTGGGCCACGGTTGCCCGGGGTGGCAGCGGCGTTGCCGCCCTGTTCCTTGCCCTGCGTCGCAGCGCCGGGGCGCTCGTGCGCCGGTCGCGCCGGCGGGCGGGCGTTGGGCACGGGTGCCGGTACGTCGCGGCCCGGAACCTGCACTACGCGCAGCTCGTCGGTATCAAGCTGGAGCGCGGTCAGCTTGCCGCCCCAGACCGCGCCAGTGTCGATGGCGTGCACGCCCTGGGTGATGGTCAGGCCCAGCGCCGACCAGTGGCCGCAGACGACCTTGAGGTCGCGCTCGACCCGGCCGGGCACTTCGAACCAGGGATACAGCCCCTGTTCCTGCGTGCCCGGCGTGCCCTTGTCCTCGATGCCGATGCGCCCCCGCGGGGTGCAGTAGCGCATGCGGGTGAGCACGTTGATGATCGCGCGCGAGCGGTCGTAACCGGACAGGTTCGGGGCCCAGCTCGGCTTGTCGCCGTACATGTTGCGGAACAGCTTGCGGTAGCCGGCGCCATGCAGTTGCACCTCGACCTCGGCGGCATGCTTCTCGGCCATCTGCGTGGTCCACTTCGGCGCCAGGCCGGCGTGCACCATCATCCAGCCCAGCTCGCGGTCCACGTGCACCAGCTTCTGCAGGCGCAGCCAGTCCAGCAGTTCGTCGCGGTCCTCGGCCTGCACGATGCGCAGCAGGTCCGGGTTGACCTTGCGCTGTTCCTCTTCGGTACGCGAACCGACGGCCAGCAGCGAAAGATCATGGTTGCCCAGCACCACCACGCTGTGCTCGCGCAGCGAGTGCACCAGCCGCAGCGTTTCCAGCGACTGCCCGCCGCGGTTGACCAGGTCGCCGCAGAACCACAGGGTGTCCTGCGCCGGGTCGAAGCGGATCTTCTCCAGCAATCGCTGGGTGACGTCATAGCAGCCCTGCAGGTCGCCGATCGCCCACACACTCATCGTTCGGCCTCCGTATCAGTGCAGGGTACGCGGCACGGCCAGCACGAAGGGTGCGACCGGCGCGGCAAATTCGGTGCCATCGTCGGCGACCATGTCGTAGTGCCCCTGCATGGTCCCGTGATCGGTCCCCAGCATGACACCGGACGTGTAACGGAAGTCTTCACCGGGGCGCAGCCGCGGCTGCTCGCCGATCACCCCGTCGCCATCGACATGCTCGACACGACCATTGGCATCGGTGATGCGCCAGTGGCGCGCGACCAGGCGTGCCGCGACCCGCCCCTGGTTGTGGATGCGGATCGTGTAGGCGAACGCAAAGCGACCGTCTTCCGGCGCGGATTGATCGTCGAGGAAGCGCGGCGCGACTTCGACGGAGATGGCATAAACGTCAGCGTCTTCCATACCGGCAGTGTAATCAGGAGGCATTGGCCAAAGCGATGAATTCGGCCACGTCCAGCTGTTCGGCGCGGGCATCGGGACGCACGCCGGCGGCGATGAACTGCTCGGCGGACACCACGTTGTTCAGGGCATTGCGCAGGGTCTTGCGGCGCTGCCCGAAGGCGGCCTTGACCACCTCGGCGAAGCGCTTGTGGTCGTTGATGTTGATCGCGGCCAGGTCACGCGGCACCAGACGCACCACGGCCGAATCGACCTTCGGCGGCGGCCGGAACGCGCCCGGCGGCACCACGAACAGCGAGGTCACCTGGCAGTAGGCCTGCAGCATCACGCTGAGGCGGCCATACACCTTGCTGCCGGGGCCGGCCGCCATGCGGTCGACCACTTCCTTCTGCAGCATGAAGTGCATGTCGCGGATGACCGCGGCATGCTCCAGCGCATGGAACAGGATCGGCGAGGAGATGTTGTAGGGCAGGTTGCCGACCAGGCGGATCGGCTGGCCGGCAGCCAGTTCGGTGAAGTCCACGCGCAGCACGTCGCGATGAACGATGGTGAGCTCGCCCAGCGGCTCGGCGGCGGCGGTCAGCGGCGCGATCAGGTCGCGGTCGAACTCGATCACCGTCAGCGTGGGGTGCACGCGCAGCAGCGGCAGGGTGATCGCGCCCTGGCCAGGGCCGATCTCGACCAGGCGGTCGCCGTCTTTCGGGTTGACCGCCATCACGATCTTGTCGATGTAGTGGCGGTCGGCCAGGAAATGCTGGCCAAGCTGCTTCTTGGCCGGTGCGGTGAACACCGGGCCGGAGGGGGAATGCGGGGAATTCATGCGCCCAGTGTACGTTGCCGCGCAAGCTGCGCACACAGCGTCGTTGCCGCCTGCAGGCTGGAGGGATCGGCGATGCCGCGGCCGGCCAGCTCCAGCGCGGTGCCATGGTCCACCGCCACGCGCGGATAGGGCAGGCCCAGGGTCAGGTTCACCGCCTGTTCGAAGCCGGAATATTTCAGTACCGGCAGGCCCTGGTCGTGGTACATCGCCAGCACGGTGTCGAAGCCGGCCAGCTTGGCGGGCAGGAAGGCGGTATCGGCCGGCAGCGGCCCGACCAGGTCCATGCCCTCCGCGCGCAGGCGCTGCAGCAGCGGGATGACCAGATCCAGTTCTTCGCGGCCCAGGTGGCCATCTTCGCCGGCGTGCGGGTTCAGGCCGAGCACGGCGATGCGCGGCGCAGGCAGGCCGAACTCACGGCGCAGTGCGGCGTGCACCGTGCGCAGCGTGTGCTCCAGGCCGGGCGCGGTGATCGCATCGGCCACCTCGCGCAGCGGCAGGTGGGTGGTGGCCAGGGCCACGCGCACGATGTGGTTGGCCAGCATCATCACCACCTTTACCCCGGCCTGGTCGGCCAGCAGTTCAGTGGTGCCGCTGTAGGCGATGCCGCCTTCATTGATGACCGCCTTGTGCACCGGGCCGGTCACAACACCGTGCAGTTCGCCGGACAGGCAGGCCTGGCCGGCGCCGAGCAGGGCGCCGATGACCGCGCCGGCATTGGCCGGATCGGCCTGGCCGAAGCGGCTGGGCGCAGCGTTGCGGACAGCGCGCAGGCGCAGATCGCCGGGGGCGCGTGATTCGGCGTCCTCGGGCAGCAGCTGCAGGGGCAGGTTCAGCGCGGCCGCGGCCGCGTGCAGGGTGTCCGGATCGGCGAAGGCCAGCAGCCGGCAATCTTCACGCGGCTGCTGGACGAGGCGGACACATAGCTCCGGGCCGATCCCGGCGGGCTCGCCCGGTACCAGAGCGAGCTCGGGGCGCATCGGTCAGGACTGCGGCGGGGTGGCGGTGTTTTCCGCGCGGTCGCCGCTGCGGAAGCTGACGTAGGCTTCGCCACGCAGTTCCTGCAGGAAGCGGTTGTACTCGTCTTCCAGCTTGCGGCGGCCGATGGTCTCGCGGACCTGGGCACGCTGGTTGTCGGTGGTCACGTCGGTCTGGCGGGTCGCCACGCGCTGCACGATGTGCCAACCGGCATCGGTACGGAACGGCTGGCTGACGCCACCGTCCTGGAGGCCTTCCACCTGCTGGCCGAAGGCCGGACCGAACGCGTCGGCCGGGAACCAGCCCAGGTCACCGCCCTGGCCCTTGCTGTTGTTGTCCTCGGAGGACTCCTTGGCAACGGTCTGGAACTCGGCACCACCGGCGATGCGGGCACGCAGGGTGTCGATCTTGGCCTTGGCGGCGGCGTCGGTCTGGTGGTCGTCCACGCGCACCAGGATGTGGCGGCCGTGGAATTCGGTGACCGTATGCTCACCGGCGGCGGCGGAGCTGGCGTCACGCACTTCCACCAGCTTCAGCAGCTGGAAGCCGCTCGGGCCACGGATCGGGCCGACCACTTCGCCGGGCTTCATCTTTTCCATCATCTGGGCAAAGGCCTGCGGGATTTCATCCAGGCTGCGCCAGCCCAGGTCACCGCCTTCCAGTGCATTCGGGCTGTCCGAATAGCGCACGGCTGCAGCGTTGAAGTCCAGCTCGCCCTTGTCCAGCAGGGTCTTCACACCATCGGCCTTCTTCTGGCCGGTGGCGATCTGGTCGGCGTTGGCACCGTCGGGCAGGGCGATCAGGATGTGCGCCAGGTGGTACTGGTTGCCCACCGTGGCCTGCTGCTTCAGCGCGGCGTCGACTTCACCCTCGCTGACGCTGATGCGGCTCTGCGCGAAGCTCTGGCGCAGGCGCTGCACGGTGATCTCGTCACGCACCGAGGCGCGGAAATCGTTGAAGTCGATGCCGTCATGGGCCAGGCGCTGGCGCAGGGCGTCCAGGTTCGAACCGTTCTGCTGGGCGATGGAGTTCATCGCCTGGTTCAGCTCCTGGTCGCTGACCCGGATGCCGCTGCCCTGGGCGCGGGCCACCTGCAGCTTGACCAGCACCAGGCGCTCGAGCACCTGGCGGCTGAGCACGTCTTCCGGCGGCAGCTGGTTTTCGCGGCCGGCGTACTGCGCCTTGATGTTGGCGATCGCACGCTGGAGCTCGCTCTGCAGGATCACGTCCTCATCGACGACGGCGGCGATGCGGTCAAGCGGCTGCGCCTCCTGGGCAAGCACCTGCAGGGGGGCGGACACGCTGGACACCGCCAGCAGCGAGGCGAGAAGAACGGGGAAGCGCTTGGTCATGGGATCAGGTTCGGATCGTAGTCATCCCGGGTCGCCCCGGTGTTGCTCGGCGGCACGAGATAGAGGTCGTCGCGGTTGTAGCCGAGGATAGCACGGCGCAGGGTACGGTCCGTGTCCTGGCCCAGGGAGCTCAGGCCCTTGAGCACGAACTCCAGCTGGATGGCGTTGTTCATCTCGCCTTCGCGGTTGCGGACGTAGCGGCGGGCGACCGCACGCACGGCCAGGCAGCAGCTGTCCCACTGGACGCCGGCGATGATCTCCAGCGGTTCCTTGTCCTGCAGCGAGTAGTAGTAGCGGCCGACCAGGCTCCAGCGCGCATTCAGCGGGTACAGGAACGACAGGTCGGCCTGTTCCAGCAGCGTGCGGTCATGCTTGTTGGCGGTGGCCGGGGCGCCGGAGTTGATGCGGTAACGGTAGCTGAGGTTGATCACGCCATCGTTGGGCATCAGGTAGCGGGCGCGGACGCTGGCCAGATCCTCGCGCTTGTACTTGGGGTCCCACTGGTAGGTGGCACCCAGGGTCCAACGGTCGTTGATCATGTAGTTGCCGTCAGCGATCCACGCCGACTTGCCCTTCTCCACCGGCGCGCCACCCGGGGTGACGGTCACCCGCGATTCGTCGAAGTACTGGATCTGGCCGATGGAGGCCGAGAAGCGTTCCTTGCCGGTGGTCTGGTCGATGAAGCGGGTGCTCAGCGCCATGGTCAGCTGGTTGGCGTCGTTCTGGCGATCGGCGCCGGTATAGCGAGAATCGCGGAACAGCTGGCCCCAGCTGAAGGTGAAGTCGCGGGTGTCGAAGATCGGCAGCTCGTCCTGATCGCGGTAGGGCGTGCGCAGGTAGAACAGGCGCGGTTCCAGGGTCTGCAGGAAGGACTTGCCACCGATGCGGGTCTCGCGATCGAAGAACAGGCCGGCGTCGATGCTGCCGATCGGCAGGCTGCGGCTGGGCGAGGTGTTGCCGCGCAGCTGTTCCGGTGTGGCGGTGTTCGGGTCGATGCCCTGCGAACGCAGGATCTGGCCGCGGATGCCGTTCACGCCATCAACCAGGCCACGGTCCAGCTGGTAACCGGTATAGCGGTAGGCCAGGGTCGGCGTGACATACCAGGCCGCGCCGCTGATCGGGAACGACACGTAGGGTTTGACATCCAGCCGCGAGCCGCCGCTGACACCGATGCCGTCGGTCTGACGGCTGCCGTTGCGGGTGTACTGCAGGTCCGGTCCCGCATCAGCGCCGTACTTGAAGTTGATGTCGTCGTGGGTGAAACGCACGGCTTCGGCGTAGATGCCGGTTTCCAGCCACGGCAGGACCGGCTTGTCCCAGTTGAGATACAGGCGCGGCTGGCGGTTGTAGGCCAGCGCACCCTCGTTGAGGGTGTAGTCGGTCAGCTGCCAGCGGTCGGCCATGATGCCGGCCGTCCAGTTCCTGCCAGTGCCGTACAGGCCGATGGTGCTCTGCAGGTTCGACGCGGTGACCCCCACCAGGCGGTTGGCGAAGTCTTCCACATAGCGTTCGTCGCTGACCCAGGCCAGGTTGGCGCGGGCCTGCCAGTGGTCGTCGAGGTTGTGGTAGCCGCCGAACATCACCCGGCCGCGGTCGCGGTCGCGCAGTTTGTCGTTGGGCATGAACGCGGTCAGCAGTTCGCCGCGGCCGCCGTTGTAGAGGTAGCGGAATTCGTTGTCGAGCATCAGGCCGCGCCGGCTCATGTAGCGCGGGGTCAACGTGTCGTCGTAGTTCGGCGCCAGGTTGAAGTAGATCGGCTGTGCGTAATCGAAACCGTTGCGGCCGGACATGCCCAGCTGCGGGAACAGCAGGCCGGTCTTGCGGCGGTCGTCGATCGGGAACTTGAAGTACGGCGCCCACAGCACCGGCACCTTGCCGATGCGCAGCACGGCGTTGCGGGCGGTACCGAAGCCTTCGTCGTTGTCCACTTCGATCTGCGGCGCCGACAGCTTCCACACCGGCTGCGACGGGTCGCAGGTGGTGTAGGTGGAGCGGTGCATCTGGCCGACCGCGCCCTGCAGGTCGACCGATTCGGCATCGCCGTTGCCGCGGCGCGACACCAGCTGGTACTTGATGTCGGTGATCTTGTGGGTGTCGCTTTCCTGGTTGCCCTCGGCGCGCTTGGCGACCATGCGGATCGAGGAGTCCTGGTAGCGGACATTGCCGTCGGCGATGTAGTTGCCGGTCTCGGTATCGAAGCTGAGCTTGTCGGTGCCGACGAACTGGTCGCCACGGCGCAGGGCCACGTTGCCTTCGTACTGCGGCACGGTGGTGGTGCCCAGCAGCTGGTCACCCTCGATGTCGGTCGGCTGCTGCTCGCGCGCGGCGCTGGCGGCGGCCTTGTCCTGCCCCGGGACCGGGACCGGGACAGGGGCATCGGTGAACGCGGGAATCACGTCGGTAGCCGGGCACAGGCCCCAGTTGAGCGGCTTTTCATCGGCCATTGCCGGCAGGCAGATGGCGATGCTCAGAGGCAGGGGAAGCAGGCGGAGGGCTCGGCGCACGCGGTTCGGATTCGGGCGAAAACGGACGGTAGCTTGCCCCATCCCTTGCATAGGGGCAATGAAGGGCGTCGGATCCTGCCGGTTCGGGTTCATCCGGAGACGCTGCCCGGTGGGGGGGGCAGCAGGGCCCGGACATGGGCCACGCTGCACTCGGCAAGGGCCTGCAGGTCATAGCCGCCTTCCAGCATCGAGACCACCCGGCCGGCCGCATGGCGGCGCGCCAGCGCATGCAGTTCGCGGGTGATCCAGGCGAAATCGTCGGTTTCCAGCATCAGGTCGGCCTGCGGATCGCGCAGGTGGGCATCGAAGCCGGCCGAAATCAGCAGCAGCTGCGGCCGGAAGTCGTCGATGGCCGGCAGCATCTCGTCGGCCCACACATTGCGGAAGCGGAAACCGCCGCTGCCGGGGGGCAGCAGGATGTTCATCAGGTTGCCGGCACCGCGGTCGCGGCGCAGGCCGGAGTTGGGGAACAGCCCGGCCTGGTGGGTGCTGTAGTACGAGACCCGGCCGTCGTGCTGGAAGATGTCCTGGGTGCCGTTGCCATGGTGGACATCGAAATCGACCACCGCGATCCGCTCCAGGCCATGACGGTCACGGGCGTAGGCGGCGGCGATGGCGATGTTGTTGAGCAGGCAGAAGCCCATCGCAGTGCTGCTGGTGGCGTGGTGGCCCGGTGGCCGCACCGCGCAGAACGCCAGCGGGTCCTCGCCCAGCATCACCGCATCTACCGCCGCCACGCCGGCGCCGGCGGCATGCACGGCGGCACTGGCCGAGCCGGGCGAGGTCCAGGTGTCCATGTCCAGCTGTCGCAGCGGCGCGGTCTGCGGCTGCAGCACGAAGTCGAGCAGGGCGCTGTCGTGGACCCGGGTCAGTTCGCCGAACTTGGCCGGCGGCGCCTCGCGCCAGTCCAGCTGGCCGGGGAAGGCGGCGTGCAGGGCATCGAGCACATGCTGCAGGCGTTGCGGGCACTCCGGATGGCCAGGGCCGGGGTCATGCAGCAGGCAGGACGGATGGGTGAAGACCAGCATCGTGCCGACTCAGCGCTGGCGCTGCTGTGGCTGCCACAGCGCTTCGCCATGGCCATCGGCACGGGCCAGCACCCGGGCCAGCACGAACAACAGGTCCGACAGCCGGTTGAGGTACTGCAGCGCCTCGCTGCGCACGGCGTCGTGGCGGGCCAGGGTGACCGTCTCGCGCTCGGCCCGGCGGACGATGGTGCGCGCCAGGTGGCAGCGTGCGGCGGCCTCGCCACCGGCTGGCAGGATGAATTCCTTCAACATCGGCAGGCTGGCGTTGTAGTGATCCAGCTGCTGTTCCAGTGCCGACACATCGGCGGCGTGGATCGCGGCGTGGCCGGGGATGCACAGTTCGGCGCCCAGGTCGAACAGCTGGTGTTGCAGATGCACCACCAGCGCGCGCACGTCTTCGGGCAGCGCCGTGGCCAGCAGCAGGCCGAGTGCGGCATTGGCTTCGTCGACAGTGCCGTAGGACGCCACGCGGGCATCATCCTTGGCCACGCGCTGGCCGTCGCCAAGGCCGGTACTGCCGTCGTCGCCGGTGCGGGTATAGATGCGCGAGAGGCGATGACCCATGGCGCGGCTCAGTGCCGGATGTCGCGGCGGGCCTGCTGGAGCTTCAGTACCTGCTCCACGGCCAGCTGCAGGGCGGCGGCCAGCGCCACGTAGATGGCGGTGGTGCGCAGGTACGGCCCGAACCACTGTGCGTAGTTCTGTGCCCAGCCGGCCAGCGTCGGTTCGGCCACGTTGCGGCTGGTCCAGTAGAAGCCGCCCTGCGCGAGCAGGTGACAGACCGCCACCGAGGCCACCAGCAGCAGCGCGCCCTTGGCCAGTACCGGCCAGCGTGCCCCCTGGTAGTTGCGGCCCAGCAGCATGCCGCCGGCCCACAGCGAGAAATACGCCGGCAGCAGCAGCCAGTAGCCCGGCGACACGCAGTAGTGCTGCCAGAAATCCAGGCCGCTGCTGCGGATCACGATCCAGTCCACCAGCACCGCGAACACCATCAGCAGCGGGAACGCCCAGCGGGTCCAGCCAGCCAGGTAGAAGCCGCCGATGAAGAACACCGCCCAGGAGGCATCCGGGATCGCCGCGAAGTGGTTGACCCGGGTCGCCGCCAGCAACAGCACGAGTACGGACAGGACGAAGGCACGGTTGGCGGTGGCGGACATGGCAGCGGGCCCGGAGCGGATTCAGGTTTCATTCTAGCCCGCCGCGCCGGTTGGCGCAGGTCGGGGGCTGTTGGGTGTTCGGGCGGGGCGAGCGCGTATCATGAACACCATGAGTGAACGACATGACGTGCTGATCGTCGGTGGCGGCCTGGTCGGTGCCAGCCTGGCCATTGCCCTGGACCGGTTGGGCCGCGACGTGGGCCTGCTCGAAGCCAGCCCGGCCGGCGAGCTGCCGGCGGTGTTCGACCAGCGCAACCTCAGTTTCGCCGCGGCGACCGTCAACGCGCTGACCGCGTTGGGGGTCATGCAGAAGCTGGCGATGGCGCCGGGCCCGATCCGCCGCATCCATGTCAGCCGCGCCGGCGATTTCGGCCGCGTGCAGCTGGAGGCTTCCGACTACGACCGGCCGTGGTTCGGCCAGGTGGTTGTCGCGCGTGACTTCGGCCAGGCGCTGGAAGCGCGCCTGCAGGAGCTGCCGCAGCTGCGGCGCTACCGGCCGATGCGGTTCCTGGGCCTGGGCGAGGTGGTCGACGGCTACCGCCAGGTGCGGGTGGCCGACGAGACCGGCGAGCGCGTACTGCTGGCACGGCTGGTGGTCGGTGCCGATGGCACGACCAGCGGTGTGCGTGGCGCGCTGGGCATCGAGGTCGACCGGCATGATTTCCAGCAGACCCTGTTCGTGGCCCGCGTGCGCAGCCAGCGCGCGCCGGATGGCACGGCCTGGGAGCGCTTCACCGATACCGGCCCGACCGCCCTGCTGCCGCGCGGCGACCGCCACTTCGGCACCGTGCACGGCGTGGCGCGGGACCAGGCCGATGCGGTGATGGCGCTGGACGATGCGGCCTGGCTGCAGCGCCTGCAGGATGCGATCGGCTGGCGTGCCGGTCGGCTGCTCGAATCCGGCCCGCGCAGCGCTTACCCGCTCATCCAGGTGCTGGCGCGCGCATTGGCCGGTGAACGCACGGTGCTGCTGGGCAATGCCGCGCAGACCATCCATCCGCTGGGTGCGCAGGGCTTCAACCTGGGCCTGCGCGATGCGCTGACCCTGGCCGAACTGCTGGAGGATGCGCACGAGGATGCCGGCAGCGATGTGCTGCTGCAGGCCTATGTTGCGCGCCGCCAGGAAGACCGACGGCAGACGGTGGCGTTCTCGGGTGGCCTGGCACGGCTGACCAGCAATCCGGCACCGCTGATGCGGCCGCTGCGCAGCCTCGGCCTGGTGGCCGCGCAACGCGCCTCGGTGCAGTCGATGCTGGTCGGTGGCGCGATGGGCTTCCGCGGCGAAGTGCCGCGCCTGTGCCGCGGAGAAGCCGCATGAGCCGGCGCATGCGCCTTGATGTGGCCATCGTCGGTGGTGGCGTGGTCGGTGCCGCGTGCGCGCTGGCGCTGGCCGATGCCGGCCTGTCGGTTGCGCTGGTGGAAGGTCGTGAGCCCGCGCCGTGGCAGGCCGCACAGCCTGACCTGCGCGTGTTCGCCTTCGCTGCCGACAACGTTCAGCTGCTTAACCGCCTGGGCGTGTGGCCGGCGATCGCGCAGGCCCGTGCCTGGCCCTACCGGCGCATGCAGGTGTGGGACGCGGCCGGTGGCGAAGATCTGCTGTTCGATGCCGATCGCTTCGGCCGTCGTGAACTGGGCTACATCGTCGAGAACGGCCTGCTGCAGGATCGCCTGTGGGCGGCGTTGCCGGCGGCGGGCGTGCAGCTGCACTGCCCGGCGCGGGTGGACGCGCTGGAGCAGGACGACGACGGCGTGCGCCTGCGCCTGGATGACGGTCGTCGCCTGGAAGCGGCGTTGGCGGTGGCCGCCGACGGCGCCGAATCGACCCTGCGCCAACTGGCCGGGATCGAGGTTGAAAAGCATGACTACCACCAGCGTGGCGTGGTGGCCTACGTGGACAGCGATCTTCCCAACCAGGCCACCGCCTGGCAGCGTTTCCTGCCGGGCGGGCCGCTGGCGCTGCTGCCGGTGGCCGAGCGCCGCAGCTCGATCGTCTGGACCCTGCCCGAGGACGAGGCGGCACGTGTGCTGGCCTTGGACGAGGACGCCTTCAACCGGGAACTGACCCGCGCCTTCGCGGCACGGCTGGGTGAGCTGCGACTGGCGTCACCGCGTGCGGCCTTCCCGCTGCGTCGCCAACTGGCCCGTCACTACGTGGCCGGCCGCGTGCTGGCATTGGGTGATGCCGCGCATGTGGTGCATCCGCTGGCCGGGCAGGGCGTGAACCTGGGCCTGCGCGATGTCGCCGCCCTGCAGCAGTGGCTGGCGCCGTCGGCCGAGCGCCGTGGCCAGCCGCGGCTGTCGCCGCAGCGCCTGCAGCGCTGGGCACGCGAACGGCGCAGCGACAACCAGATCGCCGCCTACAGCTTCGATGCGATCAACCGCCTGTTCTCCAACGACGAGATGCACTTGACCCTGGCCCGTGGCCGCGCGCTGGGCTGTGTCGGCAAATGGCCGCCGCTGGTACAGGCGTTCTGGAAGCGCGCCGCCGGCGTCTGAAGCAAAAAGGGGACGGAGGGGATTAAGTCGTTTGTGCACATACGACTTAATCCCCTCCGTCCCCTTTTTCAATCCACCAGCCAGCCGGCCAGGTCGGTGCGGTCCAGCTTGCCGCGGTGCCTGCGGTCCAGCGAATTGAATTCGTCGGCCAGCGCCGGATTGGCCTGTGCTTCCTCGCGGCTGATGAAGCCGTCGCCATTCACATCCAGCGCGGCGAAATGGATGCGGTACTGGCCGACCACGCTGCTCGGTTCCAGCGAACGCACGGTCACCTGTGCCTCGCCGGCCGGCTGCGGAATCTCGACGCTGCCGCTGACCCGGCCCGCATCCAGCGGTTGCTGGCGGATCGCGCCGCCGGTGGGGCCCAGCGGCTGGCTCTGCGCCGGCGTGGACGGGCCGTGCTGGGCGATGGCCGGTACCGAGGCCAGCAGGATGGTCAACAGCAGCGCAGTACGCGGAAGGTTCATGACAGGCTCCTTGCCAGAGGGTACCGGGAGCGTACTCCCGGCAACCTGTGCCGCCGATGACGGATCAGCGCAGCGGCGAAGCCAGCACGGTGATCTCTTCACGATCGTGATAGAGCTGCTTGGCGCGGACCACCAGCGGCTTGCCGGCCTGGTCCTGGAACAGGTCCAGGCACAGCCGGGTTTCGTCCCAGCGCTTCTTCATCGGCAGTTTCAGATTGAAGATCGCATGCCGGCACCAGCCCTCGCGGAACCAGGTGGCCATGCGTTCGGCCACGCGGCGCGGCTGCTCGACCATGTCGCAGACCATCCAGTCCAGCGGCTGTTCCGGGTGCCAGTGGAAGCCATCGGCGCGCAGGTGCTCGACCAGTCCGGTGTCCAGCACGTGCTGGCGCAGCGGGCCGTTGTCGATGCTCAGCACGTGCATGTGCTGGCGGGTCAGCACCCAGGTCCAGCCGCCGGGTGCGGCGCCGAGGTCGGCCGCACGCATGCCGGGCTTGGCCAGCGCCTCGCGTTCTTCCGGCGTCAGCAGGGTCAGCAGCGCCTCGTCCAGCTTCAGCGCCGAACGCGAAGGCGCCTCGGGCAGCAGCTTCAGGCGCGGGATGCCCAGCGCCCACGGTGCGCTGTCGGCCGGGTCGGCCACGCAGACGAAGGCATGGGTGCCATCGACGAACACCACATGCAGGCGCGGCAGGCGGTTGTTCGGCTTATCAGTGAGCTTGCCGGCCTTGCGCAGCGCCGGGCGCAGTGCATTGCCGAAGGCACGGGCCAGACCGGACAGTGGCTTGCCGGCGTCCGAATCGGGGTGTTCCACCCACAGGTCGCCGAAGCGCGGCGCATCGGCCAGCACTTCCAGCATCGGGGTGATCCGGTCCGCCGGGTCCAGCTGCGGCAGTTCGGCCAGCACCACCAGCTTCTGCCGCGCGAAGATCAGCTCGCGCCAGCGCAGGCGCGGCGCCAGCGCGGCGGCTTCGTCGCACATGAAAAGCACGTAGCCGTCATTGCGCTGGGTGCGCGCATAGCCGGCGAAACCGGCTTCACCGGCGCGGAACTGCAGCTCGCCGGCCAGCTCGGGCTCGAAGCCCTGCCGGCACAGGCACAGCAGGCCGATGCCGGTTTCAGTAACGGGCGCCATCGCTTTCCCCATAGGCACGCAGCACGCTGCGCGCGGCGTCGCGGTTCAGGCCTTGCACCACTTCGATGCCGCGCTTGTTGAGTTCACCCACCCAGTCGGCCGGCAGCGGGCCTTCATCGAACGGGGTCAGTTCCTCGACGTCGGCCGAGTTGGCACCGATCAGCAGGCGGTCGATGCCGGCCCACACGGTGGCGCCGTAGCACTGGCAGCACGGCTGCGAGCTGGTGGCCAGGGTGACCGGCGACAGCACCGCGTTCAGGCGCGGGGTCTGCAGGCGCTGCTGGGCCAGCATGTAGGCCATGTTCTCGGCGTGCGCCAGCGAGGTCGCGTGCGGCATCACCCGGTTCACGCCGGCGGCGATGACCTTGTCGTCCGGTCCGAACACCACCGCACCGAACGGACCGCCACTGGCGTGCTCGACGTTCAGCCGCGACAGCTCGATCGCCAGCGCGACCTTGGCCTCATCGCCCGGATATCGACGATCCAGGTCGATCTGGTCGTGGATCCAGGCGGGAAGGGTCAGGTGGACTTGCGCGTACAGCATCGCGGGGGTGCCTCGTGTGGGATGGGAAAAAGTGCGGTTGCTTGGGGAAACCGGCGCGCAGTGTAGCCGCACCGGCCTGTACCGCGCGTGGGCCGGGCTCAGCCCGGCGAGCCGGTGCGGATCACCACGTACTGCTTGCGGAATTCCAGCCCGGCCTGCGGCCAACTGGCAGCATAGGCGCGCAGCAGGGGCAGGGCGGCGGCGAAGTCGTGGCCGTTGACCCGGCAATCGGCCTCGCACAGGCCGTCGGCATCGCGCGAGGCGAACAGGCGGATGGCGAGGAAATGGCGGGCTTTCAGCAGCTCGTCGAAGGCCTCCATGCTGCGGGTGAACAGGCAGCAGGGGCAGGAGCCATGATCGTCTTCGCTGCAGGTGGAGGCATCCACGTCCTGTGCACGGTAGTGCGCCAACGGCCCCAGCACCACGGTGCGCTGATGTTCCTCACCCTCGTCGCCGACCGGATAGGTCAGGCCCATCATCGGCAGGCCCTGTGCGTCTTGGGCGCCGATCGCGGTCTGCAGGGTCACCAGGTCCACCCGGGCCCAGGCCTGGAAGCCGGACAACAGCGATGCCTGCTCATCGGCACCATTTGCGTGCTGGTACTCGAACAGGCCATCGGCGAACAACTGCGGATGCTGGCTTTCAATGACGGTGGAGGTCTGCCAGCCGCCGTTGTCGCGCGCTTGCGCGGCCATTGCATGCGGGGTCAGGCGCAGGCCGCTGTCCAGCAGCAGCGCGTTGCCGTCGATGCGGCTGGCGGTGCCGGTGTCCTGCAGGGCCTGCTGCAGCAGCGGGAGGAGGGCGGTGGCGCTCGTGGTCATGTCAGGCCTGTGGATGGATGGGGAGGAACATCCAGGCAGGGCCTGGGGCTAGCGGTCGAGTGCGTCGAGCTCGGCGCGATATCGCTGCGCGTCGGATTGCTGCTGCGGATCGTTGCCGTGGTCGCGCAGCCAGGTTTCCAGCTCGCGGCGATAGTCCGCGCGGAAACCGGCATTACCCGGGCTGAAATGCAGCTTGCGTGCCGCCACCTCCACCCGCTCGCGCGCGCTGGCCCGGGCCTGGGCGACGCCGTGCGGTGACTCGTTGGTGAGGATGACGAAGTTGCGTGGGAAGCCCGGCGTGTACTTGACCACGAACGGCTGGTCGCGCGCCGGGATACGGATGGCGTTTTCCAGCGGCCACAGCGAAGCGGTGTTGGTGTGGAACACCACGTCCACGTCGCGGCCCTCGGCGGTACGCAGCACCCCTTCGTAGCGCCAGATGTACTGCTCGTTGAGCGTGGAGCTGGTTCGCTCGGTCTTGACGATCACCGCTTCACCACGCTCGCCCACCACGTTGAGGAAGGCGGCGTTGAGGAAGTGGCCGAGGAACATGTTGAGCATCGCCAGCGGGAACACCACGATGGCGTAGCCCGGAAAGCGCCGCCACCACGAGACCAGCCCGGCCAGCACCATTGCTGCAAAGAACGTCAGCAGCGGATGCTGCGAGATGAACCAGAGCAGGACGGAAAGGGCGGTGATCATCGTCGCGGTCCTGCGGGCGCCATCCAGGCGCCCGCGCAGGCCCTCAGGCCGACCAGGTATCGCGCAGGGTCACGCTGCGGTTGAATACCGGCGTGGCTGCGGTATGGTCGCGGCGGTCGGCCACGAAGTAGCCGGTACGCTCGAACTGGAACGACTGCTCCGGCGCGGCGCTGGCCGCGGCCGGCTCGACATAGCCGGTGACAGTGCGGCGCGATTCCGGGTTGAGGTAATCGCGGTAGGTCTTGCCTTCCGATTCGTCGTCCGGGTTCGGCACCGAGAACAGGCGGTCGTACAGGCGGATCTCGGCCGGTACGCCGTGCACGGCGCTGACCCAGTGGATGGTGCCCTTGACCTTGCGGTTGGCGCCTTCCATGCCCGGACGCGATTCCGGATCCAGCCAGCCACGCAGCTCGGTGATGGTGCCGTCGGCATCCTTGATCACTTCGTCGCAGCGGATGATGCCGGCGCCGCGCAGGCGCACTTCGCCCCCCGGGACCAGGCGCTTCCAGCCCTTCGGCGGCACTTCGGCGAAGTCCTCGCGGTCGATCCACACTTCGCGTGCGAACGGTACTTCGCGGCTGCCGAAGCTTTCGTCCTTCGGGTGGTTGCTGAAGGTCAGCTGCTCTTCGTGGCCTTCCGGCAGGTTGGTCAGCACCAGCTTGACCGGATCGACCACTGCCATGCGGCGCGGTGCGGCACTGTCCAGGTCCTCGCGCAGCGCGCCTTCCAGCACGCTGAAGTCGATCAGCGAATTCTGCTTGCTGATGCCCACGCGCTCGGCGAACAGGCGCATCGCGGCCGGGGTGTAACCACGGCGACGCAGGCCCTGCAGGGTCGGCATGCGCGGGTCTTCCCAGCCGTCCACCAGCTGTTCGGTGACCAGCGCCATCAGCTTGCGCTTGCTCATCACCGTGTAGTTGATGTTCAGGCGCGAGAACTCGATCTGGCGCGGCTTGGCCGCTTCGCGCGGCAGGCCGGCATCGACCAGCGGCTGGGTCAGCGCGTCGTCATGGGCGAAGTCGACGTTGTCCACGCACCAGTCGTACAGCGGGCGGTGGTCTTCGAATTCCAGCGTGCACAACGAGTGGGTGATGCCTTCGATCGAATCACCCAGCGCGTGGGCGAAGTCGTACATCGGGTAGATCGGCCACGCATTGCCGGTGTTCTGGTGCTCGACGTGCTTGATGCGGTACAGCGCCGGATCGCGCAGGTTGATGTTGCCGCTGGCCATGTCGATCCTGGCGCGCAGGGTGCGCGCACCATCCGGGAATTCACCGGCGCGCATGCGGCGGAACAGGTCGAGGTTTTCCTCGACGCTGCGGTCGCGCCATGGCGACGGGCGGCCCGGCTCGGTCAGGGTGCCGCGGTAGGCGCGCACTTCCTCGGCCGACAGGTCGCAGACGTAGGCCTTGCCCTGTTCGATCAGCTTCTCGGCGGCCAGGTAATAGGCCTGGAAATAGTCCGAGGCGTGGCGCAGCTCGTTCCACTCGAAGCCCAGCCAGCGCACGTCGTCCTGGATCGCGGCCACGTATTCCGGATCTTCCTTGGCCGGGTTGGTGTCATCGAAGCGCAGGTTGCAGACGCCGCTGAACTCGCCGGCGATGCCGAAGTTCAGGCAGATCGACTTGGCGTGACCGATGTGCAGGTAGCCGTTCGGCTCCGGCGGGAAGCGGGTCTTGATCGCCTGGTGCTTTCCGCTGGCCAGGTCCTCGCGCACGATCTGGCGGATGAAATCGCGCTTTTCGTGGCTGTCGGCGGGGGTCTCGGGGCTGGCGGGGGTGTGCTCGGACATGAGTCGGCGAAAAGAAAGGCAGAAAGACCAACAGTCTAGCGCGTACGGGGCAGGGCTGCCCGGTGGGGTGTGGGGATGCCGGCCCCGCCCTCTGGTAGTGCCGGCCGCTGGCCGGCAACTCTCCGATCCCGCCCCCGGCACCATTCAGCCCCCGGGCGTATGCTGGAGCCCTGCCCCGAGGAGCCGCCGCATGCACATCGTGTACAAGGCCGACAACCTGTTCGACGCCCATCTGGTCAAGCACGCGCTGGAAAACGCCGGCATCCCCGCCTTCGTGTTCGGCGAGCAGCTGCTGGGGGGCATGGGCGAGCTGCCGTTGTTCGGTGTGTTGCGGGTCGGCATCCCCGACGCGGCGCGGCCGCAGGCGGAGGACATCATCGCGGCGCTGGACTTGGGCCAGGCCGCCGCCGACCCCATTTCCGATGCAGACGATATGGCCGGACTGCCGGCGTAGGAGCGCATCATGTTGGGAATTGGCCAGGGCATCCTCGGCATCGGGGCCTTCAAGCAGCGCCTGCCGCGCCCGGAAGAGGCACTGCCGGGGCGCGAGCAGCCATTGCCGCTGCACAGCAACCAGCACTTCGTGAACAGCCATCCGCTGAAGGACCGCTTCGCCGGCCTGCAGCAGATCCGCTTCGCGCTGGGCTGTTTCTGGGGCGCCGAGCGCAAGTTCTGGACCGAGCCGGGCGTGTACAGCACCTCGGTCGGCTACGCCGGCGGCATCACCCCGAACCCGACCTATGAAGAAGTGTGCTCGGGCCTGACCGGGCACACCGAAGTGGTGCAGGTGGTGTTCGACCCGGCGGTGGTGAGCCTGGAACGGCTGCTGCAGCTGTTCTGGGAAAGCCACGACCCGACCCAGGGCATGCGCCAGGGCAACGACACCGGCACCCAGTACCGTTCGGCGATCCACGCCACCGACGAGGCACAGTACGCTGCCGCGCTGGCCAGCCGCGAGGCCTACCAGGCCCAGCTGGATGCGGCCGGCTACGGCCCGATCACCACCGAGATCGTGTACCCGGCACCGGCGTACTACTACGCCGAGGACTATCACCAGCAGTACCTGGCGAAGAATCCGAACGGCTACTGCGGCATCGGCGGCACCGGCGTGAGCTGCCCGATCGGGTTGGATGTGGAGGCGCCGCGCTGACGCGCGGTGGTCCGCCTGCGGCGGGCAACGTCAACGGCTGAAAGCCAAAGCCAAAGCCAAAGCCAAAGCGGCTCTGGGTTGCTGCTTGTTGGGTGGGGCGGTGTGGGTTGGCAGGACACGCCGTGAACCCGTCCCTGGGGGCTCGATGGCGCCATCCATGGCGCCAACGGTCCTGCCAACCCACACCGCCCCACCCCCGACAGTTTCCCGGTGACGGTGGGAAAGAGCATTGGGTTACTGACGAACTGATGGAAAACAAAAAGGAGGCGGCGTTCGCCGCGTCCTTTTTATTTGGTTCTGCATTGCCCTTGTAGAGCCGAGCCATGCTCGGCTCCGAGCAAGCGAAGCGCGCGACCCGCTGTTGCTCTTCTTTCTTTCTTCCGTGGCGGGTGACCACCGGAAACTGTCAGAGGGCGGGCGGGTTGGGTTCGCGGGAGTGTCCGCCGCATGGATGCGGCGGCCAAGCCTCCAGGGATGGATTCACGGCGTCTCCCGCGAACCCAACCCGCCCGACCCAGCGCGGCTTTTTGCTCTTTGCGACCAACCGACCCGCCACGAGGGGCTCAGCCGTTGGCCGGAATCCTCACAGTGCCGCGCGGATCCGCTCGCGCAGTGCTTCCAGATCCTTGGCAAACGCATCGATACCGGTCGCCAGCTTCTCGGTGGCCATCGGATCGGCCGCCAGGTCTGCTGCGAACTTCGCCGCATCGATCGGGGGCACCGCCGCGCCATCAGCGGCACCGGCCACCAGCTTGCGCGGCAGCGCGCCGTGGTCGGCGTCCAGCTTCTCCAGCAGGTCCGGCGAAATGGTCAGGCGGTCGCAGCCGGCCAGCGCCTCGATCTGTGCGGTCGAACGGAACGAGGCGCCCATCACCACCGTCTTCGAACCGCGGCGCTTGAATTCGGCATAGACGCCGCGCACGAACTTCACGCCCGGGTCTTCGTCGATGCTGGCCGGGGTCTGGCCGTTGGCCACGTACCAGTCCAGGATGCGGCCGACGAACGGGGAGATCAGGAACGCGCCGGCCTCGCTGCAGGCCAGCGCCTGGGTCGGGTTGAAGATCAGGGTCAGGTTGCAGTCGATGCCTTCGGCCTGCAGGATGCGCGCGGCTTCCACGCCTTCCCAGGTCGCGGCGATCTTGATCAGGATCTTCTCGCGCGGCACCCCGGCATCGGCGTACATCTGGATGAACTGGCGGGCCTTGGCCACGGTGGCGGCGGTGTCGTGGGCCTGGTCGGCGTCCACTTCGGTGGACACACGGCCCGGCACCAGCGTGCTCAACAGCGCGCCGACGCCGATGGTCAGGCGGTCGGCCACGGCGTGCACCACGGCTTCGCGGTCGCCCGCCTGCTGGCGGCCCCAGGCCAGTTCGCGTTCGATCAGTTCGGCGTAGACCGGCAGGTCCAGCGCCTTCTTCACCAGGGTCGGGTTGGTGGTGCAGTCCACCGGCTGCAGGCGCTTGATCGCCTCGTAGTCACCGGTATCGGCAACGACCACGGACAGTTCGCGCAGCTGGGACAGTTTGGACGGGGTACTCATTACGGCTCCTGGTGCAGGGGGATCGAATCGCGCGCGGTGCGCAGCGGTAATCAGGGGCGGTCGTTGTGGACCGCAGTCACGCGCAGGCGCAGCTTGCGGCCGCCGGGCGCGTTCCAGTCGATGCTCTGGCCGATGGCCAGGCCGAGCAGGGCACTGCCGACCGGGGCCAGCACGGAGACCTTGCCTTCATCGACATTGGCTTCGCGGGGGAAGACCAGGGTCAGGACGTGCTTTTCGCCCGACACTTCATCTTCGCACTCCACGCGCGAATGCATCATGACGATGCCTTCGGGAATCTGGTCCGGTGCCAGCACGGTGGCCCGGTTGAGTTCTTCAGCAAGCGCGAGCGCGGCAGGCGTCTGGCTCAGCGCAGGGGATTCGAGCATGGCGTCCAGGCGGTCCATGTCGAAGGTAGAAACGGTGATCGACGGCGGCAGGCCGCTGGCGGTGTTCATGGTGAAGCTCCTTGGTTGAAAGCCATGCAAAAGGCGGCACCTGCTGGCGCCGCCTGTCTGTATTGTGGGGACAAATGCGGCCGGAATCGACTCCTGCCGATTCCGGGCCGGTGCTGCGGGGGCTCAGCCGTTCAGCGCGGGGCCGGGCAGGGCCGGTGCATCGCTGCCGGCATCGAGCGCCTCCAGCGTGAACAGTGCCTGCGGCAGGCGCTTGAACTGGTCGGCCAGCTCCATCAGGAAGTCGTTCATGGCCGAGCTGCGGCGCCAGATCATGGCGATGCGGCGGCTGGGACGGCCTTCGCCGGTGAAATCGAGCAGGCGGATGTTGTTCGAGCGCGGCACCGGCGGCTGCACCGACAGGCTCGGCAGCAGGGTGATGCCGACGTCGGCGGCGACCATCTGCCGCAGCGTTTCCAGGCTGGTGGCGCGGAATTCGGACTTCTCGTTGGCGCCGAACAGGCGGCAGACTTCCAGCGCCTGGTCGCGCAGGCAATGCCCGTCTTCCAGCAGCAGCAGCTTCTGCGTGGCCAGTTCCTGCACGTCCAGGTGTTCGCGGCGGGCCAGCGGGTGGCGCCCGGACACGGCCAGCAGGAACGGTTCCTCGAACAGGAATTCGGCATGCAGCTGGTCGTCGATCACCGGCAGGGCCAGCAGTGCGGCGTCGAGCTTGCCTTCGCGCAGGCGGTCCAGCAGCACGTCGCTCTTTTCCTCGACCAGCAGCAGTTCCAGCTCCGGGAAGCGCTCGCGGATGCGCGGGATCACATGCGGCAGCAGGTACGGGCCGAGGGTCGGGAAGATGCCCAGGCGCACCGTGCCGGCTTCCGGATCGCGGCTGCGTCGCGCCGCCTCCTTCAGCTGTTCCACCTCAGACACGATCACCCGCGCCCGCGCCGCCGCTTCCTGGCCGGCCGGGGTCAGCATCACCTTGCGCGGTGCGCGTTCCACCAGCGGCAGGCCCAGCTCTTCTTCCAGCTTGCGGATCTGCGTCGACAGCGTGGGCTGGCTGACGAAGCAGGAGGCGGCAGCCCGGCCGAAATGCTTGTGGTCGGCCAGGGCTACCAGGTACTTCAGATCACGTAGGTTCATCCTTACACCCCAGGGGTAACGGACCGGCTGACGGCGTGGTTACCCGACAGGCAGACAATGTTCCCGGTGATCTGGGAACGGTGGATCAGGCTGCTTCAGCAACGGCACCGCTGCTGTTGCTCACCGACGAGCGGATCAGGTGGTCGAACGCACTCAGTGCGGCGGTCGAGCCGGCGCCCATGGCGATGATGATCTGCTTGTAGGGCACCGTCGTGCAATCGCCAGCGGCGAACACGCCCGGCAGGTTGGTCTGGCCGCGGTCGTCGATGACGATCTCGCCGCGCGGCGACAGCGCCACCACATCCTTCAGCCACTCGGTGTTGGGCAGCAGGCCGATCTGCACGAAGATGCCTTCCAGCTCGACGCGGTGGGCATCGCCGCCGACGCGGTCCTTGTAGACCAGGCCGGTGACGCGGCTGCCGTCGCCCAGCACTTCGGTGGTCTGCGCGCTGGTCAGCACGGTCACGTTGCCCAGGCTGCGCAGCTTCTTCTGCAGCACTTCATCGGCGCGCAGGCTGGAATCGAACTCCAGCAGGGTTACATGCGACACGATGCCGGCCAGGTCGATGGCCGCTTCCACGCCGGAGTTGCCGCCGCCGATCACCGCCACGCGCTTGCCCTTGAACAGCGGGCCATCGCAGTGCGGGCAGTACGCCACGCCCTTGTTGCGGTACTGGTCTTCGCCCGGCACGTTCATCTGCCGCCAGCGCGCGCCGGTGGACAGGATCACCGAACGCGACTTCAGTACCGCGCCGTTTTCCAGCTGCACCTGCACCAGGCCGTCTTCGCCGGCCGGCACCAGCGCACTGGCGCGCTGCAGGTTCATGATGTCCACCTCGTACTCGCGCACGTGCTGCTCCAGCGCCGTGGCCAGCTTGGGGCCCTCGGTCTCCTTCACCGAAATGAAGTTCTCGATCGCCATGGTGTCCAGCACCTGGCCACCGAAACGCTCGGCGGCGATGCCGGTACGGATGCCCTTGCGTGCGGCGTAGATCGCCGCTGCAGCGCCGGCCGGGCCACCGCCCACCACCAGCACGTCGAAGGCGTCCTTGGCGGCGATCTTCTCGGCATCGCGCTTGCCGGCGTTGGTGTCCAGCTTGGCCACGATCTGCTCGAGGGTCATGCGGCCCTGGTCGAAGATTTCACCGTTGAGGTACACGGTCGGCACCGACATGATCTCGCGCTTCTCGACTTCGTCCTGGAACAGGGCGCCATCGATGGCCACGTGCTGGATGCGCGGGTTGAGCACCGCGGCCAGGTTCAGCGCCTGCACCACGTCCGGGCAGTTCTGGCAGGACAGCGAGAAGTAGGTCTCGAACCGGTAGTCGCCTTCCAGGTTCTGCACCTGCTCGATCAGCTCGGCGGTGGCCTTGGACGGGTGCCCGCCGACCTGCAGCAGCGCCAGCACCAGCGAGGTGAACTCGTGGCCCATCGGCAGGCCGGCGAAGGTCAGGTGGATGTCCTGGCCCGGGGTGCCCAGGTCGAAGGACGGCACGCGGCCCTGGCCATCGCGCAGCACCTGCAGCGAGATCTTGTCCGACAGGCTGTCCAGGGTCTGCAGCAGTTCCAGCATTTCCTGCGACTTGGCGCCGTCGTCGGCGTGCGCGGTGATCTGGATCGGGCGGGTCACGCGCTCCAGATAGGTCTTCAGCTGCGACTGCAGGTTGGCGTCCAACATCGGTCTTCTCCTGGCTTCAGGCAAACAGAGGGCGTGGCACCGCTGTACAAGGTAGCGGACCAGCTGGGGGTAGGGGTGAACCCAAGACAGCGACCGTGGAAGGGGCTGGCTGGCCAAGGCGGGCGAGCGTTGGCTGTCTTGGGTTCACCCCCACGCCGGCGGGGGGACCGGCACGGGGATGAAGGGCGCGCCGCGGCGTGGGGCCACGGCAGGCCGGTACTGCCTTAGATCTTGCCGACCAGGTCCAGCGACGGGGTCAGGGTCTTCTCGCCTTCCTTCCACTTGGCCGGGCACACCTGGTTCGGGTTGGCGGCGGTGAACTGGGCAGCCTTCAGCTTGCGCAGGGTCTCGGACACGTCACGGGCGATCTCGTTGGAGTGGATCTCCAGGGTCTTGATCACGCCTTCCGGGTTGATGATGAAGGTGCCGCGCAGGGCCAGGCCTTCTTCCGGAATGTGCACGCCGAAAGCGTTGGTCAGCTGGTGGGTCGGGTCGCCGACCAGCGGGAACTGGGCCTTGCCGACGGCCGGCGAGGTCTCGTGCCACACCTTGTGCGAGAAGTGGGTATCGGTGGTGACGATGTAGACCTCGGCGCCGGCCTTCTTGAACTCGGCGTAGTGGTCAGCTGCGTCCTCGATCTCGGTCGGGCAGTTGAAGGTGAAGGCGGCCGGCATGAAGATCAGGACGGACCACTGGCCCTTCAGGCTGGCGTCGGAAACCTTGATGAACTCGCCGTTGTGGTAAGCGTTGGCTTCGAACGGCTGGATCTGGGTGTTGATGAGGGACATCATTTTTCCTCTTGGTGAAGGGGAGTGGGTGAATCGACAGGAGCTAGGTTACCCATTCGCTGGCGATAAGAACAATGCATTGATTGCATCTATTTGATAGATGGAGTCTATCAAAAGGCACTTAGCAGGCACTGAACCCGGCCGCTTTCATCCTGCAACTGACTGTGTGACAAGGAAAATCTCGCCGGACCGCTGCCTGGGGCCGATAGCCCCTCCTTATCCCGTCCGGAGGAAACTGAACGGATTCCGATTTTGTAGAGCCGAGCCCATGCTCGGCTGTTCCAGAAGCAGCCGAGCGTGGGCTCGGCTCTACAATTGCGGAATGCCTTTCCAAACCGAACCCACCCTGCGCCAGATCGTGGCCGACGCCAGTGCCCGCTTGGGCGGCGTCGAAGCCCGCCACGAGGCGGAGCTGCTGCTGCTGCATGTGCTGGACCGCCCACGCAGTTGGCTGTTCGCGCATGCCACCGATCCGCTGGCCGCCGCCGACCAGGCCGCCTTCGAGACGCTGTTGGCCCGCCGCGTGGCCGGCGAGCCGGTCGCCTACCTGACCGGCCGCCGCGGATTCTGGACGCTGGATCTGGAGGTCGATCCGGCCACGCTGATCCCGCGCCCGGAGACCGAACTGCTGGTCGAGCTGGCGCTGGAACGCCTGCCGCAGGACCGTGCGCTGCGGCTGGCTGACCTGGGCACCGGCAGCGGCGCGATCGCCTTGGCGCTGGCCAGCGAGCGGCCACAGGCACAGGTGCTGGCCACCGATGCCAGCCCGGGTGCGCTGGCCGTGGCCGCGCGCAATGCCGCGCGCCATGAACTGCGCAACGTCCGCTTCGCCGAGGGCGGGCACGATTGGTACGCGCCGTTGCAGGGCATGCGCTTCGACCTGATTGCGAGCAATCCGCCGTACATCGCCAGCGACGACCCGCACCTGCGACAGGGCGACTTGCGCTTCGAACCGGCCTCCGCGCTGGCGTCCGGTGTGGACGGCCTGGATGACATCCGCCGCATCATCGACGGCGGCCAGGCGCATCTGCTGCCCGGTGGCTGGTTGCTGATCGAGCACGGATGGGACCAGGGCGCGGCGATCCGCGCGCTGTTCGACGCCGTCGGTTTTGCCGAGGTGCAGACCGTGCAGGACCTGGAGCAGCGCGACCGCATCACCCTGGGCCGGCGACCGGCCTAGAATGGGGGTTCTCCTGCCCCGGCAGGGCATCACCCTGGAGCTGCAAGCATGCGTACGCTGTACCCCGCCATCACCCCCTACGACGTCGGCACCCTGAAGGTCGACGACCGCCACACGCTGTATTTCGAACAGTGCGGCAACCCGGACGGCAAGCCGGTGGTGATGCTGCACGGTGGCCCGGGCGGTGGTTGCAGCGACAAGATGCGCCAGTTCCACGACCCGTCCAAGTACCGCATCATCCTGTTCGACCAGCGTGGTGCGGGTCGATCCACCCCGCACGCGGACCTGGTGGACAACACCACCTGGGACCTGGTCGCCGATATCGAGAAGCTGCGCGAGCACCTGAAGGTCGATCGCTGGCAGGTGTTCGGTGGCAGCTGGGGCTCGACCCTGGCCCTGGCCTATGCCGAGACCCATCCGCAGCGCGTGACCGAACTGGTCCTGCGCGGCATCTTCATGCTGCGCCGCTGGGAGCTGGAATGGTTCTACCAGGAAGGCGCCAACCGCCTGTTCCCGGATGCGTGGGAGCATTACCTGAAGCCGATCCCGTCGGTGGAGCGTCATGACCTGATCTCGGCCTTCCACCGCCGCCTGACCAGCGACGACGAAACCACCCGCCTGGAAGCCGCCAAGGCGTGGGCGGTGTGGGAAGGCGCGACCAGTTTCCTGCACGTCGATGATGACTTCATCAACAGCCACGAAGACCCGCACTTCGCCCTGGCCTTCGCCCGCATCGAGAACCACTACTTCGTCAACGGTGGCTTCTTCGAGGTGGAAGACCAGCTGCTGCGCGACGCGTACCGCATCGCCGACATCCCGGGCGTGATCGTGCACGGCCGCTACGACGTGGTCTGCCCGCTGGCCAACGCCTGGGACCTGACCAAGGTGTGGCCGAAGGCGAAGCTGGAAATCACCCCGGCCTCGGGCCATTCGGCGTTCGAAGCCGAGAACGTGGACGCGCTGGTGCGCGCCACCGATGGCTTCGCCTGATCGGTAGTGCCGGCCGCTGGCCGGCAACGCCTTGCCGGGTCGTTTCGCCGCCGCCCGATGTGGCTCGCCGGCCAGCGGCCGGCGCTACCGGATAGCCAAGGCCTCGGGCCATTCGGCGTTCGAGGCCGACAACGTGGACGCGCTGGTGCGCGCCACCGATGGCTTCGCCTGATCGGTAGTGCCGGCCGCTGGCCGGCAATGCCTTGCCGGTCCGTTTCGCCGCCGCCCGATGTGGCTCGCCGGCCAGCGGCCGGCGCTACCGGTACCCAAGGGTTCTGACCCCGCCGAAACCTTCATCCACGCATGGCGTGGATTTACCAATCCCCGGCCAGCAACGCGTCGGCCAGCACCTGCAGCTTCGGCGAGTGCTGGCGCGACGGTGGGTAGATCAGCGACAGCGCGCGGCTGCGGCCTTCAAGCGGCTGCAGCACGCGTTGCAGGCGGCCGTCAGCCAGCGCGTCGGCCACCGCGAAATCCATCACCTGCACGATGCCGATGCCGGCGATGGCCGCTTCCACCAGCGGATCGCCGCTGTCGAACACCATCCGCGTCGGTGGGGTGAAGTCGCGCAGTTGGCCCTCCTGCAGGAACTGCCAGTCCACCAGCCGGCCACTGCGCAGGTTGCGCACCGCCAGGCACGCGTGATCCCGCAGCGCGGCCACATCGTCCGGTGCGCCACAGCGGGCCAGATACGCGGGGCTGGCCACCGTCACCCAGCGCAGCGGACGCAGCGGGCGCGCGACGATGCGCTGGTCGGCGATGACGCCGGTGCGCAGGGCGGCATCGAAACCTTCCTCGACCAGATCGACCAGACGGTCACTGAGCACGGCCTCCACCTGCAGTTGCGGGTGCTGTTGCAGCAACGGCGCCAGCAGCGGTACCAGCACCTTGCGCCCGAACATCGAGGGCGCGCTGATCTTCAGGGTGCCCGCGGGCGTGCAGGGACGGTCGGCCAACTGGCGTTCGGCATCCTCCAGGCCACACAGCAGCGGTGCCACCTGATCGACGAACTGGCGGCCATCCGGGGTCAGCGCCACGTTGCGGGTGTTCCGCTGCAGCAGCTTCACCCCCAGCGTGGCCTCCAGCCGGCCGATCGCGCGCGACAGGCCGGACTGGCTCAGGCCCAGCTGCCCGGCGGCGACGGTGAAACTGCGGGCTTCGGCCACCTGCACCAGCATGCGCACTGCATTGAGGTCCATCGAAGTTCCATTCATGATGAAAATCATGACAGATATGGCTGGCAGGGGGTTTATTGATTCGGTCGCATCAATGAGACTGCGCTCCCCCACCGCGCCAGACCGCCGATGCCTCCCCTCAAGTACCCGCGCTGGGCGCTGACCCTGCTGGCCACTGCCCAGCTGATCATCGCCCTGGATGCCACCATCATCTTCGTCGCCCTGCACGACATGGGCCGCGCGCTGCAGATCAACGCGCAGCAGCTGCAATGGGTAGTCAGTGCCTACACCGTGGCGTTCGGCGGCAGCCTGCTGCTGGGCGGGCGCGCCGCTGACCTGATCGGCCGCCGCCGCTTCTACCGGCTGGGCATGCTGCTGTTCGCGCTGGCGTCGCTGTTCGGCGCGCTGGCGCCGAATGCCACCCTGTTGATCATCGCGCGCGCGGCGCAGGGCATCGGTGCCGCGTTGCTGTTCCCGGCCACGCTGGCGCTGATCAACACGTTGTATGCGGAAGGCCCGGTGCGCAACCGCGCACTGGCGATCTGGAGCATGGCCAGTGCGGTCGGCCTGGCGCTGGGCACGCTGCTCGGTGGCGTGCTGACCCAGGCGTTCGGCTGGCCGGCGGTGCTGGCGGTGATCGTTCCGCTGGCCACCGCCTGTGCAGTCGCGGCCGGCGCGTGGTTGCCGGCCGATGGCCCGCGTGTGCAGGGCCGTTCCTTCGATCTGGCCGGTTGCCTCACCGTCACCGCCGGCGGCAGCCTGCTGGTCACCACCCTGGTGCAAGGGCCGGAGTGGGGCTGGACGGCACGGGCCACGCTCATCTGCCTGCTGCTTTCAGCCGTGCTGTTGACGGTGTTCGTACAGATCGAAAAGCGCAGCCGTGACCCGCTGATGCAGTTTGCGCTGCTGCGCCTGCCCGGCCTGCGCGCGGCACTCGGCCTGACCTTCGCCTTCATGAGCAGCTATGGCGTGCAGTACTACTTCCTGGCGCTCTACTTCCAGGATGGTTACGGCTGGAGCCCGCTGCAGGCCGGCATGGCCTTCCTGCTGCCGACCGTGGTGTGCACCTTCGGCATCCGCATTGCCGAACGCATGCTGCGGCGCCGTTCGCCACGGCAGGTGCTGGCCTGGGGCTTCGCGGCCGGTGCCATCGGCATCACTGCGGTGGCGCTGGCGATGCCGCATGGCGCCGGTTACTGGCCGCTGCTGCCGGGCATCGTGGTGCTCAGCGTGGGCCAGGGCATGAGCTGGACGGCGATGTGGATCGTGGCCGGGCAGGGCGTGCCGGGGCCGCAGCAGGGTGTGGCGTCCGGCATGGCCGCCACCGCACAGCAGATCGGCGGCGCGTTGGGACTGGCGGTACTGGTGATGGTGGCCAACGCCGCGCGCGGCACGCAGGAGGCAACCAGCCCTGATGCGCTGCAGGGCATGGTCAATGCGCAGTACGGCGCCGCGCTGTTCGCCGCGCTCGGCGTGGTGATCGCGCTGGGCCTGCGCCCGGCGCCGGTCGAATCGGCTGCTGCCGTCTGCCCGGTCAACGAGGCATGATTGAAGGCGCTGCCGTGGGTGGATGTGCCACGCCTGCGGTGGTGCCGGCCGCTGGCCGGCAACCTCGGGGTGGTTGGATCATTGAGGTTGCCGGCCAGCGGCCGGCACTACCGATACGGGATGGAACCACGCGCGTTCAACCCAGCGCCAGCAGCTCCGGTTGCAGCGCGCTGAAGATCCGCGCCAGCCGCTCCGCCCACGCCTGCTGCCCGGCGGCATCGGCGATCAGGTCCTGGCGGATCTCCAGTTCCACGTGCACCAGGCCGCGCCCTTCGCCATGCACCGGTACCGCGTAGTCGCTGGTACTGCTGACCGAATACGGTTCGTTGTCACCCACCACCAGGTCGCCTTCATCGCGCAGTGCCTGCAGCAGTGCATGCGCAAAGCGCGTGTCCTGGTGGTACAGCACGCCGGCGTGCCACGGCCGCTGCGTGCCGTTCATCACTGGCGTGAAGCTGTGCATCATCACCAGCAGGGTGGGGCGGCCGGCATCGCGGCGTGCATCCAGTTCCGCGTCGATGCGCGCATGGTAGGGCGCGTGGATCGCATCGATGCGCTGCTGCCGCTGTGCAGCCGACAGCCTGGCATTGCCCGGGACCACGGTGTGGTCGCTCACTTCCGGAATCAGCGTCGGCGAGGCCAGTGGGCGGTTGCAGTCGATCAGCAGCCGCGAATAGGTCTGTTCGATCGCCCATGCATCCAGCCGTTCGGCCAGTGCGCGGGTGGTGCCGGCGATGCCGATGTCCCAGCCGATATGGCGGTCCAGCTCGGCCTGGGCCAGGCCGAGCCCGGTCAGCGCGCGTGGCACCTGCTGGCCGGCGTGATCGGCCAGCAGCAGGTAAGGCGAGGCGCCCTGCGGCCGGTGGAGGGTATAGATCGCCGGGTCGTCGGCGCCCAGCAGCGCCGGCAGTACGTGCAGATCGGCGTCAGCCACGCGGGCGCCCGTCCAGGTGGTGCTCGATCATCCACAGGCCCGCCCAAAGCTTGGCATCCAGCTCATAGCCTTCGCCCATCTTCTGCACCAGCCAGGCCGCCGCCTGCGCGCGCGGAATCTCGTGCACGGTGATGTCTTCGCTGTCATCGCCGCCACCGTCGCCGATCCGGCGCAGGCCGGTGGCGCGTACGAAGGCGATCTTCTCGCTGCTGGCGCCGGAGGACGTCGGGCCGATCATCAGCACTTCGGCGTGATCGGCGGTCCAGCCGGTTTCTTCTTCCAGCTCGCGCACGGCCGAGACTTCGATCGATTCGCCGGCGTGGATGTCGCCGACCAGGCCGGCCGGCATCTCGATGGTGGGGGCCTGCAGCGGCACGCGGAACTGTTCGACGAACAGCACCTTGTCCTCCGGGGTCACCGCGATGATGATCGCGGCCAGGCCACCGGCATGGGTACGTTCGCTGTATTCCCAGGTGCCGCGTACCAGCATGCGCTGGTACTTGCCTTCATAGACGACACGCGGGGCTTCGGTGTTGCGCTGGCTCATGCGGGCTCGCTGTGGGTGGGAAGAATATCGGGTACGCCAGCGGCATCGAACAGCCGGCGGCGGGTCATCGGGCCGAAGCGCAGGGTCTGGCACAGGCCGCCGAGCAGCTCGGGGTCGGCGGTCTGGCGCAGCAGGCCGGGTTGGCTGCCTTCCAGCGGCGCGTCCAGCGCGATGGTGGTCAGCTGGCGCCAGAGCAGGGCGTGCTCGCGCTGCTCGCGCAGGCGCACCGCCATCTGGGCGGCACCGCGCAGGCGCAGGAACGGCACTTCGTCCAGGCGTTCGTACAGCGCATCCAAGCTGCCGAAATGGGCCAGCAGCACGGCGGCGGACTTGCTGCCGACACCACTGACACCGGGAATGTTGTCCACCGCATCGCCGCACAGCGCCAGGTAATCGGCAATCTGGTGCGCGTGCACGCCGTGCCGTGCCTTCACGCCGGCCACGTCCCAGCGCTGGTTGCGGGCGTAGTCCCACTGTTCGTCGTGATCCAGCAGCAGCTGCGACAGGTCCTTGTCGGCGGAGATGATCACCCCGCGATGGCTGCCGCGGTGCACGTGCAGTGCGCTGCCGATCAGGTCGTCGGCTTCGTAGTCGTGGTGGGCGAGGACGGCAAGGCCCAACGCCGCGCACAGCGCCTTGCAGTGCACGAACTGGCGCTTGAGCGCTTCCGGTGCCGGATCACGGTTGGCTTTGTAGGCCGGATACAGGCGGTGGCGGAAGCCGCTGTCGAGCGCTTCGTCGAAGGCAATGGCGATGTGCCGCGGGCGCTCGCGCTCCAGCAGGTCCAGCAGGAAGCGGGCGAAGCCGTGCACAGCATTGGTCGGCCAGCCCTGCGCGTCCTGGAACTGGTCCGGCAGCGAGTGCCAGGCGCGGAACACGTAGATGCTGGCATCGACCAGGTACAGCGACGGCGGCGGTGCCGGCAGGGTCATGCCGGCGGCGTCCAGTCCTGCAGCAGGGTCGCTGGGTCGGGGCGCTCGCGCTCGGGCACGTCGGCCTTGGCGGTGCCGATGTGGATGAAGCCGGCGATGCGTTCACCCTCGACCAGGCCCAGATGGGCCTGCACGACCGGATCGAAGGCCATCCAGGCCGTCAGCCACTGTGCGCCGAAGCCAAGCGCCTGCGCGGCCTGCAGCAGGGCGAAGCAGACGCAGCCGGCGGTCATCAGCTGTTCCTGTTCTGGCACCTTCGGGTCCGGGCGTGGGCTGGCGACCACCACGATCACCAGCGGGGCGTGGCTGAAACGCTGGCGGTCCTTCTCGAACACGGCCTCGCCGGCATGCGGGTCGCGCTGGCGGCTGCGCTTGGCCAGGAAGTCGCCCAGAGTGTGACGTGCATCGCCGGCGATCTTCAGGAAGCGGAACGGCACGCGTTTGCCGTGGTCGGGCACGCGCACGGCCGACGCCAGCATCCGCTGCAGGGTGGCCGGGTCCGGGCCGGGCTCGCCCAGTTGCCGCGAAGGCACTGAGCGGCGGGCATCCAGGGCGAGCAGGGCAGCGGGGTCGGGCATGGAGTCTGAACCGGTCATCACGGGTGTTTGATTATAGTCGGGGTGGTCAATGACGCCGTCTGTGTCGCGTCCGGCCCCTGAATACCAAACTGTGATGAACATCATGCCACTGGCGGGAAACGGACAGCCGCTTCCCCTCGCCTCGTGGGCCTTGCACGGCTTACGATACCCCTCTTGCCGGGCCGCCGGTCATGAGGTTTGAAGTGAGGACTGTTTCACTGTCCGTGACGGGCTGGCCGGCCTACCATCGACGTTCCGGTACATGGGGTGTGCCGGTCGTCGCGATGTCCATGCTGTCTGTCGTACCAGAGAAGGTGGGGAGCCTTCCCGAATGATGAGCGTGCCCACACCGATGGGATCGCCGGGCCGTGACCCGGCCCAGCTCCAGCTTGCCCGGGACATGGTCCTGCCCGCGCTGTGCCAGGCCTTCGGGGCCGCGCTGGCGCGTTTCGACGATGCCCTGTTCGACCGCGCCGGCAATGCCGGCTCGTCGCAGTTGCTGTTCCTGGACGCGATGCGCGAACTGCGCCGCCGCCGTGAGGAGATCGCTGCCGCCTTCGCCGGCCACCTGCAGCAGGCGTGGGCCGCATTGGCGGCCGGTGAGCCGCTGTCGGCCGAGGCGACCCTGTCCGGGCCGGCCGAGGATGGCCTGAGCCTGCTGGCCGAACACGTACTGGAATCGCGGTTGGCGGTGCGCAATTTCGCCACCGTGCTGCTGCGTGACTTCAAGCCGGTGCTGGCGCGGCTGGACCGCCGCCTGGGCCGGTTGATCGGCGGCGTGGAACTGGACGCCGACCACAATCCCATCAGCCCCGAACATCTGGGCGTGGCCATCCACGAGGCCTTTGCCGGCTGCGAACTGGCCCCGGAAGTGCATCTGGTGCTGATCAAGCTGTGCGAGCGCGACCTGCGTGCACCGGTCGGCCGCATCTACGAGAAGCTGGACGAGCAGCTGGCCGCAGCCGGCGTGATGTCGCAGATGGGGGCTCCGCAGCGCCCACAACCGCCGGCACCGGATCCGCGCATGACCGGGATGCTGGATGACCTGGTCGAGCATCGCCACGGCGCGGGCGTCGATCCGGGGTTCAGCGATGACGAGCAGGCCGCACCGGCTTGGGCGCAGCGCTTTGCCGCCCGCTGGTCCGAGCGCCGCGGGCATATGCAGCAGCACCTGGGCGGCGATGATGGCGCCGCCGGCGAGGCCTACGCCGGCCAGCAGGGCATGCTGCTGGAAGCGTTGCACGAACTGCTGCAGCAGACCCGCCATGTGCGTGAGGACGCCACGTCTGCGGCACAGGTGGCGGTCGGCCAGCAGCGCCCGCTCAGCCAGCGCGAAATGATGTCGGTGCTGTCGCTGCTGCAGGCCACGCCGAGCGCGACGCTGCGTGCAGCCATCGGCGAGGACGGCGAATCGCTGGCGCAGCGGCTGAAGAGCGAAGTGCTGTCCAGCGCCACCCAGCTCGGCGTCGATCCGGGCCAGACCCGGCTGGACCCGCAGGATGAGGATGCCATCGACCTGGTCGGCATGCTGTTCGACGTGATGCTGGACGAGCGTGAACTGGAAGGCCGCTCGCGCGAACTGATCGGCCGCCTGGTCGTGCCTTTCGTCAAGGTCGCCATGCTCGACCGCCGCATGTTCGTGCAGAAGACCCATCCGGCGCGCAAGCTGCTCAATTCGCTGGCCGAGGCCTGCGAGGGCAACACCGGCGAGAGCCAGGCCGAGCGCATGCTGATGGCCAAGGTCGAGGAGATCATCGAGCGCCTGGTGGCCGAGTTCAACGAAAACCTGGCGATCTTCCTGACCCTGGAAGAAGAATTCCGCGAGTTCCTGGTGCAGCATCGCCGCCGCGTGGAAATCGCCGAGCGTCGCGCCGCAGAAACGCAACGCGGCCAGGAAAAGCTGGAAATGGCCCGCACCCGGGCCGGTGCGGAACTGGATCGTCGCATCGGTGATGCCACCCTTCCGCCGGCCATTGCCGAGTTCCTGCGCCAGCCCTGGCAGCACCACCTGACCCTGGCGCTGCTGCGCGAGGGCGAAGAAGGCGCGTCGGTGGCCGAGGCACTGAGCCTCGGCGACGGCCTGCTGGAGGAAGTGGCCGAGGCACGCCGGCAGATTGTCGGCAAGCCATGGCTGCAGGCCTGGCAGCCGGTGCTGGCCAAGGTGTTTGCCAGCGTCGGTGTGCACGGCGATGCGGCTACCGGTGCGATCGACGCCCTGCACGACACGTTGCAGGGCATCGCCGAGTCGCGGCCGGAACTGCAGCGCGCGCTGCCCGAGCTGCCGCAGGTCGCGCTGCCGGCACCGCCGGTGGCCGAATCGCCAGCGGTGGAACTCAGCGGGCAGATCGATGCCGACGATTTCGACAACGCCGATGCCGACCGCTTCCGACGCATGGAAATCGGCAACTGGTTGGACTTCGTCGACAAGGACGGCAAGGTCCAGGCGGGCAAGCTGTCCTGGGTCAGCCCGATTTCCTCGCGCCTGCTGTTCGTCAACCGTCGCGGCGTGCGCTTCTGCGTGGCCTCGCCAGAAGAGCTGGCGGTGATGGTGCGGCTCGGCCGCCTGCGTGCCCACGTTGACGATGGCGCCTTCGACAGCGCCATGCAGGGCGTGATCGACCGCCTCGACCCGGGCAGCACCACCCTGCACTGAGTGCTGGCTGCCTGCTAGGATCGGGAAAACTCACCGATCAGCGGGGACCTGCATGGCCGTGGCGTTGCTGGGGATCAAGGAGACCGCGCCGGGTGAACGGCGCGTGGCGTTGACACCGGAAACCGCGCGCAAGCTCGGTGCCCTCGGCATTACGGTCTGGTACGAGGCCGGCGCCGGGCTGGCCGCCGGCTTCACCGATGCCGCCTATGACGACGCCGGCGCACGTGTCTTCGACGCGGGCCGCTGGGCCGAGATCGATATCCTGCTGTGCGTGCAGGCACCTCCTGCGACGGTGCTGGAGCAGCTCAGGCCCGGTGCCAGCGTGGTTGGCCTGCTGGCACCGGCCAACGATCCGGCGCTGGCCGCGCTGGCGGCCGATGATCGCCTGCAGCTGTTCCCGCTGCAGCAGCTGCCGCGCACCACCCGCGCGCAGGCGATGGATGTACTCAGTTCGCAGGCCGGCATGGCCGGCTACAAGGCAGCGCTGATTGCCGCCGAACGCGCGCCGCGCTTCTTCCCGATGCTGACCACCGCCGCTGGCACCGTGCGGCCGGCCAAGGTGCTGGTGATCGGTGCCGGCGTGGCGGGCCTGCAGGCCATCGCCACCGCGCGGCGCCTCGGTGCACAGGTGGAAGGTTTCGATGTGCGCCCGGAAACCCGCGAGCAGATCCAGTCACTGGGTGCGCGCTTCCTCGATCTTGGCGTGAGCGCGGCCGGTGAAGGCGGCTACGCGCGTGCGTTGACCGACGAGGAGCGCGCCGAGCAGCAGCGTCGGCTGGCCGACCACCTGCGCAGCGTGGACGTGGTGATCTGCACGGCTGCCGTACCCGGTCGGCCGGCGCCGACCATCGTGACCGCCGCGATGGTGGAGGGCATGGCCACCGGCAGCGTCATTGTCGATCTGGCGGCCGAGAGCGGCGGCAACTGTGCACTGACCCAGCCGGGGCACTGCATCGAACACCAGGGCGTGACCATCGATGGTCCGCTGGGCCTGGCCAGTCGCGGCGCGACCCAGGCCAGTGAGATGTATGCGCGCAACCTGCTCAACTTCGTTGCGCTGTTCGTGCGCGAGGGGCGGCTCGGTTTCGACTGGGACGACGAGCTGCTGGCAAAGACGCGCTGGCAGGCATGAATGACGTGGGGTCAGATCCCTTTGCCTCTGGCAAAGGGATCTGACCCCGATCTCCCGCAATCTGCCAGGGGTCGGATCCCTTTGCGTCAGCAAAGGGCTCTGACCCCGTTCCCCGGGGCCTTACCGCGGCTTCGCCGGCGGCGGGTTGTCGCGCACCCAGTCCCGACGCTGCTCCGGCGTCATCTGCGACCAGCGCTCGCGCAGCGCGTCGCGCTGTGCCGGCGGCATGTTGCGCATCTGCCCGAACAGGGCGCGTGCCTGTTCACGCTGTTCCGGGCTCATGTGCTCGAAGCGGCGCAGGCCGCGGCGGGCCTTGTCGCGCTCCTCCGGGCTCATCGATTGCCAGCGCTGGCCGTGCGAGAGCATGCGCTGGCGCTGGCCGGCATCAGCGCTGTTCCAACGGTCGCGCAGCGGCGCCAGCAGGGACTCTCGCTGGGATTCGCTCAATTGCTCCCACGCAGGCAATGGCGCGACCGGTGCGGCAGGGGCGGGCGTGGCGTTCTGCGCCAGCGCCGGAACGGCCGGCAGCAGCGCCAGGGTCAACAGCAGTGGCAGGGCAAGCAGTCGGGACATGATTTACTCCATCGCCAGGTCGGTATCGCCCAGCCACAGGTACAGATCGGGATTCTCGTCGTAGAGCGCGCCGTTGTCTTCCACTGAAGCAAGCACGGGGTCCGGCGGCGGACCCGCAAGCGTGCCATGGCCGGTGAACTGCAGGCCAATGCCCAGTGCAACCACCAGTGAGCAGGCGCTGGCCAGCCACCAGCGCCAGCGCCCACGATGGGTGGTGGCCGTGGCGCCGTGGCGAGCTTGGCGCAGCCGGGCCAGCGTTGCCGGCGACAGCGCCTGCAGCGACTGCGCGTGCAGGCGGCGCAGGGTGTCATCGGAAGGCAGGGAGCGGTTCACGGGTGGGTCTCCAGGTAGTCCTGCAGCGCCTGCCGGGCGCGTGCCAGATGGGTTTTTACCGCGCCTTCGCTGCAGCCCATGGCGCGGGCGGTGGTGGCCCCGTCCAGGTCCTGCAGCACGCGCAGGGTGAAGGCCTCGCGCTGGCGGGCGGGCAGGGTGCGCAACGCGTCCACCAGCTGCTGGTACTGCTGGCGCTGCTCATGTGCCTGTGCCGGGTCCGGGCCGGGATCGGCCCAGTCGATCTCGCCGCCTTCCGCGTCCTGGTTGTCGCGCCAGAACGGCAGGCGGAAGCGGCGCCGGCGCTGCAGGTCGATCACCCGGCGGCGCAGGATGCTCCAGAACAGCGGCGCCCATTCGGCGGCCGGCTTGTCGGTGTAATCCAGCATGCGCAGCAGCGCGTCCTGCACCGCATCCATGGCGTCTTCGCGCTGGCGCAGGCCGGCCTCGGCGAAGCGGAACGCACGCGGGCCGACGCTGGCCAGGAATGCCTCCAGCGATGCCGGCAGGGCATCGGTCTCGGCGCTCGGGGGGGCGGGGCTGCTCACCAGCACAGGGTACGGTTCCTCGCTCGGGGTCACCATCGACAACGCGTGAGCGGCGCTCCGGTTGACGCCGGGTGCGCGCCGGGTTCAGCCCATGGTTATGATGGGCCGACGAAGACAGAGCAGGAGCGTTGCCGGTGAGTGACGGGTTCGTAGCGCTGTACATCTTCATGCTGGCAGCCATCGCCGGCCACGTGATCATTTCGCGGGTGCCGGTGATCCTGCATACCCCGCTGATGTCGGGCTCCAACTTCATCCACGGCATCGTGCTGATCGGCGCGATGGTGGTACTGGGGCATGCGCAGACGCCGCTGGAGAAGGCACTGGGCTTCCTGGCCGTGGTGCTCGGCGCCGGCAATGCCGCCGGTGGCTACGTGGTCACCGCGCGCATGCTGGAAATGTTCAAGCCGAGCGCGCCCAGGGGCGGCAAGGACGAACCGAAGGAGCCGCAGGCTTGAACATCAGCACCGTCGAACTGCTCGACTGGCTGGTCAAGGCCAGCTACCTGGTCGCCGCCACGCTGTTCCTGCTCGGCCTGCAGCGCATGGCCTCGCCGCTGACCGCGCGCAGCGGCATCCGCTGGGCCGGGCTGGGCATGCTGCTGGCCACCGCGGCCACCTTCTTCCTGCCCGAACTGCACAACGTGCCGTTGATCCTGGTGGCACTGCTGCTGGGTGCGGGCCTGGCCTGGTGGTCGGCCGGCAAGGTTGCCATCACCGACATGCCGCAGATGGTGGCGCTGTACAACGGCATGGGCGGCGGCTCGGCGGCGGCGATCGGCGCGGTGGAACTGCTGCGCTATGCCTTCCTGGCCCACCGCGATACCAGCCACTGGAGCGCGCAGGCGCTGGCCGACCTGGCCGCGCGCCAGCCGTCCGGCACGATGCTGCTGCTGGCGGTGGTCGGCGCGGCGATCGGCGCGGTGTCGCTGTCCGGCTCGGTGATCGCCTGGGCCAAGCTGGATGGACGCCTGGACAAGCGCGTGACCTGGCCCGGCCAGCAGGTGATGAACCTGCTGGTGGCGCTGGCGGTGGTGGTGCTGGCGATCATCGCGGCCAGTACGCTCAGTGCCTGGGCGATCGTCGCCTTCTTCGTGCTGGCACTGGCGCTGGGCGTGCTGATGACGCTGCCGATCGGCGGTGCCGACATGCCGGTGGTGATCTCGCTGTACAACGCGTTCACCGGCCTGGCAGTGTCGTTCGAAGGTTATGTGCTGGGCAACGAGGCGCTGATCATCGCCGGCATGATGGTCGGCGCGGCCGGCATCCTGCTGACCCGGCTGATGGCCAAGGCGATGAACCGGCCGATCCGCAACGTGCTGTTCTCCAACTTCGGCGGCGGTGCTGGTGGCGAAGCGCAGGCGATCAGCGGCGCGCAGAAGCCGATCGAAGCCCCGGATGTCGCGGCGATGATGGCCTACGCCGAACGCGTGGTGATCGTGCCTGGATACGGCATGGCCGTGGCCCAGGCCCAGCACAAGATCTGGGAACTGGCGCAGCGGCTGGGCCAGCGCGGGGTGAAGGTGAAGTTCGCCATCCACCCGGTCGCCGGGCGCATGCCCGGGCACATGAACGTACTGCTGGCCGAAGCGGGCGTGCCCTACGACCTGATCGCCGACATGGATGACATCAATCCGGAGTTTGCCAACACCGACGTGGTACTGGTGATCGGTGCCAACGACGTGGTCAATCCGGTCGCGCGTACTGATCCGGCCAGCCCGATCTACGGCATGCCGGTGCTGGACGTGGTCAACGCGCGCAACGTGGTGGTGATCAAGCGCGGCAAGGGCACCGGCTTCGCCGGTATCGAGAATGCGCTGTTCTACGCTGACAATACCCGCATGCTCTATGGCGACGGCGCCGAAGCGGCCGCCTCGCTGGTGAGCGAGCTGAAGGCGCTCGACGGCGGGCATTGAAGACCGGGGTCGGATCCCTTTCCGCAGGACAGGGCTCTGATCCCTTTCCCGGCCAGCGGCCGGCACTACCGGATCCGCGCGTGGTGGTTGCATCTGGTAGGTGCGGGCCTTGGTCCGCACGCTTTTGCCGGCCAGCGGCCGGCACTACCCCCCATCCGCGCGTGGCGTGGATCTACGCGCTCAGCGCGCCAGCCAGGCGCCGACGACCACGGCCACGGCCAGCCACAGCCATTCCATCGCGCCATTGGCCAGGTTGATCAGGGTCCAGGCCAGGTGCGGGCCCATCCGCGTGGTGGCATCCCACAGGTCCAGACCGATCGAGCCGCCCATCCAGGCGCTGGCGATGGCCCAGTTGGCCACGGCGGCCACCAGCAGAGTGCCGAGCACGACCAGGGCGATGCGCAACCGGCCCGGGCCCAGTGTGCCCAGGCGCAGCATGAACACCAGTTCCAGGGCGGACACTACCGCCATCCAGCCGACCTGTCGGCCGGTCATCAGCGCCAGGACCATCCAGGCGAGGGGAGCAACAAGCAGACCCAGCAACAGCATGAGGGACCAGAGCCAGGTGACGGTCCTGGCACGCGTGGCAATGGAGGACATCGAAGCTCCCTGAAGATCACCCACAGGATACTGTGGTTTGCCGCAGTGCACCGGCGGTGCCGGGGCGGCTGGGCTAGAATGCCGTCTTGCGTGGCCCCGGCCACGGCCCCATATCGGTCCCCATGTATTCCCGTAGCAGCGAACCTGTCCACTTCGAACGCGATTGCGAGGCCGTGATGGTCCCGCAGGGCGATACCGTGACCCTGCCTGCCGGCAGCTATGGGTACATCACCCAGGCGCTGGGCGGCAGCTATTCGGTGTTCGTCGAGGGCAACCTGTTCCGCATCGCCGGCAAGGACGGCGACGCCATCGGCAAGGAGGCGCCGGCACCGCTCGAGCTGCCGGCCGACGCCACCGATGAGCAGGTGGAACAACTGGTGTGGCAGCAGCTGCGCACCTGCTTCGACCCGGAGATTCCGGTCAACATCGTTGAACTGGGCCTGGTCTATGAAGTCGAGATCAAGCATCTGGACGAAGGCAAGCGCGAGATCGACGTGAAGATGACCCTGACCGCACCGGGCTGTGGCATGGGCGAGATCCTGGTCGACGACGTGCGCAGCAAGCTTGAAATGATCCCGACGGTGGCCGAGGCCGACGTCGACCTGGTGTTCGACCCGCCGTGGAACCAGCACATGATGTCCGAGGCGGCGCGGCTCGAGACCGGCATGCTTTGACCCAGGGCCCGCAGTGACGCGGGCCCGGCACTACCCGCAACCAGAACAGGAATCCTCCGGTGTCCCAGTCCATTCCCAGCTTCGCCGTCACCCGTTCGGACCACCCGCGCAGCGCTGAAGAGCGCGCCAAGATCCTGGAGAAGCCGGGCTTCGGCCTGCACTTCACCGATCACATGGTGGAAGTGCGCTGGGACAAGGATGCCGGCTGGCACAACGCCAGCGTGCGTGCCTACGGCCCGCTGCAGCTGGACCCGGCCGCGGCCGTGCTGCACTACGGCCAGGAGATCTTCGAAGGCATCAAGGCCTACCGCCATGCTGACGGCTCGATCTGGACCTTCCGCCCGGATGCCAACGGCCGTCGCCTGCAGCGTTCGGCGCAGCGCCTGGCGCTGCCGGAACTGCCGGTGGAGATCTTCGTCGAATCGCTGAAGCAGCTGATCGCCGTCGACAGCGAGTGGGTGCCGTCGGCCGACGAGTCGAGCCTGTACTTCCGCCCGTTCATGATCGGCGACGAAGCCTTCCTCGGCGTGCGCGGCGCGCACAAGGCCGGCTACTACGTCATCGCCAGCCCGGCCGGCCCGTACTTCGCCAAGGGCGTGGCCCCGGTGTCGATCTGGCTGTCCACCGAATACGCGCGCGCGGCCAAGGGCGGCACCGGCGCCGCCAAGTGCGGTGGCAACTACGCCGCCTCGCTGCTGCCGCAGCAGAAGGCGCAGGCGCAGGGCTGCTCGCAGGTGCTGTTCCTGGACCCGGTCGAAGGCAAGTACCTGGAAGAACTGGGCGGCATGAACGTGTTCCTGGTCTACAAGGACGGCACGCTGGTCACCCCGGAACTGTCCGGCAGCATCCTCGAGGGCATCACCCGCGAGAGCATCCTGCAGCTGGCGCGCGACCGTGGCATGAAGGTCGAAGAGCGCAAGGTCAGCATCGACGAGTGGAAGGACGGCGTGGCCTCCGGTGCGATCAGCGAAGTGTTTGCCTGTGGCACTGCGGCGGTGGTTACCCCGATCGGCCAGCTGAAGGGCGAGGGTTTCTCGGTGGGCGACATCAACGCGCCGGCCGGCGAAGTGACCATGTCGCTGCGCAAGGAACTGACCGACATCCAGTACGGCCGCCTGCCGGACCGGCACAACTGGCTGGTCAAGCTGGGCTGATCGCTCACGCTGAACTGTAGAGCCGAGCCCACGCCCGGCTGCGTTTCTGGAAAGCCCGTCCCTGTGACGGGCTTTCTGCGTTGTGGACAGGTGGGTGGGGTCAGATCCCTTTTCCGTGGGAAAAGGGATCTGACCCCGGCTCCGACCCCGAATCGGCGGATGCCGATGTCGGCAAAGTCATCGCAGGACAGGTGATGACCCAGTCAGGTATGTGCAGGAGATGAGAAAGTTCCTTCACCTTCACAAACCCTCGACCCGGGAAGTCTCAGAACGAACATTTCATCTTGCTGAAAAGACGCTGAAAATCTTGTGGTGTCCGGTTTTGGTCATTAGCGTCATCTGCACGGCGGATCGATAGGGGGATCCGCTGACTCGCCGGACTTCGAACCTCGCCAACGCAAGCCAGCCCATGGTTCGGGCCGGTGCTTCTGCCGATTCCGGCATTCACACCACTAGAAAGGGAAATACGATGTCCCAGGTAACGCAACCGCGTGTGCGTCGAGTGTGGGTGGTCCTTGGTGCGTCCGTTCTGTCATCGCTGCTGCTGGCCACGCCTGCGCTGGCCGGTGACGTCCAGCTCAGCGGCCTGCAGTCTGCGCCGACGCACCAGCGCTTCATCGTGAAGTACCGCGACGGCAGTGCGCCGGTGGCCAACACCACCGCACTGGCCTCTTCGCTGAAGAGTGCCGCCGCCGGCCTGGCCAGCAGCCAGGGCCGTGCGCTGGGCCTGCAGCAGGTCCGCAAGCTGGCCGTCGGCCCGACCCTGGTCAGGACCGACCGCCCGCTTGACCAGGCTGAATCCGAGCTGCTGATGCGCAAGCTGGCCGCCGACCCGAACGTGGAATACGTCGAAGTCGACCAGATCATGCGTGCGACGCTGACCCCGAATGACACCCGCTTCAGCGAACAGTGGGGCTTTGGTACCTCCAACGCGTCGATCAACGTGCGGCCGGCCTGGGACAAGGCCACCGGCACCGGCGTGGTGGTGGCCGTGATCGATACCGGCATCACCAACCATCCCGATCTCAACGCCAACATCCTGCCCGGCTATGACTTCATCAGCGATGCCGCGATGGCGCGCGATGGCGGTGGCCGCGACAGCAACCCGAACGACGAGGGCGACTGGTATGGCGCCAACGAGTGCGGCTCGGGCATCCCGGCGTCCAACTCCAGCTGGCACGGCACCCACGTCGCCGGCACCGTGGCGGCGGTGACCAACAACAGCACCGGCGTGGCCGGCACGGCGTTCAACGCCAAGGTCGTCCCGGTGCGCGTGCTCGGCAAGTGCGGCGGCTATACCTCCGACATCGCCGATGCGATCGTGTGGGCCTCCGGCGGCACCGTCAGTGGCGTGCCGGCCAATGCCAATCCGGCGGAAGTCATCAACATGTCGCTGGGCGGGGGCGGCACCTGCTCGGCCACCTACCAGAACGCGATCAACGGCGCGGTCAGCCGCGGCACCACCGTGGTGGTCGCCGCTGGCAACAGCAACACCAACGTGTCCTCGTCGGTGCCGGCCAACTGCGCCAATGTGATCGCAGTGGCGGCCACGACCTCGGCCGGTGCGCGGGCCAGCTTCTCCAACTATGGTGCCGGCATCGACATTTCCGGCCCGGGCCAGAGCATCCTGTCCACCCTCAACACCGGCACCACCACGCCGGGCAGCGCCAGCTACGCGTCCTACAACGGCACCTCGATGGCGGCCCCGCATGTGGCCGGTGTGGTGGCCCTGATGCAGTCGGTGGCGCCGAGCCCGCTGAGCCCGGCGCAGGTCGAGAGCATCATCAAGAGCACCGCACGCCCGCTGCCGGGCGCCTGCTCGGGGGGCTGCGGCGCCGGCATCATCGACGCCAACGCGGCGGTCACCGCAGCGATCAACGGCGGTGGCAACCCGAACCCGGGTGGCAACGTGCTGCAGAACAATGTGCCGGTGACCGGCCTGGGCGCCGCGACCGGTGCCGAGCTGAACTACACCGTCGCCGTCCCGGCCGGCAGCACCCAGCTGCGCGTGGCAATCAGTGGCGGCAGCGGTGATGCCGACCTGTACGTGCGCCAGGGCAGTGCCCCGACCGATACCACCTACACCTGCCGTCCGTACCTGAGCGGCAACAGCGAGACCTGCACCATCAACAGCCCTGCCGCCGGCACCTGGTATGTGCGGGTGAAGGCGTACAGCACCTTCTCGGGCCTGACCCTCAGCGCCCAGTACTGAGCCCAAGTCCCTCTCCAAGGGCACGCCCTGGCTTCGGCCGGGGCGTTTTTGTCCGGGTGGGTGCCGACCTCGGCCGGCACGCTGTTCCTCAGACCGACTCGAAACGGTTAGCCGCCACGTTCTTGCGCACGTGCTGCGGGTCGAAGATCCGCCCGTTCATCGCGATGTACACGCCGCTCGGCAGCGACTGCACCGCACCGATCGCACAACCGATGTTGAACTCCGCATCCGAGCCGCGGAAGCGTGCCGGGCTCAGCGCACCGGTCATCACGATGGTCTTGTCCGGGATCGTCGCCAGCACCTTGCCGGTCTGCACCATCGAATCGGTGCCGTGGGTCACCAGCACGTGCCGGGTGGGCTGCGCGGCGATGGTGGCGCGGATCAGCTCGCGGTCTTCGTCGTTGATGTGCAGCGAATCCTTGCGCAGGATCGGAATCACGTTGAAGCGGAACGTCACGCCCAGCTCGCGCAGGATCATGCCGATCTGCGGATCGCCGATCTGGTAGTCCGACTTGTCGTCGAAGTAGATCTTGTCGATCGTGCCACCGGTGGTGACGACCAGGAGCTCTTCCATCATGTGCATGCGCGAAACCAGGACAGGGACTGCGGCGCGGGGCCAGGAATGCAGATGATAAGGCCCTGGGCGCGCAGCGTCAGCGCCGCTTGCCGAAGCGGGCGCGCAGGCCGGGCAGGCTGGCGCTGAAGATCACCAGCAGCGCCAGCGCGATCTCGATCAGCGCCAGCCAGCGCGTCTCCGGGTGGCTCCAGGCGCTCATCACGCCGTGGCTGAACCAGCCCAGCGCCAGCACCGAGGCCCAGAAGCCGGCCTTGCGCCAGCCCAGGCGCACGGCGATGGCCAGCGCCAGCGGTGGCGCGGTGAACACCAGTTGGGTGGCCAGCCAGTGCCTGTCATTGATGAACCAGCCTGCGAACAGCGCGGCCAGCCCCATCAGGGCCAACAGCAGGACCGTGCGCGGCGCGCGGTTCATCGGGCCAACCGCTGCGCGATGTCGGCCACCCGGCGCCCCAGCGCGCGCGCCAGCACCGCTTCGTCGTCGGTCGGCTGCGGATCGTCGGCGGCACCGGCCACGTGGCTGGCGCCATAGGGCGTGCCGCCACTGGTGGTGTGGCTCAGCGCCGGTTCGGTGAACGGGATGCCGACGATCACGCAGCCGTGGTGCAGCAGTGGCACCTGCATCGACAGCAGGGTCGATTCCTGGCCGCCGTGCATCGAGGCGGTGGACGTGAACACGCCGGCCGGCTTGCCGGACAGGGTGCCATTGACCCATTCGGCGCCCAGCCCATCCAGGAAGTGCTTGACCGGCGCGGCCATGTTGCCGAAGCGGGTGGGGCTGCCGAGCAGCAGGCCCTGGCAGTCGACCAGGTCCTGCACGCTCACGTAGGGGGCGCCATCGTCGGGTACCGGTGGCTGCGCGGTCTGGGTCACGGCGGCCACCGGCGGCACCGTGCGCAGGCGCGCGGTCATGCCCGGCACTTCGCCGATGCCCCGCGCGATCTGGCGCGCCAGCCGTGCCACCGAACCGCCCCGGCTGTAGTACAGGACCAGAATCTCGCCCATCGTGCCCGCTTCTCCTCGTCGTGTGGCTACCAGTATGGCTATCCTGCCAGCATTCCGCATCGGGTACCCTTCCACCGATGGAACCTTTGGATACGCTCAACCTGTGGATGGAGCGCGCGCGGGATCGCGCACGGGCCATCAGTTTCGGCCGCTTCCTGTGGCATCGCTTCCTCGACGACCGCCTGTTCCAGGCAGCGGCGGCGCTGGCCTACACCACGGTGTTCGCGCTGGTACCGCTGGCGATCGTGGTATTCGGTGTGCTGTCGGCCTTCCCCGTCTTCGACCGCTGGAGCGATCAGCTCAGCGACTACGTATTCTCCAACTTCGTGCCCTCCGCGGCGCGTGCGGCCGAGGGCTACCTGCGGCAGTTCTCGGCCAGTGCCGGCCAGCTGACGGCGGCCGGCTTCATCGCACTGGTGGCCTCACTGCTGATCACGCTCAACAGTGTGGAAGAGACCTTCAACCAGATCTGGCGGGTCGGCTCGACCCGGCCCAAGCTGACCCGCTTCCTGGTCTACTGGACCGTGCTGACCTTGGGCGCGATGCTCGCCGCCGCATCGCTTGCGGTATCGGCGCGGGTGTTCGCGATGCCGTTGTTCGGTACCCAGGAGGGCCGTTGGTTGGCCGAGCTGGCGCTGCGGCTGGCGCCGATCCTGATCGAGTTCGTCTGCATCACGCTGATGTTCCGGGTGGTGCCGCACCACACGGTGAAATGGCGGCATGCCGTGCCCGGCGCGATCCTGGCGGCGGTCATCCTGGAACTGGTGAAGTGGGGCATCGGTGCCTATCTGGGCAGCTTCCAGTCCTACCAGAAACTGTATGGCACGGTGGCGTTCGTGCCGATCCTGCTGCTGTGGATCTACCTGTGCTGGGTGGCGGTGCTGCTGGGGGCGTCGCTGGCTTCTTCGATGGCCGCCTTCCGCTACCAGCCGGTGGAACTGCGCCTGCCGCAGGGGTATGAGTTCTATGGACTGCTGCGCCTGCTTGGCCGCTTCCAGCATGCACGGGCCAAGGGCAAGGGCCTGGCCGATGACGAGATCCTGCGGCTGGAGCCGATGCTGACCGATTCACTGCTGCAGGACATGATCTGCAACCTGCAGGAGATCGACCTGCTGCGCCGCGACGAGCGGGGCGAGTGGCTGCTGTCGCGTGACCTGGACCAGGTCAGCCTGGCCGATCTGTACGAATGCACCCAGCTGCGCATCCCGGTGGCCGAGCAGCACCTGCCGTACCGTGATGACAGCCTGGGCCGTGCCGCACTGGCGGCGCTGGACGATCTGCGGCTGCCCCTGCGCGAACGCCTGAAGCGCAAGGTCAGTGATATCTATACCGACTCTGGAGACATGCCATGACCCGCAAGACGCCGTTGCCGCTGCTGCTCCCGTTGACCCTGCTGCTGGCCCTGGCGGCCTGCAAGCCGGCCCAGGAGCCGACACCGGCCAGCAGCCAGCCGCCGGCACAGGCGCCGACGCCGACCACTCCGGCACCGGTCGATGAAACCCCGGCCGAGCGCACCACTGCCGAATTCCCGACCTTGAAGATGAAGGCGGTGGATGGCAGCGACTACGATCTGGCCGCGCATCGTGGCAAGTGGGTGGTGGTGAACTTCTGGGCGACCTGGTGCGCCCCGTGCCGCAAGGAGATGCCCGAGCTGTCGGCGCTGCATGCGATGCGCAGCAACATCGAGGTGGTCGGCCTGGCCTACGAGGACATCGAAGTGCCGGAAATGCAGTCGTTCCTGACCAAGCATCCGGTGACCTATCCGATCGTGATCGTGGACCCGTTCGATCCGCCGGCCGACTTCGCCACGCCGCGAGGCCTGCCGTTGACGCATCTGCTGGATCCGCAGGGCAAGCTGGCCCACACCTTCCTTGGCCCGGTGACCGCCGCCGACATCGAAAAGCAGATCGCTGCTGGCAAATAGTGGGGTGGTCGGCAGGGCCTGCGGCCCTGCACCTCGGTACGCGCCATCGCATGCGCGCTGCCGCTCCCACGCTTCGCTGCGCGAACCGCAGGCCCCACTTACCAACACCCAAACCCCCGCCGCTTCGCGGCCGCCCCCTGACTCAGGGGGCTCTGCCCCAGACACGATCCGACGCCCGCCAGGCCAATGGGATTGCCGATGGGGTCAGATCCGCTTTCCGCAGGAAAACGGATCTGACCCCGGTTCCATTTCGATATCTGACAGATGTGTCGACCAAGGTCGACACCTACCAACAGCCGCAGGGATCTGTCAGGGGCGGGGCGGTTGGGTAGGTGGGTAGGACACGCCGTAGACCCGTCCATGGGGGCCCGATGTCGCCATCCATGGCGCCAACGGTCGTGCCCACCCACCGCGCCGCCATCCCGCGGATGCCAGCTGTTGCTGTTGCCGTTGCCGTTGCGTTGAGCAGGTGCAGGGTGCAACCCTGCCGAACAACCCTAATCCTCGACCGGGAAATCCTCGATGGGCTTCAGCACATCGTAGTGCTCGCGATGCAGCTTGCCCTTCAGCTTCGGCAGCTCCGGCAACGGCGCATCCACCCGTGTGTCCGGCAACCGGTCCAGCAGGTTGCGCACCAGGGTCAGTCGCCCCAGCCGCTGGTCGTTGAAATCCACCAGCGTCCACGGCGCAGCCTCGCGATGCGTCGCGCGCAGCATCGCCTCGCGGGCTTCGGTATAGGCGCTGTACTTGCTGCGCGATTTCAGGTCGACCGGGGACAGCTTCCAGCCCTTCAGCGGATCGAGGTGGCGTTCGGCGAAGCGCTTCTCCTGCTGCTCCTGGTCCACGCACAGCCAGTACTTGAACAGCAGGATGCCGTCATCCACCAGCAGCTGCTCGAACACCGGTGCCTGGCGCAGAAACTGCTGGTACTCGGTTTCGCTGCAATAGCCCATCACCCGCTCGACGCCTGCGCGGTTGTACCAGCTGCGGTCCATCAGCACGATCTCGCCGGCGGCGGGAAGATGCGAGGCATAGCGCTGGAAATACCACTGCGTGGCTTCGCGGTCGGTAGGCTTGGGCAGTGCTACCACCCGGCATTGGCGTGGATTGAGATGCTGGCTGATGGCCTGGATCGCGCCGCCCTTGCCTGCCGTATCCCGTCCCTCGAACAGCACCAGCAGGCGTTGCCCGCTGAGCTGCACCCAGCGCGCCATCGCGGTCAGTTCCAGCTGCAGCGGCAGCAGCAGTTCGTCGTAGTCCTTGCGCTTGAGCTTGGCCATCGTCACACCACGCGGGGAGGAAGCCCGAGCGTAACGCAGGGGTCGCTCAGGTGCTGTCGAGGCCCTGCCAGCCGTGTTCACCGGCAAGCCGCTGCAGCAGGGCCGACAGGTCGCGGGCAAACCCGGCCATGTCGAACAGGCCACTGCGGTCGCGCGCCTGCGCCAGCTCGGCGCGAAGCGAGGCCAGTGCTGCGGGGTCATTGCCCAGTGCGCTGGCGGTGGCGATGAACGCCGCATCATCGGCGACATTCATCCGGGCCAGCCCCAGATGGTGGTTGAGGCTGCCGGCCACGCGCGCGGCGAAGGTGTCGCCCGGGCAGGTCAGCACCGGACAGCCGGCCCACAGTGCATCGGAGGCGGTGGTATGCGCGTTGTACGGATGCGTGTCGAGGAACAGGTCGGCCAGTGGGTAGCGGGCCAGGTACTGCGGATGCGGCAGCTTGGCCATGAACACCAGCCGCGCCGGGTCCAGGCCGGCAGCCTGCGCGGCGGTGCGCAGGCGGGCGTCGGCCTGGCCGGGGCCGGACAGCAGCCACAGCACGCTGCCGGGCACGGCCTGCAACACTGCGAAGGCGCGGCCCATGCTGCGCGGGTTGAGCTTGTAGCTGTTGTTGAAGCAGCAGAACACCACGCCGTGCTCGGGCAGCCCGCACTCGGCGCGGGACGGCGACGGCTCCAGCGTGCGGGTGTTGTCCGAGGGCTGGAAGGCCCGCGGAAGGCGCAGGACGCGTTCGCTGAAGTGCGGTTCCAGCGCTGCCGGCAGTACGAATTCGTCGGCGACCACGGCGTCCAGCCAGCGCGCGCCCGAGGTGCCGGGGTAGGCCAGCCAGTTCAGCTGCAGCGGGGCCGGGCGCATCGCCAGCACTTCGGGCGTGCCGCCGCCGCCCCAGCCGCGCAGGTCGAACAGCAGGTCGATGCCCTGTGCGCGGATGCGGGCCGCGATGTCGGCATGCCGCAGTGCGGCCACCTCATGCAGCCGGGTCGCGGACTGCAGGCGTTCGCGGATGCCGCTGCCATCGGCGCGGTTCAGCGCGAACAGGTGCAGCTGCAACGCCGGGTCATGACGCAGGTGTTCGAGCAGGGCCACGGTCAGCAGCCCGGTGGGATGGGCGCCGAAGCCATTGGAAAGGAAGCCGACGCGCAACGGGCCGCGCGCGCGTACCGTCACTGCCGGCAAGGGCCGGACCGAGGCGGCGATCAGTGCGGCGCGCGCACGTGCACAGGCCAACTGCTCGCCCGCGCTGGCGTCTTCGCTGAGGAAGGCGAAGGGTTCCACCGCACCGTGGCCGGCGGCGAGCGCGGCGCGTACCTGCGCAGCCAGCGTGTCCACGTCCTGCCAGTCGCACAGGCGGCGCTGCCATGCCAGGCGCTGCGCGGCGATGTAGGGTTCATCCGGCATCAGCGCATGCGCGCGGCGATAGGCCGCTGCTGCGCCTTCGGCATCGTCGGCGTCTTCCAGCGCATGGCCCAGCCACAGCGCGATGCCCGGGTGCTGCGGGGCCAATGCCGAGGCCTGGCCAAGCAGCTTCGCCGCGTCGGCGTGCGCGCCGGCCATCCAGGCCACGCGGCCCAGGCGCGCCAGGGCCTCGGGGTGGTTCGGGCGCAGCTGCAGCGCGCGTCGTGCCGCCTGCTCGCCGGCGGCGATGTCGCCGGCTTCCAGTTCCAGGTCGGCCAGCATCACCCAGGCGACGAAATCGCCGGGCTGGCGTGCGATCGCCTGCTGCAGGTGCTGTCGCTGCTGCCAGGCCGACATCGTGCTCAGCCCGCCGACAGCTGGGCCAGGGCATCGACCTGGTGTTCGTGGCTGAGCCGCTGCAGCAGCGGGTCGAGGTCGCCGGCCAGGATGTTGGGCAGGTCGTACAGGGTCAGGCCTTCCACGCGGTGGTCGGTGATCCGGCCCTGCGGGAAGTTGTAGGTGCGGATGCGCTGGCTGCGGTCGCCGCTGCCGACCTGCAGGCGCCGCGATTCGGCCTGCGCGGCGTCCTGGCGCTGGCGCTCGGCATCGAGCAGCTGCGCCTTCAGGCGCTTCATCGCCTTGTCGCGGTTGGCGTGCTGGCTGCGCTCGGTCTGGCACTCCACCACTACGCCGGTCGGCACGTGGGTGATGCGGATGGCCGATTCGGTCTTGTTGACGTGCTGGCCGCCGGCACCGGACGAGCGGAACGTATCCACCTTCAGGTCGGCCGGGTTGATGACGATGTCATCGACCTCGTCGGCCTCGGGAATGATCGCCACGGTGGCCGCCGAGGTGTGGATGCGGCCCTGCGATTCGGTGGCCGGCACGCGCTGCACGCGATGCGTGCCCGATTCGAACTTCAGGCGCGAGAACGCACCACGGCCGACCACGCGCGCCACCACTTCCTTGTAGCCGCCATGCTCACCGGGGTTGTCCGATTCGATCTCGACCTTCCAGCCTTGGCGCTCGGCATAGCGGGCGTACATGCGGAACAGATCGCCGGCGAAGATCGCGGCTTCATCGCCGCCAGTGCCGGCGCGTACTTCCAGGAACAGGTTGCCTTCGTCGCGCGGATCGCGCGGTACCAGCAGCAGGGCCAGTTCTTGTTCCAGTTCCTGCAGGCGCGCCTGCGCCGCGGCGATTTCCTCGTCTGCCAGTTCACGCAGGTCGGGGTCGGCGCGCATGCCTTCGGCGGCGGCCAGGTCGGCCTTGGCACGGGCTTCCTCGGCGAGCGCGGCAGCGACCGGTTCAAGTTGGGCGAATTCGCGCGAAAGGTCGCGGAAACGGGTGTTGTCGGCGACCACATCGGGTTCGGCGAGCAGGCGTTCCAGTTCTTCGCGGCGCTCGGCCAGCGCTTCCAGCTTACGGCGCAGGGTCGGCGTCATCGGGTCTCACGGGTGGGTGGCGGTAACCCGGCGTGGCCGGGAACAGGCGCTCGGCGGCGCGGGTCAGGTCGGCATCGCCACTCAGCGCGGCCGCGCGCAGAGCGGCGGTCGGCGGATGCAGCAGGCGGTTGGTCAGGCCATGGGCCAGCAGTTCCAGCACTTCGTCGGCGGGCTTGCCGTTGGCCAGCTGCTGCCGTGCGCGCTCCAGCAGTTCGGCGCGGGTCGCTTCGCCGAACGCACGCAGCTGCCGCAGCGGTGCCTGGTGGGCGCTGGCCTGCTGGGTCTCGATGAAACGCGACACCTGCAGGTCGATGATCGCCTCGGCCTCGGCGGCGGCCTCGCGGCGGCCACGACGGTTGTCTTCCACCGCGCGTTCCAGGTCATCGACGGTGTAGAGGAAGGCGTCGTTGAGCGTGCCGACCTCGGCTTCGATGTCGCGCGGCACGGCCAGGTCGAACAGCAGCATCGGCTTGTGCCGGCGCGCGCGCAGTGCCTTGTCCACCATCTCGCGATGGATCACAGGTTCGCGCGCGGCGGTGGCCGAGAACACGATGTCGGCCTCGCCGAGATGGCGGTCCAGTTCGGTCAGCGGCAGGGCCACGCCGCCATGGCGGCTGGCCAGTTCCTGCGCGTGGGCGAGGGTGCGGTTGGCGATCAGCAGCCGCCGCACCTTGCCCTCACTCAGGTGGCGTGCAGCCAGCTCGATGGTCTCGCCGGCACCGACCAGCAGCACGGTGGAGTCATCCAGGCGCGCGAAGGCGTTCTGCGCCAGGCGCACCGCCGCCGAGGCCACCGACACCGGGTTGGCGCCGACCTGGGTATCGGTGCGCGCACGCTTGGCTACCGAGAAGGTCTGCTGGAACAGGCGGTCCAGGCGCTGGCCGAGCAGGCCGTGGTCACGCGCGGTCGACCAGGCATCCTTTACCTGGCCGAGGATCTGCGGTTCGCCCAGCACCATCGAGTCCAGCCCGGTGGCGACCCGGAACAGGTGGCGCACGGCCTCGGCATCGGCATGCTGGTACAGGTAGCCCTGCAGGTCGCCTGCCTGGCTGTGCAGCCACTGGTCCAGCGCCTGTGCCGACTCGGCCACGGCATACAGTTCGGTGCGGTTGCAGGTGGACAGCAGCACTGCCTCGGCGATCTGCGGGGTATCGCGCAGCGAGCCCAGCGCACGCGGCAACGCCTCACCGGCGAAGGCCGCGCGCTCGCGCAGCTCCACCGGTGCGGTCTGGTGATTCAGTCCGAGCACCCACAGGGTCATTGTTCAGTTGCTTGCGATAAGCTGCTGGCCATTGGACGACATTTTAAGGCCCCGATGCCGACGATGCCCGCATTGATTCGCATCCCCAGTGTTCTGCTGCTGTCCCTGGCCTGCACCCAGGCCCTGGCGGCGGTGCCGGCCAAGGCCCCCGTGCGGGCCGCGGCCACTGAGGAACTGGCGCTGGAACCGGTGATGGCCGGTGAGTTCGCCCTGCAGGCCGGCAAGCTGGCCGAGGCCGCGCGCTGGTACCTGCAGGCCGCGCAGCAGACCGACGGCGACGCCGGCCTGGCCGAGCGCGCGACCCGTATCTCCATGCTGGCCAACGATGATGCCAGCGCCGCCAAGGGCCTGGCCCTGTGGCAGCAGCGCGCCCCGCGCTCGTTGACCATGCGCAGCGCCGCCGGTGCGCTGGCCATGCGCCAGGGCGATGTGAAGGCTGCCCGCACCGAGCTGCAGGCGCTGCTGGCCGACCCCGACGAGCGCGGCTGGAAGTTCGCCCTGGCCGCGCTGATCGGCGGTGGCCGCGACCCGGCGGTGCCGGCGCAGGTGCTCGGCGAGCTGGTCGATGCCAATGCGATTCCGCCGAAGATCGAGGCCTGGCAGGAGTTCGGTCGCCTGGCCCTGCGCATGGACAAGCCCGAGCTGGCGCGGCGCATGATCGATGAAGTGGTCAAGCGCTTCCCGGAAGAACCGCGCGTAGCGTTGCTGCGTGCCAGCCAGCTGCAGCAGGCGGGCGAGACCGACAAGGCATTGTCGCTGCTGCACGACGTCGAGCCGAAGACCCGCCAGGACCCCGAGCTGCGCAATGCGGTGGCCATCGCCTACGACAGCCTGGGCCAGCCGGCTGCGGCCGAGCGCGTGTTGGCGTTCGGCCCGCAGGACGTACAGACCTGGGGCATGCGCGCCTCGCTGCTGGCCAAGCAGGGCGACAAGGCGGCGCTGTCCAACCTCTACAACGAGCTGTCGCGGCAGGCGGCCAAGCCGGATCCGGCGCAGCGCCTGTTGCTGGGCAAGATCGCCGAATACCTGAAGCGTTACCCCGAGGCGGTGCAGTGGTACCACAGCGTGCCCGGTGGCGATGAGCTGAGCGAAGCGCGCCTGCGCGCGGCCAATGCCCAGGCCCTGGCCGGGCGCCTGCCGCTGGCGCTGGAGGAAGTGCACGCGATCCAGTCCGACGCGGTGGTCGACGACGATGTGCGCCGTGACGCCTACCTGCTGGAAGCTGAACTGCGCCAGCGTGGTGACGACAGCGCCGGTGAACTGGATGCGCTGGCCCGCGGCCTGGCCGCCTACCCGGACGACAACGGCCTGCTGTACGCACGTGCGCTCACCTGGGAGCGCCGCGACGACATCCCGCGCGCCGAGGCCGACCTGCGCAAGATCCTGGTGACCGACCCGGAAAACGTGCCGGCGCTGAACGCGCTGGGCTACACCCTGGCCGATCGCACCGGCCGCCTGCAGGAAGCGCTGGAGCTGATCGACCGCGCCCGCGTGGCCGAGCCGGACAACGCCGCCATCGTCGACAGCTATGGCTGGGTGCTGTATCGCCTGGGCCGCAAGGAAGAGGCACTGGTACAGCTGCGCCGGGCCTGGACCCTGGCCAAGGACCCGGAGATCGCTTCCCACGTCGGCGAAGTGCTGTGGGTGCTGGGCAAGCATGACGAGGCCCGCCACTTCTTCGACGAAGCGGCCAAGCTCGACCCTGAAAACCGCGCGCTGCTGCGCGCCCGTGAGAAATTCAATCCATGAGTGGTTCCCTGATCCGGCCGCTGCTGTTGGCGACCGTGACCCTGGCGGTGAGCGCCTGTACCAGTGTCGGCACGCAGAAGACCCCGGCGCCAGCGGTGGTCGAGATTGTTTCGGCTGAAGCGGCGCAGGCCGAGGCAGCGCGCGTGGCCGCGCTGCAGGCACAGCCGGACTGGGCCTTCCAGGGGCGGGTGGCGGTCAGCAAGGGCAAGGACGGCGGCAGCGGTCGCATCGACTGGAAGCAGGACGGCCGCCGCTACGTGGTCGAACTGAGCGCGCCGGTGACCCGGCAGAGCTGGAAGCTGACCGGCGACACCCATTCCGAAGCCGGTCGCCTGGAAGGGCTGTCCGGCGGTCCGCGCGATGGCGAGGACGCCCAGCAGCTGCTGCTGGAAGCGACTGGCTGGGACATCCCGGTCAATCAGCTGCCGGAGTGGATCCGCGGCCTGGTGGCCGGGGATGCTGCCGGTCCGGAAAAGGTCGAGCGCGACGGTGAAGGCCGGCCGCGCCGCATGCAGCAGATGGGCTGGCAGGTGCAGTACCTGGACTGGTACCCGGCCGACGCCGGACGACCGGCGCTGCCGCGACGGATCGAGGCCAGCAATGGCGACGCCAAGGTGCGCCTGCTGGTGGACCAGTGGGGGCAGGGCACGCCATGAGCGCCGGGCGCGACGACGCGGGCTGGTCCTGGTGGCCGGCCCCGGCCAAGCTGAACCTGTTCCTGCACATCACTGGCCGCCGGGCCGACGGCTACCACGAGCTGCAGACCGTATTCCGCCTGCTGGACTGGGGGGACCGCATCGGCCTGCGCCTGCGTGAAGACGGTCAGGTGCGTCGGCAGGGCGAGGGCCTGGCCGGCGTGGCCGAGGCCGATGACCTGGCGGTGCGGGCCGCGCGCCTGCTCCAGGATGAGGCGAAGGGCGCGCAAGGTGCTGACATCATCGTCGAAAAGCACGTTCCTGCCGGTGGTGGCTTCGGCGGCGGTTCGTCCGATGCGGCCACCGTGCTGGTGGTGCTGAATCGGCTCTGGCGCGCCGGCCTGGACGAGGATGCCCTGGCCGCGCTGGCCCTGCGCCTGGGCGCCGACGTGCCGGTGTTCGTGCGTGGCCACAACGCCTGGGCCGAAGGGGTGGGCGAGCGCCTGCAGCCGATCACGCTGGCGCCGGCCTGGTATGTGGTGGTTGAACCGGGTGTTCATGTTCCTACGCCGGTCCTGTTTGCAGACCCGGATTTGACGCGCGACAGCCCAGTGGCGAAAATAGAGGACTTCGCTTCCGGGACCCTGGTCGGGAACGCGTTCGAACCGGTGCTGCGCCGCCGTGAGCCTGCCGTCGAGGCAGCGCTTGCCGCGTTGAGCGACATCGGCGCGGCGCGGCTGACCGGTTCGGGAAGTGGTTGTTTCGTCGAGTTCGCATCGCAGGCTGCTGCAGAGCAGGGGCGGTCGAAGTTGCCGAAGGAGTTGCGGGCAAGGGTGGCAGCGGGCGTTGCGCGTTCGCCACTGCTGGATGCACTCGAGCAACACTGATTTATCAATGCAGGGGCGTCGCCAAGAGGCCCAAGGCACCAGGTTTTGATCCTGGCATTCGTAGGTTCGAATCCTACCGCCCCTGCCAATAGCGGCTGTGTCCGCGCCTTCCAGCGCATCGCCCGCGCGGGACGTGGAAACAACCGCGGTGTTGTCAGCAGCAAGGGTCCATCGGGGTCCTTGCCGACTCCGGATCCCCGCCACTCGTCCCCGCCCGAGACAATCATGATGCAAGAGTCCCCGAACCTGCTGGTCTTTTCCGGCAACGCCAACAAACGTCTGGCGCAGAACATCTGCAAGGAACTGGGGGTCCGCCCGGGCAAGGCGCTGGTGTCGCACTTCTCCGATGGTGAAGTGCAGGTGGAAATCGAAGAGAACGTCCGCAAGCAGGACGTGTTCGTGATCCAGCCGACCTGCGCGCCGAGCGCGGAAAACCTGATGGAACTGCTGGTGCTGATCGACGCGCTCAAGCGCGCATCGGTGGCCAGCGTGACCGCCGTGGTGCCGTACTTCGGCTACTCGCGCCAGGACCGCCGCATGCGTTCCTCGCGCGTGCCGATCACCGCCAAGCTGGCGGCCAAGATGTTCAGCACCGCTGGCGCTGATCGCGTGCTGACCGTCGACCTGCACGCCGACCAGATCCAGGGCTTCTTCGACATTCCGGTGGACAACGTGTATGCGTCCCCGCTGCTGCTGGCCGACATCTGGCGCGCCTACGGCACCGAGAACCTGATTGTTGTCTCGCCGGACGTGGGCGGCGTGGTCCGCGCCCGTGCGGTGGCCAAGCGCCTGGATGACGCCGACCTGGCGATCATCGACAAGCGCCGCCCGCGCGCCAACGTCTCCACCGTGATGAACATCATCGGTGACGTCGAAGGCAAGACCTGCGTGATGGTCGATGACATCGTCGATACCGCCGGCACCCTGTGCGCCGCTGCCGCTGCCCTGAAGGCGCGCGGTGCGCTCAAGGTCGCCGCCTACTGCACCCACGCGGTGCTGTCGGGCCCGGCGGTGGACAACATCACCAATTCCCAGCTCGACGAGCTGGTGGTGACCGACACCATCCCGCTGAAGGACGCAGCGCGGGTGTGCAGCAAGATCCGCCAGCTGAGCGTGGCGGAAATGCTGGCCGAAACGATGCGCCGCATCGCCTTCGGCGAGTCGGTCAGCTCGCTGTACGTCGACTGAGTTTTCGTCCCTGCCGGCAACGGGGGGACATACCCGGATGCTTCTGGTCGCGGAAGCATCTTCAACCGCCACGCCGCAGGGCGCGGCAACAACCTGAGTAGTCGAAAATGTCGAAGACCCATGAAATCAAGGTCACCAAGCGTGAACTGCAGCGTAAGGGTGCGAGCCGCCGCCTGCGTCACGCTGGTGTGATCCCGGCCATCGTGTACGGCGGCAACGCCGAGCCGGTCGCCATCAGCCTGGACCACAACGAAATCTGGCTGGCCCAGCAGAACGAGTGGTTCTATGCCTCGATCCTGGACCTGAACCTGGATGGCCAGGTGCAGAAGGTCCTGCTGCGTGACATGCAGCGCCACCCGTACAAGCAGCTGATCATGCACCTGGACTTCCAGCGCGTGAACGAGAACGAAGCCCTGACCGCTTCGGTCCCGCTGCACTTCGTCAACGAAGACACCTCGCCGGCCGGCAAGGCTGCCGACGTCGTGGTCACCCACGAACTGAAGGAAGTGACCATCACCTGCCTGCCGAAGGACCTGCCGGAGTCGATCGAAGTCGACCTGGGCGAGCTGAAGGCCGGTGACGTCGTGTACCTGTCCAACATCAAGCTGCCGAAGGGCGTGGAAATCCCGGCGCTGGCGCTGGGCAAGGACCACGACGACGCCATCGTCACCGCCAAGGCCGGCAAGGCCGACGAGGCTGACGAAGAAGCGGCTGCCGCCGAGTAATACCGTTACGGTGCCTGCCTCCGGGCAGGCACCGTACTGGAAGGAACCATGGCAGGACTGCGACTGATCGTCGGTCTGGGCAATCCCGGATCGGAACACGCCCGGACCCGGCACAATGCCGGGTTTCATTTCGTTGAGGCCCTGGCGGAAAAAGCCGGTGCGCGATGGAATGTGGACAGCAAGTTGTTCGGCGAGACCGCCAAGGTCGAGATCGCAGGGCAGACGGTGTGGCTGCTCAAGCCCGCCACCTTCATGAACCTCAGCGGCAAGTCGGTCACCGCCGCGCAGCGGTTCTGGAAGATCGAGCCGGAGGAAACCCTGCTGGCCCACGACGAGCTGGACCTGCCGCCCGGTGCGGCGCGGCTTAAGTTCGACGGTGGCCACGGCGGCCAGAACGGCCTGCGCGACACCATGCGCCTGCTGGGTCATGGCAAATTCCACCGCCTGCGCGTGGGCATCGGCCATCCCGGCCACAAGGACCGCGTGGTGGGTTGGGTGCTGGGGCGCCCGTCCAAGGAGGATGACGTGCTGATCGCGCGCGCCATCGACGATGCGATCGACGTGCTGCCGCTGGCGGTGCAGGGCGATTTCAACGAAGCGATGAAGCGGCTGCACACCCCGAAATAACCGGTAGGTACCGACCGTTGGTCGGTACGGAACCAACCAGAGCGGTAGGTATCGACCGCTGGTCGATACGGAGCCAACCAGAGCGGTAGGTATCGACCGTTGGTCGATGCGGAGCCAACCAGAGCGGTAGGTATCGACCGCTAGTCGATATGGAGAATGATTGGAAAAGCAGCGCCCAGGCCGCTGTTTCCCCAATCACTTTCACCCCAGAGAGCTGTCACCCATGGGTATCAAATGCGGCATCGTCGGCCTGCCCAACGTCGGCAAGTCGACCCTGTTCAATGCGCTGACCAAGGCGGGCATCGCCGCGGCGAACTTCCCGTTCTGCACCATCGAACCGAACGTCGGCATCGTGCCGGTGCCGGATCCGCGCCTGAACGAGCTGGCGGGCATCATCAACCCGCAGAAGGTCATCCCGACCGCGGTCGAGTTCGTCGACATCGCCGGCCTGGTCGCCGGTGCCGCCAGCGGTGAGGGCCTGGGCAACAAGTTCCTGGCGCACATCCGCGAAGTCGATGCGATCACCCACGTGGTGCGCTGCTTCGAGCACGGTGACATCGTGCACGTGGCCGGCAAGGTCGACCCGATCTCGGATATCGAAACCATCGACACCGAACTGGCGCTGGCCGACCTGGACAGTGTCGAGAAGGCGCTGAACCGTGCCGAGCGTGCGGCCAAGGGCGGCGACAAGGATGCGGCGGCGCGCAAGCCGGTGCTGGCCAAGTTGCAGGCTGCACTGTCGGAGGGCAAGGCTGGGCGCTCGGCCGGGCTGGACGAGGAAGAGAAGGCGCTGGTGCGCGACCTGTTCCTGCTGACCCTGAAGCCGGTGATGTACATCGCCAACGTGCTGGAAGACGGTTTCGACAACAACCCGCACCTGGAAGCCGTGCGTGCGCATGCTGCCGCCGAAGGCGCGCAGGTGGTGCCGGTGTCGGCCGCGATCGAAGAAGAGCTGTCCCAGCTCGACGACGAAGACCGCGATACCTTCCTGGCGGACCTGGGCCTGAGCGAGCCGGGCCTGAACCGCGTGATCAACGCGGCCTACAGCCTGCTCGGCCTGCAGACCTACTTCACCGCCGGCGTGAAGGAAGTCCGTGCGTGGACCGTGCGCAAGGGCGCCACCGCCCCGCAGGCCGCGGCGGTCATCCACACCGACTTCGAGAAGGGCTTCATCCGCGCTGAAACCATCGCGTATGACGACTTCATCAAGTACAAGGGCGAAGCCGGCGCCAAGGAAGCCGGTCGCCTGCGCCTGGAAGGCAAGGAGTACCGCGTGCAGGAAGGCGACATCCTGCACTTCCGCTTCAACGTCTGATCCTGCGGCATCGGATCGACCCCGGACGCCCCGCCCTGTGCGGGGCGTTCGCGTTTCCGGTGATGGACAAAAAAACACCAGGCTGCGAAACGCTTGCGGTGTGACGTTCGCCGGTACTTGTCCACAGCAAACTCCCATCGCTTTCCACGTCGGGTGTGGAAAACCCCGCGCGCCTCTGTAGAGCCGAGCCTGCGCTCGGCTCAGGTTGGCATCAGCCAAGCATGGGCTCGGCTCTACGAGGCTTGGCGGTGCGGTGTGGACAAATTTTCACCACGCTTCGAAACGCCTGCGGTGCAATGCTCACAACTACTTGTCCACACCTAGTTCCCATCGCTTTCCACGCGCGTTGTGGAAAAGAACTGCAGACGTGGACAAAAACTCACCACGCCCGGAAGCGCCTGCCCCGCAACGCTCGAACCCACTTGTCCACACCAAACCCCCATCGCTTTCCACGCCGCATGTGGAAAAAGTGCCCGGCATTCCCTTGCCGGGCACGTCCCGCGTCACCAGGTGTACGACACGCCCAGCTGGGCACCGACGTCGTGGAAGCCCATGCCACCGCTCTGCCGGCTCAGTTCACCCCAGCCGCGCCAGCCGCCGGACAGATCCACCTGCACGCCGGCCTTGGCTTCGTAGATGTCACGCGGCAACTGCCGCTGCAGGCGCTCGCCGTCCATCGCCAGGCCCGCACCATTGCCGCCGGACCACCAGTTCACCGCCACGTACGGGTGCACCTGGCCCTGCGCCGGGCTCAACCCACGGCTGTACAGGCGCAGGCCGAGGCGGGTGCTGGTCTCGCCACCACCGCGGTCGTCGACTACCGTGCCGTTGGCCTCGACCACGCGGTCGCTGTCATAGCGGCTGTGCACCACCTGCACCTGCGGTTCCAGGTAAATGCCGCGCTGCGCGGTGCGCCGCAGGGGCAGCACATAGCCGGCCTCGGCCGACGCACTCCAGTTGCGGGCGTCATAGCGCTCCTTCTGCAGGCCTTCGCCCTGCACACTGTTGCGGAAGCGGCCGTATTGCAGCCAACCATCCACATAGGCGCCGCCTTGCATGTGCGCATCCTGCAGCCAGGTAGCATAGGCACCCACGCTGGTGCCGGTGACCACGCCACGCGCGGTGTAGCCGGTCACCTGCGAGCGGCTGTCATTGCGCGCGCGGCCGTGGCCGAGCATCGCACCGGCCTGCAGCTCGCCCGTGCCACCCACTTCGAAGCGGCGGCCGACGCCGACCAGCACGCTGCTGATCTGCCCATCGACCTGGACCTGGCGGTTGCGGTCGTGGCTGTCGGGCTGCGCGCTGCGAAGGTGCATCCAGGCCACGGCATCGCCGCTGGCACTGGCCACGGCGGCGGGATCACCGGCGCGGTCGTGCAGGCTGTGCCGGAACATGCCCAGTGCGGCGCTGCGGTTGGCCAGGTAGGCCGCCGGTTCCGGGCGTTCCACCTGCGGGCGCGGCGGATCGATCGGCGGCTCCGGCGGCAATGGTGGATCGATCGGCGGCTCCGGCGGCAACGGCGGATCGATCGGCGGCTCCGGCGGTGACGGTGGGTCGACCGGCGGTTCCGGCGGCTGCGGCGGGTCGACCGGCGGATCCGGCGGCTGCGGCGGGTCGATCGGGGGATCCGGCGGCTGCGGCGGATCGACCGGCGGCACGTATTCCGAGCGCAGGTACCAGTTGCCATCGTCCGGGGTCGACACACCGCCCTTGAACAGGAAGTAGTCGTAGGCACCGGCAACCGCGCGCCCCTGCAGGCTGAATTGTGCATCCGACTGGCCGGCCACGGTGATCAGGCGGATGCCCTCCTGGGTCAGCGCACCGGCGCCGCCGGCATTGCGCACACTCACGCTGGCGGTGCCGCTGCTGTTGCCGTTGATCACCAGCTGGTCGCCCAGCGAAGTGTCGTCGCCCAGCGCGCGGTTGAAGATCCACTGGCCACCGTTGCCCACGTAGTCGCCGCTGACGGTAACGGTCTTGAAATCGCCGGCCGCCGGCGCATCGAAAGCGATGGTGCCGGCGTGTTCGAGCGTGCCGACGCTGGAACTGGCGCGTACGTTCCACTGGCTGCTGCCATCCAGCGCCAGCTGTGCGACCTGGTAGCCGGAGTCGTTGCGCAGGGCGCCGCTGAACGTGGTGCCGTTGCCCAGCACCATGTGCACCTCAGCCGTTGCGCTGTCGACCACCACGTCACCGCGCAGCATGCTGGCGTCGGCACTGAAGTCGATGCGGCTGGTCGCCACGCTGCTGCCGTCGGTGAACACGGTGTCGCTGACCCGCAGCAAGCGGCCACTGCCGTCGCCCGCAGTCACGTCGCTGCCATTGACGGTCAGTGCGTGATTGCTGCCCTGCAGCCAGAACGCGGGGCCACTGGCGGTCTCGATGTGGCTGTCATTGAAGGTGGCACGGTTCCAGTACGGGCCGAACGCGGTCAGGTAGGAGCGGTAGCCGCCGCTGTTGCTGCCGGTCATGCGGATGTCCAAGCGGTCGGCCTGGGTCAACCGCGCGGTGTTCATGTGCACGATGCCGAACACGTTCTCGCCATCGCTGCGGATCGCAACGGTATCGAGCAGCGCGGTGGCGGTGGAGCCGCCGATGAACACGCCACCGCCGCCGTTGCCGCGCACGTCGATCACGCTGCCGTTGGCTTCGATGCGGCTGGCGGTACTGCCGGTGGAGCCGGTCACGCGCACGCCGTAGGTCGCATCACCGTGCGTGGTGATCCGGCCACCCTGCACGGTGGCAACGCCGCCGGCGATCTCAACGCCATAACCGTAGGTGTCGGTCCAGGTGTCGATGCTGCTGTCGGTCAGCTGCAGGCGCGACTCATCGCTGGCCAGCCAGAATCCGGAGTAGCCATCACGAACATCGAACGCGGCATCGCTTGCGGTCAACTGTCCCCAGCTGTTGATGTTCACGCCATAGCCACCGACGGTGTAGAAGCTGCCGCCGTTGATCACTGCACTGGAATAGGTCTTGCTGATGCGGCTGCCGAGCAGGCGCATGCTGCCGCCCACCGAATGGGCTTCCACGTTCTCCAGCAGCAGGCTGCCGCCGCTGTCGATATCGAACCAACCGCCCTGCAGGTAGGTGTCGTACAGCTCGGCGCGGCTGCCCACGCCGTTGGCCGCCACGCCGGCAAGGATGCCACCGGGGGCGAGGGTGATGCGGCTGTTGCGGATCGTCAGCAGGCCGGCACTGTCGGCGCGCAGGCGGGCACCGCCGTCGGCGCTCATCCGCAGATCGGCCAGGTGCAGCTCGCTGCCCTTGCCGGATGCACCGGCCAGCGTGCCACCGGTCCCGGTCATTGAAAGACTGCCCCCGGCATAGTGGATCACGCCACCGTTGTAGGCCTGCACGCTGCCGAATCCGCTGCCGTTGCGCGTGGCATCGATGTCGACATCGCGCGCATCGATCACGCTGCCGGCACCATTGGCATACAGCGCATAGAAGCCCGTCCCGGTCGCCGGTGCGATCGACAGCGTTGCGTCGCGCAGCTGCACCTGGCCACCATTGGCAGCGGACACGCCGCTGCCATTGCCGGTCACGTGGATGCGGCTGCCGTCGATCAGCGCATTGCTGCCGGTACCGGTGACCGCAAGTGCGAAGCTGCCCGCACTGTGGGTGAGGACGTCGTCGGCACCCAGCTGCAGGGTGTCACCGTCGTTGACCAGCAGCGGGCCGGTGAGGTCTGCGGCATGCGCCGGCAGGGCTGCCCACAGCGCAGTGGCCAACAGGCTGGGAATGAGGGGTACGCGCTTTCCGTGCGCGCGCCCGTACGCACGGCCGTGCCGTGTGGGGGAGGCGTTCATGCTGATGGACTTCCTGTGGCAGGGCGCAGCGAGGCTGCGCGGACTGACGCGGCAGGGCCGCGTCGCTGCGGAAGTCCCACGCCACGGCAATTGCAGGCGCCATCGGACTTCCGTCCCCCACGGCGATGCGGCAACAGCCGGCAGGCGCACCTTGGCGGGATGTCTCCAGCCTAGAAATCGGCACTGTCCGATGGAATCAGGCGTTTCCTAAAGCGGTTGCAGGCCCCGTCGCAGGGCCGGCGGGATTCAGCCGGGAGTGGCCTCAGCCGAACAGCGAGGCCTGCAAGCAGTACTCGATCAGCGCCTGGTCGCTGTCCACACCGAGCTTGCGCATCGCGCTGATCTTCTGCGTGCTGACCGTCTTGGCGCTGCGCTGCAGCTGGCGTGCGATGTCGCCCACGCTCATGCCACTGGTGAACAGGCGGATCACCTCCAGCTCGCGCGGCGACAGCCGCGCACGGACCGCATCCGCATCGGCCGGTTCGCTCGCAGCTACCGGCAGCAGTCCCGGGGGGCGGTAGACGCGATCGGCCAGCACCACGCGCAGGGCCTGTACCAGGCTGCCCAATCCATGGCTCTTGAGCACCACGCCACCGGCGCCGGCGGCATACATCGCCGCGACCAACGACGGATTGGACACCATCGTCAGCACCAGCAGGCGCGTCTCCGGGAAGCTGCGGCGCAGGAACGAGATCAGCTTGATGCCGTCCCCGAAGCGATCGCCTCCCGGCATGCTGTAGTCGGTGATCACCGCCTGTGGCCGGGTCCGGGTCATCAGCTCGATCAGCGTCGCCGGATCGGCCGCTTCGCCCACGATGTCCAGGTCCAGTTCCCCGGCCAGTACGTCGCGGATGCCGGCAAGCACGATCGGGTGGTCGTCGGCGATGAGGATCCGTGTGGTCATGGCAGGGTCGGGTCGTCGGGAAGGGAGGGGGATGCAGCGTCGCGCAACGGATGCAGCAGCTGCTCGAGGCGTCGCTGGAACCCGGCAAGAGCGGCCGCCTGGGTGGCCAGGTCATCGCCGCCGGCAAGGCACTGTTCGATCTGCAGGCCGCTGTCCACCAGCGCAGGTGCACCGACGATCACCAGCGCGCCGCGGATGCGGTGCAGAACCTGCGCCACCCTGGCGGGATCGGCAGCGGCGATCGCCTGTCGCAGGCTGTCCAGGTCGGCCTGCATGGTCTGTACGAACAGCGACTGCATCTTCGCGGGAACCTGCAGCGGGGGATCCTTGTCGTGCGACGCAGTGGACGCAGGGCGCTCCTGCATCGCGACGGCCGGTGCATCGCCGTCGGTGATCCGGGTCAGCAGGCGCTGCAGGACTTCCAGCGTGATCGGCTTGACCAGCACGCCCTGCATGCCCGATTCCTGGCAGCGTTGGCGTTCGGCCGGGTCGGCATTGGCCGTGGCGCCGTGGATGGGCACGCTGACACCCCGTGCCCGCAAGGCACGGGCCAGGCCGTAGCCATCCAGCCCGGGCATGTTCAGGTCGGTCAGCACCAGCGCGAACGCCCCTTGTTGCCAGTAGCCCAGCGCTTCATTGCCATCGCTGGCGACCACGGCGCGGCAGCCGAGCTGTTCCAGCTGGTCGCGCAGGATCGCCTGGTTGATCGGGTTGTCCTCGGCGACCAGCACCTGCAGGCCGAAATGACGCGTCGCCGGCAGGCGCCCTTCGGCGCTGGCCGCCAGCGGTTGGCCGCTGGCCGCGGCCAGGGCCAGCACGATCGCGTCGAATCGATGCAGGCCGACCTGCCAGGCGCCATCGACCTGCTGTGGCCGCACCCCGCCTTCGCGGCAGGCGATCACGCGCGGTCCACCCGCCCATGCGGGCAGAGGGTCGTCCAGGACCAGCTCGAGCAGCACGGCGGACGATGGCAGGCCTGCTGCGCTGTCCTCCCGGTACACGCTGGCCTGTGCACCGCGCTGCTGCAGGCGCTCGCACAGCGATTGCACCAGTTCGCGCACGCTGCCCCGCACCTGTACCTGCAGGCCGGCGGGTAGTTGCGGCGGCGGGGCCTGCTGTGGATCCGGTGGAGCCGAGGGCAGCGGCAGTTCGACGCTGAAGCTGCTGCCCAGGCCGCTCTCGCTGACCACGCGCAGCTGGCCTTCCATCAACGCCACAAGATGCGCGCAGATGGCCAGCCCCAGGCCGGTGCCGCGCATCGCATCGGTGCCCGGGTTGGCCTGGAAAAATGGCTCGAACAGATGCGCCTGGTGTTCGCTGGCAATGCCGATACCGGTATCGGCCACCTGCCATTGCAGCCAGCAGCGTTGCTCCTGCCAGCGTGCCGAAACACGGACCACCACGCGCCCGCTGTCGGTGAACTTCAGTGCGTTGCTGATCAGGTTGTTGAGCACCTGTCGGATCCGCGCGGCATCACCGCACACCCCGGGCGGTACGTCGCCATCGATGCAGGCGTAGAACTGCAGCCCCTTGTTGGCGGCCGCGGCAGCATACGAGTCGAGCGCGTCCTCGGTCAGCCGCACTGGATCGAATGGGCTTGGCTCCAGGCTCAGTTGCCCGGCCTCGGCCTTGCTGACATCCAGGATGTCGCTGATCAGCTGCATCAGGGTCGAGGATGAACGCTGGATCGTTGCAAGGTAGTCCTGCTGCCGTGCATCCAGTGGCGTCAGCCCCAGCAGTTCAAGCGTGCCGAGCACACCGTACAGCGGCGTGCGGATCTCATGGCTCATCGTGGCCAGGAACTGGCTCTTCGCGCGGTTGGCCTGGTCGGCGGCGCGGCGCGCCTGCTGCAGCACCTGTTCGGCTTCATGCTGGCTGCTCAGGTCAATGAACAGGCACAGCACCGCCGGCTCACCGCGATAGCGCGCCGGTGTCGCCGTTACCAGCAGGTGGCGGCCTTCGGGCGTGGCGTAGGCCAGGCCATCGCCCAGCGTGGTGCCGCCGGCAGCCAGTACGCTGCGCCGCCACGGGCCATGCCAGCCGCCGGCATGATAGTCCTCGCCCAGCCAGCGGCGGGCGAGGGCGTTGTCCAGCAGCACATTGCCATCGGTACGACGCAGCAGGCACAGCCCGATCGGCGCGTTGTCCAGGATCGTGCGACTGAAGGCTTCGCTTTCCAGCAGGCGCGCGTGGTTGCTGCGCAGCGGCTCGATGACCGAACGCCGGTACGCGCGCAGCACCAGCGTGCCGCCCAGTGCCAGCAGCAGGGCGACCACGGTCGCGCCCAGCAATGGCCCCTGCGGGTGCTGAAACACCTGCCGCCAGCCGACGTGGTAGACCGCCAGCCAGCCGCGCTCGCTGCGCATGCGGAACTGCAGGCCAGCGAGGCCGGCCTGCCAGGAGGTGCCAGCCTCGCTGGCATCGGCTGCATCGCCCAGCAGGCGCTGGCCGTTGGCATCGAACAGCGACAGCCGCTGGAACACCGGGACACCCAGCACCTGGCGATAGTCATCGACACGGCCAGGATCGAGCAGGCAGGCCAGTGCGGCCTGCGAGTCCTTGTCGTCCTCACCCCACAGGCGCGCATCCTGCGGGGCGTGGGCGATGGCCAGCAGCCAGGTCTGCCGGTCGCGCCATGGCACGCCCACCCAGACGATGCCACCACGTTGCACCGCCGGTCGCGTACCCAGCACCCGGTGGATGTCGGCGATCGCCGGGCGCAGGTGATGCGGGCTGTTCTGGCTCGCGTCGGTACCGGCGATCTGTACCGGTGCCAGCAGCCCGCGCGTGCCTTGGCCATCGACCAGCAGGCATTGCGGCGGTGGATAGCGCGAGGCCGACCAGAACGTGCCGTAGAAGCGCAGGAAACGGTCGCCCAGTTCAGTCGGTGGCGAAAGACTGGCCCCCTCGCTTCCGATCACCGCAAAGTTGGCGAACAAGGGCCCGCGTTGCAGCTCCACGCTGGCATCGGCCACCGGCTGCCCATGCGTGCCGACATCATGCAGCCGCCACTGGCGCAGGAAGCGCTCCTGCTCGCGCAGCGTGCCGTCCAGGCGGCGGAAGTGGTACTCGATCTTGCTGCGCTCTTCGTTGAACAGCTGCGAGCCGGCCGACAGCAGCAGTCCGGCCTGCAGCGTGGCCAGCACCACAACGCCGATCAGCAGGGCGTGGACGCGCAGTGAGCGGCGAGCGAGTCGGCGTACAGGAGCGGCCTCGGCCGGCATGGCAGGTCTCAGGGCAGGGAGCGGTCAGCGGCACCATGGGCAGCAAAGGAGGGACATCCGCCACCGCTGCACAGACAGGATCGTCAATGCCACTTGATGATTTCGTGAAGCGGACGTGGAATCCGTGTCAGCGCAGGTCGGCTCGCGGCGACTCGTCCAACTGCGGCGCTTCTTCGTCCAGCAGGCGGGTGAACTCGTCGGACGGCAGCGCCTGCGAGATCAGGAAGCCCTGCACCTGGCTGCACCCCAGCTGGCGCAGGGCAGCCAGGTCGGCATCGCTTTCCACGCCCTCTGCCACGATGGTCAGGCCCAGCTGGTTGGCCAGCGCGATCACCGTCGACAGGGTCAGGTGCAAGGCCGGGTCGCGCGCGCATCCGCTGACCAGCGCGCGGTCGATCTTGACCTCGGTGAAAGGGGTATTGACCAGGTTGTGGACCGAGCTCAGGCCCTGCCCGAAATCGTCCTGGGCCAGGCCGAAGCCCTTCATGCGCAGGCGGCAGGCGCCGGCATAGAAGTCGCTGACGTGCCGCGTGGTGCTGTTTTCCATCAGTTCGAAGCACAATTCACCGGGCGTACCGCCGTTGGCCAGGGTCAGTGCCAGCAGTTCGTCGGGCAGGTCCGACTGCTCCAGCAGGTGAGGGGGCAGGTTGATCGATACCGGTACCCGGAACCCTTGCTTGCGCCAGCGTGCCTGCGCGCTGATGCTGGCCTTGAGCATCATCCGCAGAAGATCGCCCTCCAGCCCGTAGCGGCAGATTGCCGGCAGGAAGCTGCCAGCGGCCAGCGTGCCCAGCTGCGGATGTCGCCAGCGCACCAGTGCTTCGGCCGCCACCACGCGTCCTGACTGCAGTGACTTCTTCGGTTGGAACCAGGCCGTCAGGCTGCCATCGGCCATGGCCTGGCGCAGCTGCGATGCATCCGGTTCGGGCGCAGCCGCCGCGCGCGTAGGGGCCTCGCCGGCGGCCGGACGCGCCTGCGCCAAGGCCTCGAACAGGGCGTCCACGTCGGCGGCCGCCACCGGCTTGGGCAGCAGGCCGACCACATCCAGCCCCAGCGATTCGGCCATCAGCCGTGCCGAGGTCATCATCCGCCGCGGGGCCGCGCTGACCACCGCGAGGCGTGGCGGGCGCGGCTGTGCCGCCAGCGCCTGGATGAACTGGATGCCGTCCTGCCCGGGCATCAGCAGGTCGCTGACCACCAGATCGTAGGGCTGGCACGCACACAGCGCGATGGCCGCATCCACGTCTTCGCAGGCGTCGACCTGCACGCCTGCGTGGCTGCCGAACAGATTGGCCAGGAAACCACGCTGGAAGGGCTGGTCTTCCAGGATCAGGACACGCTGGGTCATGCGAGGTCTCCTTGGCGCAGTGAGGTGAGCGCCTTGCGCAGGCGTGCGATGTCGATGGGTTTGCTCAGGTAGCCCTGCATGCCACTGGCCAGGCAGCGCTCGCGCTCCTCGGCAGTGGCATTGGCGGTGGCGCCGATCACCGGCACCGGGTTGCCGTCCTCGCGCAGCTGCCGGGCCAACGCGTGGCCGTCCATGCGCGGCATGTTGATGTCGGTCACCACCAGGTCGAAAGACTGCTCTCGGCATCGCTGCAGGGCTTCCACGCCGTCCTGTGCCAGCTCCACGTCGCAGCCGAGGGTGCGCAGCTGCTCGGCCAGGATCACCCGGTTGATCGGGTTGTCTTCGACGGCCAGCACGTGCAGTCCCAGCGGCATCGGCGTTGCCGCGCGCGATGTTTCCGGCAGCGCCGCACGTTGCTGCTGCACGTTGGCCAGTGCATTGCCGATCGCGGTCATCCCATGCAGGGTCACCACCAGGCTGCCATCGGCGGCAACGGTGGGCTGGTCGCCGCCGTCGATCGATGCCACCACGCGAGGGCCTGCCCAGGCCAGCGGCATCCCGGCCTCGCCGTCCATCAGGATCGCGCCGTCATGGTCCAGCAGTGCAGGGTCGCCCTGCAGGGGCTGTGCGTTGGCACCCCAGCGACGCAGCCAGCCGCAGGCACTGTCGACCAGTTCGCGATCACGGCCGCGCACCAGGATCGGCGGCTCCGGCAGCAGGGTCGGGCCATCCTCGGCGGCGGCCAGCACCGGCAAGGGCAGGCGCACGCTGAAGCTGCTGCCCAGGCCGGGCTCGCTCACCACCTGCAGCTCGCCGCTCATCAGGCGCACCAGGCGGTCGCTGATGGACAGGCCCAGCCCGGTGCCCTGTGCACTGGCCGCGCCACGGACCTGGCGGAATGGTTCGAACAACCGCGCCTGTTCCTCCGCGGCGATGCCCACGCCGGTATCGGTGACCTGCCAGGCCAGCACGCTCGATTCACCTTCGCGCTGTACCTGGCGCACGCGCAGTACCACCCGGCCATGCTCGGTGAACTTGATCGCGTTGCTGAGCAGGTTGCCCAGCACCTGGCGGATGCGGTCGGCATCACCCAGCACGCGCGTGGGCAGGCGCGGGTCGGTGCAGACCAGGATCTGCAGGCCCTTGCAGGTGGCCGAGGCAGCGAAACTGCGCAGCACGCTCTCGGTCAGCTCGCGCGGCGAGAACGGCGCCGGCTCCAGGCTGAGCTGCCCGGATTCGATCTTGGAAACATCCAGCACATCGCTGATCAACTGCAGCAGGACCGATGAGGAACTCTCGATGGTGCGCAGGTACTGCGACTGCCGGGCGTCCAGCGAGGTGTGCCCGAGCAGCTCCAGCGTGCCCAGCACGCCGTAGAGCGGAGTACGGATTTCATGGCTCATGGTGGCCAGGAACGCGCTCTTGGCCTGGTTGGCCGCATCGGCGGCCTGGCGTGCCGACGACAGCGCGGCCTGTGCCTGGCGGTGCCGGGAAATGTCATGGAACACGCACAGCAGCACGTCGTCGCCCTGGTAGCGGCAGGCCGCGTGCAGCACCTGCAGCTGACGACCGTCGCGGGTGGTGAATTCCAGTCCACGCCCGCGCTCGCCGGCATGTCCGCGCCATGGCGCCTGCCAGTCGCTGTGTTCGCCTTCTTCGCCAAGCCAGTCGCGTAGCAGCTGGTTGGAGAGCAGCAGCGCGCGGTCGCTGCGGCGCAGGACGCAGATGCCGACCGGCGCCATGTCGATCACCGTCGAACTGAAATCCAGGTTCTCCAGCAGCCTGCGCTGTTGCTGCAGGGCCGGCTGGATCAGCTGGAGGTCCACGCGATGCCGCAGCAGGCGCAGCGCGACGCCGGCCAGCAGCAGCAACAGCGCGCAGACCAGCAGCGGCACCGCCAGGTCACCCAGCAGCAGTTGCGACGGCAGGTGGTAGACCAACCGCCAGCCGTCGTTGCCGACACTTTTCACCAGCGCTACACCGCGCGGAAGCCCGCCACTCCACAGCGTGCCGAAGCTGTCGTCCTGGCGTTCCCGCAGGGTCTTCCAGCCCGCACCATCCAGGCGCGGGGTCTGGCTGGACAATGCCGGCTGCCCCGCACGGTCGAGCAGCGCATAGCCGCCGATGCCCTGGCCGTCGATCATGCTCGCCGCCGCCGCGCCATCGAGCAGCAGCACCAGCCACTGCGTCGGATGCGGGCCGGCCTGTACCGGCTGCGCCAATGCAACGCCACTGTCACCCGGGCGCAGCCAGTGCACCGGGTCGGCCGCCTCCAGGCTGCCGCTGCGTGCCTGCAGCGCACGCAGCGATGGCAGGTGCGCCAGGTCCACGTCGACCTCGCCGCCGGCCAGCCAGTGCGTGCCGTGCGCATCGACCAGCAGCAGATGCGTCTGCAGTGCCTGCAGCGTGTGTTCGGCGCGCGCTGACAACAGCAGCCGCTGGCCCGGTTGGCCGCCAGCACCATCCAGCGGCACCTGGCGCATGCCTTCGCTGTCCGCCGCAGGTGCATCCGGGTTGCCCCTCACCACCGAATCGCCCAGATAGCGCAGCAGGGCTTCGCGCTGGTCGAAATAGATCTGGGCCCTGTAGGCCGCTGCATTCATCTCGCGGCGATGGGTCGAGATGTCCTCGGTGAATGCCGTGAGCAGGTAGAAGCCGGCCGCGGCGGCCAGGCAGACGAAGACGCACACGGTCAGGCAGCGCAGCAGCACCGACGCGGTGGTCGATGGCACGGCCTGCTCCAGCGAAGGGCGGGGGAAGCGGAACATGCAACGATGCTAGGGAGCGGCGCGCGCGGCGCGGAATCAGCTGTTTCCTAAAATCCCCGGCTGGCCGGTCGGGCCGGAGCCTGCGCGCGGGTGCCGTTCAGGCGGCGGAAAAAAAGAACCCCCGCCGAAGCGGGGGTCTCCTGTATCTGCGCTGGCCGGGCGCTTACAGCGCGCTGCCACCGAACTTGTGGGTGTACTGCAGGTTGATCGTGCGCCCCACGCTGTCGAACCAGGACACGTCGTAGTACGGGTATGCAGTGTAGGTACGGTCCGTCGGCGGCATCTTGTTGAACACATTGACCACCGACAGCGACAGGCGCGAGTGGTCGTCGAAGCGGTACTGCAGCGAGGCGTTGTAGCGATAGGTCGCCTTCACGTACGGGCTGTCGCCGCTGTCCCAGTCGAACACCTGGTCGTAGCTGTCCGAGGTCGGCAGCTTGCCCAGGCGCGAACCGTACACCGTTGCCGACCACGCATCCTTTTCCCAGGTCACGCTCAGGCTGGTCTTGGTGCGTGGGATGTCGAAGCCGCTGTTCACTGCGAACTGGTCTTCGGTGCGGTCGCCCGGGTAGCGCTGGAAGTCATGCTTCTTCACCCAGGTGTGGGTGCCGTTGAAGATGAAGTCGCCGATGCCCGTCTGCAGGCGGTAGCGCAGGCCGACGTCGATGCCGGAGGTGGATTCGCGGGCGACGTTGATCGGCGCCACGCGCACGCCATACAGGCGCCCGTCGTTGCTGCGGGTGATGCGGGCGAGTGCATCCACGCAGGTCGGCGAGGTGATGTCGGCGCTGCCCAGGCGGCAGTTCGCTTCGTTGGCCAGGATCGTGCGCACGTCCATGTCCTGCACCTGGTCGCGCATGTCGATGTCGAACCAGTCCACCGACAGGTCCAGGCCGACGGCCGGCGACCAGACGAAGCCGGCACTCCACGAGGTGCTGGTTTCCGGGTCGAGCTGGCGGTTGCCGGTGCGGCTGCGGATCAGGTTGCGCTCGTAGTCGGCGCAGTCGGTGGCGCCGTCGGCGCGGCAGCTGTACAGGTCTTCGGCGGTGGTCTCATCGTTGCCCGGGCCGGCGAATACATAGTGCAGGTCCGGCGCACGGAACGCGGTGCCATACGAACCGCGCACCAGCAGCGTGTCGATCGGGCGCCATTCCAGGCCACCGCTCCAGGTCGCCTTGCCGATGGTGTGGCCGGAATAGCGGTACTGGTCGTAGCGGCCGGCCACGCTCAGGTTGACCGTTTCGTGCAGCGGCATGCGCAGCTCGGCCGCCGTAGCCCAGCGGTTGCGCGAACCTTGGCCGTCCGAATCCTTCCAGCTGTAATAGTAGTACTGGGTCGCCAGCGGATCAGGATTGAGCGAGTACGCCTGCTGGCCCACTTCCACGGTCGCGGCGAAACCGGCGTCACCGCCGGGCAGGCCGAACAGCGCGGAATTGGTCAGAGTGAATGCCGCCGTCTCCGTGCGCGACTTCGGCGTGTAGGTGGTACGCGCGGCGATCGAATCATACTCGGCGCGGGTCAGCGGCCGGTACAGGCGTGACGGGTCGGCGTTGTAGATCGGGAAACCGTCGTCATCCACGCCCAGCTGCGGGCCGAGGAACAGGTCATTGGCCTTGGCGGCGATGATCTGCGCCCAGCTGATCCGCGACTGGTACTGCGAATGGCTCAATGCCGCTTCGTAGTCCCAGTTGCCGGCCAGGTTGCCCTTGAAGCCGGTGGTCACGCTGAAGGTCTTCTGCGTGCTGCGCACCATGGCATTGCGCAGGCCACCCATTTCCTCGGGCGAGAACTGGCGCTGCCAGAACTCGATCTCGCCGGTGGCTTCGTTGTTGAAGTAGCCCGACTCATCGCCGTTGGCGTCCATGCGGCCCCACTTGGTGACGTCGCGCATCAGCGACATCGTGTGGTAGCCCAGCTGCACGTCGGCGAACCACTGCTGGCCATTGTCGAAGTCATGGCTCAACGACGCGTAGCCGTTGGCACCGCGGCGCTTGCTGAGGATGGTGCCGTAGCCGATCGAGCTGTCGCTGCCACAGTAGTAGCCGTACTTCGGGCGGTAGGCGCGGTAGGTGCTGCCCTGGTTCTGGCCGGACAGCGCTTCGCAGGTGGCGGCGCCGGGGTCCAGATAGTCATCGTTGTAGTCGGTGCGCAGGTACGCACGGCGCGCGATGCGCGAACCCTCGGTGGGGCCGTCCTGGGTCGAGTCCTGGATGTCGCGCTCATAGGCCCACAGCGGCGTCTGCGACTGCAGTTCCACGCTGTACACCGCGTTGAAGTTGCCACGGCTGAAACCGCTGGCGATGCTCATGTCGAACGACTCGCCACCGCCTTCAGTGGTGGTGCCCATGCGCATGTCGATCGTGGTGCCGTCGGCCTTCTTCTTCAGGATGAAGTTGACCACGCCGGCGATCGCGTCCGATCCATAGATGGCCGAGGCGCTGCCGGTCAGTACTTCAATGCGCTCGATCATCCCCAGCGGAATGTTGGAGACATCGGTGAAGTTGCTGCGGCCCTTGAACGGCATCGGGAAGTCGGCGATACGGCGGCCATTGACCAGCACCAGCGTGTGGTTCGGGCCCAGGCCGCGCAGGTCCACCTGCTGGGCACCCGGCGAGAAGTCGGCGCCGCTGGAAGACTGCTGGCTCTGCGTCTCACCGCCGTTCTGGGTCATCGCACGCAGCACGTCCGGCACGCTGGTGAAGCCACTGGAGCGGATCTGTTCGGCGTTGATCACCGTGATCGGGGCGGGGCCTTCCACCTGGGCGCGCGGAATGCGCGAACCGGTGACCTGCACCGCGTCCAGTTGTTGTACCGGAGAGGACGCCGGAGCCTGGGCGGCCGCGGAAGCAGCCACACCCATCAACGCTAGCTGGATCGACCACGCCATCGCCTTTCTACGCATGAGGAATTCTCGGAAATGAAGCCGGCCCGCAGAGGAGGGGCCTGTCCCCCATTCAGATTTCCGGAATGGGCGCGCGCATTTAACGCCTTTTTTATGTCCTTGACTACTGGGTCCCTATCTGGCAAAGAGTGAAAACGCTTGCAAGTCGATTTTGTTCAGGGAGATCAAGATGCGACGCGTTCACCGGACCCTGCGTACCCCTGTTGCCTGGCTGGCGCTGCTCATGCTGGCCTGGCCGTCGGCCGCGCCCGCGCAGGATCTGCAGGGCCCGGGCTTTTCCTATTACGAGGTCGGCGACCTTGAGGCCCCACGTCCCGGGCCGCGTGCATCCGCGATGATGCTGATGGGCGGTGGCGAGTGGGTGCCGGATGCCTTCCAGTGGTGGTTGAAGCAGGCCGGCAATGGCCGTGTACTGATCCTGCGTGCCTCCGGTGGCGATGAACTGCAGGACCGCCTGTACCACGAGATCGGCGGCACCACCGCGGTACAGACGCTGGTCTTCGACAGCCGCCGCGGTGCCGATGATCCAGCCGTGCTGCGCGTGGTCGCTGCGGCCGATGCCATCTTCATTGCCGGCGGCGACCAGTCGCGCTACATCCGCTTCTGGAAGGGCACCGCACTCAACCGCGCGCTCAACGCCCATGTACGCGCCGGCAAGCCGATTGCCGGTACCAGCGCTGGCCTGGCCATCCTCGGCGGCTATGCCTATGGCGCCATGGATGGCGGCAGCATCAGCTCGGCCGGTGCGCTGGCCGATCCGATGGGCAGCGCAGTCACCATGGACAGTGGCTTCCTGCAGATGCCCTACCTGCAGCGCGTGGTCACCGACACCCATTTCGACAAGCGTGACCGCCTTGGCCGCCTCATCGTGTTCGTGGCACGCGCCGCGCAGGACAGCGGCGACCCTGACATCGTCGGCATCGGCGTTGATGAGGACACCGCCCTGTGCGTGGAGCCCGATGGCCAGGCCCAGGTCTACAGCGCTGATGGCGAGGGCAAGGTCTGGGTGGTCAGCCCCGGTCGTGATGCCGATCGCCTGGTCGAGGGCGAACCATTGCGCTTCCATGCCGTTCCGGTGACCGTGGTCTCCAGTGGCAGCCGCATGCGCCTGGACGATTTCCAGGCCGAGGCCGACTACCAGGCCGTGGCCGACATCAGCGACGGCGAGATCGAGTTCACGCTTCGGTAGCGCCGGCCGCTGGCCGGCAACTCACTTTCCCTGAGCTGATGCGCCCCTTGCGGCCAGCGGCCGGCGCTACCCTGCAATCCATTTCCTTGTCCTGCTGGAGACGTACCTGATGAAACTGCGCCTGGCGCTGTCCGCGCTGCTGTCCTTGCCATTGATCGCCCAGGCCGCCCCGGCTGCGTCGCCATTGCTGGTCATCCATGGCGGCGCCGGCGTCGAACGCAAGGACCTGTCGCCGGCCGAAGAGAAGGCTGCGCGCGATGCGTTGCGCGCCGCACTGCTGAAAGGCCATGCCGAACTGGCGGCCGGTCGTCCGGCGCTTGCAGCGGTCACTGCGGCAATCACCGTGCTGGAGGACGATCCGACCTTCAACGCTGGCAAGGGCGCAGTGTTCACCCATGACGGCCACAACGAGCTGGATGCGGCGGTGATGGACGGTGCATCCCAGGCAGCAGGTGCGGTGGCCGGCGTGCAGCGGGTGCGTAACCCGATCCTGCTGGCGCAGACCGTGATGCAGAAGTCCAGGCACGTGATGATGGTAGGGCAGGGTGCCGAAGCCTTCGCGGTGGAGCAGGGCATTGCTCTGGTTGATCCCTCCTACTTCCGCACGGAGAAGCGTTGGCAGCAGCTGCAGCGCGCGCTTAAGGAAGAGGCCAATGGCCAGGCCCATGCCGACCTGGAGACCGCAAAGCACTTCGGTACCGTCGGTGCGGTCGCGCTGGATGCGCAGGGGCAGCTGGCCGCCGGCACCTCCACGGGCGGCATGACCAACAAGCGCTATGGCCGGGTGGGTGACTCGCCGATCATCGGCGCCGGCACCTGGGCCGATGCGCGCTGTGCGGTGTCGGGCACCGGCTGGGGCGAGTACTACATCCGCACCGCGGCCGCGCACGAGATCTGTGCGCGCATGCGCTACCAGGGGCAGAGCCCGGAGCAGGCCGGCAAGGGCGTGATCAACGAGACGATTCCGCAGATGGGCGGCGACGGTGGTGCGATTGTGCTTGCCGCGGACGGCAGAATGGCCACGCCGTTCAACACCCAGGGCATGTATCGGGGCTGGATCGGCGCCGACGGAGTCCCCCATGTCGCAATTTTCGCCAGCGAGACCCTGCCGGTCCCCGGTCAATAACCTTGCGTATCAATGGGTTTGCGACAACGTGTGAAAAAGATGGAAAAAAGCGTTGACAGCCCCCCGTCCCATCAGCAGAATAAGCGGCTCACCACCACACACCGCAACGCTTCGGCGGCAACGGAATGGGGTGGTAAGGAGGGATACCCAAGCGGCCAACGGGGGCAGACTGTAAATCTGCTGGCTTACGCCTTCGGTGGTTCGAATCCACCTCCCTCCACCAGTTTCACGTTGTGACATTCCCGGCGCGGGAGTAGTTCAATGGTAGAACCTCAGCCTTCCAAGCTGATGGTGCGGGTTCGATTCCCGTCTCCCGCTCCATTGAATGAACTTTGAATCTTATCGAGTTCATGTCATAATGCAAAACTCGGCTCACGTAGCTCAGTCGGTAGAGCACTTCCTTGGTAAGGAAGAGGTCGAAGGTTCGATTCCTTTCGTGAGCACCATCTTAAGCATCACCTCTCAGACGAATTCGAGATAAGCAGCCATGGCCAAGGGTAAGTTCGAGCGCACCAAGCCGCACGTCAATGTCGGCACCATCGGTCACGTCGACCACGGCAAGACCACGCTGACCGCCGCACTGACCAAGATCGGTGCCGAGCGCTTCGGTGGCGAGTTCAAGGACTACTCCTCGATCGACGCCGCGCCGGAAGAAAAGGCTCGTGGTATCACGATCTCGACCGCGCACGTCGAATACGAATCCCCGATCCGTCACTACGCCCACGTTGACTGCCCGGGCCACGCTGACTACGTCAAGAACATGATCACCGGTGCCGCCCAGATG